>CAYJPO010000025.1:26834-48538 GCA_964372045.1 uncultured Anaerolinea sp.
TGCAAATCGTGGGGGATTCGTCCAATTTTCGAAGGGAAGCAGGCGGGATATCGAAGGGGAAACGATGAAGAAAGAAGGATGAGAAATGAGTAAAAAAGTAACGAGTAACGTGAGTGATGTCCCACGTTACTCGTTACTCATCTCTTATAACTTGTACCTGCTCTCTAAATCACACCCAACTTCTTCCCCACGCTCTTGAATGCTTCCAAGCCTTTATCGAGGTCGTTTTGCGAGTGGGCTGCGGAGATCATCACGCGGATGCGCGCCTTGCCCTGCGGCACGGTTGGGAAGCCGAGCGCCATTGCGAACACGCCTGCATCAAATAACTCGCGGCTGAACTGTTGCGCCAGCGGCGCTTCACCGAGCATGACCGGGGTGATGGGAGTTTCGCTCACTCCCGTGTTGAAGCCGAGGTTCTTCATTTCGGCTTTGAAGTATTTGGCGTTAGCCCAAAGTTTATCTACGAGTTGAGTGGAGTCTTCGAGCAGGTCAACCGCCGCGAGACACGCCGCCGCATCGGGCACGGTCACCGCGGAGGAGAACAGGAAGGGACGTCCACGCTGACGCAGCCATTCGATGATGACCGCTTTGCCCGCGACCATTCCTCCGACTACGCCGAACGCCTTCGACATCGTGCCCACTTCCACATCCACTTTGCCATGCAAGCCGAAGTGATCGACGATGCCGCGTCCGCCCTTGCCGAGCACTCCTTCGCCGTGCGCATCATCCACCATCAACAAGATGTCATATTTTTTCGCCACTTCGTAAATATCGGGCAGGGGCGCAATGTCCCCATCCATGCTGAAGACGCCGTCGGTGATGATGAGCGCGCGGCGAAAATCTTTCAGGTTGGCTTTTATCTGTTCTTCGAGCGACTTCACATCGTTATGCTCATACGCGACGATCTTCGCGCCGGAGAGACGGCATCCGTCAATGATGGATGCGTGATTGAGTCGGTCTGAGAAGATCACATCTTCTTTTCCGACCAATGCCGGGATGGTGGCTAAGTTCGCAGTGAATCCGCTTTGAAAGGTGATCGCCGCTTCCACGCCTTTGAATTGTGCGAGGCGCTTTTCGAGTTCAACATGCAGGCTCATTGTCCCGGCGATCGAGCGCACCGCGGCGGGACCCACGCCCATCTCATCCGTCGCTTTTTTCGCGGCGGCGGTCAACGCGGGATGATTCGCCAACCCCAGATAATTGTTCGAGCAGAAGTTCAAAACCTTTTTGCCGTCCACCACCAGCCATGCGCCCTGCGGCGAACCGATGGTGCGGATGTTGTTATACAACCCCTGCGACTTGAGAGAATCGATCTCTTGCTGGATCCAATCCGTTTTTGACATGGTTTCTCCTTATTGAAAATGCAGTTTTATTATAGCGATTTCCCCCATGCGGGATGTCACGATTCTATTTGTCACTTATCACCTCTGCCAGCAAGCCCAACTCCGTCAGCACCGCCATCACTTTTTCGACGGCTCCACTTTTGACGACGACCGCAGTGGGACTTAATAACTCGCCGAGGAATTTTCCCGCCTTCGATTTCCGCATCTCCTCCATGACCTCGGGGCTGGTGACCCTTAGCACAAGCAGACTCTCCACTTTGGCTTCGGCGCCATGCGAGTCCCAACGTTTGAGCGATTTGACCAGCGCAGGCGGGACGGTGCCGTTCGTATATTTCACGAGCATCGCCAGCAGTTGTTCCGCTTTCAAGCCCTGCTCATTGGCGCGTTTCAACGACTTCGCGCTGACAGAATACGTGAACTCGTCGTTCTTCTCCGCGCCCCATTCACAGAATCGTGAAATTTGATACCGCACAGCGCGCGAAAAATGGCGGGGAATGATGATCTTTCCGTTGGATGAAACCGTGATCTTTCCATCCACCTTCGACTTTTGACCTTCGAGGTTCGACTGTATTTTGAATGCCGTCGGTTCCTTTCCCTCTTCCGGGGCAGCCAGGTCGACTTGCCCAAGCATAAGCAGCATCTGGATCACATATCTGATCAACGCTCCGTCGATCGCATCCCAGTAGGCAAATCCGCGCAGGAACTGACCGTCTGATTCACGCTTGATGAACCACGAGTCATAATCTCCGGCAGGGCGCTGATAATCGGGATATTTTTCCTTGATCGCTTTCACAAAGGCGGGAATGCTCCACCACTTGCCAGACGGAAGGTCGTTTATCAGGTTCATCAAAAATTCGCGCGTCACCTGCGGCTGGTTCGTCCACTCGCCTTCGCAGAGGATGCCCGGTAACAGGCGCAGTTCGTCAAAGGTCGTCGAGCGGAACCAGGCTTTATGAAGCAGGCTCAATGCGTCAGCACGTGATGCTTCTAGGAAGCTCTTAACGGCTTCGGACTGCAAGGCGTTCTTTTTAAGGAGACCGGCAATGTTAAGCATTTTTGGGAGTACAAGAGCTTGCTTCTGTACATTCAGCGGCAAGCTGCTGGACTCCATACTTAGTCGTACCGCCGCGAGATACGTCGTCGCGTCATCAAGGATATTGTCGGTGGCGGGAATTTCATGCGCCTTTTCAACCGGCGTGGCGGGACGCCCAAGCGGCTCATTCTTATGCGCGGGCGCAGAATGGTCGGCTTGCACTTCAACAATGATCTCCAAAAGGTCTTCGGGGACGTAGGCAAATTCCTGCAAGCCTTTTTCGGTTTCGAAGAATGCCCTGGCGAGCAGGCTGCGATAAAAGAGCATCTCGGCGGTGGATGTCGGCTTCAAGTGCGGACGTTCCCGGTCGCGTCTGCCTTCGCCCATCTCGCGAACATCGCCGTATTTGCGCGAGAAGATCGCCCACTCCATCTTTCCGCCAGCCGTGACCAGCGCATTGAGCGCGGAGCGGGCCTCGGCGGGGAGAACGTCCAGGGTTTCAACGACCGCTTCAAGGTCCAGAAGCGAGGCGCAAAGTTCTTCGAGGGCTGAGTCGGTTTCGTTGGATTCCAATTCCAAACCCCAGAATTCGGCGACGATGCGGAGATGTCCAATATCCTGTTTGTGAAGTGAAGAGGAGAGATCCGGCATGCCGCGATTCTATCATCCCTTGTGCGGGCGGCGCTGGAACTTTTGGGAAGGATTTTCGTCTTGCACTGGTACTTAGGTCGGAGTAGCTTTTCGGCTGAGACGTGTTGTAATAGCCAAAATCTGCGTGGAAACATTTTATAAATAGGAGATTCATATGTTCACACTTTTTTCGGTCTTACGTTTTCTTCACATCGTTGCAGGCATCTGCTGGGGCGGCGGCGCGATCCTGATGAACTTTTTTGTGGGTCCAGCCATCGGCGTGACGGGTGATACCGGCCGACAGTTCGCCGGTCACCTGATGGGCAAGACATCCTTCTCACGTTTTATGATGCTCGCAGGACTCACCACCGTTCTGGCGGGGTCGTATTTGTACGGCGTCAACTCCAATTGGTTCAGCTCTGCCTGGATGAGGACCGGTCAGGGGATCGGGTTCGGCATCGGTGCGACCGCAGGGATCATTGCCTTCATCTTCGGTTACTTTATCGGCAATACGAATGGCGCGATGGCGGCGCTCGGTGCGCAGATCCAGGGCAAGCCTACTGACGCACAGATGTCTGCCATGCTGGCGCTTCGCAAACGCGCATCCTTTGTGACGGTCGGGAACACCATGTGTATTTTGATCTCGATCGCATTCATGGCGCTGGCACGGTTGATGGGATAGTCATCAAGCTTTTTTTACTGGTCTCGAAAATCCACGCAAAAATAAAACAGCGGCTGAAACTCAGCCGCTGTTCTTTACCCGTGAACCACTTGAAGGGCTTGGGGCAATATCTCGAAACTTGCTTTTTTCAAATTACTGCCGAAACTGGTGAAGATCTCGCCATCGGCATGGATATAAAGTGGAAGGTCGGACGTGAGCGTGAGCTTCTTGAATTTGCCCATGCGGACCTGCCTGAAGCGCATGTGTGTACCTTTCATGAATTCCGGCACGAGGCGGAACATGGTTCCGCGTGAGACGTTAGTGACGGCTACATACTCCATCTCGCCGTCGTTGTTCTTCGACTCGGGCGAAAGCATGAAGCCGCCGCCTTCCCGCGGACCGTTGCACAAGGTGAACATGATGTTCTTGTCCTGCCAGGTTTCCGTTCCGGTTTCGATCATCATTGTCATCGGGTGGTGATTCAAGATGATGGTCTGAATGACCGCCGTGAGATACATGAGGAAGCCTTTGACGACGGGCAGTTTGTGCGAGCGGATGGTGACCACGGAGTCGAAGCCGATGCCGAGGGTGTTGTCGAAGTATTCCTTGCGTCCGTGTTCATCGGTGATCATGCCGACATCCACGGATCGCACGTCTTCCGCTTTGAGCGCGTGTGCCAGCGCCTGCGCGGATCTCATTCCAATGCCGATGGAGTAGGCGAAGTCGTTGCCTGAACCGATGGGGACCACGCCAAGGATGGGGCGTTTTTCTGCGGGAACCTGCATCAGTCCATTCATCACTTCATGGACTGTGCCATCGCCGCCCATGGCGACAACCATGTCATAGCCTTCTTCCGCGGCTTGACGGGCAAGCTCGATGGCGTGCGTGGGATAGACCGTGCCGCTCCATGAGAGCTCGCCCCGGAATTCCTGCGCGATGGGACGCAGGTCGTTGGCGGTCTTCCACGCGCGCCCCATATCTGCGATCGGATTAAGAATGAGTTTGACTTTACGAGGATGGTGGGTTGAGTTGGTCGAAACCATGGTCGGCTCCCAGTCTGATATTTGTTACTATAACCCCCGACCTTCGATTTGGTTTGCCTGGTCGCTACGGTTGCCCCTTGAGGCGGGTGTGGTTCAGCCTGCCGGTCATGCCCTTGGCGACGGAATACCCGCCGCGGTGGTATTTTTTGGCATGATACAGCGCGGAGTCCGCGGCGCGCAGGAGGTCGCTGGGATTGTTGGCGTGGATGGGGAAGACGGCAATGCCGGCAGTGATCCCTAATTCCAGGTTCGTCCCTTTGGGGAAGTTGAAATGGTATTCCTTCATTAGGTCGATCACTTTTTGGGTGACCGACTGCGCCGCTTCCAAGCCTGTGCTGTGCATCACCAGCGTGAGTTCATCGCCGCCATACCGCGCGAGGAAATCGGAGCCGCGCATTTTTTGGGCAAGAAAATTGAAGAGGGAGTTGAGCAATTCATCGCCGACATTGTGACCGAACGTGTCATTGACCGACTTGAACCCGTCCAGGTCCATCATCACGACCGAAAATTGCGCCCCCGTACGTCCGGAATATCGCCACTCATCCTGAAGCCGTTCATCCAGCGCGCGCCGGTTGGGCAGACCGGTGACACTGTCTGTGTTCGCCAGTTCCGTTACGCGTTTGTGCATGCTGGCATTGTAGATCGCCACCGCCGCCTGGTCTGCCAGCAAGCCGATCAGGCGCAGTTCAGAGCGGGAAAAGCGCCCGTTCACGATCCTCGAGAGATTCATGACCCCCATGATCTCGTCCTTATACCTGAGCGGTGTGCCGACGATCGACCCATGCCAGGATCTGGGCACATCTTTGTAGAGGGGATGGTCAAGGATGTTCTCGACGATGATCTGTTTGCCGCTATGGGCAACGGAATAGGTCAGCCCGTCGGGTCTTGGAGACGAAAAGCTTTTGTTTCTTACCCCATCCTTATTGAGGGATGCGCCAAATTCCAGCTTGCCCCGCTCGTAAAGATAGATATGCGCCGCGTTGGCGTCTCTCACCAGCCCCATGGCTTCCGTCACGACAACGTCCAGCACCGTTTGAAGGTTCAGGCTGGAGGTCAGGTTCAGGCTGATGCGTTTCAGGGCGTCCAATTCATCCGCCTGATGTTTGACCGTGGTCAGGAGCGCGTGCCGGGAGATGACCTCGTGGGTGATGGTCTTAAGATCGTCACCCTGCGACGGCTTCACCTGTGTCCGCTCAGACGCTTCCACAAGGACTTGGATCAATTTCAGGATCGATTTTTTCTCATCGGAAGGGATGGATGTATCCTTTGAAATGATCTCCCACGCCCTGGAAAACACTGTCCCTGTTTTTTTTTCGTTATCGCTCATTTCACCATCTTTTTGGGTATCCAAAAAAGCCGCTAGTTTGTGCAATTATACACGTGCAATTCTGATTAAGGGATGTGGAAGACATGCGGAACAAGTGGATTTTGCCGACGAATCAGGCAGAAATAGATGACTTTTTCATCCATTTACAGCACGATCCGCGCGTTTAAACATTCGTTTGGCGACCCTGCCAGCGCTATTTTTGAAGATTGGGACTGTGTTAGAATAAAATTCATTTCAATTGATCGAGGTTATCGTGTCCGAAACACCCAAGCCAGTTCCAGCCACACCGCTGAATCCGCGCCGACGTGCAATTTTGGTCGGCGCTTCCGAGGGGATGGGCGCCGCCCTTTCCCGCAAACTTGCAAAAGAGGGATACACCATTGCTCTTGTAGCCCGTCAGGAAACCAAATTAACCGCCCTTTGCAACGAGATCAACCAGGCAAACGGCGAAACCCGCGCATTGGCATACCCCCACGACGTGACCAACTACGAAGAAGTTCCCAACCTGCTAAAAAAGATCGTTGCCGAGATCGGCGGGTTGGATAGCTTCATCCTCCTGGCGGGAGTCAACTATCCGCCGGGCGGAAATGATAAATTCAACTTTGAGAATGACCGCAAGATGATCGAGGTCAATCTCATCGGTGCGATGGCATGGCTCAGCCCTGTGGCAGAGATGTTCCAAAGCGCCAAAGCCGGTCAGATCGTCGGTATCGGCTCGGTGGCTGGCGACCGCGGACGTGTGGGCAACCCCGGGTACAACACCTCCAAAGCCGGGCTTGCCACCTATCTCGAAGCGCTGCGCAACCGGCTCACCCGTCACGGTGTGAATGTGCTCACGGTCAAGCCGGGGTTCGTCAAAACCGAAATGCTCAAAGCTGCAGTGGGTCCCACGCCCTTTGCAATCCCGGTCGAAAAAGCTGTGGACGATATTTACAAAGCCATGCAAAAACGCAGGCAGTCCATTTATACGCCGTTCTTCTGGCAATACATCATGCTCGTCATCCGGCATATCCCATCGTTCATTTTCAGGCGGTTATCCTTCTAGTAAAATCTGACAGGTCTTGAAGACCTGTCAGATTTTGTAAAAACCCTATGCGTACAACTTTCACACAACTCGAAAATTTTGGTCATTCCTTAAACGCGCTAGCGTACGTAGTCCAGCCGCGCAGCAGCGAGGAAATCTATTCAGCCTTCAAACTCGCCAAGCAGCAGGGACTCACCGTCACCGCGCGCGGAGCGGGGCGCAGTTACAACGATGCCGCGCTCAACGGCGGCGGGATCGTGCTTGATCTCACAGCGATGGACAACATCCTGGAATGGGATCCCGCTACCGGCTTGGTGCGATGCGAACCCGGCGTCACGCTCGAGAAACTCTGGCAGAAGGTCGAGCCGGAAGGCTGGTGGCCCCCCGTCGTCTCCGGCACAATGAAGACGACCCTGGGCGGCTGTCTCGGTGCGAACATCCACGGCAAGAATAATTTCAAAATGGGCACCATCGGCGAGCACGTGGTGGAATTCACCGCCACCCTGCCCACCGGCGCGGAAGTGACCTGCTCACCAAAAAAGAATGCTGACCTGTTCCATGCGATGATCGGCGGATATGGGATGCTGGGAATCTTCACGTCCGTTACACTGCAATTGAAACGCATCCATTCGGGACTTTTGACCGTGGACGCCTTCCCAGTGCAGAATCTACACCGACATCTTTCCGCCCTGCAAGACGGCGCGCCTCACAATAACTATATCGTCGGCTGGCTAGACACGTTCGCAGGCGGTTCCTCACTCGGGCGCGGACAAATTCACGCGGCGCGCTACGTAAATGAAGGCGAAGACCCCAACCCGCAAGAGACGTTGAAGTTAAAGAATCAGATCCTGCCGCCCATGATCTTCGGTGTGTTCCCGAAATCGATGCTGCATTATTTCATGACGCCCTTTGCGAACAACCTGGGTTGGCGCATGGTCAACATCGCAAAATATATATCCTCTCTTCGGAAGCATACGTTCCGCCAGTCACATGCGGCGTTTCACTTTTTGCTCGATTACGTCCCCAACTGGGAACTCTCCTATGGGCGCGACGGCTTGATCCAATATCAATCGTTCCTTCCCAAAGAGACAGCCGAAGCCGCATGGACGGAGTTGCTGAAACTCTCGTTGAAGCGCGGTATGCCTTCTTATCTTGGTGTGACCAAACGTCACCGCCCGGACCCGTTCCTGCTCACCCACGCTGTGGATGGTTTCTCGCTCGCACTGGATTTCAAGGTGACCAATTCCAGCCGCCCGAAGATGTCTGCCATGCTGCAGGAGTTCGACAAGATCATCATCGCGCACGGCGGACGGTTCTACTTCGCCAAGAATAGCGAGACCACCGCTGAAACCGCGCTGGCGTTCTACGGCGAAGAGGCTGTGGCGAAGTTCAGAAAATTAAAGAAACGCTGCGACCCGAATGGGCTGTTGGAATCCGATCTTTATCGCAGAATATTTGGATAGTCTTCACTTATCACGTTTCACTCTTGAAATTTCAGGTGAAGAGTGAAACGTGAAATTTTTTTCACTCCTCGTTCCTCATATCTTATTACTCGTAACTCCTTATCGTTATGCCCCTTGAAATTCAAGACCTCGGTTTGATCGATTACGAAACCGCCTGGAAATTACAGGATCAATACGCGGCGGAGATCGCAGAGGGAATACGTCCGCCGACACTGCTTTTGCTGGAACATCCCCACGTATACACATTCGGGCGCAAAGGCAATGCAGAAAACCTGCTTTGGAACGAAACTCAACTCAAAGAAAAAGGGATTTCCACTTTTTGGGTGGACCGCGGCGGGGATGTGACCTATCACGGACCGGGACAGTTGGTGGGGTATCCATTGATTCCGCTCAATCCATTAAGACCTGTCAGGTCTCCAGGAGAGTCTTCTATTCTTGAAGATGACTCTGAGAGACCTGACAGGTCTATTGTCAGGTCTGATTATGTCGGCTACATCCGCAAATTGGAAGCGATGCTCATCAAGGTGTTGAATCAATTCGGTGTGACCGGGATGCAACGCCCCGGCAAAACGGGGGTTTGGATAGCGCAGGAGCCGCCCGCCAAGATCGCCGCCATCGGCGTCAAAGTGGATGTACGCGGAGTCACCCGTCACGGTTTTGCGCTAAACGTGGATCCCAACATGGATTATTGGAATGGCATCATCCCCTGCGGCTTACCAGAGCCGGTCATCTCGCTGGCAGATTTGCTTGATCCCGCCCCGACGATGGCGGAGGTCAAGAGAAACGTTAGTGAAGCATTTCGTGTGGTATTCTCAAAGTGACAGTCACCCGCAGGTGACTGTCACTTGTTTTAGCCTTGGTACTTATGCGGGATATATTGAATAATTTCCAACCTGTATAAGCATGGCAGAGGTACATATGCAAACCAGAAGACTGACTCGCAGAGATTTCCTCAAATTGGGCGGGACATTGGCGGCAACCTCCGTGCTTGCCGCGTGTACGCCGGAGGCTGAAACACCGACCGCGATTCTAGTGGATACGTCGCAGCAGGATGTGGTCATCACGCCCGAAGCGCAGACTCCGCTCCCGCCTGTGTCGATGGCGATCCTGGCACTCAACCGTCTCACCTTCGGTATCCGTCCCGGCGACGTGGACACCTTCAACGCGCTCGGTTCCACGGATGATGAACGCCTGCAAAACTTTGTCGCTCAACAGCTCAATCCGGATTCGATCGACGACAGTGAATTTGAAAACCGTTACAACAATGCCGGTTTTGAAACGCTGCATAAATCCCACGAGCAACTGTATGCCGACCATATCGCCAGCAATCCCTATGACTCAAATGATGATTCATATTGGGAATGGTACAGCAAACCTGCTTACGAACTCTCGGATGCAACCGTCCTGCGCGCAGTGTATAGCAAAAAACAACTCACCGAAATGCTTGCGGATTTTTGGCATAACCACTTCAATGTCTACTTTTGGCAGGATGACGGCGTGCCGCTGCTTGTCTCGTACAACCGCGACGTCCTGCGCGCGCACATGCTCGGCAACTTCCGGCAGATGCTCGAAGCTGTGGCGAAGCATCCGTCCATGTTGTATTACCTGAACCAAAACAACAGCAGTGACGCCGGACCCAACGAGAACTTTGCCCGCGAACTGTTCGAGCTTCACACTCTCGGCGCGGAAAACTATCTGGGTGTGCATGACCCGAACTCGGTCGAGAAGGATGCGAACGGGGTCGCCATAGGCTATGTGGATAACGACGTCTATGAAGCGGCGCGTTGTCTCACCGGCTGGCGCGTGGATGATGACCTCGGCGAGTGGGAGGATGGCGTCGAGAAGACCGGGGGCTTTCTATATTACAAACCCTGGCATGACCGTTTCAATAAGCTCGTGCTTGGCAAATATATTCCGGCGGATCAAGAAGATTTGAAAGATGGCTATGACGTGCTGGACCTGTTGGCGAGTCATCCCGGCACGGCGCGCTTTGTCTGCCGCAAACTTTGCCGAAGATTTATTTCCGATGTGCCCTCTGAATCCATTGTTCAAGCTGCGGCGGATACGTTCCTGCAATTCAAAGATGCACCCGACCAACTCAAGCGCGTGATGGAGACCATCCTGCTTTCGGCGGAGTTCAAAGCCAGTTGGGGCGGAAAGGTCAAACGTCCGTTCGAGGCGGCGATGTCCATGATGCGCGCGCTCAACTCCGACTTCACCCGCATCCCCGGTGGAGTCCATTGGATGCTCGGCTTGATGGGTCAGGCTCTATTTGAGCGCCGCCCGCCCGATGGCTACCCAGATACGCGCGAAGCCTGGGCAAATTCCATGTCGTTGTTGTATCGCTGGAATTTTGCTGTGGGCATCACCGAGAATTGGATGAATGACGACGACACCGGCTATAACGTGCTTACGGATGTCCATGGTCAAACCCCGGCGAAGATACGAACCGCTTCTTCCCTCGCCGATCATTGGATCCAACGCATCCTGAATCAGACTCTACCCGACGAAAGCCGCAATGCCATCGTCGCGGTCATGGCGCAGGAATATGGTCCTGACGAGACCCTGCCCGAAGACCATGTGCAATATGTGTTGCCCGCCATGGTCGAAATCATTTTGATGTGCCCGGAATTTCAGTGGAAATAACCATGGAGTCCGTCAGCTTGCTGACGGAATAAAAAATATGCCGAATCCGATCCTCCCCCGCCGACAATTTTTACAGGGATGCTCCGCCGCCATTGCCGCCATGGCTGGCGCGCGCTTGACCAACCTCGCCTTCGCCAAACAAGATAACCCCAGCGACACGCTCGTGGTCATCTTCCTGCGCGGCGGTTGGGATGCGCTCAATGTCGTCCCGCCGATGGAAGGCAATGACCGCGGCTTTTACGAAAAAGCACGCCCTGATATTCAAATTCCAAATCTCCTGCGCCTGAACGACCAGTTCGGTTTGCATCCCGCCATGTCTCCTTTATATGACCTGTATAAGCAAGGCAAAGCGGGCATCATCCATGCCGTTGGATTGGACGTGGACACACGCAGTCATTTCGATGCGCAGGAATATATCGAGTTGGGCACACCCGGGGCAAAGAACACTCCCTCCGGTTGGATCACCCGTCACCTGCAAGCCAGCGGAATTTCCTCCATCCTCCCGGTTGTGTCCACTTCCGGTCAGCCGACTTCGCTGTTGAACTTCGTGCCTACTGTTAGCTTGAGCACGCCTGAAGATTTTTCGTTGTGGGATAACGGCTTGCGCGCCTCACACACGAATGCTTTGCGAACGTTGTATTCCGGTGAAAGCCTGCTCCATCGCGCCGGGATGCGGACGTTGGACGCACTGGATATCGTCAGCCCGATCAGCGGCGGCGGATACGAACCTTCCAATGGCGCAAGTTACAACGACGATGATTTGGGGCGTCAATTGAAGACCGTTGCGCAAATGATCAAACTGAATGCCGGTCTGCGGATCGCGGCGGTGGACTTTGGCGGCTGGGACACACACGAATATCAGAATGACCGCGACGGCGGCTACATGGCCGAACTACTGAACAGCCTCGCATCGGGACTGGCGAATTTTTATCTCGACCTCGACTCAGGCTACACCGAAAAATTATCAGTCGTCGTCATCAGTGAATTCGGGCGGCGGCTCGTGCAGAACGAATCCTACGGCACCGACCACGGTCACGGCAGCGTGATGCTCACCCTCGGCGGCAGCGTCAACGGCGGACAGGTCTTCGGGCAGTTCCCCGGTCTGAACAACGATCAGTTGTACGACCATGCCGATCTTGCCATCACAACGGACTACCGCCAGGTTCTTAGCGAATTGCTCACCAAACGCATGGGCAACGCGGATATCGAATCCGTGTTCCCCGGCTTCTCAGGAAGTTACGATCCACTGGGGATCTATCGATAACAAAAAAGCCTTGCAGGACATCCACCTGCAAGGCTTTTTATATTCCTTCAACTGCTCTATTCCGCCGCCACCCAACAACTGCGACCACGGCTCTTCGCCTCATACATGGCATTGTCCGCCCGGTTGAGCAGGATATCCCAGCTATCTTCCTTGTTCCGAAGCTGTGCCACCCCAATGCTCAAGGTGACTTGAATGGCATGCTCTTTGACCTTAATAACTGTTTCGCTCATCACCTTGCAGAGGCGGGCAGCCTGTTCCGCGGCAGCGATAATATCTGAATTGGGCAGGACGATGATGAACTCCTCGCCGCCATACCGCCCGACGATATCGGGATGACGCACCCCTTCCCGCAAACGCTGCGCCACATGTCGCAGGACCGTGTCACCAGTGGTGTGACCATAGGTATCGTTGATGGCTTTGAAATGGTCCACATCCAAAATGGAGACGGAAAGCACCGAGTCATACCGTTCGGCACGCATGACCTCACCTTGAAATTCACGGATGATCGCGCGGCGGTTGAGCAGGAAGGTCAGCGGGTCGGTCTGCGCCACCTCGCGGGCTTGCGCCACCACCGCATCCAACTCGACCTGTTTATCGTGTGCCAGTTTCTTGGTGAAGTCGCTTTCGATCTGGAACAACCTCACCCGCCGGGTCAATGTATCGACCAACCCCTGTACAGAGTCTTCCAATTCCATCAGGTTGACAAAAAAGATCGCGCGTTCGTTCGTGACCGGGATCAAAAGGCAATGGCAGAACGCCGTGGAGCTGGCATCCGTGAATGGGAAACTCGCCACCCAATTTTCCCGCACACCGCTTGCCAACCTGGCGCGGACCATCTGTCTGTCTTTGTCCAGGAAGAATTCAGCCAAACTTCCGGCGTTGGTGTCACGCGATTTGCATATCTCAAACGCGGAATTCCACGCGACCAACGAACCGGATCTGTCCACGAGGGCGATCCCTGCGTGGATACCTTCGAAGAACAGATCGAGATCGGGAAGTGTAAGAATTTCCGCCAGATTTTGCATTGATACATTTTAGCGTATCCATTGGCGCTTTAGTCCCACCTTACAAATTTAGCAACTGACTAGCGTGCCCCCCGCCGCCCAAACTGACGCTCCAGCATATCCACCGTCAAATGGATCATCGTCGGTCTGCCATGCGGACAGGTCCGTGGGGATTGGCAGGCTTCGAGATCGTTCAACAGACTGCGCTGCTCTTCGGATGTGAGCGCCTGCCCGCCTTTGACCGCCAGCCGCTTGCACACTCGCGCCGCCAGCGGCGCCTCCACCTCCGCCTGAAGCGGACTCTCATCCTCTTCAAAATCCTCCACCAAAGCCTTGAGCGCAGAGGCGGGACTTCCGCCCGCGAATAAGACCGGCATTGCGCGCACCTGGAACGTATTCGTCCCGAACTCTTCCACTTCAAAGCCGAAGTGGTTCAGGAACGGCAGTTGTTCCAACAGGATCTTTGCCGATCCCGGCGGCAGGGTCACGATCTCCGGTGAGAGCAAAGCTTGTGACGGAATACTTTTATTTTCGTGCTGTGCCATCAACTTCTCGAACAGCACCCGCTCATGCGCCGCGTGCTGGTCGATGAGATACAGCCCATCAGGACCTTCCGCCACCAGATACGTCGACCCGATCTGCCCGACGAGGCGAAGGAGAGGGACGCCGGTGGAAAAAGTAGATTGGGAATTGGGAGATTGGTAACTGGTAATTGGTAATTCACTGCTATCTACTGACAACTGCTCTTCATGCCCGATCGACCAATCGATTACCACCGCCCTCGTTTCAGTCGGCACGGAGCGCGAACCCCACAACTGCGGCGAAACGGACGGGACCGGTGTGTACGCCAGCAACGCCTTGCGGACCGAACGCTGAACAAAACTGAAAATCTTTTCCTGGCTTCTAAATCGCACTTCAGCTTTTGTCGGGTGGACGTTGACATCCACATCTTCGGGAGACATCTCAAGGAACAACGCTGTGAGCGGATAACGTCCCACCATCAACAGGGTGTGATATGCCTGCAATAACGCCGAGTTGAGCGAGATCTCCTGCACCCAACGCCCGTTGATAAAGAATGTGATCTCCCTGCGATTCGAGCGGGTGAGCGAAACGGGACTGATAAATCCTGTGAGCGATAACCCATCTTCGGATGCCATCACTTCCAGCATTTGCTTGGCAACCTCCACGCCGTATAGCGCGGCAAGAATCGCGCGGCGGTCACCGTCACCGGCGGTTTGCAATGTGACCTGTTTTCCGTCCATTACTTTGAAGCGCACATCCGGGTACGCCAGCGCATAACGCGTGACCAATGAATCGATTGCGCGGCGCTCGGTCACATCCGTCTTCAAGAATTTCAAACGAGCGGGCACGTTGTAAAAGAGATTTTCCACGTGCACCACCGTCCCCACCGGCGCGCCCACTTTTTCGACCTTGCTCGAAATGCCGCCGTCCACTTTCAGGCGCGCGCCTTCCTTCGCGGATGCGACACGCGAGGTGATGCTCATGTTGGAGACCGAGCCGATGGAAGCCAGCGCCTCGCCCCTGAATCCCAAGGTTCGGATGTGGAATAGGTCATCGGACAGGACCAGCTTCGAGGTCGCGTGACGCGAGGCGGCTAACTGCAATTCGTCAGATGGAATCCCATGTCCGTCATCCGCCACTTCGATCAAAATCCGCCCGGCATCCGCGATCAAAATGGAAATATTTTTCGCGCCTGCGTCCAGCGAATTCTCGGTCAACTCCTTGACGACAGACGCGGGACGCTCCACCACTTCACCGGCGGCGATCTGCGACGAGACTTCGGATGAAAGCAATCGAATAGGCATGCGGCGATTATACCCATTGCGCCCGCAAATTGCTGAAAGACTGCAATTTGTAGGCTGGGTATTATATAATCGCGCCATGCGATTTACCACCATCTTCTTCGACCTCGACGATACTTTGTATCCATCCAATGCAGGCTTATGGCATGCCATCAAGGAACGCATGAACACGTACATGCGCGAGCACATGGGCTTTCCCGAAGACCAGATCGCGCACATCCGCGAAAAATATTTTCTGCAATATGGCACCACCCTGCGCGGACTGCAAGCGCATCATGAGATCGACACACAGGAATATCTCGCCTTTGTGCATGACCTGCCGCTCAGGGATTATCTGACTCCGAATCCGACTCTACGCTCGGTCATCGCATCTCTGCCGACCCGCAACCTGATCTTTACCAACGCAGACATCCACCACGCCGAAAGAGTGTTGACGGTGCTCGAACTGCGCGACCTCTTCGACATCATCGTGGATGTGAACGCCATCGCGCCGCACTGCAAGCCGATGCCCGAGTCGTTCCAAACTGCGATGCACCTTGCAGGAGAGACCGACCCCTCCAGATGCGTGATGATCGACGACATTCACCGCACCACGCGCGCCGCCAGGCAGGCAGGCTTGTTCAGCATCCTCTATAATGAGAAATTCACAGACGGCGAAGCGGACGCCCACCTGACGGATTGGAATGAATTAAAAGAAATTTTGGAAAGGCAATAACAATGGAAGAAAATAAGATCCTGATCGGCGCATTGATCTTCATCGGCATGGTCGTCGGCGCCAACTTCATCATGTACGCCATCGCGCGCGGAGCGGCTCGCCCCGGCGGAAGCAAGGGCTTCCTGGAGACGATGGTCAAATCCTTGAATGCGAATCAAAAACAGAAAAATGACGACATGGAAGAACTGCGCCGGACGATCGAGGAATTGAACGAGGGTAAGAAAAACACAGACGGGGACTCTGAATAAGCAATTCGATTCTTACGGAAATCGTACAATTCATTCAGCAATCTCTAATCACCGAATGGTATCTTTTTGCGTATTAACTGGTATCGCGTAATCAACTTACACACTTACACACTTACGCACTTTATTCTATGCTTGCCGTCCGTTTCGCGAGATTCATCTCGCGCTACCGCGTAAAGTGCGATAAAAGCCAAAATTGGAGGCTCTTGTGAATAAGACTTTAAAGGCAGTTCTGATCGTCCTGGTGGTCCTTTTTATCGGGCTGGGTTCGTTCGCGGGCGGATTCGTCACCGGGCATCTTCTTCCTTTTGGGACTGTCCCTGGGTTCGATGAGACCGTTGTTACTGCTCCACCCACCACATCGCCCGAACAACAATCTGCCACCCCCGAGGAACTGCAGACCCTCTTCGGTCCGTTCTGGGAGGCGTGGAATCTCGTCCACGTAAATTTTGTAGACCAGCCCGTGGATGACCTTGCGCTGATGCGCGGCGCGATCACCGGCATGATGCAAGCGCTCGGCGACCAGCATTCATCCTACATGGACCCGGAAGATTATAAAGAAGCCAATGCCAGCCTCGAAGGCTCCTATGAAGGCATCGGCGCGTACGTGGATACGACCACCGAATATTTGACCATCACCAGCCCCATCCCCGGCTCCCCGGCAGAGACGGTGGGACTCCTGCCCGGTGACCAGATCGTTGGCATCGACGGCGAGGATATGACCGGCATCGATGCGGAACTTGCCCGCAGACGAGTCCTCGGACCCGCAGGCAGTACCGTCGTGTTGACCGTGCTGCGCGAGGGCGAAACGGAACTGTTGGAATTCTCGATCACCCGCGCCACCATCACCATCGCATCTGCCAGCGGAAAAATGCTTGAAGGCAACATCGCCTATTTGCAAGTAACCACTTTCGGCTCGAACACCATGCCCGAATTGGAAGCCGCGTTGAAAGACCTGATGGCGCAAAACCCCAATGGCATCATCCTCGACCTGCGCAACAACGGTGGTGGCTACTTACAGACCGCAGTGGAAGTGGCTTCGCAATTCCAGGGTGAGGGCGTTGTGCTTTATGAACAATACGGCGACGGAACCCGCACCACCTATGAGGTCATCCCCGGTGGCATGGCAACGGACACGAACATCCCCATGCTGGTGCTCATCAACGAAGGCTCTGCATCCGCATCCGAGATCGTGGCAGGCGCACTTCAAGATACCGGACGCGCCAAATTGCTCGGCACGGTTTCATACGGGAAAGGCTCGGTCCAAAACTGGATCCCCCTCTCCGGCGATAACGGCGCGGTGCGCGTGACCATCGCCAAATGGCTGACACCGAACGAGAACACCATCCACGAGATCGGCCTCACCCCCGATTACGCGGTCGATCTGACCATCGAGGACCGCCAGGCAGACAAAGACCCGCAACTGGATGAAGCTCAGAAGGTCTTGTCGCACACCATTGATGGAACTCCGTATGTTTATGTAGCGCCTCCCACACCGACCGAGGGGTCTGCACCAGCCGAGGAGTCAGCCCAAACCGAACCGACACCTGTGGAAACAGCAACGGCATCAGTGAAATGTTCCCTGGCAATGCCTGCCCGTCTGACATCTGGAGGATCCGCCACGATATTAAGATACCTGTATCTGCGTTCTACCCCGGGTATTGGAAATAGCGTAATCCAAACCATGAAACCGGGCGAGCAAGTGGAAGTGCTTGGCAGCCCAACTTGTCTCCCATACGGCGAAGGCGCTTATCTCTGGTGGCAGGTGAAATTACCGGACGGTAACGTGGGCTGGCTGGCTGAGGGTTCGTTCATTCGTCAACTCTATTTTCTGGAACCGGTTAAGTAGGATGCGTTTATCACGCTTCCGATAATAAAAAGGAGAAGTATCCTATGTTCTTTCTAGACCCAACATATTTGAT
Organism: uncultured Anaerolinea sp.; assembly: GCA_964372045.1. Classification (GTDB taxonomy): domain Bacteria; phylum Chloroflexota; class Anaerolineae; order Anaerolineales; family Villigracilaceae; genus Villigracilis. The sequence continues at coordinate 44,978 of CAYJPO010000025.1, forward strand.
GTTCATGATCCCCGCCTTCATTCTCATGGCGATCACGTCATGGTATGTGAAGGCAGCGTACAACAAATGGAGCCGCGTCCCGGCGCGCAGCCGCCTGACCGGCGCTGATGCCACACGGCGTTTGATCTCCACCGGAGGGTTGTATGGCGTTCAGGTTCAAGGCACGCGCGGCGAACTGACCGACCACTACGACCCACGCAACAAGACGCTGTTCCTTTCCAACGGTGTGGCGAACGGCGCCTCGGTCGCGTCACTGGCGATCGCCGCGCACGAACTCGGTCACGCCATGCAGGATGCTGAAGATTACTTCCCGCTGCGCTTCCGTGCCGCGATGGTTCCAATGGTTAACATTGGCTCGAACCTCGGCTGGATCCTCATCATGATCGGCTTATTCCTGCAATTGACACAGATCGCGTGGCTGGGCATACTGGTCTTCTCCGGCGGGGCGGTCTTTGCGCTTGCCACCCTACCCGTGGAATTCGACGCCTCCGCCCGCGCCAAGCGATTGCTCGCTGACAGCGGCATCATTCAAACCGAAGAGGAAAAGCGCGGAGTGAACAACGTCCTCAACGCCGCCGCACTGACCTATGTGGCTGGGTTGGTCACCGCCATTTTGCAATTGCTATATTACGTCTCGCTCATCAGCGGACGCAGCCGCGACTAATGTCAAACACACGACCTCCGAAGTCTCATGCCTTCGGAGGTTTTTTATGCGGGGGAAATGTTTTAGCAATCTTCCTGAAATTAATTTAACTTGACAAATTAGAACAAGTGTTCTATATTTAAAGTAATCAAGTTTCCCCTCATTGGTTCTAAAAAGGAGATTTCCCATGAACCGCTCTCTCCAAATCCAACTGATCCCATTCCTCAAGAATGTATCGCTCAAACGCGGCGCGATCTTCGGGAGTATTCTGATCGGCGCACTGCTCGCCTTCGAGATCTTCAACTACGGCACCACTTCGTTCGCCCTGCGCGATGTCCTCGGCGACCTGAAGTTCGGCGGCGTGTACTGGTCGTCCATTCTCGCCATTGCCTTTTGCTCCATCGACTTTGCCGGTATCGCCCGTATCTTCACCCCTGAACAGGGACGCGATGAACCCGTGGAAGTGTATTACCTCTTCGGTGCGTGGCTGCTCGCCGCCGTTTTCAACGCCATGCTCACCTGGTGGGGTGTGTCGGTCGCCATCCAGACCCACAGCGCACAGGGTGGGTCGCTCGTCGGTCAGGCGACCATGATCAAGGTCGTACCGATCTTCGTGGCTTCGATGGTCTGGCTGATCCGCGTGCTATTGATCGGGACCTTCTCGGTGGCTGGTGAACGTCTCTTCACCCTTGCGGATGTTCACAACCGCTACTCGAACTACCGCAATGAACCTGCCTACAACGCGCCTCAACCCCGGACCTCACAGCCTGTGCAACGCCAGGAAGTGAATCCAACGCAGAGTAATTATCCGCGTCCTGCGCCCAAGCCGCGTCCCGCGCCCATGCCCGTGTACGGAGCTAACCGCCCCGAACCGACCTACCACCCTGTCGGCATGAACGCCATGAGCAATCACGAGAACAATCCATCCGTACGGAGATAGTCCTTGCGCAGACAAGGTTTCTCAGTTCCTCCCCTCCATCCAACCGCTGAGACGTCCGCAAGGGCGTCTCATGCGTTAAATATGGAGTCCATCAGCTTGATGATGGATATAAAAAGTCAGGCAGTTGGCTGCCTGACTCCATGTTATTCAAACTGATCGAGCGTACTTTCGCCGTGGGTAAGGATATACATACTGCGCGGATAACTACCAGCGTTCTCATACACAAAGTCAGTGACGATAAAGTTATTGACAAAGGCGGTCTCGAACAATTCACGAGTGAAGAATCGCCAATCACGCGCGAGAGCGAAATCTCTGGACTTGAGATCCATAAATTCGCTGGGGATCTCCGCCAACAGCAGGCGGTCTTCAAAGGGGGGCACATGCTCGGGCGGCCGCGGCAGATCGTCGGCGAGATGATGAAGCGGGTAAAAGGGGTGGAGTCCGCTTTGGGCAACGTGAGTCAACTTGAGGGTGGGGCGGGCGCGTTTGCCGAGTCTCCGTTGGACACGCTGGGAGTTAAGCCACCAATCCACCTGGAAGCGGTCGGATGGCAAGCCTGCGTTGATCCCATCGCGCATGTCACCGTACTCCGAGCGGCGGTAGGTGGTGCAGACCGCGCCCAGCTTGGCGATGTTGAGATACGCATTGCGGCTGAGCAGGGGATCATACGTCCATGTGATGTGGTCGAGTCCCTGATGACGGACCATCTGCCATTGGGCGCGTTTGAGCGCAAAGCCGATACCACCGTCGCGATGATCGGGGTGAATGCCCATCATGTGCGAACAATGCTTTGCGCGCGGACCATCCGGTGTTTCTTCGAGACCGGGAAAGCCGAATAAAAACCCCACCATCTTTTCTTCGGCGAACGCGCCGAGGGTCAGCCCGCCGTTGTGGACCGCGGTGATGAGCATGTGCATCGGCACCACGTCAGTTTCGGAGCCGGGCCAGACCTGACGCTGTAACTCTTCCACGCGTTCCAGTTCTTCGGGGGTATCCAACAGGCGAATATCGTAATGCGGCATGATCTATTCTTTTATGATCGGGTTCGTGAAGTGGTAACTCTCTCGGTGACCGCGCTCCACAAACGCCGATACCACGGTTTGCGGATGAGATAATCGAGACGGTAGGAGAAGCGCGCTGGCATCAGCCCGAAATACCGCGGCATTGAATCAACGGCGGTGGTGCGGTTGACGGCGAAATAATCGAGGAAGAAGGAGGAGAGCGGAAAGTTCGGCAGGATGCTTTCGAGAAAAACGGTGAGGGCTCGCAAAGTGATGGGCGAAAGCGGGACGAGCAACCTGCGCCGGTGGGTCACATCCATGATGATCTCGATGACCTGCTGAAGCGTGAAAAATTCATTGCCGCCAACTTCGTAAACATGGTTGAGCGTCTCATCGTTCTGCATCGCCCAGACCATACAGGTGACCAGATCTTCGACCCAAACCGGCTGGACGACCACACGTCCGCCCGATGGAACGGGAAAGATACCGATGGATGAACGCAGCAACCGTGAGAGATTGTTGGTGAAATGGTCTTCGGGTCCGTACACCAGTGAAGTGCGGATGATCGTATACGGGGCTTTGCCGCTGCGGATGTGCTCCTCAGCAATGCCCTTTGCCTTGAAAGCAGGGTACCCCGAAGCGCGCGCCGCACCGAGATGGCTGAGATACACGAAACGGTCTACACCGGCATCGGAGGCGGCATCGACCAGGTTTTGTGTGCCTTGAATGTCAGTGGCGAGCAGGTCACCGCGCGAACCCTGGTTTTCCGCGCTGGCAATATGAAAGACGGTTTCCACGTCGCGCATGGCGGCGCGCAAACCGCGAGTATCAGAGAGCGAGACCACGGCCACTTCGATGGGAACGCCTTTGGGAAGCCTCGGTGTTCGCGGCGAAGGGCGGATGAGCGCACGCAGGGGATATCCGATGGTGGAAAGCTGGCGCACGAGGGTGCGACCGATAAACCCTGTTGCGCCGGT
>CAYJPO010000025.1:48638-54595 GCA_964372045.1 uncultured Anaerolinea sp.
GATACGGGATTTCAGTGGGCGCTGAGGGACTCGAACCCCCGACCTTCTCGGTGTAAACGAGACGCTCTAACCAACTGAGCTAAGCGCCCGGAGAATTCGCATTATAGCATGTGACTGTGAAAAGTGAGAGTCGGTTTGGGGCGGTGGAAATAGCTTTCTCAAAGTCAAAAAATCCTTAACGCGAAAGCCGCGAAGAAAGCGAAACGCGCTAATTTTTCTTAACTTGGCGAAATTCGCCCTTTTCGCGTAATTCGCGTTAAGCCTGCGCTACAAACTCAGGTATCCGTCAACCTTCTTTGAGAAAACCGTGGGGCGGAGGCGTGTTTAAAAAGATAGGCTGCAAATCTCTTACCACGGAGAGCACGGAGCTCACTGAGAAGGAGAAACAAAAAACACCATTGGCGGATGGCTGGTCTTTTCGATGGCAACGCAGAAACCATTCCAATTGTTTATTTCGGCTTTTTGCCTGCGTTATAATCACTTATACCAAACAGGAGACTTCCATGACCGACCCGAAACCACTCAATTGGACATCTGAGCCAGGAATTGGCTATTCCGTTATCCGCCGCGGCGATGGCGGCATGACCTTGACCTTCACCGATCTTTCGGATGCGACGCTGGCACACTGGCATCAATTCGCGCTCGACCATTTACTCGGCGCAGACCGCCGCACGCGCAACCTGTATGACCTACGCTCCGTGCAAGAGATCCCCGAGAAAGCAGTGCGCATGGCTGTGGCAGCCAACAGCGACCCCTCGGCGCGGAACATCCGCGTGGCAGTGGTGGTGGCAAGCCAGGATGTGGCGGATGCGGTCCGCAAGGTGGCGGCGCTGGCGGATACCGAGTCTGCTTCTGCGATGAAGATCTTCACCGACATCAACGAAGCCGAGGCGTGGCTGGCGCGTCCATTGGACCAGATCGCCTGATCAATGCGTGATGCGTAAAACAACATAAACGCGTAAATGAAAAGCGAATCTCTCAAGATCGGGAGTTTTACATTCGAATGGGGTTCCCGCACCTATGTGATGGGGATCTTGAATGTGACTCCCGATTCGTTTTCAGGCGATGGCATCATCGCCAAAGGGGATGCAGTGGAACAGGCGCTGACCCAGGCACAGGATTTTCTCGCCAACGGCGCGGACATTCTGGATGTGGGCGGCGAGTCCACGCGGCCGGGATCGGCGCCGGTGAATACCGATGAAGAGATGGAGCGGGTCATCCCGGTCATCGAGGCGCTACATAAGAACTTCCCCGAAGCGATCATTTCGATTGACACGTACAAAGCCGAAGTGGCGGAAGAGGCGATCCTCGCCGGTGCCTGGATCGTCAACGATGTGTGGGGCTTCCGCGCGGACCCGGTCATTGCATCGGTGGCGGCGAAGTATCAGACGCCGGTCATCCTGATGCACAACCGCAGCAACCCTGCCAGCGTGGAAGTGCGCGAAAAACTTGGCGGGACATATATCGGCGCGGAATATCAGGACTTGTTTGAGGATATCAAACGGGAATTGCTCGCCAGCGTGGATATCGCGCTCAAGGCTGGGGTGGAGGAAAAGCTCATTATTCTCGACCCAGGTATCGGCTTTGGAAAGACGCGGGAACATAATCTGGCACTGATCAACCGGCTCGGAGAGATCCGCTCGCTGGGGTATCCCATCCTGCTGGGTTCTTCCCGAAAATCATTCATCGGCTTTACCCTGGACCTGCCGCCCGAACAACGCGTGGAAGGCACGGCGGCAACCGTGGCAGTGGGAATTACACGCGGCGCGGACATCATCCGTGTACATGATGTTAGGGAGATGGCGCGCGTGGCAAAGATGACAGATGCGATCGTGCGACACGGACTGAACTCATGAACAGCGACTATTCAAAAGATCTTCTGCGTACAGGCATTGCCGAAGCGAAATCCGGGAATAAGGATGCCGCCCGGCGATATTTCGACCGCGCCATTTCGATGGCGGGCTCGCTCGATGTGATCGCGGATGCCTGGTATTGGATGGGCGAGGTGGTGGATAACCCCGCCGAAAAACGCAAGGCATTGGAGAATTGTCTCGCGAACGACATGCATCATGCCAGGGCACGCCGCGCGCTGGCACTGCTGGATGGCAAACTCAAAGCGGCTGATGTGGTCAACCCCGACCGGCTTCCCGATGCACCAACAGGCGCACGCGCCGCGGAGGCAGACCGCTTCATGTGCCCCACCTGCGGCGGACGTATGTCTTTCGCGCCGGATGGTCAATCATTGGTGTGTGATTTTTGCGCGAGCAAGGATTCACTGGCAGGCGCGGAAGACGACGAGGAAAAAGATTTCATCATTGCAATGGCAACCATGAAGGGACATGGCAAACCGTTACAGGAACAGGCATTCCACTGCGAAGGCTGCGGCGCTGAATTTTTCCTGCCGCCGCGGTTGATCTCTGCCAACTGCGTGTATTGTGATTCGCCGCATGTGGTCAGCCTTGAAAACACAAAAGACCTGCTCGCACCGAATGCGATCATTCCGCATGCGTTCGACCAGCGCCAGGCGACGCGCTTGTTGATCGAGTGGGTGGAGAGGACGGGCATCAAGCCTGAAAAGAAGGTGGAAATTCCACGCGGCTTGTACCTGCCCTTGTGGACGTTCGATGTCGGCGGCACCATCGAATACACAGCGGAAACGGTCCAATATGAAGACGACGATGACGATTCGATCTTCAATCAGGCACGGCAGAGAAGGAATGTCCGCACGACGGAGCAATATCCGGTCTTCGTGAACGACGTTCCGATCCCCGCCTCAAAAAGGCTGCCAGCAATTTACCCGAAGATGATCTCCACCTTCGATCTGACCGCCCTCAAACCGTACGATCCGCGCTTTCTTGCGAGCTGGCCCGCCGAGATCTACGATGTGCCAATGGCGGATGCCTCGCTCGATGCGCGCAGCCGGGCATACAAGAAAACCAAACTCGACCTTCCGCGCACCATCAGCGGACTCAAGATCATCCGCACTTCATCGGCGGGGTTGATGGTCGAGTCGTTCAAGCTCAACCTCCTGCCCATGTGGATGACCGAGATTCCCTTCGATGGCAGCGACCACGTGGTGCTCATCAACGGACAGAACGGCGAAGTCCGCAGTGATATGCCGGGAAAAGAGGAAGAAGAGCAGGGTGGCTTGTTCGGATTTTTGGGGGAGTTGTTGGGGGAGTGAAAATAGGAAATGGGGAATGGTGCGCGGGAATCCCCTCTTTTGTTGCGGACACCTGCACCAGCCCGCAAGTGCAGGTGTTACACGGATTTTCGCAAAGTAGAGAAAAAAATTCGCGGCTAGGGTTTGGGATTTCTAACATGATGGCAACTTGGGTTAATTTATAAAATAATTACATAATTATTCTGTAATACTGAACCTGTCCACTATTCACTATTCACTATTCCCCCTTTACAATTCACTCCATGCCCTCCACCTTACCCATCCTTCGCGCGCGGCGTGAGCGCAGGCTCGAAAAACAGAAACGGAACGAGAGCCGTACACGCGGTGCGATCCTGAGCGGCGGATTGATCCTTTCGCTTTTGCTGGGGCTGGTCATCATCCTCGGTGCGTTCGCATATGCCGACGTGACCCGCGACCTGCCTTCCACCGAGATCCTTCCGCGCCTGCTAAACCCGCCGGATGGACTTCTGCTGCAACCCACGCGCGTGTATGATCGCACCGGCTTGCAGCTTCTCGCCACCTTTGCGCCGAGTGAATCGCCGCGCCGCTACATTCCCATCAGCGAACAGAACGCACAGCACATCCCCGGCGAATTGATCAACGCCATCATCGCGGTCGCTGATCCGCAGTTTAAAAAACATTCAGGCTACTCGCTCGATGGCTTGAGGGACTTCGACCTTCACCCGACCATCGCGCAAAAACTTGTGGATGGACTCCTGCTGTACAACGAACCACATTCGCTCACACGCGCGGTCCGCGAGCGATTGCTTGCCGCGCAGATCACCGCCCAGTTCGGGCGCACGCAAGTGATGGAGTGGTATCTCAACAGCGTGGACTTCGGCAACCATGCCTATGGCGTCGATGCCGCCGCGCATCTATATTTCGGCAAACCCGCCGACGAGCTGACTCTCGCCGAGTGCGCCATCCTCGCGGCGGTCAGTGAGACGCCTGCGCTCAATCCGCTCGATGCGCCGCAGGTGGCGGTGCAACGCGGGCGTGAATTGCTTTATGTGATGAACGACCTCGGACTGGTCGCCAGCGAAGAAGCGTCGCAAGCGCTGGCAGAGAATCCCACCTTCGAGACTACGCATCCGACTCCGCCGGAAGCGGCTCCGGCTTTCTTGAACCTTCTCCTCGCTCAGATAGATTCGCAGATCCCACGCGAGCGTGTCGAGCGCGGCGGGATCATCGTCATCTCCACGCTGGACTATGAATTACAGAAGAGCGCATCCTGCGCAACGGAAGTCTATGCCGCAAGGCTGGCAGGACTCCCCGAGCCGGATGAAGCCTGCGATGCGGCGCGGCTGTTACCGTCCCTGCCGCCAGCGGTCACCTTCGCGGATTCATCCGCCAGCGCGGTCATCCTCGACCCGAAAACGGGACAGGTGTTGGCGATGGTCGGCGAGACCATTCAAGGCGTGGAAACTCCCCTGGTCAGCGCACACAGTTCCGGGTCGGTGTTCGATGCGTTCGTCTATTTGACGGGATTCACCCGCGGGTTGAGTCCAGCCACATTAACGTGGGATGTCCCCTCGGAAGATATCATCCAAAACTTTGACGGCGACTATCACGGCGCGATGCGTTTGCGCACGGCGCTGGCGAACGATTACCAGGTTCCGGTTGAAACGTTGAAAACGCAAATGGGGATCGAGAACGTCACGAAGATCGCATCATCTTTTGGTTTGGATGTGGAAGAAAGTGCGTTGATGCTCGACCTGGCGAGCGCGTACGGCGTGTTCGGTGTGCAAGGTGTGAAGTTCGGTCAATACACGGGCGATGAATTTTCGCCTGTGACGGTGCTGCGCGTGGAAGGCGTGGACCGCGGCGTGATGCTCGATTGGTCGCTGCCCGAAGCGCAGACGGTGGTGACGCCCGCGATGGCGTATTTGATGACACATGTGCTGAGCGACGAACCCGCGCGCTGGGACACGTGGGGCAGGCAGAACGCGTTGGAGATCGGCAGACCCGCGGGCGTGAAGACAGGGCAGACATCGGATGGAAAAGATGCGTGGGTGGTTGGGTACACGCCCTATGTTTCGATCACTGTGTGGACGGGTGTGCGAGGTGAAAATGATTCCGTCACGCCGCGATTCCCGGCTGTGTTGTGGAATGCGTTGATGCAAACCGCGTCGGCAGACCGCCCCGTTGACGGCTGGAGCGCCCCGCAGGGAATCACACCGCTGACGGTCTGCGACCCAAGCGGCATGTTACCGACTCGCGAATGCCCGAACCTGGTGACTGAAGTTTTTCTGAACGGCAGTGAACCGACTCAAGCCGATACGTTGTTCCGTGAGTTCGCCATCAACCGCGAAACAGGTCTGCTTGCCACCGTATTCACACCGCCTGAATTGATCGATACCCGCGTCTACATGCTCATCCCCGAAGAGGCGCGCGAGTGGGCGCAGAGCGCAGGCGTGGACATCCCGCCGACATCGTATGACGCGATCCAGGCGCCGCCGATAAAGCCGTTTGCCAATATCACCGCCCCGCAGTTGTTCGCGGATGTGACCGGGAACGTGCTCATCATGGGCACAGCCTCGGGTGACGAATTTATGTATTACCGCGTGCAGGTGGGCAAGGGCTTGAATCCGCAGGAGTGGATCCAACTGGGAAGCGATACCGCCACGCCAGTGGTGGGCGGTCTGTTAGCCGAGTGGGATACGACCGGCTTGAGCGGTCTGTATGCCGTTCAATTGGTTGTGGTGCGGACCGACCAGGTGGTGGATACCGCGGTGATCCAGGTGACGATCAAGTAGGGAGGAATCGATCACCA
>CAYJPO010000026.1:0-39211 GCA_964372045.1 uncultured Anaerolinea sp.
TCGCTCCCAACTTGGGTTTGAGCGCCAGTTTACCATTTTTGAGATAACTTCTAGTAGTAGTTACAACTGGGGGATTAATTTGTGGATATCGAATTTCATAAACAGGTTGATGCCTTGTAGTTCCTGATGTATCTGAATAGTACATCGAACCAGAGCCACCTTCTTTAGTATCCTGAGTTGATGTAGTGCTTGCTTGCCAAGTTGTTTTAGACTGATTTTCGAATTGAGTTATACGTCCTTCAAGACACTTGGGTGTTAAATAAGGTGCATTGGGGTCACATTCATTTGCTTTTGCCTGATTTTGAGCGTTATCCATTTCTTCTAGCGCATCTACAGTCAATGCTGTGCCTGCTCCTGCTAATCCTGCGACTGCAAGAGTAACACATAATGGTGTTGCGACTCCAGCGGTTACAAACATACACCCAAGAGCACCTGCAGCCCCAGCAACAGCCAAGGTTCCGCCAGTGAGTTTTGCTATTGTGTAGCTTTGTGAATTAAGTTGAGGTACCGCAGTTGAAGTCTCAACCCAATTGTTCCATGTTTGTGTATTAGTTTGGCTTGTGCTTGTGCCGTTTGTTGTTGAAGTGCCGTAGCTTTTTTCTGTACCTACAGTAGTTCCTTTTGTATTCGTAATAACTGTTTTTTGAGTCATCACAATTGAAGAAGGTTCAACTTCAACTTGAGGTTCAGGGAACGCTGCCACAAATGGGTCATTCCCGGGTGCTAAAACAAAACTCGGCATTAATGAGGTTACATAAGCGCTATCTTCTGCGCGCGGCAAAATGCCATAACCGCAAGGTCCGCTGGGGGCGGGGCAGTATGTTCGTCCAAAGAATTCCTGCCCATCGTCAAATTTATCCAAGTCTGTGCTTTCCCGCAGGATGCTGGACCCTAAGACAAATTCTTCTGCGCTATCAGGCACGGCATCATAATCTCCGTCTGGGCAGTTGCCATTGGGGTTCTGCGGAGTGAATTGAGGCCACAGTGCAAAGGGAGGTCCATAAGAGGTAATGCCATTTAAGATCGCCTGAACTTCATCCCCATCCGAAGGGTTGCCTGTGCTGGGAGCTAGGGCACTATCGGAGTTATTGTCATTTGGGTTGGTACACCACCAGGTTTCTTCCGTGTCAGTCAGCCCGTCCGAGTCGGAATCCACCGAGGCAAGCGCCATCATCTCTGTTGAAGAAGCTGTTACCTCTGAAAGCGACATACTTGTTACACTTGCAGAAGATTGCACTGCCAGCATATATTCTACAGAATCGATCTGGGTGGGTTCGAATCCCAGCCGGGCGAGTTTTTCCAATTGCTCATCTGTAGCTTGGATCACCGCGGTTCGATCGTCGGTCGATAAAACCTTGATTTCCCAGTTTTCCAAGCGTGCCTGGTCAATGGGGTACTTCAATTTAACCTGTGTCCTGAAAAGTGTTCCATTTCCGGCACTTGCCGTGTCAACTGGAGAATCTATTGGAGCAAGTGTGGGGAGGGGAGTAAGCGTGATTGAGGAGTTATCAGGTGGCTCCGTGGGGGAAGTTTCAGGCACAAAGGAAAGTAAACTTATACCCACGATCAATGGTGTACCAAGTGCGAGTTCCATCGCTTTCGCGCCTGCCACATGCGGAGCAGAAAAAGATGTGCCGCTAAACAGTTCGTAGCCGCCTTCAAGGTTAACGGACAAAATGTCACGTCCGGGAGCCCATATGTCGATCTGGGGACCATAATTGCTGAAGCGGCTGTGCTGTAAATTGGGGTCGATGGACCCGACCGCAATCACGCCTTGATAGGCTGCAGGGTAAAGAGCGCCTTGTGTGCCACTATTCCCAGCCGCCGCAATGATAATCACATCTTTTGCAATGGCATAGTTAATTGCATTTTCCATTATGGATGAGGAATTACTTCCGCCTAAGCTCACGTTGATGATTTGGGCGTCATGATCCGCTGCATAAACGATCGCTGCCGCAACATTTGAATAAGTTCCTATTCCATTTTCATCTAATGCACGTAATGGCATGATCTGGGCATTGGGGGCTATTCCTGCAATACCCAGGCTGTCGTTCATATTGGCTGCAATAATTCCGGCAACGGCACATCCATGCCCAAACTCGTCCTGCGGAATTGAGTCGCCTTCTACAAAATCCCAACCAGCCACGATTCGTCCATCAAGATCAGGATGCGTTGAACAAATTCCGCTATCAATCACGGCGACTTTGATTTTTTTCGCGTCAGCCGGTAATTTTTCCCAGGCAGAGGCTGCACCTATCGTAGAAAGTGCCCATTGTTCCGAGTATTGCGGATCGTTCGGAATAGAATCCAATGCAGATACGTAATAATCCGATTCAGTTTGGGCAATTGCTGAAGATTGCGGAAGAGGATTGGCTGCAATCTCTTCAGGGACAGAAACGATAACAGTATCTAACGAATCGATATCTTCTACTATGACTCCACCGATTTCCTCGAGATACGCCTCTTTTTCCTCTTCAGTTGCATCTTGTTTAAATTGAATGACAACTTGTAATGGGACCGGTTCTTCAGGCACAGGGATTGCTACTGGCTCTTTAATCGGTTCATATGGAATATCCACGGAGGACGGTGTTTTCGTAGCCGTGGGGGATGTGTCCGGATTGGTGTTACTCTGTGTTTCATCCAAGGCAGAAGGGACTTGTTGATCTACTGGATCAAGCTCTGCTGGCGCACATGAAGAAAGAATCATTGTCAATATAACAATAATCCCAAGAATGGAGGTCCCAATTTTTTGAGATTGCTCTTTGTAAACTGAGGATCCGTATTTCATAAATTCCTCCTAATAGGAAAAATAACTATGTACAAAGTATTGCACATTTTAGGTTGTTATACAATTGGCAAATGTACTGTTCTCGCATAGGCAGATTTCATTGTTGAATATACTAGAAAAATATCATAAATATTGACAAATCCCCTCTACTTTGCTATAATGCCGCGGACTGAAAAATAAAAGCCATCATTGGCTTAAATTGTAGGAGCAAAACGAATGTCGCAGCTTGAGATCAAAGATTTGCACGTCAGCATCGAGGATAAGGAGATCCTCAAAGGGCTATCCCTGACCCTTAAACAGGGCGAAATTCACGCCATCATGGGACCGAACGGGACGGGGAAGTCCACTTTGGCATACACGTTGATGGGGCACCCGAATTACACCGTCACCGGTGGGGAAGTGCTTTTGGACGGAAAAAATGTCCTCGAAATGGAACCGGATGAACGCTCCCGGGCAGGGATGTTCCTCGCGTTCCAGTATCCCGTCGCCATCCCCGGTGTGACTGTGGCGAACTTCCTGCGCTCGGCGATCAATGCCCGCCGCCGCGCCGAGAACCCCGACGATAAGGGCATGCCCATCCCCGAATTTCGCAAGATGTTAAAAGAAAAGATGGACACGCTCAAGATGGACCACGCCTTTGCCGGTCGCTACCTCAATGACGGTTTCTCCGGCGGCGAGAAGAAGCGCGCCGAAATTTTGCAGATGGCAGCCCTCAAGCCTCACTTCGCCATCCTGGACGAGACCGACTCGGGTCTGGATATCGATGCGCTGCGCATCGTTTCTGAAGGTGTGAACGCGCTTGCCGGTCCCGACTTGGGTGTGTTGGTCATCACGCACTACCAGCGCCTCTTGAATTACATCAAACCGAACTTTGTCCACATCATGCTGGACGGACGTATCGTCGAATCGGGTGGAGCCGACCTTGCCCTGCATCTTGAAGATCAAGGCTACGACTGGGTGCGTGAAAAGTACGAAGAGACCGCCGCGTAATTGCCTGCATTAAAGAGGCGCACGTTTTACCCTTATGCCCAGGTACGCACTGATACCCTTAGTGGTTTAAAAAACCCAGGAGATTCAAATGACTGAAGAAACCAAGACCGATGACACCAAGATCCTCGAGGAAATTGGTGATTACAAGTATGGTTTTCACGACCGCGACGATAATTACGTCTTCAAGTCCGAACGCGGATTGAGCCGCGAGGTCGTTGAAAATATTTCGCGCATGAAGAACGAGCCGCAGTGGATGCTCGATTTCCGCCTAAAGGCGCTCGAGCATTACATGGCGCGTCCCATGCCGAACTGGGGACCAACTCTCGACGAGATCGACTTTGACAATATCTTCTACTACGTCAAACCGACCGAGAAGAGCGAGAAGTCATGGGACAACGTCCCGGACGACATCAAGAATACCTTTAACAAATTGGGCATCCCTGAAGCCGAGCAAAAGTTTTTGGCGGGCGTGGGCGCACAATACGAATCCGAGATGGTCTATCACTCCATTTTGGAGCACCTTGAAAAACAAGGCGTCATCTTTCTCTCCATCGAAGATGGTCTCAAGCAGCACCCTGAACTGTTCAAGGAATATTTCGGCACGGTCATCCCGCCGGAAGATAATAAATTCGCCGCGCTCAACTCCGCAGTCTGGTCGGGTGGATCGTTCGTTTACATTCCCAAAGGCGTAAAGGTTGACCTCCCGCTTCAAGCATATTTCCGTCTCAACACCGCCAATGTCGGTCAGTTCGAACGCACGCTCATCATTGTGGATGAAGGCGCGCAAGTGCATTATGTCGAAGGCTGCACCGCTCCGCAATACACCACCAACTCCTTCCACAGCGGTGTGATCGAGATCATCGTAAAGAAGGGCGCGCGTTCGCGCTATTCCACCATTCAAAACTGGTCGACGAATGTGTTCAACCTCGTCACACAACGCGCCAAGGTATTTGCCAATGCCACGCATGAGTGGGTCGATGCGAACCTCGGTTCGAAACTCACCATGAAATATCCGTCCTGTTATCTGATGGAACCCGGCGCGCACGGTGAAATGCTTTCGATGGCATTCGCGGGACCTGGACAAACTCAAGATGCCGGTTCAAAGATGATGCACTTTGCGCCCAATACATCAAGCAAGATCACATCCAAGTCCATCAGCAAAGGCGGTGGTCGCGCCTCTTATCGCGGCATGGTCAAGGTGTACAAAGGTTCAAAGGGTGTCAAATCCAACGTGGTTTGCGACGCGCTTCTGCTCGACCCCAGATCCCGCTCCGACACCTATCCCACCATCGAGATCGACGAAGACGATGTGACCATCGGTCACGAAGCTTCCGTCAGCAAGGTGGGTGAGGAGCAGCTCTTCTATCTTATGTCCCGCGGACTCAGCGAAGAGGAAGCTACCACAATGGTCGTCTCCGGCTTCATCGAACCGCTCGTCAAAGAACTGCCGATGGAATACGCGGTCGAAATGAACCGCCTGATCCAACTTCAAATGGAGGGGTCAATCGGATAGAGACGTCACAAGTCAAAGGTCACAGGTCTGTGATCTTTGACTTTCGACCTTCGACCTTTGACTCACTGAACTTTCATGCAGGAAAAACCCAAAGTTACTGTAAGCCGTACTCGACGCGAAACAGCCGCGAAGGATTTTAAATTCACGCAAGCGGATGTCCCTTCCGCTAACGGACTCGCCTCTTTCCGCGCCGCAGCCTGGGATGTTTTCACAAAGCATGCCCTCCCCGTAGCCACTGACGAAGCCTGGCGTCGCACCGATCTGCGCCTTTTACCCGCGCCTGATTTCAAACTTCCCAAAGCTGGCGCATTTGAAGATCTGCCCGCTGTCCCCGAATATTTGCTCCAGTCATTAACTGGCGATCAGCACGGCGGACAGATCACTCTGCTCCCCGGCGGTTCACGGGTGGATCTGCTGGATGAAGCGCTTGTGAAGAAAGGCGTCATTTTTACCGACTTCCGCAGCGCTGAAAAGAATCATTCCGACCTGCTCAAGAAGCTGATCGGTCAGATCGTCAAGCCGGAAGACGGAAAATTCGCTGCGTTGGCTTCGGCGTTGGCGCAAAACGGAATTTTGCTTTACGTTCCCAAAAATGTGGAAGTGGAGTATCCGCTTCACTCTGTGCTGTGGGGACCCGGCACGGACACCGCTCACTTCTCCCACTTGATCGTCTATGTGGAAGATGGCGCATCTGTGACCTACGTCCATGAAGCGGCGTCACCGAATGAAACTGGTCATGCCATGCATGCGGGTATTGTCGAGATTTATGTCGGCAAAGGCGCGAACCTGCGTTTCGTGGAACTGCAATCGTGGGGCAGGCATGTGTGGAATTTCTCGCACGAACGCGCCCACGTGGATCGCGACGGAAACCTCGATTGGATTTTCGGCGCGGTTGGCTCACGCCTCACCAAGAATTTCTCCGACCTCGATCTGATCGGCGAAGGCGCGCAGGGTCGCATGTCTGGCTTCTACTTTACCGACGGAACCCAGCACCTCGACCACGACACCCAGCAGAATCACCTCGCTCCGCACTGCACCAGTGACTTGCTTTTCAAAGGCGCTTTAAAAGGAAAGAGTCGCTCTGTCTGGCAGGGTATGATCTATGTTGCTCCCGGTGCGCAGAAGACCGACGGCTATCAAGCCAACCGCAACCTCGTCCTCGATGACCAGGCGCGCGCGGACTCGATCCCCGGTTTGGAAATTCTGGCTGACGATGTGCGCTGTACACATGGCGCAACCGTTGGTAAACTAGAGCAGGAACCCCTGTTTTATCTCAAATCTCGTGGAATCCCGCAGAAGGAAGCCGAGCAGTTGGTCGTCGAAGGTTTCTTCGACCCGATCATGCAGCGTATTCCGTTCGAAGGTGTGCGCGAACGTTTCCAGCAGGCGATCCATATCAAACTCACAACGTAGTTATTAGACCTGACAGATTTTTACAACCTGTCAGGTTTTCAAGTAAAAGTTTCAGAGTAGGAAAATGCCCGGGTCGTTCGGGCGGTTGTCCCGTGGAATGAGGCGGAGGGCGTCTCAATTTCGAAGACAGGATGTGCGTCATGGCAGCGAAGAGGTCAAAAGTGATAACCAAGCCAGCATCGAAATCCAAAGCAGTAAAGGCTAAGCCGGTAATAAAATCCAAAGGGGCGGTGAAAACCAAACCCACAAAGGCTGCACCCAGCCCAAAGTCGAAAGCCCCGATCAGGAAAGAAAAACTGGCTGTGAAGGCAGGCGTTGGGGCAGGTAAAACCAAGCTGATGGCAAAGTCGAAGAATGCCATGGCAAAGCCGGTCATGGATCGACCCCGGTCGGCACCCGTTGAAGTGACCCGTCAGGTCTCCATGCAACAGGTCATTGTGAAACGGGCGCCAACTCATCTCAAGCGTACGTCACAATCCAAACCCGCTTCGCGAGCCGTGAACCAGTTCGCCTTCATGAAGGCTCCCGTCGCCGAGCATGCCTTCGAAGTGGGCGATAACGTGGAAGTGTTTTGCGACCACGAAAAAGGGCGCGAGCGCGTACGCGGCTGGATCAGGGGCATTGTGGTGCAAGTGGATAACAAGATGGTGGCTGTGCAGTTCCGCTCGAACGTTTTCCTGACGGACGGCTGGATGGTGCCAGACCGCATTCTCTGGTATCCGTTGACTTCGGAGCACATCCGACCGGTGCCTGGAAAGAAATCAGCCGCGAAGAAAGAGATCATTCCAGATTATTAGGAAACACAGGCAGACGTGAATTCAAGCGGTCTGCCTGTTGATTTGATATGACACTCAACGTAAACGAAATCCGTAAAGATTTTCCGATCCTCGAACGGCAGACTGCTACCGGCGCGCGCGTGGTCTATTTGGACTCGACCGCCACATCGCAAAAGCCTGTTCAAGTGATCGAAGCGATGAACGAATATTATCGCTGCTCGAACGCGAACATCCATCGCGGTGTCCACACGCTTGCCGAGGAAGCCACGACGATGTACGAAGGTGCGCGTGAAAGAATTGCCAAATTCATCAACGCGCCCTCGCCGCGTGAGATCATCTACACCCGCAATACGACCGAATCCATTAACCTCGTCGCATACACCTGGGCGCGGGCAAATTTGAAGTCCGGTGATCTCGTCATCCTGACCGAGATGGAACATCACAGCAACCTCGTCCCGTGGCATATGCTGCAAGCGGAGCGCGGCATTCAGCTGGATTTCATCCCCGTGACCGAAGATGGCTTGCTTGACCTGGATGCGTTCAAAGCGATTCTCAACCGGACCCCGAAGTTGGTCTCGTTCACACACATGTCCAACGTGTTGGGTACGATCAACCCAGCCGCCGAGATTATCCGCCTTGCTCACGAAGCTGGTGCGCTCGTCATGGTAGACGGCGCGCAATCTGTCCCGCACCTGAAAGTGGATGTGCAATCCCTCGATGCAGATTTCTATGCCTTCTCTGCGCACAAGATGTGCGGTCCGACGGGCATCGGCGTTTTGTATGGCAAGTCCGCTCTGCTGGAAGCCATGCCCCCGTTCCTGGGCGGCGGTGACATGATCAAGGAAGTGAAACTGCGTTCCTTCCGCCCGAATACATTGCCGCATAAGTTCGAAGCCGGTACGCCTGCCATCGCGGAAGCTGTCGGTTTTGGCGCTGCAGTGGATTATCTCTCCGCCATCGGCATGGAAAAGATCGCCGCGCATGAGCATGACATCACCGAATATGCGCTTGACCGATTGGTTGAAATCCCCGGGGTGAAGTTGTTTGGTCCAACGGCGGATAAGAAAGGCGGTGTGGCGTCATTCACTCTTGAAGGCGTCCACCCGCACGATGTGGCGCAGATCCTCGACCGTGACGGGATCGCCGTCCGCGCGGGTCATCACTGTGCCCAGCCTTTGCACGAGAAATTTGGAATCCCTGCCACCAGCCGCGCTTCGTTCTATTTATATACAACCAAAGAGGAAGTGGATCTGCTGGTGAACGGGATTTATAAAGTCAAGGAAATGTTTGGATAAATCAATACGTCATTACGAGGCAGTGCTCTTCCGCCGAAGCAATTTCTTGCCTTGCCGTTTTCTGAGATTGCTTTGGGATTCGTCCTCGCAATGACGGGAGTGATAAATGGACGATCTCTATCGTGAAGTAATCATCGAGCACTACAAAAATCCGTCTTACCGGGGAAAACTCGACCCGCATGATATTTCCTTTGCGGACAATAATCCCCTGTGCGGCGACCACATCCAGATTGACCTGCGTGTTGATGCGAACGGGATTGTGACCGATGCCCGATTTGACGGTCACGGATGCGCCATCTCGCAAGCTTCTGCGGACTTGCTGATGGAGTCCATTATCGGCAAACCGCTCGAAGAAATAAAGAAGCTCAACAAGCAGGATATTCTTGATCTGCTTGGCATCGAACTTGGTCCGGTGCGGTTGAAATGCGCATTGCTATCCCTGAAGGTTTTGAAAGCAGGTGTGTATGGTTTGGGTGAGGCAAGCGATTCGCTGGTGGAATAATTATGTAGACACGTAAACAGGTGGACATGTAAACACGTAACCATGTTAAACCTGTGTACTTGTATACCGGGATACGATACCCATGTTCAATTACACAACCTTTGACGAATCAAAAGCCGAGTTTTTAGAAATTGCCCCCGTGTCTGAACTTCCGAACGGGGAGCGTTTGTTCGTTGACTTGGGCGATAAACCCATTGTCATTTTCAATATCGCCGGTCAATTCTTTGCCATCGGAGATGTCTGCACCCATGACGATGGTCCGCTGGGGGATGGAGACTTGGAAGGCTTCAACATCGTCTGCCCGCGCCATGGTGGCGAGTTCGATGTGCGCACAGGGAAAGTCATGCAGATGCCCGCTGTGGTGGATATTCCCGCTTATCCCGTGCAGGTGAAGGATGGGATGATCCGGATCGGTGTGCCGAGGGAATAGTATTACGCAATTTATGTTGAAAACGCTCTGATTCCAGGGCGTTTTTTTGTTTATGGTGTTGTTGCTGGATCAGGCTCAAGAGGCCACATGGGGCAGGTGGCCTCTTCCGGTCTGGTGGGGTAGTGTTCATTCGGGAAATATTTTCCCCATTCATCATGCGTGAAATTTCGCCCCGCGCGTTCGCAGGATTGTTCCATCCATGACTTGGGGTCAAGGTCTAGCAATATGATTTCGTTTCGCGATCCAATGACGAGAGTTTTGTTATTCGGATTGAATATCAAAGACCATGTATATATCCCATTGATCGGTTGCCCGATGGTTTGACCGGTTGCTGTATCCCAAATCGTGATGGCACCATTTATGAAATCGCTTGTAATAAATTTTTCGCTATCGGGGCTAAAAATAAAGCTGTGTGCTGCAAAGCTGTTACGTTTGTCGGTTTCAAGATTCCAAAATGTACCAGTTGGGTTTCCGAAAATCACCAAAAATTCCCCACTTGGGCTGAACATCACCGTATGGCCATATGTGCATTGAATATCCAGATAGCGATAAGGCTTCCATGTTGAAGCGTCCATTAGGAAAACCCCTGTGCGATCACATAGGGCTAGTGTTTTGCTATCGGGGCTAAAATTCATATTTATCCACGGGTACTCTCCGGTGAATGGCTCGCCAATAGGTTCACCAATTGAGGTATCCCATCGGGTTACCGAGCCGTTGGCATCGGTCGAAATGAGTATCTCGTTATTTGGACTGAGTAAAAAAGATTCGGCTGGAATTGGACCGGCGATCAACTCGTTGTTCATGACATTCCAAAAAGAAATTTCTGTGCCATTCCAGGAAATTATTGTTTGATTATCGCTGTTGAAGCCGATAAAGTCATCTTTCGTCTGAATGGTGCTGTGCTCGTCTTTTGCAAGGTCCCATAAGATGATTTCACCTGATCCCCAAAGAGCAATAATTTGACCATTGGGGCTGAATTTTGCATTAAGGATCAGTTTGGGCGTTGTGTAGGGTTTTCCGAGAATTGCGCCAGTCGTTGTATCGTATTGAGCGACCTCCTGTCGGGCGCAGGAAAATTCATCATCAGCGGTGTTCATGCATTTGCTGATAATAAGCCTTCCACTAGACGGATCGAACGCAAGAACCTCGCCTGATAGCGGACTGCCTATTTCTTTGCCCTCAGCCACATTCATTATGTTGAGAGTGTAAGAGTCATATTCTTCGATCAGAATCCTTCCGTCTGAAGAGAATGCTAGGTCAGTTATCGTTCCTGTATGTTTTCTATTTACTTCTCCAATGCGTTGTTGCTCTGCTAAGGTTAAGTCCCACAGAAAGACCATATCACTGCTCAATGTCGCAAGCGTCTTGCTATCTGAGCTGAATACCATTGTAGAGACTGCGCCTGTGTGCCCTGTAAGTGGGCTTCCATCGGTTTGATGTGTTCCAGCATTCCATACAGTGATAGTCCCATTAGAATTCCCCGAAGCGATTAATTTCCCGTCAGGACTGAAGGCTATTGACGATGAATTGGCGTAGCCGCTCAGTTGTGCCATTTCACGCTCTCCGGTTTCAGTTTCCCAGAGAACAATACTCCCATCAGATGAGGCTAAGGTTTTCCCGTCTGGGCTGATAGCGATATCTGATACAAAAGCTGCTAATTGGTGGATAATCACATTTTCAGTTTTTTCATTTTTCTTTATATCCCAAAAGCTGATATTACCGCCTAGATCACCAATAGCGATGAAATTTCCGTCTGGACTTAATGCTATCGAGTATGGGACCGCTCCCTGCCAATTAATAAAACTGCTGGAAACAGCAACTTCGGAAATATTCCATAGCGTGATGCTTGCAGATAACGGAATATCATTCAAGGACAAGAGCGTTTTGCTGTCGCGGCTAAAGACGAGAGCGGTTACGTGCCCCGAGTTCTCCGGGAGTTCGAGGTTGATCGGCTGAAGGGTAATTGTGTTCCATAAGACGATTTCCCCTTTTTCACAAATTCCGTTATAGGGGCTCGTCCCTAAACATCCTCCTGCTGCCAGAATCTTACCGTCTGGGCTATAGGCTAAGCTGTTTGCAAAAACAGTACCCACCGAATGTAGCTTCCCGCTAGGGAGTCCTGTTTGTGTATCCCATAAAGTTATGACGCCGTCAATATTACTTGTTGCAAGGGTGTGCCCATCAGGGCTTAAATCTATGTCAGTTGTACCGTTTGGCAGTGTAATAATTCTTCGTAGTTTCGGATTGGCGTTCGTGGCATCCAGCAATGCTCCTTGCGTTCGAACGTTTTTATCTGTCCGATAGGATTCGATGGCAAGTAAAAGCGAGTTTTGGAAGTTTGTATCTCTTAATGAGACTGATTGCGCGGCAAGGTCGCCCGCTTGGGCAATGGTTGCCTGCAGTTCAGCTTTTTGCGCTTGATCGCGGAATATTAGAATGCCAATCAAAAGGGCGATTACCACAATCAAGACTCCGCTGATCCATAGAATTCGCCCATGCCGTTGCCTTGCTTGACCTGTCCGAATAAATTCATGTGTCGTTTCGCTTAGGATTAGTCTGTTCGCCTTCAATTGTTCATTGGCATTGACCAGCCTCGCCCCCGAATACAAATAACTGGCATCCTTCTTGTTTTCAACCCATTCCTTCGAGTCTTCTGCGATCTGGTTCTGAAGTGCGATCACATCCCTGTTCTCGTTGACCAGTTTCTTCAGCCAGGGCCAGGCATCGATCAATTTTTCGTGCGAGATCGTGACCGTATCCCTCCCGGCTGCCTCGTCAGTGGTGACAAGGCGCGCGTCCGCCAGTTTGGAGATGAGTGCTTCAACCTGGTCCGTTTGGGTATTGGAAGGCACTAACTCGTCGAAGTTGGCGGTGCGGCGCGTATCCTGTGTGCCGCGCCCGATCTCGATCAAACCGCTGAACACGGAACGTGCCAGTTCCTGCTCGTCCATGCTCAACCCGGCAAAAGTCTTGTCGGCATGGCGCTCCAGTGACTTGTGGATTCCGCCGCGCTGTAGGTAATCGTTTTGTGTCAACGCGATCAGCCCGCCTTTTTCCTGTTGAAAATCGAATAGATCTTTCAGCGCGAATTGCATCAGCGGCAGGGAGCCGGGTTCCCCGTGCATGTCGTTGATGATCTGGGCAATTAGATCAGGCTCAATGCGCAGACCCATGCGCAGGGCTGGCTGGGCGATGGCGCTCACCAATTCATCGGATTGCATCGCGCCGATCTGCATGAATTGTCGGTTCAGCATTGCATTCAGTTTGGGGTAGGTGGCACAGTTCGAGACGAAGTCAGAGCGCATCGCGCACAGGATGATGACACGTCCTTGTTCGACAGACGCAGCATGTGTGAGTAAATTCAGGAAGGCAACCCGTTCCTCTTCCCTGGCGATCTGTGTGAAGACCTCCTCGAACTGGTCAATAAACAGTGCGACACGTTTCCCGCGTCCGTCCTTCAGGGCGATCTCGCACCAGCGCGCGAAGATGGTTTCGTCCGTCAGCGCTTTGGCATTGATCTCATCCTCTGCGTTTGTAGACATCACCAGTCCGGCAACGAGCCGCGCGAGCGTTTGGATCGGTCCACGTCCCGGCTTCATGCTGATATACGACCAGCCGTCGCTGCCTTTAACTTTTCCACGCTTCAAGGCGTGGATCAACCCTGCCCGCACCAGCGATGACTTTCCGCTTCCCGACGGACCTGTAATGAATACCGTCCGGGATTCAATTACGCGACTGAGGAGGTCATCCACCAACTTCTCGCGCCCGAAGAATAACTCTGCATCCTCTTCTTCGAAGAAGTCCAAGCCTTTGTAGGGGCATTTCCCATCGAACGGTTTTGGTTGGAGGGTGCTGGAGATCTGCTTGATGAGCGCCGATACCTGCTCGGACGTGAACCCGATGGTATGACCAATGTGAATATTCCCCTGTACGTTGCCGCCCACGGAGAGATTGCCGACGGCAATGCTGTGATCCTCGGCGTAAACGTTTGAGCCGTCCGGGTTGGTTTTGTTGTCCATATGTCAAGTGTCCCTGTGGTGGATCACTTCTTATTGTTGTTTGCCTGATTATTATTGCCGATAACGATATTCCCCTCGACGTTGCCGCCGATCTGGATACTCCCGATTCCCATGTTGCCGTTCGATGCGTTTACACCTGCGGCTGGTTTGCTTGCATCCTTCGATGTTGCTACTTCCGCGCCGGGGTTTGCCGGATTTTCATTCATCCGTTTTTCGATGGCGTTGAACAGAACATTGAAATCCGAATCACGGTGTATATCCGGTGACAGTGTGTTCATATCCTTCAGGATGCTGGTCAAGCCGGATATATTGTCGCGGATACGGTCATACAGGTCCATATCCTCGCGGATGCCTTGCAGGTTGGCAGGGTCAAGCGTCTTCATGGCTTTTGCAAGTTCCGCCCGCTTCGCCTCCCAATGTTTGACGTATTCGATCCTCTTGAGCGGGTCGTAAATGTTGGCGTCCCCCAGCACGACCGGAAAGATCCGGTCGTGGAATTGTTTGCCTTCAGCGATCTCCACCAACTCGAACATGCAGTTCGGCGAGCGCAGGTATTTGTCGCTGATGACGACGATCACGCAGCTTCCCTGCCCGATGCGCTCCATGAATTCGCTGATCGAGCCTTTGTAGCCCAAATCTCGTTTATCACGGATGATCTTCATCCCGCGTTTTTGCAATGCCTGATCGATCTGATTGACAATTTCTTCGCGTTCACCGCCCCATGCGTATGAAATAAAAACGGCTTTTTCGTACCCGGACATGCGACACCTCCATGTGCCTCAATGCCTTTCCCGAATCGTCCGTTTCATTATATAGTTTTCAGACCCTCTTTGTCAACAACCTTTTATTACCATTCGCCCGCATATCGGATCTTGAACGGCTTGGTCATTCTTTCGATATACTTTCGTCGCAGTTCCACCAACTGGCGGATGTGTAAATTATCATGTGCCACCCACGAGGCGAACATGTCACCTGCGCGCATCGATCCGAACTTCGATTTATAAGTGATATTCCAATCCGTGTTTTTCAAAGACTTTAGCCAAACCAGCGATTTTGTCCGCTCGCGGAAGAACTTATATTTCATCTTTCCAAAATCTTGCTCGTTGTACTTGCGCGTCTTCACCCAAGCCTGTGGGGCGATGGGATGCCATTCCTCGTTTTGACGGTGCAGGATGAAATCCAAATGCTCGCGGAAGTCCTCTCGTTCTTCATCGTACAAATGACAAACGACTTCGAGGGTCGACCAGCTGCCCCTGCCGGGTCTGACCTGCGCCTCTTCCGCGCTGATACCTGCCAGCAGTGACCGGATCATCTCGGTGCTGTGGGTGAGTTCCTGATAGAGAGTCGTGAATTCCATATTATTCGAACCTCCCCACGATCCTCAATATATCAAACCCCTCTGCGAATGGAACTTCCGCCAGCGCGCCGTGACGCACCATGATGGAGCGGGTCAATTCGGCGTTGAAGTAATAGCGGTCTTGATAGGTGGTGTACTGTGCCAGTGATTCGATCTTTTTGCTCACATCCTCTTCCGTGACCTCGACCATGAAATGCGGGAAGAAGCCGTAAGAAGAGCGCACCACGTCAAAGCCGAGCAGGGTAATGCCGCGAAACGCGCGCAGGGCTTCATCGGTCATCGTGTTGTGATCCTGGTGAACATCCTGTTTGGAGTGCGTGAAGATCAGGTCGGGCTTGAACTCCTTGCGCAGTTTTAGAAAGAACTCAAGGATATCCTGCCGCGAATCATGAAAGATGCGTGTGGTGAACGGACCGAAAACAACGCAGTCTTCAGGGACACCCAGGATCTTCATCGAGCGAAGATGTTCACCTTTTACGTTTTGCAGATCGGGATTCTTTTGGTTGTCCGAAAGCGTAACACACAGGACATCCGTCTTCTTGACGATGTGATGGAGAAGCGCGCCGCAGCCGATCTCGATATCGTCTGGGTGTGCGCCGAGGAAAAGCACTCGTTTGCCGGAGAAGTTCATTTGAGTTCCTCGTCATTGCGAGGGCGCTCTTTGTTCTTCGCCCGAAGCAATCTCCAAATCGTCGGGGATTGCTTCGTCGAGAAGAGCACCCTCCTCGCAATGACGCAATCGGATTTACTTCGTTGCAAGGATTCCGCCGACGACCTTGGTCATGACCAATTTGCCGTCGCGTTTGAACCAGCTTGCAGCTACATCGGTGATCTTCCCGATCAGGGTTTCGTATTCATCCTTGCCGTTGAACATGGATGTCCACAGCTTGCGGTCTTCGCTCAAGGAAGCGCGGACGTACTCAATGAACGGTTCCACAGCAGGGAAGGTGAGGTGATTCTCGAACTTGTGCAGGTCGGTCTTGGCGAAGATGCCGTCGATGGTGTTGAAGATATCGCCTTTGAAGCGTGAGGAACCGGGCATCGGCGGGATGACCGCGTTGGTGGCTTCCTTGATGATGTCGTAGAACATCTGCTTGTTTTCCGGCAGCGGACCGGAGACGAACAGCCGACCGCCGGGCTTGATGACGCGGTGAGCTTCACCGAAGGTGAACTTCAGATCCGCGGCATAGTAGATGGCGAATGCGCTTGTCAGCAGGTCGAAGGAATTTTCATGGAAGTTGAACGTCTTGTTGAAATCCAAAAATTGGAAGTCGATCTTCGCGCCGAGTTCCTTGTTCTTTGCGCGCGCTTTTTCAAGCAGTTCTTCTGAGAAATCGCCACCGGTAATCTTCGCGCCGCCTTTTGTGTACTCATTAAATAGGAAGCTCAATTTACCCGCGCCGCAGCCGACATCGAGGATGTCCATGCCTGCCTTGGGCTGGAGGAGTTCATTTGTCCACACATCGATGTTCGCCGAACCGTATTTCTCGTGAATGTCGATGCGTGTCAGCAGATCCTTGCTGGTTTCCTGATAATTAATTTCCATAGTATCTCCTTTTGGTTGATGAGCTGATTATACCAAAAACAACTTCAAAATTCAGCGAGTGAATTTTGAAGTTGTAAGCATCTATTCTTCCCAGATTTTGGCGGTTAAGAGGCTTTATTGGAAGGAGAATATGCTACAATGCGTTTCAGTTTTGTAACGGAGCCCACCATGAAACCGACCATTCAAACCGTCAAAGGCACACGAGAGTTCTATCCCGAAGAGATGGCTCTTCGGAATTTCATCTATGAAAAAGTCCGCGCGGCATCGCGCGCTTTTGGATTCCAGGAATACGATGGTCCGTTCATCGAGACCATTGATCTGTATGCGGCAAAATCAGGCGAGGAGTTGGTCAAGAAACAGTCGTTCACCTTTCAGGATCGCGGGGGAGACTTTGTCACTTTGCGCCCCGAGCTGACGCCCAGCCTGGCGCGTATGATCGCTGCAAAACAGGGTGAACTGACCTTCCCTGTGCGTTGGTGGTCGTTCGGTCCGTTCTGGCGGTATGAACAGCCGCAGAGGGGACGCGCGCGCGAGTTCTTCCAATGGAATATCGATATCCTCGGTGTGGATTCACCGGAGGCGGATGCTGAGTTGATCGCTGTCGCCGCCACCTTTTTGCGCTCGGTCGGGTTGGACCCGGAGCGGGCGATCATCTTCGTGAACAATCGTCAGTTGATGGAAGCGGAGTTTGACGCGCTGGATATCCCCGCCGAAAAACGTGTGGATGTTTCCAACCTCATCGACCGCCGTTCGAAGATGAAACCCGAGGCTTGGGATGAATACGCCCTTGAACTCGGACTGAAGCAGTCACAGCTGGATGGATTGAAAACCATCCTTGCGGATTTAGACCTCTGGAAGAAAAGCGAAGACCTTGTCCGCCTCTTCGATGCGCTGGAAGCGTTGGGTGTGAAGGGTTACGTGCGCTTCGACCCGAACATCATGCGTGGACTTTTGTATTACACCGGCACGGTCTTCGAAGCCTTCGAAATGTCCGGTTCGCTCCGCCGTGCCATCCTCGGTGGTGGGCGATATGACAATCTATTGGCGGATGTGGGCGGTAATCCGCTGCCTGCGACGGGGTTCGCGATGGGGGATGTAGTTATCGGCATCATTTTGAAGGAAGCGGGGCTCGTGCCCGAATTCAAGCCGACCCCAGCCGAAGTCCTCGTGACGGTATTCGACCAGTCACTGTTGACGAACTCGATGAAGCTGGCGGCGGAACTGCGTTCCGCCGGGTTGAACGTGATGACCTATTCTGAACCGGCAAAACTCCAAAAGCAGTTCAAGTACGCAGACAAGATGAAGATACGCATCGCCCTCGTACTCGGACCGGATGAAGCGGAAAAAGGCTTGGTCGTTCTCAAAAACCTTGGGTCGGGCGAACAGGTTCAGGTCAAGAAAGAGGCGGTGGTCGAGTCGGTCAAAGGGATGTTGAACAATGCCTGATGTCCGCCCGGTCACGAAGGATAACTGGGAGTCGCTGATCAAATTGAAGGTCCGCGACGACCAGAAGAACTTTGTCGCGAGCAATCTGTATTCCATCACCGAGTCCCACTACGGTGATGATGTCCCCGGTGAGGGACATTGGGATATGTTCCCATACGGGATCTACGGGGAAAACCAGCCGGTCGGCTTTTTCATGTTCGCCATCAATTATGGCGCTGCGAAATTCCAGGGCTTCATCCTGCGCCTGATGGTGGACCAGGATCACCAGGGCAGGGGCTATGGCAGGTTTGGTATGAACTGGATGCTGGATCAGTTTCGGGAAGATGAGCGGATCACGACGGTTGGCATCAGTTACGAGCCTCATAATGAAACGGCGCGCAAGTTGTACGCTACTTTGGGCTTCGTAGAGACGGGGGAGATCGAGGATGGCGAAGCGATCGCGGTCTTAAAATTAAGACTTTAAAGGTCTTGTAACCCTTATGGGTCTCGTGTATAATATTGCCCGCTCAACATGGAGCCTGTAGCTCAACGGCAGAGCGCTACACTGTGGCTGTAGATGTTGTGGGTTCGAAACCCATCAGGCTCCCAGTCAAACCTCCGGGTCATCACTCGGAGGTTTTTCTCAAGTCATCGGAGGTTCTATGAAGCGCTATTTGGTCGAACCTGGAGATAAAATTGTGCTTGGAGAGAGAGATCCAGGCGAAACGGGGGATTTTGAAGGCGGGAAAGAAAAAGGTTTGAAAGAGATCCAGAAATTGAACCTGAAACTTCAGGAGTTACAGGAATTGTTATATGCGGAAAATAAGCATAAGGTGCTTATCGTGCTTCAAGCCATGGATACAGGCGGAAAGGACGGCACGATCCGCCGCGTATTCGAGGGTGTCAATCCGCAGGGTGTGAAGGTGGCGAGTTTTAAAGTGCCCACCGCGGAGGAACTGGCGCACGACTTCCTGTGGCGCATGCACAAACAAACGCCTGCAAACGGCGAGATTGTCATTTTTAATCGCAGCCATTATGAGGATGTGCTGGTTGTGCGCGTGCATGAGTATGTGACGAAGAAAATCTGGTCAAAACGTTATGAGCAGATCAATGCCTTCGAAAAGACGCTGGTGGAGAACGGCACGACCATCCTCAAGTTCTTCCTGCACATCAGCAAAGATGAGCAAAAGGAACGTCTGCAAGCCCGTCTTGATGACCCTACCAAGCATTGGAAGTTTAATATTGGCGATCTGGACGAGCGCAAGCTATGGGATGATTATCAAGCCGCCTATGAAGATGTTCTGAACAAGACCAGCACCGCGGAAGCGCCCTGGTATGTGGTGCCTGCCAATCGCAAATGGTATCGCGACCTGGTCATCTCCACCGTGCTGGTGGAGACGCTCCAGGGGCTGAAGATGAAATATCCCGAATCGAAGGATAACCTGGATGGAGTCGTGGTCGAGTAGACCGTGATGGGGTGTAAAATCAACCAATGTCCAGAACAATAAACGTCCTTTTTCTTGCCGCTGAAGCCGACCCGTTCATAAAGGTCGGCGGATTGGGTGATGTAGCGGGGTCGCTTCCGCGGGCATTACGCGCGCTTTCCAATGACGATGTCAAGCTGGATGTGCGGCTTGTGCTGCCGTATCATCCCGCGGTGAAAGCCGAAAACCTGAGACCCTTGGAGATCTTTTCGCTTCCGCGCGCCGGGTCTGAAGTTGAAGTGCAGGCATTTGAAACCGTCTCGAATGGGATGCCGGTGTACCTCATCAACGGCGAGCCGATCCGCGCGAATGGGTCCGTATATTCGCTCGACGCAAAACTCGATGCGGAAAAATACACCTTCTTCTCGCTTGCGGCGATGGAATTGCCGAACCATATAAGCTGGCAGCCGGACGTGATCCATGCCAACGATTGGCATACTGCCTTAAGCGTGTACGGGAACCTTACACGTCGCTGGGAGGCGGGTGCGCGTCATGTGGCGGGAATTGTCACCCTGCACAACCTTCCCTTCATGGGACCGGATATCAGTGGCATCCTGGAAGCCTACGGCGTCAAACTGGCTCAAACCGACCTGCCGGAATGGGCGCGGGTGATGCCCCTGCCGCTTGGGTTGTGGGCGTCGGATGCGATCGTGGCGGTCTCTCCGGGATATGCCAGCGAAGTGCTGACCGAGGAATTTGGCTGTGGCTTGAACGGATTTCTACAAAACCGTAAGGACACCTTGAGCGGCGTTTTGAACGGGATTGACATGACTTCCTTCGACCCGGCTGTTGATACTGCCCTGAGTGTCAATTTCGATAGTGCCACCCTCGATAAACGCGACGCCAATAAAAAGTCACTCCAAGAACGGCTTGGCTTTTCTGCTGACCCGCAGGTTCCCATGCTGGCGATCATCTCACGCATGGATGTTCAAAAGGGTGTTGACCTCGCCTTCACTGCGCTCAAAAGCATGAAGAACATGAATTATCAGATGGTCATCCTCGGAACCGGCGACCCGATTTTGGAAGCCGCCGCCAAAAGCCTGCAAGAGACCTTCCCCGATAAGATCAAGGTGGAACTGCGCTTCGATGCGAATCTCGCGCGGCAGATCTATGCCGGGGCAGATATGATCCTCATGCCGTCGCGTTATGAACCGTGTGGACTTGCTCAAATGATCGCCATGCGTTATGGCTGTGTGCCGGTCGTCCGCGCCGTTGGCGGGTTGAACGATACAGTCAAACAGGGTGAGACCGGCTTTGTGTTCGAGAAAGCACATCACATGTCGTTGATCAGCGCTGTGAAGGCGGGTATAAAAAAGTTCGCTGACAAGGAGCAGTGGCGAAAGATCCAACTGGCGGGTATGTCTAAGGATTTTTCATGGGAAGCTTCTGCGCGTGAATATCTAAATCTTTATCTATCTTTGGTGAAATAAATTATGGCATTCAAACGTTCGTCCGGTATTCTTCTTCACCCCACCAGCCTCCCCGGTCCGTACGGCATCGGCGACCTCGGTCCACAGGCATATCGCTTTGTGGATTGGCTTTCGTCCACCGGCTGTAAACTCTGGCAGATCCTTCCGCTCGGTCCGACCGGCTTTGGCGATTCGCCATACCAGTGCTTTTCGGCATTTGCGGGAAATCCCTACCTCATCAGCCCCGATGATCTCTTCGCAGATGGCTTGTTGACCCAGAATGATCTGGATGCGATGAAAGAACAGCCTGTCTCGCCGACAGATTCATCGACGCGCTTCCGAATCAACTTTGGCTTGTTCATCCCCAAGAAACTTGACCTCTTGCTGAAAGCGTTCGATCGCTTCCAAGCGGACCCGGGACCTCTGCGCGAAGCCTTTGACTATTTCTGCGCCGAGAACGCTTCCTGGCTCGACGACTTTGCGCTTTTCATGGCGTTGAAGGAATCCAAAGGCGGCGGTGCCTGGAACGGTTGGGACCCCGCCTTGCGCAATCGCAAGAAGGCAGCGATGAACAAAGCCCGCAAGGAACTTGCGGAAGACATTATTCGCCATTCGTTCTATCAGTTCCTGTTCTTCCGTCAGTGGAACAAGCTTCGCGGATATGCCAACTCCAAGGGGATCCAGATCGTGGGTGATATTCCGATCTTTGTTGCTTATGATTCCGCAGATGTCTGGGCGCATCCCGAGTTGTTCTTCCTCGATGAGGCAGGCAACCCAACTGTCGTTGCAGGGGTCCCGCCGGATCTGTTTTCGAAGACCGGGCAATTATGGGGCAACCCGCTCTACAATTGGAAGGCGCACAAAAAGGAAGAGTATGCCTGGTGGCTTTCCCGTGTGCGTTCTGCCTTGCAGTTCGTGGATATTTTGCGCTTCGACCACTTCCGCGGTTTTGCCGGGTATTATGAAATTCCCGCCGCAGACACCACCGCTGAACATGGGCGCTGGGTTCCAGGTCCGGCTAAGGACTTTTTCAAGGCTGTGGATGAAAACCTCGGCAACAACGCCGCCAACCCGGGAACGGGAATGCCGATCATTGCCGAGGATCTCGGGGTCATTACGCCGGATGTGATCGAACTGCTTAACGCATTCGACCTGCCCGGTATGAAGGTTTTGCAGTTTTCCTTTTCAGGTCCTGATAACCCTTTCCTGCCGCATAACTATGTGCCCAATTGCGTCGCCTATACCGGCACGCATGACAACGACACCGCCATGGGTTGGTTTGCCGCGGCGCAGGATCACGAACGGGACTTTGCCCGCCGCTACCTGGGGATAGATGGTCACGACTTCGCCTGGGATCTGATCCGCGCCGTGTGGAAATCGGTGGCAGTCTTCGCCATCACCCCCATGCAGGATGTGCTCTCCCTCGGCGGCGAAGCGCGCATGAACTTCCCCAGCAAGCTTGGCGGAAATTGGGAATGGCGCATGAGCGAAGCTGATTTCCGTGACGATCTTGCGGCGGGCTTGCGCGATCTAAACTGGTTGACGTTGCGATAAGACTGAACTTGCCCCACGAAACTTTCGCTGCTGATTTCATCGCTTGTCGATGGGATCAGCAGTTTTTTTATGTCAATTTATTCCTTTACCTGTGCTCAAAAAAGGTCAAGCTGACTTAAGCTGTTTAACTTGCAAACCCCTCCGGCATGGCTGTTTCCCCGCCGGTCAACCCGAAATCCAGAATATCTTTTTCCCGCTCTGGGTAAAGCTTCGACAACTCCGCTTGTGTGCCGCCGGTGAAAATATCGTCAGTGAAGCCGGGGGCGAGGGTACAGCCGAAGAGGGAATAATGTCCGGTCTCCACGGTGTGACCAGCCTGCCACACTCCCGCCGGAATGACGAACTGCACATATTGTCCCTTGAACGGGTCGTTGCCCAGGATCACATCGCGGCTCGAACCATCCGGATCTAACAGGATCAGCCGCAGTGGGTCACCGCCATAATAATGCCACATCTCGTCGATGGTCAGTTTGTGAAAATATGAAATACTGCGCGGCTCATGACAATACATGCCGATCATACCTGTCCCATATGGCTTGCCGTTCGGTAAACTTTCCGCGGAACGATATGTGCTGGCAAACAACGTTCCTTCCACCGGAAGCGGCTGAAACCCAAAATGCTCGATCAATGCTTTGATTTCTGAATCCACATCTACCTCCGCTGGTCACTGGCTACTGCTCACCAAAAACTGGCTTTTCCCTGTCTGTCAAATTCACTACAATGGCATTGCTCGCCCTGATCAGATTCTCCGGTGTGATCATGATCTCTTCGCCCCATTGACCGGCTCCCGTGCCGAGGATGGGTTCTTCTACGAGACTCGCTTCGAGGAAGGTCCGGAATCCTTCGGGCTGCCAGCCAAAGGCGGGGATCGACCCGATGATGTATCCGGTCGTCTCCTTGACCGTTTCCGGCGGTGCCATCTGAATATTACGTGACCCGATGGCTTTCTTTAAATGCCCTGAGATCGCGTTCTGGTCTCCGCCGAGCATCACCAGCACACATTCCTTTGTATCCACAACTTGAAAGATGAGCGTCTTGACCGCCCGCCGCTCCGGGAAGTTGAGCGCCTTGGCAACATTTGCCGCACCCTTCTCGGTTTCGGGTGAAAAACTTTTGGCTTCATAGGGAATGTTGTGGTTGTCGAGGTGTAGGTGAGCGGGGAGTTTCATAACGAGAGTCCTTTACGAATGATTTGGATGTTTTTTTGCGGCGCGTGTGTGATATCTACGGTCAGCGCATCTGTCGGTTCTTCCAATGAGGTAAACGAATTTTACCTTCCCGTCCTCATGCTGGTCGCCTCGATGCGAGGTAGATTCCTACAAGAATCAAAACGCCGCCCGCTAACGTCGCAGCGGACGGAACTTCTTTCAAAATAAAAAATGCGAGGATCGCGGAACCGATCGGTTCGCCCAAGGTGGTGACAGCGACGAGCGCGGCAGACAAAAATTTCAATGCCCAGTTGTAGGTCGAATGCCCGATCAGTTGTGGGATCGCCGCCACAAGGAATATCCAACCGTAAGTTTGTGGCGAGTACCCGAACGGAGAAATTCCCACAACGAGCAGGATGATGAGCAGGATGATCCCCGCAATACCGTACACTAGAAAAATATAAGGAACGAGCGAAATATCTGCCCGCATTTTCCTGCCGATGATGAGATACCCGGTCACCGCCCATGCGCCAGCCAGCGCGAGGAAATTTCCCCATGCGGAGCGACCTTCGAGAAAATCACTGATCGCGGGGCAGGATAAGCCGCTGTCCCATGAGCACGCATCGGACAACCCGATGACGGTCCCGCCGACCAGAGCCAGCGCCAACCCGATCACTGCAGTGCGCGAGACATGCTCCTTTAACAACATCGGCGATAACAGCGCCACCCACAGCGGACCCGTCGCCACGAACACGACCGAATTTGCCACACTGGTGAATTCGAGCGAAGTGATCCATGTCGCAAAGTGTGCGGCGAGGAAAATGCCTGAGAAAACGCCGAGCAAGATCTCGGTTCGGGTGAGGCGCTTCAATTCTTCGAGATGACGTGTCAATGCGACTGGCGCGATCAGGATCGTGGCGAATATCAGCCTCAGCGCTGCGATCAGGAGGGAAGGCGCTCCACTCATTTGCGCAAAGCGGATGAAAATGCTGGATGTCGAAACGGCGAGAATGGCGACGATCAAAGCAGGTGTGAGGAGCAGGCGGGGTTGTTTATCCATCATGCCGCAAAGTGTACCATTTTGAGCGCCGATCATAATGCCCGGTTCTTTTAGCGGAGTATCCAATTGCGTAGGCTTTTCAAAAGATTCACCGCGGAGTATGCAGAACACAGGGATTCCTTCCGTTTTTCTCAGTGAACCGTTGTAACTATGCTCAAAGCCGCCGTCCTCGGCGGCGACCTATGAGTAAATCCTTCGCCGAGGACGCCGAAGGGAGCAACTTCATCAACAAACTTTTAGCGCACCCTATAGTTCGTAAAAAACTTGTCATTCGAGTAAAGATGTGCTACATTTTCGCCCGGAACGTTATCACTCAAAGGAGAATATCATGTCAAACGTAAAAACCGAGATCGCTGAATTGGTTGCAAAGAAAGTAAAGATCACCGACGCGCAGGCTCTGCAGGCTGTTGAAGTTGTGTTGGATTTTGTCGAGAAGAAACTACCCCCGAACATAGGGAGCAAGTTGGATGCCATTCTCGCTGGGAACGTGGATTTGAGCGATGGCATTGGGCTCGATGATGCTGCCGGTCTGCTCAGCGGGCTGATGGGTGGCAAGAAGGACTGATCCTTCTTGCGTGTAAAGCCGCCGTGCCCATTTGGGTGCGGCGGTTTTGTTTTGGATAGTTTATTAGATTTTTGTATAAAAATTCCATTTTTCTTGCATCAAGCGGTTCGGTGGGTTAAAATAAAACAGTCGTTTACTAATTAAACCAACTCAACCTAACTTGAAGGAGAATTCACATGGCTTTTGAACTTCCAAAACTTCCTTATGCCTACGATGCGCTCGAACCCCATATCGATGCGCGCACGATGGAAATTCACCACACCAAGCACCATCAGACCTATATCACCAACCTGAACGGCGCCATCGAAAAGACGCCGGAACTCGCTGGGAAATCCCTTGAACAACTGCTTGGCGATCTCAACGCAGTGCCGGAAGGAGTCCGCATGGTTGTCCGCAACCACGGCGGCGGGACGTATAACCACAACCTGTTCTGGGAGATCATGGGACCTAAAGCCGGTGGCGCGCCCAAAGGTGAGCTTCTCAAGGCGATCGAAACCTCATTCAAATCCTTCGATGCGTTCAAGGCTGAATTTACCACTGCTGCTTCCACCCGCTTCGGTTCTGGCTGGGCTTGGCTGGTCAAAAAAGGCAGCGGACTGGCGGTCGTCTCGACCCCCAATCAGGATAATCCGCTCTCCGATGGCATGACCCCCATCCTCGGCATCGACGTATGGGAGCACGCCTATTATCTGAACTACCAGAACCGCCGCCCCGATTACATCGCTGCCTGGTGGAACGTGGTCAACTGGGATATGGTCACTGCAAAATTCGCCGCCTAACCCACTTTCGACGAGATCATCCCCTTGCGAACGTTCGCAAGGGGATTTTTATTTGTCTCAGACCGATTTGAGGAGATCATTTTAAAGATATTTTTAGTCCCTTGCCACGCGGTTAAAGAAAGTTATAATTAGTAAGTACGTTTTCTAATTAACCAACAAGGAGAGTATCATGACCCACATTATTACCAGCCTTTGCGTGCGTGACCGTGGCTGTATTGAGGTCTGCCCCGTTGAGTGCATCATTCCTGGCAACCCGGTGAATGAATGGCCCATGGTGTACATCGACCCCGATACCTGCATCGATTGCGGCGCGTGTGTTCCGGAATGTCCCTTTGCAGCCATCTTCCCCGAGGATGAAGTTCCCTCCGCGTACACTGCCAAGGGCGGTGAATTTGTCAACAAGCTTGGTCTCACTGGACACTTTGAAGGTACGAACCACCACGGCAAGCAGGTCGTGCTCGAAACCACACGTCAGCTCGCGGCAGGAGAATCGGTTGACCTCACACCGGATATCCAGCCGAACTATGATTTCTTCAAGGCGGGTCCCGGCTACTCCGCCAAAGACGGGGATACTGGGGTGTAATAAAAAGTTAAATGAAAAGGTCAGGCTGCAAATGCCTGACCTTTTTGATTCCTGTAGCTATCGGAGAACCGCGCCGATCAAGTCTTCGGCGATTGCCCCAGCCAGTTGGAGATTATTCTCCTCCAATGCCACCACAAGGGTGAGCGGCGTTCCTTGCCAGTCTGGTAATGTCCCTGCCAGCAGCCAGGTGATGGATGTTTCCTCATGCACCGACCGCGAGGTGTAACTCCAAAATGGTTTGCCTTCTTCGATGAAGAACAAAGCCGCTTCATTCGCCGCCTCGGGTTGAAGCACCTCTCGAGGCTCTCCCAACGCCGGAAGCACCACCCATCCCTGCTCGAGCGTGTTGACCGCTGTCGCGAGCCGCGGAGCTGGGATGACGCCATGGTTGCTCAGCGCTGCGGCGGCAAGGCTCACCTGCAGCGGGCTTGCTTGAAGATCATCAGGGGACAGGATCACTGCATTCACCGCAACCGGCATATTCAATTGTGGTGACTCGTACAACCCTAGCTTCTCAAAGTAAGCCAGCAGGATTTCATCCGATGGATTCTCATCCTCAGTCTCTGCGCGGATGAGTGGCAGTAATGCGGACTCGACCGGGTACAACCCTTGGGTCGCACGGTTGAGTAGGGGAGCGAGCGGGTCTTGAGCGAGCATTTGTCCGCTTTCATCCAGCGTATTCGGGTCATAGGTGGGGTGAGATGCCATGACAAGGATCTCACCGGTCTCAGCATTCAACAAAATGACAGCACCCCTGTGTTCTCCGAGCATTTGGTCGGCAACAGTTTGCAAAGACAGGTCAATGCTAAGGCGCACATCCAGCCCGGGCGGGGGGGTGCCATACAGTAATTGATTCCAAAGGATAAGGCTTGTGGGGTTGCCCTGCAAGCCGCGCAGATAATCGTCGAGGCTTGCCTCAATTCCAGCCTGTCCATAAACGGGATGCGTATAGCCAGTAATCGGCGCCAGATCTGGATATAAATAGGATCGGATGAACGAGCCGCTTTCTCCCACTGTAATATTGATGGGCTGATTGTTCTTGTCCACCAATTCGCCGCGTGGGACGTACCGGTCTGCGATCGCGCGGCGCGGGTTATCAGTGCGGGTGAGCAGGTCGGTTCCGCGGATGACAGCCCACCAGCCAGTAATAAGGGCGCAGGCGGCGAACCCAACCGCAAGTGTGCCTGCGAGAAGAGCAAAGGGTTTCGAGTCGCGCAGTTCTGCGGGTTCATCCTCTTCGGTGTTGCTGATGGCGAGGAGCAGGAACAATGCGACATAGGATGTCAGCAGGGAGGAGCCGCCATAAGAGACGAAGGGCAGCGTCACACCAGTGAGCGGCACCATGCGAATATTCCCGCCAATGATAAGCAGGCTTTGAATGCCGATGTAGATCGCCACGCCTGAGGCAAGGTATCGGCGGAACCTGTCTGTGGCGCGAAGAGAGACGATCAGCCCTCGGGAGACGATCAGCCAGATGATGGCGATCAAGCCCAAAGTCCCGATCAGACCGGTTTCCTCTGCGATGGCGGCATAGATAAAATCTGAGATCGCCACCGGAACCAAAAGCGGACTCCCGACCCCAAATCCTCTCCCCAATGTTCCCCCATTGGCAACCGCCAGCAGCGACTGGACGATCTGGTAGGAATTACCTGTTGGGTCATCCCAGGGGTCGAGCCAGCCCACCACGCGGATGTGAATGATGTCGATCGCGAAATACCCGAGCAAAAGTGCAAGCGCAAGAAAACCGACTGCCGTCAACAAGATGCGGCGCTTGCCGGTTGCGACGAAGATCATGATGGTGAAAATGCAGACGAATATGGAGGCTGTCCCAAGATCGCGTTGGACGAGTAAAAGCAAAAGCGCAAGTCCCGTTACGAATAAGGTCGGGACTAAAAGCGAAAAAGTGAAAAGCCGGATACTGGC
The DNA here is from genome assembly GCA_964372045.1 of uncultured Anaerolinea sp. Classification (GTDB taxonomy): domain Bacteria; phylum Chloroflexota; class Anaerolineae; order Anaerolineales; family Villigracilaceae; genus Villigracilis. The sequence goes on from CAYJPO010000026.1 coordinate 28,560, forward strand.
GCGGTCGGCAAGATAAGCGGCGAGATAGATGACCAGCAATATCTTGAGCGGTTCAGAAGGTTGGAAGTAAACGTCGCAGCACCCCAGCCATAACTGCGGACCGAACCCCAGCGGATTTGTTCCGAACAATAACGTCAACGCGGTAATGAACAAACCGCCGCCGAGAAAAATATATTTATATCTTCGAAGGAATGTGAAGTTTTGAAAATACCTCAGCCCTAACACGAAAACCAGCACGCTGATGCCCATCCAGATCGTTTGGCGCACGCCAAAATTTTCATCCAGCCGCCAAATGGTGAGGATGCCCCATCCGGTAAGCAAAGTTGCCGCCGGGAGGATGTATGGATCGCGTTCAGGCAGGTACTTCCTGGTAGCCAGATTGGCGATGTAGGTCAGAAGCCCCCAGGCAGCGAATCCGATCCAGTGGGAGAGGCGGTAGTCCACGTCCCACGAGCGTTCCCGCACCGCTGGAGATAAGGTGAGAATAATGGATTGGATGAGGAGAAAGAAAGCCGCCCATTGAAGCAGACGGCTCTGAGTTTTATCATTCATTCGATTGGGTTATTTGTAATATTTTCCGACCAGGGGTCGAAGCATATCAAGGGTTTTTTGGGGGATAACTTTTGGGTCGGTGATGAGCGCTGTCGCAAGCGCGTTTTCGCATGAGCAGGTCTTTTGCTTTTTCAAATTACGAACAAGGTTGCGAATGGCTTCCTGTGCCAGATCGGTGTTCTGGTTCAGGATCTGGATGACCATTTCGACGGTCACCGGAGATTCGCTGACATGCCAGACATCGTAATCGGTGACATGCGCCATGACCGCATAGCACATCTCCGCTTCGCGCGCGAGGAACGCCTCTGGTGAGGCGGTCATACCGATGATGGACATACTCCAGCTTCGATACGTGTGCGACTCTGCTTTTGTGGAAAATCGCGGACCTTCAATGGTGATGAAATTTCCGCCGCGGTGCGTCACAGCGCCGGTCGCGCGGACGGCGGTCTCAAGCTGCCCGGAGAGGTCATCGCAAAACGGGTCCGCGACGCTGACGTGCGCCACCAAGCCTTCGCCGAAGAACGACCGATGCCTATCTTTCGTGAAATCGAACAAGCCGTCAGGGATGACGATATTCCCTGGCGCATACTCCTCGCGTAATGAGCCGCACGCGCTGATGCTGACGATCCGTTCCACACCAAGGGTTTTCAGCGCATAAATGTTGGCGCGGTAGGGTACTTCTGTCGGCGTGATGTGATGACCGATGCCATGCCTCGCCAAAAACGCGACACGTGTGCCTTCGATGGTTCCAATGGTGATCGGCGCGCTGGGGTTGCCGAACGGCGTTTGGATGACGACCTCTTCGGTCTCTTCCAATCCCTTCATCCGGTAAAGACCGGAACCGCCAATGATGCCGATGGTCGCTTTGCTCATGATCCTTTTTTCCCTATTCTCTGTGTGGGTTCGATGATCACATTTTCAGAAAGGCTGATCGTCAATCGCGCCGCACCACACCTGATCTCGTCGCCAGACGTGATGACGGTCGGCATGGTGATGGGCGTATCGTTCAGGAACGTCCCATTGGTGGAGGAAAGATCTTCAAGCCACCATTGTGCGTGGTGATAAATCAATTGGGCGTGTCTGGCGGATGCGGTATCGTCCATGAAAGGGACATCGCAACCGGGGTCGCGCCCGAGGGTGATCTCTGGTTGGGAGAAATGTTTGAGGGTGGAAGAGCCGCTTCCATGCCGGACCATGATGCTGATCCCGGGAACGCGGCGGCTTGCCAGAGTAAAGCTTTGTCGCTGAACTTCCCGGTAGAGATAAACCAATACCCATCCGAGAAAACCATATAAAGCCACCGCTGTGACAAGGCGTAACGCCAATACAATGGATCCGCTCATTTTTTCTTTTGGAGTTTTGCGGTTGAGTGTTCTTTTAAAATGGCAGTGGGGCGATCCGCTGTTGCGTTCTGGAACGGCGCGGTATTTTTGAGGTCTGTGCGGGTGGGCGGGTTATCCTGCCCAAAGATCAATGCCACACCTGCCAGTGAGATGACATCCCCCGGGTACAGCACGCTTTGACTGGTGCGTTGTCCGTTCACGAATGTCCCGCCGGTGGAATTCAGGTCGAACACAACGAAGCGTCCCTTGATCGCGCGGAGTTGGGCGTGATTGCGTGATACACGCGGATCGTCGATGATCAATTGGTTATCCAGTCTGCGCCCGATGTTGACCACAGGCAGGCTGAGCGGAAATACCTTGACGCCTTCCACGATTAAAAACGCATTTTCCGGGATCTTATCGCCCTCATCGAGACTGCCGGTATCCAGTGGGGTTGCGTTTGTTTCTGCCATTGTCTCTATCCGGTGGGATGCCAGTACCTCGGCATCGTTGGGTGGGATTTTCTCATCTGCGGAGATGGTGATGGTCGGTGATATTGTGAACTTCAGCCCCGCCTCTTGAGCCACAGTAGCGATGGAATGTAATAGTACGGCAAGCAATTTGTGATCCTGCCATGATGCGGCAGTATCAGGGTGGAGGACAAGGGTATAAACATCCGGCGCCGCCAGCAGCCCATTCCCGGTTTCAAGGGAGTTTTGCTGGATAACTGCCGCCAGCTTCTGAATGATCACATCCTCGACTTTCCTGCCCGGAAGCGCATTCAACAGGTCAATTTCAATCAGATTCTGAAGACGATCCTCAATCTCTTTTAAATTCATAACACGCACTCATTACAGGATTATAGAGTGTGCGACCCATTTTCGCAAGTCTATATCAGAACAGAAACATTGCTAATGTTAAGCCCGAATTAATTCACTTATAAACGGCTTTTTCTGCCTTTATGTTCCAGAAAAACATAGGAGACGGGTACCGTCTCCATGTCGTAGTTATAGGATCGTGTAAGTATTATTCCACCCTTGAAATATCCTTGAGCCGCGAGTCTGATCACAATGCCTGATTGCAGTTTGGACAGGTTCTGACGCCGGGTTTTACCACATAACCGCAATTCCGGCATGTCCCAGGCTGAACATTCCCCAAAGGGGCGCCGCACGCCACACAGGATGGCTCACCAACCGGGTTCGCCACGTGGCAATACTCGCAGGTTGTGCGCCGAAGGTTCTCTGATAGTTCGGCAGATGCCCCGGCGGCGCGAGCCGCTTTCGAGATGACAATCCACACGCGTTCCGTCAGGTTGAGGCTTTCAAAATCCTGGGCGATGTCATCGAGCCGGCCGAGCAGGCTGAACGGATTCTTCAGTGCGGCCAGCGCGCTCGTTCCAAGGCTGGCAGCAACGCCGAGCCAGGCTTGCTGACCCAATTCGATCATCACGCCTTCTTCGAGGGTCTGGATCGTGATGGTCATGGCGGTCTGACCGCCGGACATGGCATCGGGACGGGTGCCAAGTTGAACGATAACCCTCTCGCCCTGACCGACCACCTGTGCCCGAAAGTTCCCTTGATTGAACTCACCCAGCAATGCCTGCGCTAGCTGTATTGGTTTGAGATTTCCATGAAAGATTTTTCGTTCCATGAACTCGATTATAATCGCGTTTGCGATTCTCCTTGGAAAATTATACGAAATGATGCGATACAAGTTTCAAACTCTCATTGCCGCCGCTGTTCTTTTATATCTATTTGCTTTGGCGCTTCCCCTGCCTTCGGTCTCCCCAGCATTTGCTCAACAGCCAACCGAGACAACATCTACTGGGATGTTCATTACCGTTGTCACTGACGAGCCCCAGATCAACGTCCGCATGGGACCCAGCTCCACGGTGTATCCCGTTGTCGGCATTCTGTTGACCGGTTCCACCGCGCCGGCACTCGGCAGGTCCATCGGTGGTGACTGGATCCAGATCGAGTTCCCGTCCGCTCCCGATGGAAAGGGGTGGGTGTACTCACCCCTTGTCCAAGTCTCGTCACCGGGAACGCTTCAGGTCGTGGATTCGCCGCCGACACCTGTCCCACCGGCTACATCAACCATCGACCCGACTCTTGCCGCCCAGTTCGTTATCGTTCCCACGACCACACGTCTGCCTACGTATACGCCTCCGCCTCCATTAACCACCCCAAGCTACATTCAACAGGATGCGGCTGGGAAAGCTCCGCTCCAATTGGCAGCGATCATCATTGCATTTGCAGTTCTGGGACTGATCGGTTTTGTGCTTTCTCTGGTCCGCCGTTAATTTCATGCTCAATCGAAAGATCCGCATCTCCATCCCGCTTGTTTTGTTGTTCATAAGCCTTGGGCTTGCTCTGCGCATTCCAACGAGCTCAAAGGCATATGCTCAACAGCCCACCGGGTCCATTCCAACTGTGACCGGGACAACCACGGGCATGATCGTGCGGGTCAACTTCGACCTCGAAGTGATCAGCGTCTATTCAGGACCGAGTTCATACCTATATCCTGCCATTGGGGTATTGTTGAAAGGGCAGGAAGTTTCCGCCTATGGAATCTCGGAGGATGGAAACTGGATCCAGGTTTATTATCCTGGCGTCCCCGAATCAGTTGCCTGGGTCTATGGTCCCTACGTTACGATCATCAAGACCGGGCGTCTTCCGGAGTTGCAATCTCCCGATACGCCGACCCCGGTCTCAACCCCCACACTTGACCCAACTCTGGAAGCGGCATTCGTTGCCCCCGTCACTCCGACGCGACTCCCAACCTTCACGCCTCCGCCTCCGTTGGCAGTCGCAACCTTTTTACCGGATGCAGATGCTGTAGGTCGTTTTCCGATCGGGTTGTTGATCGTTGCATTCGGATTCATTGGCATTTTCGGTACCCTGATCTCGTTCCTGCGTGGACAATAAAAAAACCGGGCATCCATTTTTGGATGCCCGGTTTGATTCTTTGGACTAGTTAGTTATTGCAACTGCAGGAGCCGCCACAGCCGCAGGAGCTTTCCTCTCCGTTGGAGCCGCAAGCGCATGCGCCTTCACCATGGCTGTGCCCCTTGACGTTCGGGCTGTTGACAGCAAACCCGGCACCGTGTTGCGGGTCGTTCACAAAATCGACAGTTGCGCCGCGAAGGTAGTCGATGGATACCTCATCCACCACCACTTTGACGCCGCCCGCATCGAAGGTCGTATCCACGTCACGGAAGTTGTTATCGAGCGCCATGCCAAAATTCACGCCGCAACAACCGCCTCCCGCCACGTAAACTCGCAGCGCGTAGCCTTCAAGTTTGCGTTCCGCCAAAATATCTCTGACGGCATTGCTTGCAGCGGGTGTAAGGGTAAACAATTGGGTACTGATTTCCTGGAGCATGATCTTCTCCTATATCTACATTTAATATTGACGAATATTATCAGGTTTGACAGAGGTTGTCAACTTTTCTCTGTAACTTATTACTCAATGCTTATTTTCCCTTGCCTCATGTGGGGGAGCATGATAAAATACCGCCCGCTGGAAAATTGGGGAATCGTCCAACGGCAGGACACGACACTCTGGATGTCGGTATCTTGGTTCGAATCCAGGTTCCCCAGCCTACGAAATGCTCTGAGCTTTTTCTCGGAGCATTTCGATTTTATAAACACAGCCGGAAGTCGTTGCCTGCTTTAGGATGTAAATTGCTTTGGATTTTTGGTTAAACGTTATTTCCAGATCGGGTTGAAACAACGAAACTGCTGTCGTGTAGCCAGAAAGGTGCTATGTGTTGCCTCGGCTGGTCTAAGCAATTTCGGACGTCCTTCTATTGACCGTAGCTCAAATTGAATTCAGGATAAATGTCAATCTGGCATTGGATTTTGTTTGGGGTAGAATCTTAATCTCTCCATGACTCACTTATCTCCAATTCTCCGCACGAAGATCATCCCGCCGCCGCGTAATGCGCGCACAATGTCCCGCCCGCGGGTCAGTGGGGAATTGCGAAATGCGTTGGATTACAGGCTGACCATTTTACTGGCTGGCGCAGGCTATGGAAAAAGCACAGCGCTGGCGGAGTTCGCCGCTGAGAATCAGCCTTTGGTCTGGTATCAAGTTGGTGAGGAGGATAACGACCCGCTGGTCTTTCTCCTCCATATTTTTCACGCCACAAAAGACGCATTACCAGAGATCACCGAACTTCCCATCTCCTATCTCGAGTCTTGGGATGGAACTCAAGGCATTCTCCCGTGGAAGGGGATTCTCGATCAATTCATCAACACGCTCACAGAACATCTCGATAAACCGCTGCTTTTTATCTTCGATGATGTGCATGTTGTCCTCGAAGGCGGGGAGGTGCCGCATATTCTCGACCGCTTCATCGGGCGCGCGCCTGCAAATGTCCACACTTTGTTATCGGGGCGTCCTGACCTCAGCCTGCCGACCCTTTCACGCTGGCGTTCCAAAGGCGAAGTGTTGATTCTCGACCAGCACACGCTTACCTTTACCGCGCAGGAAATTTCCTTCCTTTTTTCGAATCAATACCGCCTCGACCTCACCAATGAAGAGGTGGATTCGCTCCTGACCTACACCGAAGGTTGGGCGATCGCACTGCAGCTCATCTGGCAAAGCATTCGCAATCAGACGTCTTCTTCATTGGAGTTCCCGCTCCAATGGCAGGCGGATTCGCTCGAGTCGCTTTTTGATGTGCTTGCCCAGGAAGTCTTTTCACGTCACCCCGCCGACATCCGCGAATTTTTACTCATCACCTCCACCTTGCGCGACCTCAACCCCGAAGCCTGCGATGCCCTGCGCCGCGCGATGGGCAACCCTGCAGGTGACTCGGCGTCCATGCTTGCATATCTTAGACGGCAAGACCTGTTCGTTGTTGAAACGGCTGAAGGTACGCTGCGCTATCATCACATCTTCCATAACTTCCTTCGTCAGCAGCGCCCCGCCGACCAGTGTGTGCAATGGAATCGCGCCGCCGCTGATTATTATCTCTCGCACAAGAATCCCGAGTCCGCTATTTATCATTTGCTCGAAGCCAAAGCCTGGGATGACATGGCGGATCTGCTCGACACGTATTCCCAGACTCTACTGTCCAGCGGACGTTTTGATACGCTCGCGAGCTACATCGCCTCTTTGCCGCCCCTCAGCCTGAATCAACATCCCATGCTTTTGTTCACGCTGGGAGAGTTGGCGCGTCTGCATTCGCGCTTCGACGAAGCTCAGGGTTGGTATCGTCAGGCTGAAACTGTCTGGCGCTCTCGCGGACAACTCGACGGAATCGCCCGCGCCTTGCGTGGACAATCGCGCGTGTATCTGGATACAGTCAATCCGTCGCAAGCCGAGAAACTGCTCGAAGAAGCCATCCGCCTCACAGACGGATTTGAGGACCGCGAGGCTCAGGTTCGGTTGTTCGAGCTGCTCGCAGAAAACAAGCTCAACTCCGGGCACGTGGAAGAGGCGGAGCGTTTACGTCAACGCGCAGAGGAATTGCGTCTCGAAGGTCCATCTGATGGGCAGCTTCAATTTCGCGTTTGGCTGCGAACGGGCAGGCTCAACGAAGCCCGCCGCGGACTCGAAGAACAAGCCGAGGCTGAAAAACAGAATCCGGTTCAAATGCCGCGCGCACATCGTGAGACGTATCTCCTGCTTTCGCTGATCTATTCTTATCAAGGGTTGGGTGAGTTGGCATATCAAGCCGCGCTCGAAGGCACGCGCCGCGGCGATGATCTGAAATCTCCGTTCGTCACAGCTGTCGGTCACATGCGGCAGGGACATGCGCTCATGCTTTCGAACCAGCCCAATTATGCGCTTGCCCGCAAGCAATTCGAAAAGACGATCGAGATTAGCCGCGCTGTGAATGTTCCGCGTTTGCTTGTTGAAGCCAATTGGGGCTTGTGCCGGGTCAGCGGTTATCAAGGTGACCTGACCCTCGCACAGAGTCATGCACAGCAAGCCATCGAGATCGCCAACCAGGCAGGTGATGAATGGATCGCTTCACTTACGCGCCTGACGATGGGTGCGAGTCTCATGCTTGCATCGCGTTATGAAGCCGCCGAAGAATGGCTCAACCGCGCCTTGCTTGGTTTTCAAGAATGCAGTGATCCATTCGGTAAAACTGCCGCCCGGCTTTGGTTGTGTTTTGGGTGGCACAAGCAGAAACAGACCGACCGTCTCGAACGCCTGCTGACAGAGATCCTCGCGACCTGCCGCGAAAATGATTACGGCTTTCTCTTTACCAGCATTTCGCATCTGGGCGTGCCCGATGAACGCATCTTTACGCCCTTGCTCGTCCTCGCGCGCGACAACAATTGGGAAGCAGCGTATGCAATTCGTTTGCTCGAGTCGCTTGGCTTGGCGAGTGTGCAGAGCCATCCCGGGTTTAGACTCAACATTGAAACGTTGGGCACCTTTCAGGTCAAGCGCGGAGGCGAAGTCATTCCTTCGAACGGCTGGCGGCGCGAGAAATCCCGTCAATTGTTCCAGTTGCTTCTCACGTATCGTCAATCTCCGCTCGATCGCGATCAGATCTGCGAACACCTTTGGCCCGAAGCCGACGCCACGACCGCACAACGCAATTTCAAGATCACGTTGAATACGCTTTATCAAGTATTGGAGCCGGATCGGGATGCAGGCAGCGACTCGGCGTTCATCGTGCGTGATGGAACCACTTACACCTTGCGCCTCAACGCGGACCTCTGGCTGGACTCTGACCATTTTGCCCGTCTCATCCGTGAGGGATTGAGATCGGCTTCGAACTCAATAGCATTGCTCGAAGAAGCTGTGGCGTTATATCGCGGCGAATACCTGCCTGACTCGTTGTATGAATCCTGGGCGGCGGAGGAACGTGAACGGTTCGCGACCCTCTTCCTCGAAGCGGCAGATAAGCTTTGTGAGTTGTATGTTCAAGGCAATCGGTTCAATGAAGCCATTGACCTTAGTCAACGCATCCTTGCCAGGGACAATTGCTGGGAGCGAGCCTATCGCCATCTTATGCAAGCCTACAATGCGCTCGGTGACCGAGGTCAACTCGCCCGCACCTACCAACGCTGTCAGCAGACCTTGAAGGATGAACTCGACGTCCTACCCTCGCAAGAGACACAGGACCTGTATAGAAAATTGATCCATTCGTAGCCCTCCTTGTACCGCGAGATTCATCTCGCGGTATTTTTTATTCCTCTCTTATTCCAAACCAATGTCACCCCTACGGGGTTCGTCTCATTTTTTCTATGCATCTATAATCATTTCACCCCTTCGGGGTTTCAGGCTACATGAAACCGATACCTGCTCACTTCGCCCTTCATCCTGCCTATTTTCACTAACCACCACTTACTGGTCACTGTCTACTGTTTGTAACCCGCCTGTTACCCCCATCTGCTATCGTGTACGCGATGGAAACTGCTACCCTGCCCCAAATATCCTCCTTCATCATCCGCTTTGTATTGGAAGAGACACCTGGCGAAGAGAAAACTTATCGCGGGACCATCCGCCATATCCAAACCGCGGAAGAGATCAATTTCAGCGAATGGCACGAGGCGACCGAGTTCATGCACCGTTTTGTCCAATTGGCCGAATTACGGACTCCAACGTCTCCCGACGTTGTTGAATCTCATACCCGAGAACAAGCACCAACGTCAGAGACGTTGAACACCTAATTAACACGGAAGGCATCATGCGCAACGTACAAATCCTCAGCACCGGAAGTTATGTTCCAGAACGCGTAGTGACCAACGCCGAAGTGGACGCCATGATGGGGGAATCCACGGGCGAGTGGCTTTTGGAAAATGTCGGCATCAAAGAACGCCATTGGATGGCTCCCGAACAAGTGACCTCTGACCTCATTGTCGAAGCCTCGAAGAAAGCTCTCGAACGCGCCGGCATTACCGCCGCTGACCTTGACCTGATCATTGTCTCGACTGACACGCCTGATTATCTTTCTCCCAGTACCTCCATCGTCGTCCAGAACAAACTCGCCGCGGACAAGGCTGGCTGTTACGACATCAACTCTGCCTGTGCAGGCTGGGTGACGGCACTCGACCAGGGTGCGAAATATTTGATGACCGAGCCAACGATGAAATATATCCTCGTGGCGGGCGGTTATGGCATGAGCCGCTTTCTCGATTTCAAGGATAAGAAGACCGCCAATCTCTTCGCCGATGGCGCGGGCGCGGTCATTTTGGGAGTTGGCGAAGAACAAGGCTTCCTCGGCTCGAACCTGCTGGCAGTTGGTTCCTTTCACGATGCGCTAGGAATTTACACGGGCGGCACGTACCGTCCATGCACGCCTGAGAATATGGCGCAATTTGGCGCACCGAAAGTGGAGTTCGTAAAGAAATTCCCAAAGACTTTCAACACTGAATACTGGCCCAAACTCATGCAAGGCGCGCTCGACAAAGCAGGGCTGACCTTTGATGATGTTAACCAGTATTATTTCACCCAGCTCAACGTCCGCACCATTGAATTCATGATGGACTTGCTCAAGCAGCCCATCGAAAAGACTCACTGGGTGATGGATAAATGGGGTTACACAGGTTCTCCCTGCGTCATCATGGCATTGGATGATGCGATCGCGCAAGGCAAAGGTCCCAAACCGAGTGATGTGATCCTCTTTTGTGCCAGCGGCGGCGGGATTACGATGGCATCATCGGTGTGGCGCTGGACGGCGAAATGATTTGAGGAAAGAAGAAAGAGGAAAGAAACAAATTCTTTCCTCTTTCCTTTTGCAAGGAGTGAACATGTATATCGGTGACTATCTTGCTCGTAGAGAACTTTATTCTCCGGACAAACTTG
>CAYJPO010000026.1:39311-54338 GCA_964372045.1 uncultured Anaerolinea sp.
ATGTATATCGGTGACTATCTTGCTCGTAGAGAACTTTATTCTCCGGACAAACTTGCGTTTATTGACGCAGGTAAATCTCCCGAATGGCGCTTAACCTTCCGTGACGCGAATCGCCGCGCCAATAAACTTGCCAACTGGCTGAAATCGCAGGGCGTCCAAAAAGGTGACCGAGTTGCCATCCTCGGGCGTGATGGATACGAACATCTTGATCTCTTCTTCGCCTGTTCCAAACTTGGCGCCATTCATACCGCGCTCAACTGGCGTTCGCATTGGCGCGAACTGCTCGAAATCTTCAATTACACCAATCCGAAAATTCTCATCTTCTCAGATGACTTCAAAGAAGGCGTTGCGAATCTAAATGATCACTATCCACTGATTACAGTTCACTTGGATGGAAACGGAGTCAAGGATTCAGTGCCTTTCGAGCCGACTCTTCAATCCGCCTCTGACTCCGCCGTGACCTGTCCCAGTCTCGAAGCAGAGGATACCGCCGCCTTGATATTCACTGGCGGAACCACAGGTCTGCCCAAAGCCGCGGAAGTGTCTCACCGCATGATCGCGTGGAACACACTCAACACTGTCATCCACGATGTGACGCATAACGATGTCTATCTCAATGTCTTCCCCATGTTCCACACAGGCGGACTTTTCGTCTACACCCTGCCGCAAGTCATCTTCGGCGGCACGACGATCCTCATTCGCACATTTGACCCCGCGCAGGTTTTGAATCTGCTTGAACGTGAGAAAGTCACTATCTTTGCGGCGGTACCGACCATGTATCAAATGTTGACCACCGCGCCAAACTGGGACTCTGTGAATTTGTCTGCGCTGCGTTTTTGCACATCGGGCGGCGCACCGTTGCCTGTTCCGCTGGTGGAGAAATACACAGCCGAGAAAGGTATCCGCTTCAAGCAGGGCTTCGGCATGACCGAGTTCGGTCCTGGCATTTTTGCGCTCGCACCCGAAGACGCCATCCGCAAGGCAGGTTCGATCGGGCGACCAAACTTTTTCGTCGACGCACAAATCGTTGGGGAGCAGAACCAGCTCCTCGGTCCGAATGAGGCGGGGGAATTAGTCCTCAAAGGTCCATCGCAGAGTTCAGGTTATTTCAACAATCCAGAAGCTACAAAAGCCGCTGTCGATGAGCGCGGATATTTTCATACGGGGGATGTCGCTCAATATGATGACGAAGGTTATTTCTACATCGTCGACCGAAAGAAGGATATGTTCATTAGCGGCGGTGAGAATGTGTATCCCGCCGAGATTGAAAAAGCGTTGTACCAGCACCCGGCCGTTCACATGTGCGCCGTGATCGGTTTGCCCGATGCGAAGTGGGGCGAGGTGGGCAAGGCTTGTATTGTGTTGAAACCAAATCAAACTGCCACGGAGGAGGAACTATTGAAATTTATGACAGAGCGATTAGCCAAATATAAAATCCCCAAGTCGGTGAGTTTCATGGAAGCCCTGCCCATTTCTGCCGCAGGGAAAATACTAAAGCGTGAGTTGAAAGAGCAGTTTACAGTGGATAGTGGATAGTGGGCAGTTACCCGACCTTACTATCCACCACCCACTATTCAAAAGGAGAATAACATGTCAACAGTACCCACTTTACCCGGTATCACATCCAAGATTGTTGATACCCCCCGCTTGAAACAGCACGTCCTCTTTAGCGGACCCGAGAACGGCACGCCTGTTTTGTTCGTGCATGGAAATGCGTCTTCCGCTTCGTATTGGGAAGAGATCATGCTCAAGCTGCCCGCGGGTTTTCGCGGCATTGCGCCCGACCTGCGCGGCTATGGTGATACTGAAGATAAATTGATCGATGCCACGCGCGGCATGGGCGATTGGATCGACGATCTCGCGGCATTGCTCGATGCGCTCAAGATCGAAAAGACTCACGTCGTCGGTCACTCCATGGGCGGAACGATTGTGTTCGGACTCGTCGGTTCTCTGAATGGACATGTGTTAAGCGGAACCGTCGTTAACCCCGGCTCGATCTACGGTTTTGGCGGCTCGAAGGGACTCGATGGCACACCCTGCTACGATGACTTTGCCGGTTCGGGCGGTGGCGTGGTCAACCCGGATTTCCCCAAGTTGATCGCTACTGGTGACCGCTCCAGTGACAACCCGCAAGCCTCGCCGCGTGTGGTGATGAATAGCTTCTATTGGAAGCCGCCTTTCAAGCCTGCCCGTGAAGAAGATTTGCTCACTTCGTTGATGACTGAAAAAGTCGGCGAGCAGAAATACCCCGGCGATTTCGTCCCCTCTGGAAATTGGCCCAATGTTGCGCCCGGCAAGTTCGGTCCTATCAATGCGCTTTCTCCCAAATACGTTGGCGACAGCGTGAAGAATTTCGTTGGCGCGGCGAGCAAACCCTTCATCCTGTGGGTGCGCGGCGACTCAGACATGATTGTTTCTGACAACTCGTTCTTTGACTTTGGCACGCTTGGCAAGTTGGGCTATGTCCCCGGCTGGCCCGGCGAAGAGGTCTATCCTCCGCAGCCGATGGTCGGACAAACCCGCAGCCTGCTCGAAAAATACGCGGCTCAGGGCGGTGCGTTCGAAGAAGTCGTCATCGCCGACACCGGTCACACTCCCTACGTGGAGAAACCCGAAGAATTCATGGCGGCGTTTGGGAAAGTATTGAAATAAATCTGTAGGGGCACAGAGAGACACTTGAGGATTTTCTTATAATATTCGACTCGCTGTACCCCTACCATATTAAGGAGGCGTAATGCCTAAAACAAGATCCCTTCCGCGCGGGGTAGCAATGGTTGGCGCGGGGATGTCTAAGTTTGGTGCCTTTGCCGAGAAGAACTCGCGCGATCTCTTCGTCGAGTCTTACAAGGCGATGACCAAATCGGTGGATAAAGGTTTTGATCCATCGATCATTGAAGCCATGTATGTCGGCAATTTTTCCAGCGACCAGTTCGAGCATCAGGCGCACATCGCGCCGATCCTCGCGGACTCGGTCGGTTTGCTGCCGATCCCGGCTACACGTGTTGAAGATGCGTGTGCTTCGGGCGGCGTGGCTTTACGTCAGGGTGTGATGGCGATCGCCTCTGGCATGGCGGATGTGGTTCTCGTAGGCGGCGCGGAGAAGATGACTGCGCTAAGCACGGCGGCTGTCACCGAAGCATTGGCTACCGCGGCGGATGTCCCGTTTGAAATTCCGGCTGGCTTTACCTTCCCCGGTTTCTATGCGGCGATGGCGTCTGCGTATATGGCTCAGAATGGCATGAAGTCTGAACATCTCATGAATGTGGCGATCAAGAATCACGACAATGCCGCGCTCAACCCGAACGCGCAGTTTGGCGTCACCATTCAAACATGGATGGAAGGGCGCGTCGCGGCTGCGATCAAAAAGGGAAAGCCTGCCCCGACTTGGGCGAACATCTGGGACTTCCTCCACGATGAATCAGGCAACCCGACGATTGCGTATCCGCTGCGTTTGTTCGATTGCTCACCCGTCTCCGACGGCGCTGCGGCGGTCCTGCTTGTGGCGGAAGAGATTGCGCATCAATTCACCGATCATCCGATTCGGATTATTGGCACGGCGCAGGCTTCTGGTTCGGCGCTGCACGACCGCTCATCCCTTACGAGCATTCCGACGGCGAAAGTCGCGGCGGCGAACGCGTACGAAATGGCAGGCGTGACTGCGAAAGACATCCGCATTGCGGAAGTGCATGACTGCTTCACGATTGCCGAAGTGATCGCCAGCGAAGACCTCGGTTTCTTTGCTCCGGGTGAAGGCTTTAAAGCCGCCGAAGACGGCGTGACTGCCCGCAATGGCGCGAAGCCCATCAATACCTCGGGTGGCTTGAAAGCGAAGGGACATCCCGTCGGCGCTTCCGGCGTGGCACAAACCGTCGAAGTGTTCAAGCAGATGCGAGGTCAGGCTGATGCGCGCCAGGTCGATGGTGATGTCTCACTGGCATTGGCGCACAATGTCGGCGCGACTGGGTCCACTTGCACCGTCCACGTTTTTGAGAGAAGAAATTAGTAGAATGAGATACTATCTCGTTCTACGGAGTAAAGAGATGAAAGAAGAAACAACAACAATCCGACCGTTCACAGCGGCGGCTTTCAATCAATATCTAGCCGAGCATAAATTGATGACCGTGAAATGCGCAAAGTGCGGCGGCGTGTATGCCCCTCCGCGCGCGATCTGCCCGAACTGCCATAGCGAAGAAATGGAATGGATGGAAGCCAGTGGCAAGGGCAAACTGGCGGGCTTCACCATCATCTACAGCGGACCGACCTTCATGGTGGAGCAGGGTTTCGATAAAAAGAATCCCTATGTTTCGGGCATTGTCGAGCTGGAAGAAGGCACGTTCATCAGTGCCCGTGTCACGGGTCTGGACCTATCCAAACCGGCTGAGATCAAAGTCGGTACGCCTTTGAATGTGGATTTCGCTGAATTCGGCGAAGGCGACGCCAAAAAAACCTATTTGGCTTTTAAAGCTTAACCATGTCATTACGAGGGCGGTGTTCTTCCGCTCGAAGCAATCTCCGCGCTCGCAGCGCCATAGTGGTTTGTAACCGGCTTGTAACAACCATACGTTAACCTAGCACATACAGGATGTTCTGACTATGCCCAAAATCCATGCTAACGGCATCGAACTCTACTACGAACTCCACGGTTCCGAGACAGCCCCTCTTTTGGTCCTCAACAATGGCATCATCATGAACGCGGCTGGCAGTTGGGTGTTTCAGACCAAGACGTTGGCGCAACATTACCGCATCCTTCTATATGATTGTCGTGGACAGGGACAGTCGGAACATCCTGGTAGTCCATACTCAATGGAAATGCACGCGGACGATCTCGCGGCACTGCTCACGGCGCTGAACGTTGACAAAGCTCATATTGCGGGAATCTCCTACGGTGGGGAAGTGGCGCAGGTATTCGGATTGAAATATCCCGAGCGAACTCTCAGCCTGATCCTTGCCGACACCGTCAGCGAAGTGGGCGCCGAACTCCGCATCATCGTGGACTCGTGGCTTGACTCTGCTCGAGTGGGCGACTCCAACGCCTTTTTCAATGCCACCGTCCCGTGGAACTTCTCGCAAGCATTCATCACTGCCAACCCCGCCTTGCTCGCGGACGCAAAAGGACGCTATGGCTTGCTCGATTATCCAGCCGTCGTCCGCTTGTGCGAATGTTTCTTGAACATAAACTTTACCGCCCGTTTGGGCGAACTCAAATGCCCGACCTGCATCATCGCCGGATCATTGGACTTGTTGAAAGGTCCAGCCTACGCGGCGATCTTGAAAGCGGACATCCCTCATGCAGAGATGCACATTTTGCAGGGAGCGGGTCACGCCTCCTGCTGGGAACGACCACAGGAATTCAATACAGCCATTTTGGGATTTTTGGCGAAGCAAGTTTCATAAACAATAAATAGTTCAAGAGGAAATTCACCATGCGCATGAAAGATAAAGTAGTGCTCGTTACAGGCGGCGCGGCGGGAATTGGCAAAGCCACCGCTCTGCGTTTCGCCGAAGAAGGTGCGAAAGTCGTCATTTGTGATGTGAATGAAGCCGTTGGGCAGGAAACGCTCAAAGAACTCGGCGATGGCGCTGCTTTCTACAAGGTCAACGTGACCAGCCGCGAAGACGTTCAGAAATGGATCGATGATGTCGTTGCCAAGTATGGTCGCATTGACGTGATCGTCAATAACGCGGGTGTACTGCGCGATGGACAGTTGGTCAAAGTGAAGGAAGGTAATTTGGTCGGGCAGATGTCTGAGCCTGATTTCGACCTCGTCATCTCTGTCAACTTGAAAGGTGTATTCAATTGCGCCCAGGCAGTTGCGCCTGTAATGGCGAAGCAGGGCGGCGGCGTAATTCTCAACGCCTCCTCCGTTGTCGGTCTCGATGCCAATTTTGGGCAGACCAACTACGTTGCAACAAAATTTGGCGTGATCGGTATGACCAAGGTTTGGGCACGTGAACTCGGCAAGTTTAACATCCGCGTCAATGCCGTAGCTCCTGGCTTCACTGCCACTGAAATGATCACCGCCATGCCCGAGAAGGTTTTGGACGGTATGAAGTCTCATACTCCGCTCGGACGTTTGGGGGAACCCCGCGACATTGCCAACGCCTACCTGTTCCTCGCTTCAGATGACGCCTCCTTTATTACGGGCGAAGTCCTGCGTGTGGATGGCGGTATCGTAGTCGGGACGTAAATATGTAGGGGCGACCTTTACGGTCGCCCTTTGTTATGGCCGTCCCTTTTCTTTCAATCAAACCTTGATTCTTAAATTAGGACAGGGGCAAGCCCTGTCCCTACGAGACCTGATGAATTCTGCCGACATCCTGTCCAAACGAGCACTTTTGACTCCCGACCGCGAGGCGATGATCGAACTTGCGACTGGAGTCCATTACACCTACGCGGAATTGAATCAGCGTGCTAACCGCGCCGCAAATTTCCTGCGCGAGAAATACGGCGTGAAAAAAGGCGACCGTGTGTCCATTTTGGCGCACAACAGCGTAGCGTATGTGGACTTGTTATTCGGTTTGGGCAAGCTTGGCGCGATCCTTGCACCGTTGAACTGGCGGTTGACCTCACGTGAGTTGACATATATCGTCAACGACTGCCAGCCCAGGGTGTTGATCGTCGGTCCTGAATTTGTGCCGGTCTACAACGAAATGAAAGACTCCATTAAAGTGGAACATCTCATCTCGCTGGAAGGCGCGGACGTTTTAGGGGAAGCGTATGAAAAATTGGCAGATCAAGCCTCGGCTGAAGAACCGAAGCAACCCGAAATTTCAGGCGATGACGCTGTCTGCATCCTGTACACATCAGGCACAACAGGACGACCCAAGGGCGCAGTTCTTCCGCACAGGCAGGTGGTTTGGAATTCCATCAACACCGTCGTGTCCTGGGGTCTGAACGAAAAAGATATTTCCCCGATCCTCACTCCCATGTTCCATTCGGGCGGGTTGTTTGTTTTTCTTGCGCCGCTTTTTCACGTTGGGGGCAAGCTGCTGCTCGGACGTACCTTCGACCCCGATGCTTCGCTGAAATTGATCGTGGACGAGAAATGTACGGTCATTCTTGGTGTGCCGACTCTCTTCCAGGTGTGGATGAATTCGTCGCAGTTTGAGAACGCAGATTTCAGCCATGTCCGCTTTTTCATCAGCGGCGGCGCACCGTGTCCGCCTTCGCTGATTCAAGCGTGGAGCGAGAAGAAAGGCGTCGTCATGCGTCAGGGCTACGGTCTGACCGAAGTCGGCGTCAACTGCTTCTCGATGACCGATGAAGACGCGCTCGGAAAGCTAGGCTCGGTCGGCAAGCCCATCTTCCACAGTGATATGCGTTTGGTGGATGCGGATGGCAACGATGTGCCAGTCGGCTCGACGGGTGAACTCATTATCAAAGGTGACCATGTTTGCGTGGGTTACTGGAATAACGAAGCCGCAACAAAAGAATCGCTCAAAGACGGCTGGTTCCACACGGGCGACATGGCGCGCATGGATGAACAAGGTTATTTTTATATCGCCGGTCGATTCAAGGACATGATCATCAGCGGCGGCGAAAACGTCTATGCCGCCGAGGTGGAAGCGCTTTTCCGAGAACACCCTGCTGTTGCAGATGCCGCGCTCATCGGTCAACCTGACGACAAATGGGGCGAGGTCGGTGTGATGATCGTGGCTTGCAAGCCGGGTCAAACCGTCAGCGCGGATGAGTTAATGCAATTCTGTGCGGGACGTTTGGCAAAGTACAAGCTCCCGAAGCGCATTGAGTTTGTGGATGCCCTGCCGTATTCACCGTATGGAAAGGTGATCAAGGCGGAGTTGAAGAAGCAGTGGATAGTGAGTAGTGAACAGTGAATGGTGGATAGTGAGTGGTTTTTCTAACCGCTGTCCACTTCCCACTGCTCACTGGAAGGAATAGAAATATGCCGAAACTCAAAACCAATAGCATCGAACTCTACTACGAGATTCATGGCGCGGGCAAACCGCTTGTGTTGATCTCTGGTCTTGGGTATCCGAGTTGGCAGTGGCACAAGATGGGTCCGCTGTTGGCGGAGAAATTTCAGGTCATTACTTTTGATAATCGCGGAGTCGGGCAGAGCGATAAGCCTGCGGGTCCGTACACGGCACAAATGCTCGCGGCGGATACAGCCGGTCTGCTCGATGCGCTTGGGATCGAGAAGGCTACCATCGTCGGTCATTCGATGGGCGGTTTCGTTGCCCAGGCGATGGCGTTGGATTTTCCTCAGAGAGTGGAAAAACTCATCCTGTGTTCGACCAACTTTGGGGGACCGCACCATGTTCCGGTCACGCCTGAGGCGATGAAAGTCCTCAGTGATGTCACCAGCGATGCGCTCACCCGTTTCAAGAACGGATTATCCATCAGCACCGCTCCGGGTTGGTCGGAAAAGAATCCGGAGATGGTTGACGAATGGGTTAAGTGGCGCGTGGCAAACCCCATTGAGCCTGTGCATTATCAGGCGCAAATGGCGATCGGATTGGGATTATTGCCCGAAGCCGCTTCCTTTGAACACAAACTTGAGCGCCTCAACGTCCCGACCCTCATCCTGTTCGGCGCACACGATAAAGTGGTGTCCCCCGCAAACGCCTCCTTAATGGCTGAAAAAATTGCGGGCAGCACGGTTATGTTATTCCCGGACGCGGGGCATTTCTTCCCGATCGAAATTGCGGAAGCCGCCTCGCGCGCGATCACGGATTTTGCAGCATAGGAGGTGACCTTTAAAAAATATGTTCATCACCCATGTTGGAATGTCGAATTATCATATTACAAGGAGAGAAAAAGAATGAAAGTTTTACGCACGCTCGCTTTTCTGCTCGTAGCCGCTTCGCTCGTTCTGGCTGCCTGCGCCCCCGCTGCGACGGAAGCCCCTGTCGAAGCGACCGAAGCCCCGGTTGAAGCAACTGAAGCTCCCACCGAAGCTGCCACCGAAGAACCCGCGGGTCTGACCTGCGCTGAGCCGATCAAGGTCGGTCTTATCACCGATGCTTCCGGCGCGCTCGCCATTTACGGCGCCCACATCCTGCGCTCCTTCATGCTCGGCATGGAATACGCTACGGGTGCGGCGGGCTCTGCCGGTGAGAAGTTCGATTTCACCGCAACCCAGGAAAACACCTTCATGCTCGACGAGTGCGAGATCCAGGTCTTCGTTCGCGATGATGCGAGCAATCCTGAGAACACAGCCACCGTCGCGCGCGAACTGATCGACGTTCAGGGTGTCAACATCCTCGTCGGTACCGTTTCCTCCGGCGCCACCGCCACCCTGCAGGGCATTGCCCTTGAAAGCGGCATCCCGCTCATCGTGGCTCCCGCCGCGGCGAACGACATCACCGGTGTGAACTTCAACGAATACACCTTCCGCACCAGCCGCAACAACTACCAGGACGCGATGAACGAATGTATCGCGTTGACCCAGCAGTACTCGTCCTTCGTCCAGATCGCTCCTGACTATGCGTTCGGACAGGGCTCCGCCGCTGCGTTCCGCGATGCCTGCTCCCTCGAAGGCGCCGAATTCGTCGCTGACGATATCTTCGCCCCCTTGGACACCACCGACTTCACGCCGTACATGGAGCAGATCGCTGACTCCGGCGCGGAAGCCTACATCGTGACCTGGGCTGGTTCCGGCTTCGTCTCCCTGATGCAGGCTGCTGCCGACCAGGGTGTGACCGAGTCCATGGCTCTCGGCGCGACCTTCATCGATAACGTCCTGATGCCGACCTTCTTCGCGAATGCGGTTGGCACCACCGCCGGTATCCTGTATCACTACAGCGCCCCGGATAATGCCGCCAACGACTTCCTCGTTGCCAACACCAAGCCGCGCTACGGCGTCAACCCCGACCTATTCGATGGGGACGGCATGAACGCCGCCATCCTCGTTGTGGAAGCCATCAAGGCGACCGGCGGCGATGTGAGCGGTGAAGCGCTCAAGACCGCCATGGAAGGCATGGAATTCGAAGGCCCCAAAGGCACCGTTTACATCCGCCCCGAAGATCACGTTGCCATTCAGGATATGTACATCCTCAAGCTGGTCAATGTGACCGACCCGGATGCCGCGTACTACGAGTACGTCGACACCTCCCGCCCCGAGCCGCCCTGCTTGCTCCCCGAAGCGCTGAAAGACCGCTGCGGTGACCTGCCCTACGGCAACCTGAGCGGACAGTAATTCCGTACTACAATGAGTGACTGGGACTCGTGTGGGTTTCAGTCACTCGATTTCGTGACCGTAGACAGTGGATGGTGGACTGTAAAAAGTTTATCGTCCACTGTCCACCGTCTCACCTGGAAGGCTTCATGGAAACAGAGATCATTTTCGAAACCAAAAACCTGACCAAACAATTCGGCGCGCTGGTTGCGGTGGATGATGTGAGTATGAAAGTCCGCAAGAACTCATTACACGCCATTATTGGTCCCAACGGGGCTGGCAAAACCACATTTTTCAATTTACTCAGCGGGAACATCGAACCCACCAGCGGCAAGGTCATTTTCAAGGGGCGGGATATCACACATCAACCTGTCCATCGCACGATCCATTTTGGGATCGGGCGTTCCTTCCAGATCACGAACATTTTTCCAAATCTCACGGTCTTCGAAAATATCCGTCTCGCCGCCCAGGCATTGGGACGGGATAATTTTAAATTCTGGCAAGCCGCCTCTCACTTCAAACAATACGAAGCGCGGACACTCGAAGTCATCAAAAAGGTTGGCTTGAAAGACCGCGTCCACACATTGGCGCGCACGCTTCCGCACGGCGATCAGCGCAAGCTTGAACTTGGCATGATCCTCGCGCCCGACCCCGAAGTCCTTTTACTGGATGAACCCACGGCAGGCATGGCGGCGGAACAGGTGCCTGAACTCATTGCGCTCATTCAAGATATTCAAAAGGCTGGCAATAAGACCGTCATGCTTGTGGAGCACAACATGAACGTGGTCATGAGCGTGTCGGATGCGATCACAGTCATGCATCTGGGCAAGGTCCTGGCTGAAGGCACACCGTCACAGATCGCCGCCAACAAAGAAGTACAGACCGCCTACCTCGGCGGGCTGTACGAATTGAATGTTTAATAGCAGTTGGTAGTTGGCTGTTGATAGTTGACGGCAAGTGCAATACTGTCAACCGCCAACCATCTACTACCAACCAACTGAGGTCACATGGAATATATCCTCGACGTCCAAAACATACATACCTTCATCGGTCAATATCACATCCTGCAGGGCGTGAACGTGCGCGTGCCCAAGGGCTCCATCGTTGCCTTATTGGGACGCAACGGCGCAGGCAAGACCACCACCCTCAAGACCATCCTTGGGCTGACGCCGCCGCGTGAGGGAAAGGTCCTTTATAACAACAGCGAAGTGAACGGGATGCATTCCTTCGATATTGCCGCCATGGGTATCGGTTTTGTGCCGGAGCACCGCGCCATCTTCCGTGACTTGAGCGTGGAGGAAAATCTCAAGATTGCCGAACGCAAAAAAGGCGACTACCTGCGCAAGAAGGATTTCATCTTCAACCTGTTCCCCGACCTCCAACGCCTGATCGCGCTGCCGGGTACGAGTCTCTCCGGCGGTCAACAACAGATGCTTGCCGTCGCCCGCGCGCTTGTCCCTGATAACCAACTCCTGCTCATCGACGAGCCCAGCGAAGGACTTGCGCCGGTCATCATTGAATCCATGATGGCTGCCATACGCGAGCTTGCCAAGGAATCGACGATCGTGCTCGTCGAGCAGAATTTCCTGGTTGCCAGCAAACTCGCAGAATATTATGTCATCATCGAAGAAGGGCGTTCCGTTCAGGAGGGTATGATGAAAGACCTCGTCAACGATAAAGCTGCCATTCATCGCTTCCTGGGAGCCGCATAACATGAACTCCTTCCTTCGTAAAAATATTGTCATTCTGATCGCCTTCGCAGTCTTCGCCGCATTTCTGATCGCCGCCGCGCAAGGCATGGACCGACAGGATTTCCTCATCACATTGTTGCGCGGTCTTGCCGTCGGTTCGATCACCTTTCTGGTCGCCTCCGGTTTCTCGCTCATCTTCGGTCTGTTGGATGTGCTCAACCTCGCTCACGGCACGCTGTTCATGATCGGTGCCTACATGGGTTGGACGGTCGTCGTCCGCCCGGATACGTTCGTGGACCTGTTGACTCCGCTGGCGTTGATCGTGAGCGGGTTTACGCTTGGGAATGTGTACCCGCTTCTTTCCAATCGGATAGCGCTCGGCTCAAGCCTGAGGCGCATCCTCCCCTGGGCTTTTATCATCGTCTCTGTGATCGTCTTCGGCTATATCCTGCCGCGTTATCCCATCGCCATGTGGAACGTGGAAAACTACGGGCAAAGCCCCGTCACCTTCGCCTTCATGGCGGATTCGGGTGCCCGGCTTCCGGTCCAGCCTGCGGCGTTCACTGAAATTGGCATGCCGCTCGCGTTGATCGGCTTGCTGCTTGCCAGCGTCATTGGCGCATTCGGCATTTCCCTCTTTGATAACACGCCGCATGCCGTGCATGTATCCTGGAAGAATTTCATCGGCGTTGTGATCGTTCTTTTGATCGCGCTCTTCGGGGTGGTTTTCAATGACAGCTTGACGGCTGCGCTGTTGGGACTTAATTCCAACTGGTTGTTCGTCGTCGCCGTGCTGGTCGCCACCTTGAGCGGAGTCGGCCTCGGCGGCTTGATGGAAGCGACGCTCATCCGCCCTTTGTATAGCCGTCCGATCTATCAACTCATGCTCACGCTTGGCATGAGCGCCATCGGTATCGAAATGGTGCGCGCGGTTTGGGGACGCCCCGAATTCGTGATGCCCAAACCCGCCTTCTTCAACGGCACTGGTGAAGCCTGCCCAGCGACAAATTTTGCGGATTGGTGGGCAAATCACTGCTCGACGATCCTGCTCCTCGATGGACGCGTGCGTGTGTATAACGAGATATTCATCCCGTTGGTTGGGCTGGTGGTCTTGATCTCGATCTGGATTTTGCTCCAACGCACCCGCCTCGGCATGATCATCCGCGCTGGCGTGCAGGATAGCCAGATGGTGGAAGCGCTGGGCATCAACGTCCGTCGCGTGTTCACACTGGTCTTCGCGATGGGAGTCGGGCTGGCGGCGTTGGGCGGTGTGCTTGCGGCTCCATCCTCCGGTCTTTCGAACGTGATGGGGGAGAGTCTCTTCCTCAATGCGTTGATCGCGCTTGCCATTGGCGGTCTGACGAATTATCCGGGTGCGGCGCTTGGCTCGGTCATTGTCGGTATGATCCAGCAGTTCATCATCAAATACGGGCAGATCGGCATCGCCATTCCGTTTACCGAGATCGTCTTCAAACCCACCCCGCCGCTTGTCCCCGCTTCGACGGTAATGCTGATGGTCATTATTTTGCTCATCCTTCCGAACGGCTTGCTCGGTAAAAAGGAATAACTGGAGCGGACTCGAAAGTCTACAGACTTTCGAGTTTATTCCAACATCTCCAGATGTTGGAATCCGAATACAAAAATTGGATTGCCATGAAAACATTCTTAAATTCCAACCGCGGTTCACTGATCACCCTGCTCTTGTTGATTCTCATGCCGTTCATCGTCGGCTTGTTTGACGGCGCTTCGCCTGCCACGGTCTGGGTCAACGGCAGCGGACCGTCGAAATTCATTCAAGGTCTCGCCATCGAGATCTTCATCCTCTCCATCTATGCCCTGAGCTTTGACCTGATCTTTGGCATCACCGGCATGTTGTCCTTCGGGCATTCCATGTTCTTCGCCGTGGGCGCCTACCTGACCGGTATCGCGATCAAGAACTTTGAATTGACCCTGCTCCCGACCCTGGGCTTGATCTTCGTTGTAGCCATCGTGCAGGCGCTTCTGTTCGGATTGGTCTTGCCGCGCGTCAAAGGGATCACCTTTGCGCTGGTTACGCTGGGACTCGGCTCGGTCTTTCACATTTTGGTCATGTCCAGCGAATTGGGCGAATACACCGGCGCAGACGTGGGTTTGCAGGGTGTGATCGTCCCGGCGTTCATCAGCCCCGCCAATGAACGCCTGCGCTTTTACTTCATCATGCTGACTGTGATGATCCTGATCTACCTGTTGTATCAGCGCTTCGTCACTTCGCCGACGGGACGTGTCTGCGTTGCCATCCGCGAGAACGAAGGACGCGCCCGCATGCTGGGATACAACACCTTCTACTTCAAACTTGCCGCGCTGATGCTTTCATCCCTCACGGCGGCGCTGGCTGGCTTTTTTCACACGCTGTATCAGCCCATTGTCAGCCCGAATACGGCGAGCATGGGATTCACCGTCACTGCCCTGCTGATCATCCTGATCGGCGGTGTGGGCACGCTCAACGGCGCATTCGTCGGCGCGCTGGTCTACCGCCTGTTGGATTACGGTCTGCGCCGCTACATCGGTGAGAGCGCCAGTTTCATCAACGGCGCGATCTACGTGCTGTTCGTGCTGTTCATCCCGTACGGCATCGTAGGGACCTGGCGTCTGCGCTCGTTGCAGTTCAAGCAAGGCTGGCAGCGTTTGCTGAAGATGTTCGGGTGATTGAAGAAATTATTTGGATACAAAAAGCACACAGGAATGGACTGTGTGCTTTTTTGTTAGGAGATTTTGGCTACAGGCGGCAGACTTCATCTCTCCATTGCTTATGCTTATGCAAACCTGCCCCTGTTACTAGGGCTTCAATTGGTCTAGGGCTTCCTCGACCCTTTGTCTATATTCGGGTGGAACGCCAAGTTCCTGAGCCCTTTCAAGATCAATAATGGCTCTCTCTTGATCCCCAAGTTCGAGGTGCAGGAAACCCCGTTCAATGATCCAGTACACGTTGTCTGGATTAAGTTCGATTGCTTTATTGTAGTCCACCAGGCAGTTCTCCAACTCGCCATTCTCACAATAGACCCGCGCGCGGTTGTAATATGCATAATAGTAACCGGGGTCCAGTTCGATAGCCTTTGTGAATTCCTCCATTGCCAGGGCATTATTCTTCTGTTGGATATGCTCTATTCCTTGGTAGAAATGCTCCTCGGCTTCCGGGTCAAACGATGGCAAACACCCTG
>CAYJPO010000027.1:0-5881 GCA_964372045.1 uncultured Anaerolinea sp.
GTCGACTCGCAGAAGTGTATGCGCGTGGCAGGCAAGCACAACGACCTCGAAGATGTGGGACGCGACGACACGCATCACACCTTCTTTGAAATGCTCGGCAACTGGTCGTTTGGCGACTACTACAAGGAAGAAGCAATCGCATGGTCATGGCAGTTGCTGACCGAAGTCTGGGGCTTGCCCAAAGATAAACTCTACGCTACCTGTTTTAAGGATGACAGCGTAGCGCACCCTGCGGGCAAGGGTAACGTCCCGCAGGATGACGAAGCCGCCAATATCTGGAAAGCTCAACCCGGCTTCGACCCGTCGCATGTTCTCTTCTTCGGGCGCAAGGAAAACTTCTGGCAGATGGCGGAATTCGGTCCGTGCGGACCGTGCTCCGAGATCCACATCGACCTCGGCGAAGAGCGCGACAACCTGCGCGGCACAGATCACATCTGCGGTGTGAACGGTGAATGCACGCGCTTCCTCGAACTGTGGAACAACGTTTTCATTCAATACAATCTCTTCGAAGATGGCAGGCTTGAACCTTTGCCCGCCAAGCATGTCGACACGGGCATGGGCTTCGAGCGCATCGTCTCTGTTTTGCAGGGCGTCGACTCCAACTACAAGACCGATCTCTTCACCGGCTCGCTGGATGTCCTGCGCTCGCTTACCGGTCACAGCGAAAAAGAAATGCTCGCCGACTTCACGCCCTATCGCGTCATCTGCGACCATGCCCGTTCTGCCGCCTTCCTCATCGCGGACGGTGTCGTTCCCGGCAACGCGGGACGCAACTACGTGGCGCGCATGATCATCCGCCGCGGCGCGCGCTTCGGAACCAAGATCGGTTTGAATGAACCCTTCCTCGCCAAAGTTGCCGAAGCGGTCATCAAAGAATACGGCGATTTTTATCCCGAACTGGAAAAGAATAAAGCCGCCATCCTCGATAACCTGACGAGGGAAGAGATCCGCTTCGCACGGACGGTGGAAGCGGGTACGGCCCATTTGGAGAATCTACTCTCCGAGCTGCGCGCCACGAATCAAACCGTCCTCGATGGGCGTAAAGCCTTCGACCTGTACGCCACCTACGGCTTGCCGTTTGAAATTTCCCGTGACATCGCCCGCGAACAAGGCTTGGACGTGGACGAAGCCGGATTCAACGCAGGCAAGGGAGAACACGCCAAAGCCTCCGGCGGCGGTAAAGCCATGGGTAAACTCGGCGGCGAAGATGCCGAATACTTTGCAGGCATTCTCAAAGACCTGCAAGCCAGGGGAAAGCTGGGCAAAATCGGCGTTGAGTATGACCCGTACAACGGTATGGAAGTAGATAGGTATGCAGGTTTGGAAGTGCTCGCGTTAGTCGTGAATGGGCAATCAGTCCAATCTGCTTCCCTCGACGACCAGGTGGAAGTCATCCTGCCCAAGACCGGTTTCTACATCGAAGCAGGCGGGCAGGTCAGTGACACCGGCTTCATTCGCGGCGCGGATTGGGAGATCGAAGTGACCGGCATGCGCCGCGCGTCCGCGGGTGTGCTGGTTCATGTCGGCGAAGTCATCGCCGGGCATCCCAAGGTCGGCGACAAAGCCACCGCCGAGGTGGATATCGCCCGCCGCCACGACATCATGCGCAATCACACGGCTACGCATCTGCTGCACAAGGCACTGCACGAAGTCCTCGGTGACCATGCCAGGCAGGCAGGCTCGCTTGTCGCGCCATCCCATCTGCGCTTCGACTTTACCCAGCCAGACGCGATGACCCCCGAACAGATCGAACGCGTCGAAAAGATGGTCAACGAAGCCGTCGCAGCGGATATGCCCGTCGTCAAAATGACCAAGTCACTCGATGAAGCCAAGAAGGAAGGCGCGATGGCGCTCTTCGGCGAGAAATACGGCGAAGTCGTCCGCACCATCTCGATTCTGGACTCCGACAGTTCTACTGTCGGAACCAAGTATTCCTACGAACTGTGCGGCGGCACGCACCTTGACCGCACCTCCGATATCGGCGCCTTCCTCATCGTCAGCGAAGGCTCCGCGGCGGCCGGCATTCGCCGCATCGAAGCCGTCACCGGGCGCGGCGCGTATGACCTGGTCCACAAGCGCTTCAAAACCCTCAAACAGACTGCGGGTTCTCTTAAAACTTCTCTTGATGAAATTCCAGCCAAAGTAGACGCACTACAGGACGAAGTCTCTGAACTCAAGAAAGAACTTGCCAATCTTCGAGCGCAGTCTGCTCTTTCAACTTTCAACCTGCAACTTTCTAACGTTCAAACTGTCAAAGACATCAACGTTCTTGGAGTTGAAATCCCCAATGCCGATGTGGATACCCTGCGCATGCTGGCGGATAAATTCCGCGAGAAGTATCCGAAGAACGGCGCGGCGGTCCTCGTTTCGGGGAACACCGTCATCGCCACCGCCACCGAAGACGTGGTCAAGCGCGGCGTCAAATCGGGTGATCTCATCACCGGCATCGGCGGCAAAGGCGGCGGCCGTCCCAACCTCGCGCAAGGCAGCCTCGCTGGAGACGTTAAAGAAGCGTTGTCGAAACTCGTTAAAGTTGTTGAAGATAAAGTGAAGTAAAACGTTTCTGGATCAAAGACACCTCCCAATTTGAGAGGTGTCTTTTTGTTTAGCTTGCCGAAGGTTCGGAACTTTGTGATTTGTGAGTTTCTGCCACCCTTAGAATGTTTCCCAAAATACCCGGCGTGGCGATCAAATTGGAAACAACAGCTTTTTCCTTATTGTTCTGCCTGCCTTTGTTGTCGCGGGTGATCGTCAGGTCTTTCACATTGATCACCTGAAAGTTCTTGCAGGTCGGACACTCATAAAGTTCAATGATCGTAAATTTATTTCCAAGCCCGGCAGGTTGGAGTTCGTTGAATTTCGAATAACTGCCCTGCTCGATGGCAGCCTTGAAGCTGGCTTTATCTGTGATCGGTGCGAAGGCGGCAATCACGCCTTTGCGTTCCGTCCAGGTATCAGAATCTTCGCAAAACGGTACTTTTGACAAAGAGCTAACGGTCGAGTAGGTGATGATACCGATAACCATACACGCCTCAAGGAACCAGATGAGGTATAGGGATCCTCCAGAAGGTGTGACGCCGCTGACGCTCCATACGCCTTCTTTGGCGATCTCGGTAATGATATAAACGATATCGAACGGGTAGAAGAATTCAAGCATGAACGCTGGGTCACCGACCAAAGCGGCGAGCCAACTGACCCAACCGATGTATTCTGCGAGCAACCCAAAAAAGAGTCCCGCCAGCCCCAACAGGAACATGTTTCGGATCTTGCCGGTCTTTGCCATTTTCGAGAGAATGAGACCGATGCCAAAGGCATACCCGAGAACCACAAAAAAATTGATGTAAACAAAGGGGATATACCAGAGCAGATAGCCGTAGATCACTCCCAGGATCGGTGTGACGATCAATCCTACGATCCCGATCAGGATCAGCCCCAGGATGGGAGCCTTGCCCGAATGTCGATAAAAATTTGCTGTGCCAATACTGAGTTCACTCATGTGCTTTCCTCTCCTTTTTTTTGAATGGTGCAAAGATTATATCCCCTGGCAGATATCGTCGCAACAGCAAATTTGGAATCAAAAAGATGCAGGCTCAACACCTGCATCTTTCGTTCATTTCAATTGCTTTCTTCGATCAGCGGTGTGACATGCTTCTCCAACATCGCCAGGCTGATCTCGCCCGTCCACGCGAGGCGCACGTTGCCTGCCCGGTCGATGACATAGGAGTTGGGCAGGCTGCCGTTCTTGAACGCGTCGATGGCGGCGCCGTTCGGGTCGAGCCAGATGGGGAAGGTCAGGTCGTAGCTTTGCGCGAACGCCAGCACTTCTTCAGACCCGTCACCCGCTTCCACGGCGATGACGGTGAAACCCTGCTCCGTGTGGGCATCGTGGAATTTCTTGAGCGAAGGCATCTCTGCTTTGCAGGGCGGGCACCACGTCGCCCAGTTATTCACAAGGATCACACTGCCTGAGAAGTCAGCCAGCGATTGCGTCTCGCCGTCGAGATTTTCCAACGCCAGCTCCGGCGCAGGGAAGTTTACCTCCATCGGCGTCACCGAACGATCGGAGGAGGATGGGCTTTGAGCCGAAGTTGAACTTTCGTTCTGGGTTAGCAGCAGGAGTAGCGCGATGCCTGCAATGAACAAGCCAGCGCCGACAATGGTGGAAACGTAATTGTGTTTCTGTTTTTTCCTGCGGGATTTCTGTTTTCCCATGTCAAACTCACTTCTTGAGCGCACTCTTGATCTCAGCCACCATGCGGCCTTCAGGGAATGCGCCGACGGCGGTACCCTTGCCGGAGTTGATGACGGTCTGCGGTACGCCTTGAACGCGGAATTGATTCGCCAGGTCGGGGAATTCCGCCGCATCCACAGCTTCCGCGCGGATCATGGCGGGGTTTTCCATTGCCATTTTGTGTGCAAGCAACACGGCTTGCGGGCAATACGGTCAGGTAGGGGTGACGAAGACCTGCAGGAGCAGGGGCTGCGTCAGGGTTTTGAGAAAGTCCCGGGTTTCATCGCTCAATCCCGAGTCACGTTCTGAGGCGAGCAGGATGTCGGTGATAAGCGTGCTGAATTCATATCCCGAAGGAATGCCGGAGAATTGGATCCCCAGGTCGAGGATGTTGTCCCCATCTTTTCCGGCGATGATGATGGCGGGGGCTTTGTTCACCTGGAATTTCGCCGCCAGCGCCGCATCGGTCGTCAAATCATGCGTTGACAGGCTGATGCGCTCATCCAGTTCGCTGATCTCGCTCAGCAGCTGCAGGGTCTCGGCGCAGTAATCGCAGTTTTCCTGCGCGCCGAAGTAAAGGATCTGCACGGGGTTGCTCAGCTTGGCGAATGCCTGCTGGATCTGCCCAGTGACTTGCTCGTTCAAAAGTTTTTCCATGGTTGCTCCAAAGGATTTGGTATCCCTCTTTTGATGCGCCGGACGTAAAAAAGTTACATCCCCGTTTGTCCAGATGATGTATACTTTCCTGCAACTTTTCAGGAATGAAAACATCCAATGAGTGAAACAACAACACACGAATTTTCCATCGACGCCCTGCGGGCGGGTGACCGCGCTGAGTTTGCCCGCCTTGTGGATGCGTACACCGCTCCCATTTACCGGCTCGGCATGAAGATGCTCGGCAACCCACAGGACGCCGAAGATGTGCTTCAAAATACCTTTCTCAATGCGCTCACGCATCTTGCGGATTTCGAAGGACGCTCCAGTGTTTCGACGTGGCTCTACCGCATCGCATCCAACGAAGCCCTGATGCTGATTCGCCGCAAAAAGAAAACGATCAACCTCGACGACTTTCAGCCTGAGGATGCCGAGGAAACCCCGCTCCCCGAAGT
Organism: uncultured Anaerolinea sp.; assembly: GCA_964372045.1. Classification (GTDB taxonomy): domain Bacteria; phylum Chloroflexota; class Anaerolineae; order Anaerolineales; family Villigracilaceae; genus Villigracilis. The sequence continues at coordinate 5,341 of CAYJPO010000027.1, forward strand.
CTTTGTCGATTGGAGCGCACTGCCCGAGAACGAACTGCTGTCCGGCGAATCCAAAAAGGCGCTGGATGCCGCGGTCAAGAAACTGCCCGAAACCCTGCGCATGGTTTTTTTTCTGCGCGACATAGAAGGCGTATCCATCAAGGATACTGCTGAGATCTTGAACCTGACTGAGACGAATGTAAAGACCCGTTTATTGCGCGCCCGTATGTTCCTGCGTGAACAATTATCGGTATATTACGGTGAGCGCCTGACCCGAGAGGAGAAGAAAAATGGCTGACCATCTGCATAAAAATTGCCAGGCTTTGCTTGGCTCGCTATCCGAATACATCGACGGCGAACTCCCCGTTGAGTTATGTCAGGAGATCGAAAAGCATCTCGAAGGCTGTGACAATTGCCGCGTCGTGTTGAACACCACCAAGCGGACGATTGATCTTGTGCGACTTCCGGCGGACGAGGAAACTGTCCCCGATGATGTGCGTGAGCGTCTCTTCCTCCGCCTCAACCTTGACGATTTTCTGCATCCACAAAAGTGAGCTTTTTT
>CAYJPO010000027.1:5981-53071 GCA_964372045.1 uncultured Anaerolinea sp.
ATTATTATCTCAGGAGCATCCCGCCCAAGCCATCCAAACGGATGGAATTATTTTTTAATTCATCCGTTGCCGAGACCCTGAACAACACTTCCGAAGCTGGGAAATCAAATTCCTTTTCATTTGTTCCAAAGTTCAAAAGCGCAATGATCGTATCAGACTCGTGTTTGCGAACATAGCCAAGTACATCTGCGGGCAGACCTTCCAGGAATTGCAGTCTTCCTGCTTGAAGGACTTTCTCCTTCTTCCGAATCCCCAACACCGCTTGCACCGTGCGCAGCAGGGAAGTCTCATCCCTTTTGTCATTCTTTACATTGATGTTGGCGTAATTTGGGTTGACCGGCAGCCAGGTCTTAAGCGCGGATGAGAATCCCGCGTTCTTTGTCCCATCCCATTGCATCGGCGTGCGGACCTCGTCGCGGTTGATGAGCAGACCGAGCAGGTCGAACACAAAAGGCGGAATGAATTTGAACTTGTGCGCCACCGGGTCGAGCGCGGATGAAAACGGCAGAGGTAAATTTTCCATGCCGATCTCTTCCCCGTAGTACATGCACGGTACGCCGCGTACCGTCAACTGGAGCATGGCGAGCAATTTTGCCTTGCGAATGTCTCCGTCAATGTGATGGATACTGCGATGCCGGTCATGGTTGCTGAAGACATACACCGGCATGAACGGCTCGGGATAATGCGCTTCCATTTCAGAGATCAACTGCCGGAAGTAGTCCGCGCTGAATTTGTAATTCAACATCCCAAAGTCAAAAACCAGACCGAGCCCGTTGTTCGTCTCATCACCCAAAAACTTACGGATCAGTTCCCGATTCCCGCTGACCTCACCCAGTAGAATCCGCTCGCCGAATTCCTCTGTCACGGCGCGCAGTTCACGGGCAAAATCAAAACTCTCGGGGCGGTTGAGGTTGTATTTCGCCTCCTGAAAGAAGCCAGAAGGGTCATCTTCGCTGGGAATGGCTTTGAGCAGGAAGGGATTATCCCGAAACTCCGCATCCTTGTAGATGACGTTGAAGATGTCCAATCGGAAACCGTCCACACCTTTGCCGAGCCAAAAGCGGACGATGTCGAACATTGTCTTTTTGACATCGGGGTTGCGATAGTTCAGGTCAGGTTGAAAAGGCAAAAAGCTGGAGAGGAAGTACTGTCCGCGTTCGGCGGCGTAATGCCAGGCATTGCCGCCGGTAAGACTTTGCCAATTGGTGGGCTTATCCCGCCAGATGTACCAATCCGCTTTGGGGTTGTCGCGTGATGCGCGTGAAGCCTTGAACCACGCATGCTCGCTGGATGTATGGTTCATGACCATATCGAAAACGATCCGCATCCCGCGCCTGTGGACTTCCTCGATCAATTGCAGCGCGTCGTCCATCGTCCCGTATTCGGGGGCGATCGCTTGATAGTCGGCGATATCATATCCAAGGTCCGCTTGAGGCGAAGCGAAGAAGGGCGAGCTCCAAATGGTTTCGAATCCCAGCTCGTGGATGTGATCCAGTTTTTGGAGGATGCCCTGCAAGTCACCGATGCCATCCCCATTGCTGTCGTAAAACGAGCGCGGATAAATTTGATAGATCGTGGTTTTGTGATACCAGGGTGTTGTCATGTTGTGAAGTTATCCGATCAGATCCAGAAAGCGATACCAAAGTTTGCCGACGTTCACGAACCAGGCACTGTCTTGATACGGCGGCACGAACGGCATGTTTAAGTTCACGAACGGGTTGTTACTCGGCTTTCCCAGGATCGCATTTGCCATCTGTTGACCCAGATACGTGGCGAGCGTCACCCCATGCCCAACATATGCCATCGAATACCACATGCCATCGATCTGCCCGGCGTGTGTGTTTTCATCCAACGTCAGCGCGAGTGTGCCGCCCCAATAAAAATCCAGTTTCGTTTTCGCCAACTCAGGGAAGACGCGCACCATTCCATCATGCAACGCGCGTATATTTCTCCCCGGGCTGGCGCCTTTCATCGTCAACTCGCCGCCCCAAACCATGCGCTTCTCAGGCGAGAGACGATAGTACGCCAACACCCGCCGTGTGTCATACACCACGCGATCATTGACGATAAGTTTCGCCGCGAGTTCTTCGTTCAAAGGCTCGGTGGCGATCACATAACTCTCTGCGGGGAAAACCTTCAAACGGAACTGCGGGATGAGTTTGCCCGCCCAGGCATTTGCCGCAATCAGAATTTCCTTCGCAGCAATTTCACCCGCCTCGGTCCTGACGAGGAAGCGGGTTCCTTCCATTGTGCCTTGTGCCCGTTCGACAGCGGTTACTCGCGTCTCTTCGTGGATGTCCGCACCGGCGCGTGTTGCCGCATCAGCCATTCCGCGCACGAATTTGGCGGGCTGCACCGAGCCGCTGCGTGGGTTGACCATCAAGCCGTGATACGCGTCCGTCCCAAGTTCACTGCGGATATCACCCCTCCCAAAAATATTCACATCGAAGTTCGCCACCTCGCGCAGGACTTCCTGCTCACGTTTGAGCCGCTCGAAATGCTCAGGCTTGAATGCGGCTTCGATGCTCCCACAGCGGACAAAGTCACAGTCGATCCGTTCCTCTGTGACGATGCGTTCCACCGTGTTCGCGGCTTCCACGGCGGCTAGGAACATTTCTTTTGCCAGGGCATTTCCATGCTGTTCGATCGTCTCGGTCAACGTGTGATGCAGGCATGAGAGCGCCTGTCCGCCGTTGCGTGAACTGGCTTCATAGCCGACGGTCCTGGCTTCGAGCAGGGTCACGCGTGCGCCATGCTTTGCCAGTTGCAGTGCGGCAGATGTCCCCGTGAATCCGCCGCCAATGACGACTACGTCAGTTTTGACTGGTAGTGGTTTATTACGATAGGATGTTGGCTGCGGTGCGGTCTCCCACCAAAGACAGGTGTGTTGGGTCATAACAGTTCTCCAGAATGGTTGAAGGCAATCCAAATTATGGCACAATAGCTCATATCGTTCGGTTGGGGGAACAATCCCCAAAGGCGATACGTCAATTATATGAACAATTGAGAATAGCGGGTAACTGCCTTCCGCAGAAGGAGGTCTTATGACGTGACATGATCCATTCTGAAGGACCACAGGACGCCGCCTGCGGGTCTTCTACATTGCTCTCAAAATAAATCCAAACTCCTGTAGGTTCGGTTTTTAACCGGATGATCGCAGGAGCCAATAATTTTCTTTAGGAGAAGAGAAAATGACCACCTTACGCAAAGCCTTTGGCTTTTGTGCAGTCTTTATGTTGCTCTTCATCTCCGCATGTGGCGGGGGAGCAGCGGCAACAGAAGCGCCAGCCGAAACTGAGAATCAAGATTATGCACCCGCCGCAACGGAAGAGGCGGCACCTGCCTATGAAGAGCAGCCCGCCATCAGTCCGCAAGACAGCAGCGGAATCCCCAAATCAAGCAACGAACCCTATGACATGTTCTTCGAAGACTATGGCGTCAACCCGTCCATAGACACCGAAGATGATAACCTGTCCACTTTCGCATTGGATGTGGATACGGGTTCCTATTCCGTCATGCGCAATTACCTCAATGATGGCAACCTGCCGCCGCCGGAATCGGTGCGCGTGGAGGAATACGTCAATTACTTCGATCAGGGCTACGAAAGTCCGCCCGCGCATCAGGCATTCGGCATTTACATCGACGGCGGACCCTCGCCGTTCACGCAGACCGTGCGCTACGAGATGATCCGCGTTGGGATCCAGGGCTACCAGGTCTCAGCCGAAGATCGCAAGCCCGCCGCGCTGACCTTCGTGATCGATGTCTCCGGCTCGATGGATATGGATAACCGCCTCGGGTTGGTCAAGCATTCGCTTGAGATGCTGGTGGAGCAATTGCACCGGGATGATACGGTCAGCATTGTCGTCTATGGTTCGGAAGCTCGTGTGGCACTTGAGCCGACACGCGGTTCAGATTCCGGCAGGATTCTCAAAGCGATCTACAGCCTTCAACCGGAAGGCGCCACCAATGCCGAAGCCGGTCTGCGCCTCGGCTATCGCATGGCGATGGAAGCGTACATGCAGGACGGGATCAATCGGGTCATCCTGTGCTCGGATGGCGTGGCAAACGTCGGCGAGACCGGACCCGATGCCATCCTTGAAGAGATCGACCACTACGTTGCCGAAGGCATTACGCTGACCACCATCGGCTTCGGCATGGACAATTACAATGACACACTCATGGAGCAACTCGCCGACAACGGGGACGGTTTCTACGCCTACGTGGATGACCGGGACGAAGCCCGCAAATTATTCATCGATGAGATCACCGGCACGCTTCAGACCATCGCGTTGGATGCGAAGGTACAGGTGGAGTTCGATCCCGAGGTCGTGAAGAATTATCGACTCGTCGGGTATGAGAACCGCGCCATGGACGACGAAGACTTCCGCGATAACGATGTGGATGCCGGTGAGATCGGTGCGGGTCATTCCGTGACTGCGTTGTATGAGGTCAAGCTGTACCCCGAATCCCATGGCAAGATCGCCACTGTGTTCATGCGCTGGGAAGACCCCGATACGCATCAGGTCGTGGAGATATCAAAGGACTTTAACGCTGACCAGTTGGCGTATGACTTCCGCGAAAGCGATCCCTATTTTCAGCGCGCAGTTGTGGTTGCGGAATACGCCGAGGTCTTGAAGGGCAGTTACTGGGCGGAAGAAAGCTCGCTGGACGATATCTACGATGAAGCCCGCCGCCTTGAAGAATATCTCTACCGCGACGAATCAATGGAAGAGTTCGCAGACCTAGTGAAGATGGCAAATCGACTTTGGTAGGTTGAAAAAAGATCCCGCCCTGTAAACAGGGCGGGATTTGCGTTCCGGACTCCAAAGTCTCCAGACTTTGGAATTACAAAATCCAAAGGTCTGGATATCTTTCACTCCATCACTATTCAGCCTTGAACTTCCAGTTCTGCACGCCCCAACTCATGCTGCCCCAGGTGTTGAGGACATACCCTTCGAGGTTGTCGGCGATGCCGTAGTTATCCTGGAAGAGATAGAGATAGACCTGCGGAAGGTCATCGATCACCGCCTGACCGACTTCGCAGTACGCAGCTTTGCGGGTCTCAATGTCGAAACTGGAACCGGCGGTTTCAAGTGCCGCATCCACAGCCGGGTTCGCCCAGCGGAAGTAGTTGCCGCCGGTGGTGTTCTCGGCACTGGGAATGCGTGAGGAATGATAGGCATCGTAGTTGTAGCTCTGCGGCTCGGTGGTGAAGCCGCGGTCGAAGATCAGCATATCGTAGTCGCCGACAGCGCGCGGGGAATTATCCTCGAACGTGCCGAAAATGATCGAGAAGTCATAGTTCTGGATGCGCGCTTCGATGCCGACAGCTTTCAGGTTTTCGACGATGAATTCTTCGGTGAGTTGCAGCGGATCGAAAGCGGTATACCCTTGCAGTTCCAGAGAGAGGCGGGTTCCATCTTCGGCGTACATCGCACCTTTCGCCACACGGATACCGTCATCGCCCATCACCCAACCGGCTTCATCCAAAAGTTTGTTGGCGGCTTCCACGTCAAATCCATGTTTGCGCGGAAGGTCGCATTTATACCAGCCGTATGCGAAGGGATTGGTCGAATCGCCGACACTGCCTTGCAGCACATCCTGCTGGAGCGAACCGTAATTGATGGCATGCGCAATTGCCTGACGCACGCGGATATCTCCCAGGATCGGGTGCGGCGTTGCTTCGCTCGGGTCGCCGTCGAACGGCGCACTCAGGTTGAAGTCGATCGCCATGTTCCAAATACCCGGGATGAGATATTGCTGGGCTTTGCCAGCCAGTATGCTGTCGTAGTCCGCTTTGAACTCGCCGGGCCACAAATGGACATGACCTTCGCCGTTCAGCATCATCGCGGTCTGCGCGGCGGGTTCAGGTACGATGGCGAACACAATGCTGTCGAGATACGGCTTGCCAGCTTCGAAGTAATTCGGGTTGCGGGTGAGCGTGATGCTGACGCCCGATTCCCAACTGCTGACGATGAACGGACCCGCTGTCACCGGCGCGCGGTTCCATTCCCAGTTCGCCATTTCTTCGGGCGTGCCCGTGGCATGGCGCGGGAACAAGCCATATGCGAATTGGTCGAGGTAGCCGGGGTACGGCTCGGAGTAGGTCAGCACCGTGGTCAGGTCGTCAGGCGTTTCGACACTGGTGATGAGGTCGAAGCCGCTGGTGCCCACCAACGCGCCGGAGTTCGGGTTGGACAGCACTTCGATGGTGAAGCGCACATCATCCGAAGTGAGCGGCTCGCCGTCCGACCATTTCAGATCGGGCTTTAGCGTCCACGTCACAGTCATGTGATCGTCCGAAATGGCGGGGAGTCCATCTGCCAGCATCGGGACGAAATTGCCGGTTTCATCGATGGTGACCAAACCGGTCATGGATGTGGAATCGGCTGCCTGACGCACGATGGCGGCATCTGCCAGATAATAATTCAGCGTGGTCGGCTCCTCAGGCAAAATGAGAACCGCCGTACCGCCTCCTCCACCGCCGGAACCTGATTCTGCTCCCCCGCCTGAGCAAGCGCTGAGAACGAGTCCCATTACAACGAACAACGTAAACAACTTTAGTTTCATCTCTCTTCTCCTTTGTCTATGGAGTCCGGGAGCTTGCTCCCGGACATTATCACTTCTCTGTGTGGATCACATAAGGGTCGAACGCATCCCTCAAGCCATCGCCAATGTAATTGATCGCCATTACTGTGATGAAGATCATCAAGCCGGGGTAGAACGCCAGCCACGGCGCGCGGAAGACCTGGTTTTGCGCCGTCGAAAGAATGCTGCCCCAGGTCGGCGTCGGCGGCTGAACACCAAAACCCAGATAACTCAAACCCGATTCCGTGATGATTGCGGATGCCATTTGCAATGTCCCGCTCACGAGGATTGGACCGATGCAGTTCGGCAAGATGTGCCGGAGGATGATGCGGCTATCACTTCCGCCCAAAGCGCGTGAGGCGGAGACGAATTCCTTCTCGCGCAGTACGAGGAACAATCCACGCACGAGGCGGGCGGGCCACATCCATGAAAGCGCCGCGATGATAATGATCACCACCACGATGCTGTTCTGCAAAATGTACAACTGCTGTTCGCGCAGGAACGCGCCGAGGATGATGAGCACGAAGATGGTGGGGAAGGTCAGGAAGGCATCGGTGACGCGCATCAACGCGGAATCGATCCAGCCGCCGAAGTATCCGCTCAATGCGCCGACGAGTACACCCAGCCCAATGGACAGAAATGTGGAGACCAGCCCGACCGCCAGTGAGACCCGTCCGCCGTACAAAATGCGCGTGAAGACATCGCGTCCGAGTTCATCGGTCCCGAACCAATGAGTCGGAGTTGACCGTTGAAAGATGTTGGTCGGGTTTTGGGTCGTGGGCTCGAAGGATGTGAAGTTCGCGAAGATCGAAGCCAGCACCAAAACGGCAAGCACCGCGATGGCGATCCCCGCCAGTTTGTGTTTGAAGAAGCGGCGCATGACCAGGGAGGTCATGCTTTGCTCGCGGATGGTGATCAATGATTCATTCATATTTCACCTGTGGGTTGAGCCAGCCATACGCGAGGTCCGCGATGATATTGCAGACGATGATCAAAATTGCGGTCAGCATCACCACACCGAGCAGTACGGGATAATCGCGCCCCTTTGCCGCGTCCCAGAACAGGCGCCCCATGCCGGGCCACGAGAAGATGGTCTCCACGAAAAGCGCACCCGCGAACAGACTCGGCAGGTCGAGCGCGATCAATGTCACCAAAGGCAGGATGGCGTTCCGCAGGGCATGTTTGTAATACACCCCGCGTTCTCCAAGTCCTTTGGCGCGCGCCGTGCGGACATAATCTTCATGTAGAACATCCAACATACTCGAACGCAGGAAGCGCGAATACCACGCGATCCATCCCAAACTTAGCGCGGTGACCGGCAAAATGAGATGCCAGAGCGTATCCAGCAGGTTGCCTTCCTGTCCGCGTGTGTTCATCCCGCCGACAGGGAAAAGCGGATCGCCTGTGAACGGATTTTTTATGGTTACATAAAAAATGACGATCAAGCCCAGCCCCAGCCAGTAAACCGGGATGGCTTGACCGATGAATGTGATGGTCGTCATCGAGTAATCGAAGAGCGAGTACGGCTTCCGCGCAGAGAGAATTCCAATGGGGATGGCGAACAACAACGTCACGAAGAACGATGCGCCGACCAATATCAACGTGTTCGGCACGCGCTCGCCGATCATATCTGCGACCGGTCGGCGGAACTTGATCGAATCGCCCATATCGCCGCGCAGCATATCGCCAAGCCAGCGTCCGTATTGGATGGGCAGCGGGTCGTTCAATCCCAATTTCTCTTCAATGGCTTCGATCTGTTCCTTGGAAACATTTGGGTTGCGGCGCGCGGCGGTTAATGGTCCGCCGGGCGCGGCGCGCACCAACAGGAACAGCAGGATGCTGATAATAAAAAGGATCGGAATGGTTTGCAGGAACCGTCGCAGCGCGTAGGTTCTCATTTACGCCTCGAAGACAACTTTGCCGTTCACCATCGTCATCACAGGTTTCGCCTGCATAATGTCTTTTGAAGGCAGGGCGAACAGGTCGTGCGAAAACAGCACCATGTCAGCCAGATAGCCTTCTTTGACCTGCCCCTTTTCGTTTTCCATAAATTCGGCATACGCCGCATCGCGCGTGTATCCGATAATGAGTTCTTCGAGAGTCAAGTTATGCGATGGAATACCCTCCGCCCATGTCTCGCGGTTCAAGCCGACATGCAGGTTGATCATCGGGTCGAACGGCGCGACGGGCCAGTCACTGCCATAGGCGATGTTGTTGCCCGCGTTGAGCACGTCCCGCCATGCAAAGGAAAGATGCCAGCGCTGTTTGCCGACGCGAGTGGGCCACACGTCACCTTCTGAAATGCTGAACGGGGCGTGGCTGGTCTGCATCGAAGGCAGGACGCCCAACTGCTTGAAACGCGGCAGGTCATCGGGATGATAGACCTCGATGTGCTCGATGCGGTGGCGGCTGTCCCGTATCCCATTGGACTTTTGGACTGCTTCGTACCCATCGAGCGTGCGCCTCACCGCGCCATCCCCGCAGCAATGGACGAAGATCTGCAAGCCCATTTTGTCGCACAGGGTCGCCATGTGCGTGAAGTGTTCGAGCGAGTAAATACCATCGGACTTTGCATCGGGATTGTCAGCGTATGGTTCGACGTTCAGCGCTGTGTAGGATTCCCACACACCGTCCATGAAGAATTTTGCCGCGCCGCCGCGCACGAACTCGCCTTTGACCTTTGCCATCTCGGCGGCTTCGCTCAGCATGGCTTCGGTCGTTTCCGGCTTGATGTGATACGGCTCGTACACGCGGACGGTCATCTCGCCCGCATCTTCGACCGCGGCATACGTCATCAGCTCTTCCATGTCTCCGTTCATGTTGTGGACGCTGGTCACGCCGGTGGAGTTGATGCGCGCCATTGTCATCTTGAGCAGTTCGCGCTTGCGGGCTTCGCTCGGTTCGGGGATCAAGCTTGAGACCAAGCCCATGGCAGTCTCGCGCAGTTCGCCGGTGGCAATCCCATTCTCGTCGCGGACGATGACGCCGTTGCCTTCCGCTTCCCTGCCCGGTTGAAGGATACCTGCAAGTTCCAGCGCCTTTGTGTTTGCCCATGAGGTGTGACCATCGTAGGCGTTGATGTAGATCGGTTTGTCGGCGATGATCGCATCCAGTTCGTGCCGGTTCGCGATCACGTCGTAACGCACGCCGCGCCCATCGATCCATTCGGCGGTCTTGTTATTTGCCGCGAATTCAAGCAGAGTTGTTTTTACATCGTTGATATCTTTAGCGTCATATAACTGCGCTCCGCCCATCGAGATCGCGCCCCACAACAAATGAAAATGCGAGTCGATGAAGCCGGGCGTCAGGGTATGCCCCTGCCCGTCAACGACTCGCGTGGAAGCGTCTTTGAATTCTTTCACCCCTTCATTCGTCCCCACGTAGATGATGCGGTTGCCTTTAACCGCTACAGCTTCAGCGCGCGGTTGTGAGGCGTCGCTGGTGAAGATGTTTGCGTTTGTGATGATAACGTCGGCTTTTTGGGTCATTTGTTTACTCCAATGGGGTGTAGGGTGAGGGTTCTTTGAGCGATCGGATCAAATTTGCAGCGACAGAACGTACGTCGGCTTGTTTTGCCTGAGGCAGACCCAGCCAGTTGATCGTGGCATGGGCAAAAGCAAGTACCATGAGCGAGTAGGAAGTGGAACGCAATTTATTATCTTCTGTATCGGGGAAGGACCGCGTGAGTTCCTTCGCGATCATATTTTCAACCCCATTATAAAGTTTGAGTAGAAGTTTGCGGATATGCGGGTCCCGTCCACTTTGGGCGAGCAGCTCCAGAAAGAGGATATCATCTTCAGGAGCCAGTTCGAACCAGGCATCGAAATAATAACCGGGGACGACCTCGGATTGAGCGTTTTCCCCCAACGAGGCGGCGAAATTATCGAAACTGTTTTGATATCGTTCAAGCAGGCGTTCCGCCATCCATTGAACGACGTCATCGCGATTCCCTATATAGTGATAGATCAATCCGCGATTAATACCTGCCTCGGAAGCGATGTTTTCCAGAGTGGTGCGCTGTAAACCATATTTTGCGATGCACCGTTCGGTGGCATCCAAAATGGCGTCCTGCCGCTCCTGCGTTAAGTCCTTTCGGCCCATTGCACTCCGCTTGTGATAAGTTAGCAAATATGCTAATTTATTATAGCGAATGATTTCCAAATGTCAATTTTGTGTTTTTATTCACATATATTCTTCCAGGGGTGAACAGTTATAATCGGACCAGAATGGATAAATTAAAGGTAGTTGTTGCCATGTCCGGCGGCGTGGATTCGTCTGTTGCGGCGGCTTTGCTCAAGGAGCAGGGCTACGATGTGACGGGGATGATGCTGCGCCTATGGAGCGAACCCGGCAAGGAAGACTCGAACCGCTGCTGTACGCCCGACTCGATGGCGCAGGCACGGCGTGTGGCGGCGAAGCTGGACATCCCCTTTTATGTGGTGGATGCCAAGGATGTCTTCCGCGAGACTGTGGTGCAGTACTTTCTGGATGGCTACGCCAACGGCGAGACGCCGAATCCGTGTTTGTTGTGCAATCGTCATATCCGCTGGACGTTTCTCTTGAATCATGCGTTGGCTTTGGGGGCGGAGTATATGGCGACGGGACATTATGTCCGTCTACGAAGCGCGGTCCACGGTCAAAAAGAATTGCTTCGCGCGGTTGACCCTTCCAAGGATCAGTCGTACGTTTTGCATGTATTGAAGCAGGAGAAGTTGAAGCATGCTTTGTTCCCAGTGGGGGATTATCCGAAGAAGGAAATCCGAGCCATTGCTGAGAGGTTCGGTTTGCCGACTGCCTCCCGGGCGGATTCTCAAGACTTGTGCTTTTTAGCTGGCGAAGACTATCGCAACTTCCTTCAGCGCAACGCGCCGGAAATGTTGACGCCGGGGAATATCGAAACACCCGATGGCAGGATCATCGGTCAGCATAATGGATTGGCGAACTACACCATCGGTCAGCGCAAGGGACTTGGCGTGGCTTCTCCGGTTCCGCTTTATGTCATCACGAAACATGCGGCAAACAATACGCTTGTCGTTGGAACGCAGGAAGAAATGGGCACGTCCGAGTTGACTGCGCGCGATGTGAACTGGGTCAGTGGGGAGGCACCGAGTGAACCTTTCCATGCTGAGGTGAAGATCCGCTACACGGCGAAGGAGGTTCCGGCGACAGTCATGCCGATGGACGGCGACCAGGTTCAGGTCCGGTTTGATGCGCCTGTGCGGGACGCGACCAAGGGTCAGGCGGCAGTTTTCTATCAAGGCGACCTCATGCTTGGAGGCGGAATCATCCAATAAAAAACCTGCGCGTAGTCAGATTTATGCAAGGTGTTGTGTTTTTGGTGAAAATGAAGTTGATAGTGACTTTGAATAAAAGGAGAAATAAGTATGAACTATCGAATTGAATCTTTGATGTCTGCCCGTTTGTTCGTTGTGCCGCAATATGCGGATGACCGTGTTTATTTTATGAGCAATCTATCCGGTCATTTGAGTTTGTACGTCATGTATCATGGCGGGAGCGTGCCTGAACCGCTGCTGCCGCCGAACATTGCCCTGCAGAATCCGCATTTGATCGGCGGGCAGTCGTTTTATGTTTTCCCCGAATTGAACAAGATCCTGGTGATGATCGACAATGACGGCGATGAGAATTACCAACCAATGCTCATTTCGTTGGATGGTGGGTTCCCTGAGCCTGCGTTCAACAATTTCTTTGAGAAGTATCGCGTACATCTCGGTGAATGTGACCGCGGGAAGGGCATCGTTTATCTGCAAGCCGAGCGGCGCGACAAACCGCTGCTCGAACTGTATCGCGGTGACTTAAAGACCGGCAAGCTGACCAAAATTGCCGAGCATGAATTTGGCTATGGTGTTGCCGATCACTCCAAAGACCACAATCGCCTCTTGATCGGGACGGGGTATTCGGTCGGCGACGGCGTATTTTATTTGTGGAACAAAGGCAAGATGGAGTTGATGTACGGAAAGCCGATGGTAGACCGCAAACCCGGCGAGCAGGTCCCGTTGAACGGGCTGGGCGGCGGCGTATTCGCCCCGAGTGGAAAAGGCGCCATCGTTACCAGTTCGGTCTTCGAGGATACCTACAGCCTCGGCTTCATCAACTTCAAGAAACCGGGCGTGATCACACCGGTCAAATTGAAGGGTGTGGTTCACACAGGCGTCGGTGAGATGGAGAACATCGCGCATCTCAAAGATGACCGCTATTTGGTCACGTTCAACATCGACGGCTGTTCGTGGGCATACGAAGGCGTCTTCAACGAAGAGAAGTTGACGATGAACCTCAAGTACGTGCTGGTTGGGCAGGAACCTTTCGAAGGCGGTATGTTGGAGCATCTCGATTACAACAGGGACGAGGATATGTTCACCTTCTCGTTCTCCACAGCCACATCGCCGACGCAGATCTATTCCATCGAAGGCAAGCAGCGCAGAGACTTGTATCTTCACACGGACGAGAAGATCCTCGGAATTCCCGAAGCACTTCTTTCCAAGGGTGAAGATGCTTCCTTCATCACACATGACGGCTTGCGTGTTTCGGCGCGTTTGTATCTGCCCGCCAAATCGCTCGGATTCAAAGGTCCGCGCCCGGTGGTGTATTACATCCACGGCGGTCCGCAGGGACAGGAACGCCCGGACTTCGCATGGTTCTCGATGCCGCTTATTCAGTTCCTGACCTTGCGCGGATTCGCTGTCTTCGTCCCGAATGTGCGCGGCTCCACCGGGTACGGTCTTTCCTACACCAAGCATGTTGACCGTGATTGGGGTGGCAAGGATCGCCTTGACCATGTCCACGCGATGACGAAAGTCCTGCCGAAAGACAAGCGCCTGGATGTCAATCGCGCGGCAGTGGTCGGACGTTCGTACGGCGGTTACATGACCTTGATGCAGGCAGGGCTTCATCCCAGCTTGTGGAAAGCCTCATGCGATATGTTCGGACCGTATGACCTGATCACGTTCTCCGAGCGCATCCCTGAAACATGGAAGCCGTATTTCAAGCTCGCCATCGGTGATATTTCCAAGCCGGAGGAACGCGCCGACCTGGTCGAACGCTCGCCGAAGACGCACTTGAACAACATGAAGGCGCCGATGCTGGTCATTCAGGGACGCAACGACCCGCGTGTGGTCGCAGCGGAATCGGAAGACCTCGTCCGCGAACTGCAGGCGAAGGGCAAGCCCATCGAACTGCTCGTCTTCGAGGATGAGGGCCACGATGTCCTCAAGTACGAGAACCGCGTCACCTGTTACAACGCCATCACCGATTTCTTCGTAAAACATCTCAATCCGTAATCGTTTAGATAAACGTTCCGCTCGTTGAACTGACCACCAAGCCGCAGGGTCACAAAGGGTTTCGCTCGGTGTCCTTGTGCCTTGTTGGCAAATGGATTTTGTTTTGGAAAGGCAAGTCCATCGCGTATGTTGACATTGCCCGCACTTCTATTCGGTCTGGTGATCGCCCTGTTGGCTGGCGCAGTCTATCATGTACTGCGCGGTGGAAGCGGCGGGCGTCTGTTGTTCGATCTTGGCTTGAGCAGCCTCGGTTTCATGCTGGGACAATTTTCACAGTATGTCACCGGATGGATCCTTTTCGAGTTCGGCGCACTGGATCTCGGCGCAGGTATTGTGGGAAGCCTTATCATGCTCCTCCTTGGCGACTGGCTCTCACGCATAAAACCGAACCCCAAAAGCGGGGTATAATCCCCGCCCGTTATCGAAAAAAACTGGAAAGTGAGTAAAAAAAAGAATAATGGAAATATTAACTAGCGCAATCGATCTCTTTTTACACCTGGATGAGTACCTCGCCACGATCATTTCTGATTATGGCGCATGGACATATGGCATTCTGTTCGCGGTTATCTTCGTTGAAACCGGACTGGTGGTCATGCCCTTCCTGCCCGGCGACTCGCTGCTCTTTGCGGCAGGCACGTTTGCGGCGCTCGGTTCGCTAAATGTCTGGTTCCTGATCGGTCTGATGGCGGTTGCCGCCGTCGTGGGTGATGCGGTGAATTATTCCATTGGTCATTACCTGGGTGACCGCGCCTATAACATCAAATGGATCAAGAGGGAATACCTCGATAAGACCCACGCCTTCTTCGAGAAGCACGGTGGGAAGGCGATCTTCCTTGCGCGCTTTGTGCCCATCGTCCGCACCTTTGCCCCGTTTGTCGCTGGCATCGGCAAGATGTCCTATTCTTATTTCGCCACCTACAACGTTGTCGGCGGCATCACCTGGGTGTTCACCTTTACCCTGCTCGGTTATTTCTTCGGCAACATCCCGTTCGTGAAGCAAAATTTCGAACTGGTGATCATTGTTATCATCCTGATCTCCGTTGTGCCGATGTTTGTGGAATGGTGGAAGCATCGTCGTGAGGCGGCGGCTCAAACGAAATCTGCTGCAGATTAATGCGCAAGACAGCGGTCCTATTCGCAATCGTTCTCTTTTCGGCGATCATTCTTGCAGACCTCGGTCCGCTGCGGCAGGTGCTCCGGCTTGTTAACCGGGTCCCGTATCTGGATAAAGTCCTGCATTTTTTCCTGATCGGCACGCTGATGTACCTCGTGGCGGCGAGTTTGATCGAAGCCCTTCCGGCTTATAATCCGGTCGTGATCACGCTGACGACTGCCGTCATCCTCGCGCTGGTCTTCTCGATTGAAGAGTATTCGCAGGGACCGATTCGCGGACGGACAGCCTCCTGGACCGATCTGGCGGCAAATTATGCGGGGATCATCGTGTTTGGTACGTTCTCATGGTATCGGTTTCGTAACCGGAAATTGGGAATATAGAAAAATGAACAGGTCGGGTTTCAATGCCCGACCTGTTTTGTTGCCATGAAATATCTTTCCCTGCTTTTCTTCGCGTTCATTGTCGGCGTCATCATCCTCGCAGATATGGATGAGATCCCTCCGTACATTCGTGCACTCTACGATTTTCCATATGGGGATAAGCTTGGACACTTCATCCTTTATGGACTCCTCAACTTCATCCTCACGCTAACATTTCTCCGCGCGCTTCCCAACCAAACGTTGTACCGGGTGGCGCTTTCAGTGGGTTTGATCCTCGCCGGGGCAGTCGCTGCCGAAGAATTCTCGCAGCAGTTCTTCACCGCCCGCACGTTCGATCTGATCGATCTCGCCGCAAGTTATCTGGGGCTTTTTGTCGGGGGATGGATTGCAACCCAAATAAAAAAGGGATAGCCACCTTCAAGGTGGCTATCACACTTGCTTTTTCCTTACGGCACCAACTTCAAATGCCCTTCCGCGTCGTTGACGATGGAATCCTGCTCCCACCACATGGGATAGTATTCCACGTTCGTCCACATCGGAGCCATATCCGCATAGTGCTCGTGATAGGCATGACCCGACTGACCGGTGGTATGCACGGTCACTGAATTGTTCAGGTTGCTCATGTCCACGATCATGCGCATGGAGGGGAGCCAGTTCACCTCGAAAGAGACACCTACATCCCAGCCGGTGGCGTTGACGATGCTCTTGCCGCCGCCCGTTTCGAACGGTCCGCGGTTGAACAAGCCTTCGATCAAACCGATGCCTGATTCGCCCAGGGTCCCATTACGGAACGTGGTTGTATGCAGACTGCCCCAGGTGGGCCACTGTGTGTTGTCGTAGCCGTAATTATCTTCCACCTGCTCCACGGTTTCGAACAGTGAGGTCAGGTAAATATCATTGCGGGTCTCGACGGCATTTTCGGTGGTCTTGTCATCCCACATGGGGTCTTCGGGCGTTTCGATCAGGTGACGCATGATCTCGAAATCCCTGTCGCCGCCATAGGGATAGATGCCTTCAGGCATGTCATCAGCGATCGTGTTCTGAAGCAGGTTCCACCAGAACCACTGATAGAGCGCCGCAGTAGTTGAGTCGGCTGTGCTTTGGAAATCCCACGCCTTGAACTGCTCGACCGTGAACTTGTGGTTGAGCGCTGCATCTTCGGGCAGTGTGATCTCATCCCATACGGGCAGGAGCGCTTCGGCTCCCAGATCTTTCGTATCGCCCTGCATCGATTGGAGATAAGCAACATCGATCTTACCGGGCGCGCTTTCGATCATTTCCGCGATGCGGCTGGCGCGGAATCCGTAATCCCAATCTGTGGTGATGAGGTAGGGATAATCGCGCGGGTTGACCTGATTGTTGGCGGTGACGATGTACCCCTCATCAGGGTTGAAAGCGTACGGCAATTCCTCGAACGGGATGAAGCCGGTCCATTCGTAATCATCAGTCCAGCCAGGGACGGGCAGTCTGCCGTCCCCGTTCTTACGGATGGGAATATCACCGGGCATTTGGTAACCGATGTTTCCGTCCACATCGGCGTAGATCAAGTTTTGGGCAGGCACATGGAAGTTGCTCGCGGCATCGCGGAAGTCTTCCCAATTCTGCGCCTTGTCGAAACCCCAAATAGCTTCGAACGGTGTGGAAGGCGTGAGCGCTGTCCATGCGAGAGCGATGACGTACTGGTCGGGCAGTTCCACGCCGGTGCGATCCTTGAAGGGGACGAATTCCTTATCCTTTGGGTCGCCTTCATTTTTGAGCTGACCGTATACTTCGGAAATGACCGGTCCATGCCGGGTGGATCTCACGCTGATCGTGACAGGCTCTCCGCCGACGACATCAATGGTCTCTTCATAGGTCTCGAAATCAATCCACTTGCCGTTGACTTCGTATTGATCTGAGTTCTCGGGATTGACTCGTTCGATATACAAGTCCATCACATCGGGTCCCGTGTTGGTGAATCCCCAGGCGATGCGGTCATTGTGACCGATGACCACGCCTGGAACACCTGCGAAGGAAAACCCTGCCACTTCGAATGGACAATCATCCGATTTTTCGACGCAATGCAAACCGATCTGAAACCAAATCGACGGCATTTGACTGCTCAGGTGCGGGTCGTTGGAAAGATAAGGCATGCCTGTATCCGTCAGCTCACCCGAAACCGCCCAGGAGTTTGACCCAACTCCATCGCCGAGGCGACCAAGGATCGGGTCCAGTATCGAGGCGTTGTGTACCAGCGAGTCAAGCGGAAGCGAAGCGTAGTCAAAGCCTTCAACATCCGGTGCTGCATTTGATGTTTTCCCTTCCACAGGCATTTCGTTGACGATCACCGGATGATCCTCCGGGTAATCGGGATAGAGCATATTAATTTGTTCGAGAGTGAAGGTCTTGAGCAGGATGGCGCGGTCGATCTCTTCGCCCATGTTGCCGCGCAGATCCCATGCCATGGCTTTGCCCCACGTCAGCGAGTGGATGGGCGTCCACGCCTCGATCGTGTAATCGGGGCTGAGCAAACCGAGGATGGCGTATTCAAGGCTGAGAGCGGTGTCGGTGTGGTCCTTGAGATAGGCATTCACGCCATCGGTGTAGGCTTCCAATATGGCGCGCGATTCGGGCCCGAGTTGTTCCCATTCGGCTTCGGCGGTTTTGCGCCAGCCGAGCGTGCGCAGGAAGGCGTCAGTTTCCACCTGATCTTTGCCGAACATTTCAGAGAGTTCCCCCGAGCCGATGTGCCGCCAGGAATCCATCTGCCAGAACCGTTCCTGCGCATGGACGTATCCCTGCGCGAAGAACAGGTCATGAGAGGTCGCGGCATAGATGTGCGGAATGCCCATCGCGTCGCGGTAGATATCCACCGGTCCATCCAGACCTTCGGCTTGGATCTCCCCATCGATCTGCGGGAAGGATTTTGGCGCGACCGTGTTCGGCAGGTATGCCTTGAAATAGAACAAGCCTGCTGAAGCGACCACAAGCGCGAGAATCAGAATGCCGATCAAACCCCGCCCAATGAACTTGCCTGCTTTTTTCATTACTCCTCCAGGTTGGAAATTTGCACGATTATAACGGCAACCTGTCAAGCGATCGCATGAGAATCGGGAAATGATAAAATCCTGTCCGATGAACAGGAAACCTACTTTTTCACGGTCAATCACAGAACCGGAGTGGTCCCTCACGATTCTTGGGCTTGCGATAATTTTCGGCGCAGTCGTTCGCCTGCTCCCGCCAATTCTGGCGGGAGCGCCCATTAATGACGGCGGAATGTTCGCAGTCATGATGCGAGACTTGCGGGCGAACCAATGGGCATTGCCTGTTTTCACTTCCTACAACCACGCAGAGATTCCATTCGTTTACCCGCCCTTTGGATTCTATATCGGCGCATTGTTTGAATCGCTTGGGATGTCTGAAGCGATGGTCCTTCTTTGGCTGCCGGCGCTATTTACCGTTGCCACGCTCCCGTTGTTCTACCTGCTTGCGCTTGAATTGCTGGGAGATCGTCCGCGCGCGGCGGTTGCCACAGCATTTTTTGCGCTGCTTCCCGGTTCCTATGTCTGGTTTTTGATGGGCGGCGGATTGACGCGCGCCCTCGGTGCAGACTTCTTCATCCTGTCGTTGATTTTTGTCCGCCGCGCGCTTCGAAACCCGGACTGGAAGCTGATCATTCCAGCCGTAGTCTTTTGCTCACTGACAGTGATGACACATCCGCAATATGCTCTTTTGACGTTCGTTGGCTGTGCGGTCTTTGGGCTATTCATCGTTCGCACGCGGAAGGATGTCCTGTCTGCGGTTTTAATCGCCGGGGGAACAGTGCTGCTTTCCGCGCCGTGGTGGTCAACTGTGATCGCTAATCATGGGATCAATGTCTTTCTTTTGGGCGGTCAATCCGGTGACATGCGCGCCTCGTTATCGGCGCTGCTCCGGCTGCCCTTTCAACGACAGACCATCATTCCATTTGTAACCATGTTTTGGCTGTTGGGGATTGGCTGGGCTGCGGTAAAAAAAAGATTTGACCTGTTCGCGCTCTTCATGCCGATCTATTTTCTTGACCAGCGCAGCGCGCCAATTATGCCGTCGTACATCTTGCCCTTGTTCGCAGCATATGGCATTTTGGATGCATTGCCCGCTCTGGTCTCATTCACGCGTGAGCGTTTGTGGCGAACGGAGGCGGATGAGACTCTTTTCAACCGTCCGGCTTTTTCGATGAGCCTGTTGGCTATCGTTTTTTATCTCTTCCTCGAATCAGCTTTCCACGCGGATGTGATCCTGAAACTGGTCATGCCGCCTGCCAGGCGGACGATGATGGAATGGGTCGCTGAAAATTCACCTGAAGACGCTGCGTTCCTGATCCTGACAGGGCATCCCGATGCGATGACCGATGCTGTTCAAGAGTGGTTCCCGGCGTTGGCAGATCGTCATTCCGATACGACCCTTCAAGGGCTCGAATGGAGTTTGGGGGGGCAATTTAGCCAGCGCTGGGTGGAGCTGAACACCCTGCAAGACTGCGCGGACGTTGAGTGTGTCCAAAGCCTGGCGCAGGGCATGGAGCTAAGGTATTCCTATATTATCCTTGAGTCATCCCATATTTCAGCGGCGGAATTCGTGAGAATTGGATATAAAATTGTTTACGAAGGTGGGGGGTATGTTGTTATGAAGTAAGCGGCTACTATCCCGCTTACTTCATAACAACATGACTGTTTTATTGAACTGTCCCAAGCAATCGCGGGAACCAATACCAAAGGATGTCGGCTGTGGGTTTTCCGTGAATGGATGTGGATTTGTCCTGAAGCGCGACCGGCAGATAGTATCCGCGGCTGATGATGCCGGAGACCCATGAACGCGCATTGACTGCGATAAACATGGCTTCATAGATATCTGCCTGGGTTTGCAGGCTCAAGGTTGCGGAGTTCATGTCTGCATTGGGGCGGGATAATGCTGAAAAGTCCAGGCAGCCGCCGGAACCGTTCGGCACACATCCGCTTGCAGCGCCAGCCGCTGACGGGTAGGAGATCGCCAGGATGACAGGCTTGCTCAACATGGAAGCGAGCGGCGCGACTTCGTTATCGAGCAAGCGTCCGGCTTCGTTGGCGAAGTCGGTTTTCGTTCCGCTCTGGTTTGCGGTGAGAGGGATCGACCATAAAAGGTAAATGCCATCCACATCCAAGAGGAAGTTGACCGGCGTCGAAACGATGGATTTGGTGTAAGGCATTGCCCAAAAGACCTGCCCTTTGAAGTGGGTGCGCACATCCTGAATGATGGCTTTCCATTGTGCCTCTGCATCGGCGGGAACGTTGGAAGGCTCGCCATTTGGGAGAGTCCCGTTCGGAAGGGACGGCGCGACCCAGTCACCGCCGAGGATGAGGATCTGCGAGCCGGTCTGTGAAGCGAGGTCCGCGTAGTTGACGGCGAAGACGCGGTAGCGTGTGAACCACGATTGCCACCATTGCGCATCACGCGGAGCGGAAAGCCAGAAATCATCGCTGGGGGATAGGAGCGAATTCGAGGGTACGGGGAAGTGCGGCGTGGGGAAGAGCGCTGCGTTCAATCCCAACGCGCGCGCCTGCGAAACCATGATGGCCGTATCGATCCACAGCGGGTCCTGACCGGGTCGGGTGGTGAACCGCAGCGGCGAGATGCGTTCGAACGTCCAACTGGGGGTGAGGACTGCGAGGTTGGACCCCAGCGCCTTGGTATTGGAAAACGCCTGCGGCGCATAATAGGAATAATTCGGACGGAAGTCAGATTGGTATTCGATGCCTGCGACAAAGCCATTGGCGCGTTTGGTGATGTTTGCGCCCACGAGCGAGAGCGGTTCGGGATTCTCGAACCATTTCCATGACCCGACCGCATCCTGAATGTCCTGTCCCAGCACGCTGGTACCGGCTTGTCTGCCGGTCGGGTTGGAGCCCGCGGTCTGGTTATCGTCTGCGCTGCCGCATTGACCATTGCGGCAATACCGGTATCCGAACGAGCCAAGGAAATTCAACGGTCCATATAGTTTATATGCCCAGCGGTTGTTGCCGAGGGGCCACATGGGAATGGGCTCCATCCAACCGAAGGCGTTGAATTGGATATAAAGGATATCGCCCGGCAATGTCACGGATGGAATGCTCGTCTCGAATAGGATCGGACCCGAATCACTGGACGCCAACCATGTAGCGATGGAGTCTCTAAGAGTGATATCCTGATCGGGGACGATGAGATCGCGTACCACCCATTCCCCGTTCAATTTGTGTTCAGCGTTCCACACGCCATCACCCAGAGTGTATTTGTATTGGATATGGGTTCCAACGGGAAGACCGAGTGTGGCGGTATAGGTCCCATCCGCTTGTAGATTCATGATGGGCATGCGGTCAGCAGATGTGCTGACACCGCCCTGCAAGTCTGCGAACGTGTTTCCAAGCTGAAGGATGTTCCCCGCAATGCGGACCGGCACGCCGGGAACCGTATCCTGCGGAATCGAAACCACGAACGTCACATTCACCAGTCGGGTCGGTTTGACGCGCAAGTCCACGATGGTGTTCGTGTTTTCTCCAACGACAGCTCCTTGTTGGAACGGGAGATACATCCCATCGAGACTGTACGCGATCAACTGTTGCGTGCCGATGGGCAAGCCGGGCAATTCGAAGCGCCCAAGCGAATCGGTGATGTGTTGGATGCCGCCGGCAGTGACGAGGATATTAGGCAGGGGTGAACCGGTGTCCGCGTTGAAGATCTGCCCCAGGATCGTTCCGGTCGGTTTGGTGTAGGTTTTATCGCCCCAATCCGCGATCATGTCCTGTACTTCGCCGGGTCCGGCGACGGTGTGGATGCGATAACGAATGGCTGTACCGAAGCTGGTATCTTCCACCACCTGCGAAGCGCCGCGGCGAATATAACGATATTTAACGATGGAATTGAACGACAACGGTAGGGTGGCAGTGTAGGTCAGCGAGTCGCGCGGACTCATCGGGTATTGCGTGGCATTGATCGAAAGCCCGGTCACTTCATCCATAACGGCGAGGACGAGTGATTCATTCCCCTGAAGCGCTTCCGGGAGGGTCACAACAAAGGTGGTCTGTGCCACCGGGTACGGGGTGGAAGATGCGGTAGTCGCCCCGGGGACCGGTGTGGATGAATCTCCGCCAAATGGATTTTCAAATAAAGTCAGTGTGCATGCCTGCCCAACAAGGACAAGGGCAAGCGCCGCAGTCAGCAGGCGGCGCGTAAAGTTGGATTTCCCGTTCATTCTCTTCTCCTCGTTTGAAGACGCGTTTTTTTCAGCGCCCAAGTACCCTGACGGCTTCAGATCGACAGATACTATCCGGCTCCTCCGTCTTCAACTTCCATTTGCGTATCTTGCTCATCATCGGCTGACTCCTGCTTTCGCCCGGCGTAGGCGAAAAAGCTCAGACCAATGCTGATAAAGTATAACAAAATCATGGGCAGCATCACCAGCCCCATGTTGACCGGGTCCACGGTGGGGGTAACTGCAGCGGCAAGGAGCGCGATGATGACGATCGCCAGTCTCCATTGTTGGATCAGAACCTGCGGCTTCACCAATCCAATGGAAGTGAGCACATAGATGACCAGTGGGAATTCGAAAAAGATCCCGATCCAGAACATCAAGCCGGTGACGAATGCAAAATATTCGTTCGCCGTCCAAAACTGGGAGATCTCTGTGAACCCTCCCAAAAACGGGAGCGCGGCGGGAAGCAGGATAAAGAACGTGAACGCCATGCCGGTGAGGAAGAGCAGGGTCGCAAGCGGGATGCCAGCCAGCCCCATCTTCTTTTCCCGGGGTTTTAGTCCCGGCGCGGCGAACCACCATAGCTCAAAGGCAATGTAGGGGAATGCTAGAGCAATGCCAACCGACATTGACACCCGCATGAACACACCGATCTCCTCTGTCACCTGAATGGCTTGCAAATTCTCAAGCCCGCCGACCGGCTCGGAGAGGAAATCCATGATCGGTTCCGCCACCCAGAACGTCGCGATCACCGCCAATGCCAGCACAGCCACCGACCGGAGGAGATGCGCCCGCAGGGCTTCCACCTGCTCCCAAAGCATATCGCGGACATCCGGCTTGGAGACCAGGTCCACGAACACATCGGCGATGGGGCGTTCGTCGGGGTCAGTATTTAGGAAGCGGAAAAATCGGAGAACGGAGCGGAACGGAAAGGCAATAATATCGAAGACAAGCCGGAACGGAAACGTCACGATCCGCCACACGCCTTGAAAGAATTTACGCATTGTTGGGTTGGTCGCTTTCGGCTTCTTTTTGTTCGGGTTGTGCAGGCGCGTCTGGCGCGGGCTTGTTTTCAGGTGTCTTGATCACGGGGGAAGCGGCATCGTACGGCTGCGAGCGCGGAACTGATTTATTGACCGGGCTTCCCCACTTGGGGGCAACGGATTCATTCAGATCCTTGCCGATCTGTCCCAATTCTTCATTCGCATCCCGCATCAATTTATTGGGCAGGGTGCGCAGTTCCCGCGAGGTCTGCTGGAATATCTTCCAGCCATCCGAAGTGACGATGCTGCGCAGCCATTTGCCAATGGTGCGTCCAGCCTTCTGCATGTCCTTCGGTCCGAGCACGAGCAGGGCAATAATAACGACAAAAATTAGTTCGGGCATTCCAACGCCAAGAATTTCCATGCTTTGTTTCCGTTAGTGTTCCTGGGATAATTTCGATTTCAGTATCTGGTGGATCTCGTTCTCGTGATCGACGAGCGTGCCCAGAACGCCGTTGACGAAACGCGACGTCGAATCTGAGCCGTACGTTTTTGCCAGTTCCACCGCTTCGTTGATCGCAACCTTCACCGGGGTCTCGCGGGAAATTGCGAATTCCCAACAGGCAATGCGGAGGATGTTGCGGTCTATTGCCGCGATCTGGTCGAGGGGCCACTCGGGAGCGTATTTTGCGATCACCTGATCCAGTTCATCCCGGATGGGTAAAACTCCAAAGATAATGTTCCGCGCGAATTCGGCGAGGTCTTCCGGCAAAGACGTATCTTCCAGGCGGGTTTTCAACACATCGCCTGGAAGATGGTTTGCAAGATCGGTCTCGTACAGCACTTGCAAGGCAATGGCGCGCGCCTTCGAGCGGGGTTTCATCGTCACGCCTCGACATCCTCGAAATCAATGTCCTCGATATGGATGTTCACTTCGCCCACTTCCATGCCGACCATTTCCTGAATGGAGCGTGCCACATTCGCCTGAACATTGCGGCTCACCTCGCGGATATTGACATTCTCTTTGAGAATGAGGAACAGGTCCGCGTAGACCGTATTGTCTTTCGTATCAATGCGGACCCCGTCGCCTGTGCCGCGGCGAAAGAGTCGGTTCACGCCGCCAGCGATCGGTGCCAACCGGCTGACGCCGGGGACTTCCAGTGCGGCAAGGCGTGAGATGGTGGTCAGTACTTCAGGTGAAACGGTGGTCTTGCCTTGTGTATTCTCGGTCATTCCTACTCCTGTTTTCTTTACATCATTGCCATTCCGCCGTCCACGCCGAGGACTTGACCGGTGATATACGCGGCATCATCCGAGGCGAGGAACGCGGCGGCAAAAGCGATCTCTTCAGGCTTGCCTTTGCGCCCAAGCGGGACGAGTTTGAGCGCGGCTTCGAGGATTTCAGGCGTCATCGCGTCGAGGATTTCAGTATCAATGAACCCCGGCGCAATGGCGTTGACTGTGATGTTCCGCGCGGCGATCTCACGCGCAAGGGCTTTGGTGAAGGCGATCTGTCCGCCTTTGGAGGCGGAGTAGTTCGTCTGTCCGGGGTTGCCCATCTGCCCGGCGACGGATGCGATGTTGATGATCCGCCCGGTGCGTTTACGCATCATGTGTTTGACGGCGGCTTTCGAACAGTTGAACGTGCTCTTGAGGTTGGTATTGATGACGGCGTCCCAGTCCGCTTCGGGCATCATCATGATGAGCTGGTCGCGGGTGATCCCGGCGTTGTTGACGAGGATACTCAAATCGCCGAAGGTTTCTATAGTAAATTTCACCAGCGCTTCGGCTTGCTTGAAATCGGAGACATCTGCCTGGTGTGCGGCGGCTTTTCCGCCCGCTTCCTGTATCTTTTTGACCACTTCCTCGGCGGCTTGAGGTGAACTGTTGTAATTGACGACCACCGCAGCGCCGCGAGCGGCAAATTCAAGGGCAATGGCGCGGCCAATGCCGCGCGACCCGCCGGTGACAAGGGCGACTTTGTTTTCTAACGATAATGTTGAGGACATTAAGAGTCTCCTGTGTTGAAATTATACTTCAATGTGGAAATAACCCCGTCGCTGCCTTCGGGAAACGAATCCTGCCGTCACGTGGTGCCAGATATGGAATGAGTTATTTCGAGGCTTTTATCCCAAAAGCCAGACCTGCTCCGCCTCCCAGTGCAATGACCGCCATTGTGATCACGGCATCCTGCCAGAAACGGATGGGGAAGAGGCGAATGAGCGTGTCTGAATATTCGAAGAGCCAGGAATCGCCCTCGAAGAAGATGCTGTGGAACCAGGAGAAAAAATTCCAGAAAATATCCGGGTTGAGCAGAATGCCCGCCCCGGCGATAAGCCCAAGGGTGATCGCCAGACCGATCATCCACCCGCCGCCGCGGCGCAGACCGATCAGATACTCCAGCATCCAGCCGCCGCGCCAGGCGAATACGGCAGTGACCGTCAGGGTCGCCATCGCCACATACCAGACGCGCAGCGAACCCTGCACCACTTTCTTGACATCCGCCATGTGACTGAGCTCGCGCTCGCCGTACAGCGGACTTCCATCGTCGAACTTCAGATCACCGAGATAGGAAATGTCCGCACTGTTGATGAGGTATTCCACCGAGGGCTTTGCCCATTTGAGGCGCTTTTCTGTTGTGAAGCCGTATTCATCCGGCGGGAAGTAAGGCATGTTGTATTCGACTGTGTAATATAGCGGTGTAAGAAGGATTCGCAATGCCAGCCCGATCAGGGCGAGGGGGGTGAGGAAGGAGACGAGGTAGGAAAGAAAGTTGGGAAGTTTCATGAATTTTTTTGATGGGGACTCCAACATCTCCGGATGTTGGATGGGAAGATGACGTATTGAGTTGTAATTCGAAAGTCTGGAGACTTTCGAGTCCGAAGCCGGTTACTGTAAAAAGTCCAACCCGCCTTGCAGGACGAAGCTGACCACCATGTCGTTGACGATCCACTCGATGGGCGCAAGGTCGTCGGTGAAGACGGTGGTGGTTTCGTAACCAGGTTTGAGATTTGTAAATGTGGAGGACATCGTCGTCAGGAGCAGCGGATCATGGTTTGGGTTTTCCGCGAGGCGGATCAAATTCGCGGAAAAATTCTCGGCGGTGGTCGGTTGTTTGGTGGCGAAGATCATGGTGTTGAGCGTGCCGGGGATGTCCATGATGTGAATGGATGGGAAAAGCTGCGCCATGGTCGTGGCGAGACCGTCGATGAGGCGGCGATCTCCCGGGACGGAACCAACGTTCAGGGTCAGCACACCGTTATCGGTCAGGTGTGAGGCGCAGATGGTGAAGAACTCGAGCGTGGTCATGTGAGGCGGGATGTATGGAGGACGATACGCATCGATGGCGATGATGTCATATTTTCCCGAACTTCTATCGAGGTTGAGTCTGCCGTCGCCGAGGATCACATTCAGGTTCGATAAATTCAGGTCAAAATATTTTTTTCCCACCTCCACAATCTTGCCATCGAGCTCGTAGCCGTCGATAACGAGATCCTCGCCATAAACCGCCGTTGCCTGACGCGCCGCCGTGCCTGCTGCAAGACCGACGATCGCCATGCGTTGAATGTCGTCCGGTGAGCGATTCTCATAGAAATATGGACCGACCATGAACTGTTCCCACGGTCCGTTGTAGTACATTGTGTCGGGATTGTAAATGGAGTGCCAACCCTGCCCGTCGTTCAGGCGCAGGAGTGTGAAGCCATTAACCTCCTGCACTTGAATGTAGTTGTATGCAGATTCAGTTTCGTACACCTGCCCGTTATTGCTTTTGAGCGATTGGTTTGAAAACAGGATGGCGATGAGAGCGAGCACGATCGGCATCCACATCAGTTTGAGCATTTCGGCGCGGCTGGCGAATTTCCCCAACCCAGCGAGCGCCACAAAAAGCAGGAACAGACCGAAGACGAGGAAGGTCTTTGTCGTGCCAATGGTCGGGATGGTGACCAGCGTCGGCAGGAATGTGCCGATGAACGAACCGAGCGTGGAGATGGCGTAGATCTGTCCGGAGATCTGGCCGGACTTTTCCGTATTGTCCATTGAGAGGCGGATTGCGAAGGGGGAGATGGTCCCAAGCAGAGTGATTGGCACAATGAAAAGGATCAACACGATGATGAACGATCCCGCCAAAATGCCGACGCTCAATGCCTCGAACGCATCAGCCGCGAACCGGAGCACAGGTACCGCCGCATATGGCACCAGCCCCACCGTGAACGCCGCCCAGGCAAGGATACGGTACATCGCCAGCGGAGTCGGGTTCTGGTCTGCCCATTTGCCGCCGAGGAAATACCCCAACGTGAGATAGATGAGGATCAAGCCGATGATGCTCGCCCAGACGAGGTTGCTCGTGCCGAACACATTGCCGATCAGGCGTCCCGCCGCGAGTTCCGCCGCGAGCGTGGTCATACCGGAGATGAAGACAGTAAAGAGAAGATAGCGTTTCATGACGGGGGATTATACACGCATAAAAAGGGGACAGTCACCTCAATGGATGGTTTATACTCACGGCAATTAATAGTGTTGCTACCCTTATTGATATCCCAAGGAGTGAATCATGTACCTGCCCAAACGTTATCTCGAAGAAGACCATGAGAAGATTGTCCAATTTCTCAAAGGGAATGGCTTTCCCGCGCTCGTTTCGCATGATGGGGAAAAACTGGTCGCCACGCATTTACCGGTGGAGGTGATCGAAAATGCCGACGGTTCGCTGACCATCCTCGGTCACATGTCGCGGGCGAACCCGCAGTGGAAATCGTTTGGGGAACAGGAAGTGCTTCTCATTTTTCAGGGTGTGCACACGTACATCTCGCCGCGTTGGTACAACCATGTCAACGTGCCGACGTGGAATTATCTGATGGTGCATGTCTACGGCAAGGTGCGGATGTTGGAAGGGGTGGAATTGGTTGCCTTGCTAAGTCAATTGGTGAAGAAACACGAAGTTGATACCGGTTACACTCTCGAAGGTCTGCCCGCCGATTTTGTCGAAAAAGAGATCAAAGGCGTGGCTGGGTTCTCGCTCGATGTCACCCGCATGGATGCGGCGTATAAGCTGAGTCAGAATCGCGACGATGAGTCGTATGCGAACATTATCAACGAACTGGAGAAAAGGGGAGATGAAGTTTCGGCAGAGATCGCGAAGGAAATGAAGGTCAAACGGTAATTAGTGGGCAGTTAGCCTAGCGTCTGCGGTCTTGTTTTGATATCACGATCTGGTTGCCGCCAGAGCGTTTGGCTTTGTACATCGCCTGGTCTGCCAGGTTGATGATCTCTTCCAAGCCGGGGAGTTTGCCGGTCTGGTTGGAGGCGGTGTACAAGCCGAAACTGGATGTGAGTTTAACCCTTTGCTTTTTATCGGAGAGCCGCAGCTTTTCGATACCTGACCTCAACCGTTCTGCTGTTTGCATTGCATTGTGCGAGTCCGCCCCTGTAAATATGACTGCAAATTCATCGCCGCCGATCCGCCCGAAGATGTCTGTTGGGCGCAGCGTGCTGCGGATCTTTTTCGCCACCAATTTGAGGGCCTTGTCACCCACGTTATGTCCGTAACGGTCGTTGATGCGCTTGAAGCCATCCAAATCGAAGAGGATGATGGTCAGGTCGAAATTTGGAAGGCTGCGTAGTTGCTGGACCTGTTGTAAACAGAGTTCGTAAAACTGTTTGCGGTTCAGCGCGCCGGTCATGTCGTCGATCGTGGCGTTATACTGCACCTTCTGAAACAACTCCACGCGTTCGGTGATGTCTCTCAGGGAAACGGTGTGACCGACGAATTGCCCTGTGGGTGTTTTGATGCGAGTGACTTGTATGTCGAGATATGGTTTGTGTTCGTCCGGGTTTTGAAATTCAGATAATTTCTGTTCTGTGCCGACCGCATGCCCGATGAATTGTAGGACCTTTGACTCCAGTTCCGCCGGGGTTTTCCCGATCATCGCTTCGTCCAACTCCGCCAGCTTCCGGGCGGCGGGATTGAAATCCACGATGCGGTTCCTGTGATCCAGAACGATCACTCCGTCCTGAAGATGTTGAATGATCAATTCATGCGCCATCGGGCGGATATTCAGGAACTGGTATCGGAACAATCCCAATGCGAGGATCGCCGCTGATACACTAAAGACGGCAGGGGTGATGTTGTAGTAGTTAATTGGGGAGATGCCGAAAACATACAACACATCTGTGAGGACCGGGAGTACAAGCGCGGTCACCAGTATGTACATTTGCATGCGATAAATGGGCTGCATCGCACTGATGCCTCTTGCCAACATATGGAGGGCTGCCAGGATCACAAGATATCCATACGGCGCGTGGATGGAGTAGAACCAGAACTGGTAATCGTTCACGAGGATGGAAAAAGGCGCCGATGACGTATCCAAGGTTGGCGTTCCGCGGAACCAGTGATGATAGGGGTTGGTCCAGATAAGGAGGTTGGAGAGGATCGGAATCACCGCCAACATCAGCCAGAAGGAAAGCGGTCTGGTCTTGCCCTGAAACGATATGGTTAGATACAGCCAGATACCGGGGATAGAGGCAATACCAATGAATTGAAGGTTGGCGAAAATGATCTTTAACGGCAGGGTATTTGCTGCGGTTTCAAAGGAAAACCCCACGAGCCAAATGATCACACTCAATGACAACAGTTGGAAAGCCTTCCCTGTGTTGGTACCCCTGTATTTCCAGGTGGCGATCACCAGGATCAGAAGGATGACCGTGGCAATTATGAAGAGCCATAACCCAGCCGTGAATATGAACATTTCCTCAATTCTACATTTTTTTCGGTAAAGATGGGTATTTATTACAATGTTCCCTGCCCGCCAAGCCCTGCCTGCCTTTTCCTTGACGAAACCCCCTCAAGCGAATAAAATCCAAGCCGTTGTCAACTTTGCGCCTCCGTGAGGAGGCGCGTTTTCTGCCACGATCATGACCGAAGAAAACAAACCCGCCGAAACTCATCCGCAAGTGACCAACCTCTCCCAGGTGGATGTGGGTACGGTCCATTCCGAAATGGTGCGGATGCATCAAAGCACCGCCCGGGCGGTCAACTCGGAAGATGTGGAGTTGAACATCAGCGCGGCGGCGGCGGTTAATGCCAGGAACGTCAAGGCGCAGCAATCCCTGCTGCTGGCGGTCGAAGCTGAAGAATTGAGCGTCGACAGCGGAATGGTGGCAGTGGCTCAGGCTGAGACTCTCTCCCTCAACGGCGCAGCAGGCGTCGCCGTGGCAGGAAGCGTAAACTTCGGCAATGCCTACGCCGGTGTTGTTGCGGCACGTGAAGTCCGCGGAGAACGCATCGAGTCGATCCTCCTCCTCTCCCCGAAAGTGGAGGGAAACGTGACTACAGTGATGGACACGCGCGGCGCGTTGATCGCTGGGATGGTTGGCGGTTTGTTTGCGGGCATCATGCTCCTGTTGGGCTGCATGTTGTTCGGTCGAAAAAGGGAATGACGAATTAATTCGTTATTACGAAAAAAGAATGTTCAGCGGAATGGTTCCGCTTTGCAGAAATTCATGTTTAGGGCGAAGGTAACCGCATCCGGCGGTGAGAGGCGCCCGAGGAGTTAAGATGGATAAAGTTGTACTAAAAGCGACCAAGCGTGATGTGATCGGCAAGCAGGTCAAAGCCCTTCGCCGCGAAGGCAAACTTCCGGCGGTGATCTATGGGCGTCATGTTGAGCCGATCGCCATTGCTCTCGAAGCGCATAGCGCGGGTATGGCAATGAGCAAGTTGACCTCGTCCAGCCTGGTCACGATCGATGTGGATGGAACCGAGTATTTCGCCCTCGTGCGCGAACGTCAGCGCGATTACATCAAGGGCATCCTGACCCATGTGGACTTCCTCGCTGTTGATCTGAACGAAAAGATCCGCACCGTTGTGGGTCTCTTGTTCGCCGGTGTTTCGCCCGCGGTGAAGGATCTCAACGGCGTGATCGTTCACAACCTTGAGCGCCTCGAAGTCGAGTGTTTGCCCACCGACCTGCCCGAACGCATCACTGTGGACGTTGCCGCCCTCAAAGAGATCGGCGATTCCATTCGCGTGCGTGACTTGGTGACCTCAGACAAGATCCGCATCCTTGCAGATGAGGACGATACCATTGCTGTGGTGACGCTCATCAAGGAAGAGGCGGTTGCTGTTGTCCCTGGTGCCGAGGGCGCTGTCGAAGCGGCTGCTCCCGAGATTAGCGTGGAACGCGGCAAGAAGGACGAAGAAGGCACCGAGAAGTAAGCCTTCCGAATTGGTACAAAAAGATCCGCTGTCTTTTGACGGCGGATCTTTTTGTTAATTTTATTGGATCAAGTCAAGCGTTCTCAGAAAATTGACGGTCATCCTTGCCGTTGCGCCCCAGAGCAGCTCTCCGTCGAAGGGATGATAGGCGATCAGCGACCGATCCGGATCACGCGCGAAGAATTCCCAATAATTGTTGCGGTTGGCAAGCCAAAGCAACGGGATAGTGAAGACTCGCGCCACTTCAATGCCTGCCACCTTGAAGGCATAGGGCCACGGGATGATGCCCACGACCGGGCTGACCCGATAACTGCTTATTGTCACCAGCCGGCTTAATCTCCCCAGAACCTGCACATCCGCCGGGTTGACGCCGATCTCTTCATCGGCTTCGCGGAGCGCGGTCTCTTCGGGTGTGGTCTCGCCATCGTCACAGGCGCCGCCGGGGAAGGAGACCTGTCCCTTGTGCGATTCGACCCGGTCAGTGCGGCGTGTGTACAGGATGTGCCATTCATCGCTGATGCGCACGAGCGGGATCAACACCGCCGCGCATTTCAGCTTCGTATCCGGCTTGACGGGGATCTCCGCATAGCCATCCGATAAGTCGCCATCCTTGTTCGCAGCCGTTAATTTTTGCGAGATAAATTCCTGCGAGAGTTCGTTCATGGCTTACGGGTCGCTTCGCACCGGACTGCCGCAGTAATCACATTCCGCGGTGACATCGTCCAGCCAGTCCACTTCATTCGGTCTGACCGCCGCGCCGCAGGAGGAACAATGGGTTGGGAGCGTGCCGCGTTTTTGTGGAGCGGGGAGTTCCGCCTCGACTCCACCCGGAAGGTTGTTCTTCAAAAGCTGGCTGATCTCCTCCGCTTCAGTGGTCAACCCGCGCTCGCGCAATTCGTCCACGATACGGCTGCCGATCGTCTGCAAGCGCTGAAAACGTTGTTGGGTCGCGAGCAGGGTCAATCCGCTGCGGAAGTGGAACACGCCCTGCTTTGCCTGCCCCGCCAGCACTGATGCGCGTCCGGCTTCGAGGTGGAGCATCGGTGCGCGTTCAGGGAAGCGGTCTTCTGCTTTGCGGGCAAGGTCATGGAAAGCGGCTGCGGCATCCGCATAGTCACCGGCTGCCATCATGCGGTGTGCGCGTTGCAGCAGCGGCGGGACAGCGGGTCCCTGGAACCCACGGAGGGCGCGTCCGGCGCGGCGTCGAAACATATTAGAGTTCCTCCTCGATACCGATGATCTCTTTTGCAAGCTCCGCGCCGCGCGGGTCGACGAAGAGGCTGGGTTCGATCTTGCGTGCGAAGATCAAAAAGCCCGTGTGAGCCACCATTCGATCTGTCGGGCGGATGCGGCTTGGGTTGGTCTTGTAATAGCGCAGAAGAAGTTCGCACACTTCTACGAACGCGAAATGATTTTTCTGCAAGGCGTGCAATACTTTTTCAACTTGATTGAAAGTGGGGATGAGCGTGCAGAAGAAGCCGCCCGGTTTTAGGGCGTCGCGTACCTGCGGGATGTAGTCGAACGGATTTTGCACGTCGAGGAAGAAGGCGTCAGCATCGGTTTCGTCGAAGCCTTCCTGAATGTCGCGCAGTTTGAAATCCACGCGCGGATCGAGCCCGACACGTTCGAGATTCTTCTTGGCGAGGTTTTGCACATCCGATTTCTGTTCGTATGAGATGACCTTGCCCTCCGAGCCGACAGCGTTCGCCAGCGCGATGGTCATCGAACCGGAGCCGGTCCCTGCTTCCATCACGGTCTGCCCATGCGAGATGCCCATTTGAATGAGGATGAAACCGATATCCTTCGGGTATAGGATCTGCGTGGTGCGCGGAAGTTCGTTTAACAAATCCGCCATGGAGGGTTGGAGCAAAAAGAACGGCGCGCCGGTGTGACTGAAGACCTGCGTTCCCCAGGGCTTGCCGATGAGATCATCATGCTTCACCACGCCGCGATGACTTTGGAAATCGCCGCCTGCTTTGAGGATGAAGATGAAGTGTTTATGGGTGAGACCGACGAGTTGGGCGAGGTCGCCTTCGCGGGTGATATGACTATAATTCATACAGCGATTGTACTCTCTCCTGTTCCGATGCGATGTTATTTTTGTGTAAAAAGCCAGGCTGACCCGTTTACGGTTGCGGCGGGGCTGTTTCTAAAATTTTTGTTGAACTCTTTATTTTTCGGTTGGATGCGGTCAATACAGCGAACATCCCGACCGCCATTACGATGAGTCCGCACAGCAGGGCAGGCGCGTAGTTGAACAGCCACTCCGGTCTGCCGATGGATTCGCCGATGGCGGAAATTCCCGCTCCCGCCGCAGCGGCATTCCAGATCCCATGCACCAGCACAGACGTCAAATACGCAGCCGCAAATCGCCCATATTTCTTTTCCTTCACTGCGGAAAGGATGCCCCAGCCCATCAGCCCGGATGCCGTCATATGCAGAAGGCTCGTGCCCGCGCGCGCGATCACGATCACCGACCAACCGACCGTACCATCTGCGCTGGCATTCAGGCTTTCGAATAGACCAAATGCCGCGCCGCTCAACATTCCCAACACGAATCCCTGGGCAGGCGATTCGATCTTCCATGCAAACAGCCAGACCGCCAGAGGTTTGAGCAGCTCCTCGATCAACGGAACCAGAAGCGCAATGTAGCCGATGACCGTGCCGATCAGAAAAGGATTGGCTAAGTACGGACTAAGTTGAGACAGGATGAGATCCGGGTTTGTCTCATTTGCAAGCACCTGCATAAGGCGCACGAGCTCATCGAAAAGAGTCGGTTGGCTTATCGCCAGATACACCGCTGCAATGACGACGATCCCGATCAAGACGACCGATTCGAGGATGACCATCACCAGCGGGGCGATCGTCATGCTGAGACCAAAGGTGGCAAAGAAGCGCCAGCGAGGTCCGGCTTCGATCCCGCTCGACCCGAGCCCAAAGAACATCCAAATGGGCAGGGCAATGACCAGCACGCTCAAGATCGGCAGGGTGAACCAGCCGAGCCAGGGGATCTCCGTCAGCGTGATGATGCCGCCAAGAATGATGCCAAAAAAGAAAATCCCGAATATAGGGAGAATTTGCCACAGCGCAAATGGGAACTGGAAGGGCAGGTCTGCTTTTTCGCGACCGCGCGCTTTTTCCAGCACGAACCATCCGCAAGCCAAAAGGACGACCGATTGAAATGCAAAAGCGCCGCTCGCGATCATTTCGGAGGCGGGAGTGGCTTCGCCGCTGAACAGGCTGATGATCGAACCGATCCCCAGGATCACGGAGATCGACAAGATAAACAAGATCGCCAGCGCGAGAACGACCAACGTGAGCACCGATGCCAGATGAGTTTTGTTTGGCTGCATTATTTTTCTTCGATCTCCACCTTGATGATCTTATCGCCGGGCGGCAGCCCTGCAGTTTGAGCCGGGTCACGCGGGGTTAGGTTCTCGACCACATCCAACCCGCTGGTGACCTGACCGAAGATCGTATAACTGCCATTCAAATGTGCCGCCGGTGCATAGGTGATGAAGAACTGGCTCCCGTTCGTGTCGGGTCCCGAATTCGCCATGCCGACCACGCCGGGTTTATCGAAGAGCAGGTCGCTGATCTCATTCTTGAAAAAGAAACCAGGGTTACCCCTGCCGGTTCCGCTAGGGTCGCCTGCCTGTGCGGCAAAGCCTGGGATCACGCGGTGGAACGTCACGCCATCGTACCAGCCCTGGCGCGCGAGAAAAACGAACGAGTTCACAGCCAGCGGCGCTCTCGACGGGAACAGCTCGATCACGATGGTCCCCTTTTCCGTTTCGATGGAGGCTGTATATTGTTTCGTAACATCGATATCGAAGGGCGGACATTCCGTGAATTGCTTTTGTCCAAGCGCGATGATGCCGATGGTGTCGTAGATATTCTGGTAATCGAGGAGGAAGAATTGCTCGCCGTTGATGAGGATCAGCGGCACCGCGGCGATATTCAAACCCTTCGCCGCATCATACGTCGACTTGAGCCGGTTCGCTGTTTCCTCGGAACTCATCGCCGCTGAAAGTTGATCCGCGTCGATGCCCGCGTTCGGCGCTTCGCGAATGACCCACGCATTGAACTGACTCGCAGACATGTTGACCCACTCGCCGTATTTCGAGAAAAGCAGGTTGTGCATCTCCCAGAATTTTCCCTGCTCATCCGCCGCCAGCGCGGCAAGCACTGATGCTTCCGATTTATCGAGGATGCCGATCAGCGGCAAGGGACGGAAAACATAGCGCACGTCACTGCGGTTCTTCATCAACTCGTCAACGATGGACGCCATCGCGCGGCAGCCTTGCGATTGAAAATCGCAATACTCGATCAGCGTCACGGGCGCATCAAGGGGACCCAGCGAAAAATCACCTGTGCTGGCGGGTGGGTAGACAGGAGATGTCCCATCCGGTGTGGATGTTGGCTGAAGGAAAGTCGTGGAGCAGGTGAACGCAGGTGTGGGCGTGTTCGGGATGACCGGGCTTAAAACGATCGGCGGCTCCGGGGTCGGCGAAGCGGTTTCAGCCCCGCATGCGCCGAGGGCAAGTGTGAAAAAAAATAATAAAACGATTGCAGTGAATATCTTTTTCATTGTTGATTGGCCGCTTCCTTAAGTTGGTCGAAGTTCCACATCCATGAGATCGTTTTGATAAAGTCCGTCAGCGACTCGCTTTGTTCCCGTAATGCCCGCACTGCAGGTCCCACCGGGTCTTCACCCGCCGCGCCGCCGGGTGAATCTGCGTAGGCGCCGTAAAAGGCGAAGTATGCCTGGTTGATCTTGCGCAGCAGGTATCCGTTTTTCAGGAAGATCTGACGGCGCGCTTCCATGTAGGCTTCCGCTTCGTCGATCTTGCCTTCCGCCAGCATCGCATCCACGTTGATGCGGGTTTCGTGCATCTGTGCTCGATAGTCAAAGGGTGGGCGCGGAAGGTCTCCGGGGTCCGGGCGGTCCATTGGAATGGAGATCAGGCTCACGGTCGGGTTGGATGCGCCGCCTGCCAATTCTGGATAAAACCTCTCGAAGGTTAAGTCCCCGATCTCATCCCCGGCGATGGACGCGGTCGTCTCGTTCATCGTGCGCAGTTCGGGTGTGTTGCCATACGAGATTCCCAGCGGACGGAGCGTGAGGTAGTTATGGATCCATTCGTGAGCGATGGTACTCAACATCCAACGCAGGTCTGTGCTGCGAGCCACCATGGTGGGATATACCCCCACACCGCCGACCGGCACGACCAGTGTTGAGACATCGAGCTTTTCTTCGACCTGTTTTTCCAACGCAACTTGTTCGTCGACAGTGATATTCGTGTACACCGAAATGTTCGCGGACTGTTCGATGCGGTCACGCGGCGAGACGATCAACGCCATCGGCAGCGGCGTAGAGTGATACCAGACGTTCGGCACGGGTTGCCCACCTGCTGTCAGACCGATCTCTGCGAGGATCTGGCTGATCTGGTCCTGCAAGATTCCTTCTGCCAGCGGGGCGAGTTCCTCGCGCCTTTTGTAAAGCTCATCCAATTCGCCGCGCAGTTCCTCCGACGCGGTTTCTTTATCCACGACGGTTGGGTCGGCATAGATCTGGGAAAG
This sequence comes from uncultured Anaerolinea sp., assembly GCA_964372045.1. Classification (GTDB taxonomy): domain Bacteria; phylum Chloroflexota; class Anaerolineae; order Anaerolineales; family Villigracilaceae; genus Villigracilis. The sequence goes on from CAYJPO010000027.1 coordinate 43,356, forward strand.
CAGGTGTTCTTTTTCGAAGAGGAATTGCGTGGTGCGCAGATACTCGACCACGATGACCTTTTGTGTTTCGCGGTCGAGCGCATACGGCATGTTCACCGATTCCGCGCGGACTTTCAGAATGGCGGCGTTCGCCATCCATTCGATGTAATCGAATTCGATGTCGCGGGTGTAGGCGCGTATTCGTTCGGTCGAGTGCGTTAGGGAGGGGTTGCTGTAACCAGTAAGCGCGGCGAGGACAATCAGGAGCACGGTCAACTCCAGTCCGCGCAGGATGCGTATCAATAACATGGCGGGATTATACCCATTCCAAGACGGGGATTATGAATTTTCGATGAAAATGGCGAAGATTCCCCGCTGTCCATGACACGAATTTTAGGAAATTCAGCTTCCGCGCTTTAATCTGTAGCGCGATATTCCTATCGCCAGTTTTGCGGGATAAATATCTCGCTGCTCACAAGGCAGGATAAGTAATTTTTTATAGTTTTGGAAATATTCCGCCGGTTGCTTTCTTGTACTCGCGATATGGGTCTCCAAATTTTTCTGTCAGCATTTTCTCCTCTGCCCGGGTGCGAAACGTATAGAAAAGAATAAACATGATGATGCTGCTTGGTCCAGCGATCCAGTTTTGGATAAGAAGGGGTTGAGCGATATTCGCTATCAACAGACTTGCATACATGGGATGGCGTATATATTTGTATACCCCGTTGGTGATCAAGGTATGTTCTTCGTGCAACTCCAGAGATGGCGACCAATTGGCTTTTAGATCGTAATGGGAGCGCCAAAAAACGAATAACGAGAATGCCATGATGAACACGCCCGTCCATCCCATCCAGGGGAGAGGGCGTAATTGGCAACGTCTAACCAGTTCGTCACGGAATAAATGAGCGGCAGGATTCCCGTTGTGATCGTCAGAAGTATGAGCAGGATGTTTTCGGTGCGGGATACATGCTGTTCAGCTTTTTTTCTGGTCCTTGTACTCATTCCAAATGGCGTGCGGATAACTACTTGAAGAACTGTATTCATCCAATAAGCAATTTTAAAGACTAGCATTTGAACTCCTTATAAACACTATCCATTATATGCGCGGTGAAGTCGGAGGTATTAAAAGCGCACGGCGAGACCGGTGAGTCCCGCCGTGCATAACACACCCTGCCCTCAGGGAGTTATTTCTTATTTCGGATGTATTCGTCGATCGCCAGACCGGCTTTGCGTCCGCCGACCATGGCGGTCACGACCAGGTCTGGACCGGTCACGCAGTCTCCGGCGGAGAAAACGCCTTCGCGTGAGGTCGCGCCGGTGGCTTTGCTCTTGACCGAGATCAAGCCCCAGTCATGTGTTTCGAGTTCGGGCGTGGTCTTGCCGAGGATTGGGTCGGGCCAGTAGCCGAGCGCGAGGATGGCGGTATCCGCTGCGATGCTGAAGTTCGAGCTTTCCACCGGGACGGGTTTGCGGCGTCCCTTCGCATCGGGTTCGCCGAGTTTCATTTCGATGCATTCGACAGCCGCGAGTTTGCCATCCGCACCGGCGATGAACTTCACCGGCTGGGTGAGGAAGCGGTACTTCGCGCCTTCTTCACGCGCCATCTTGCGGTCTTTCTTGCCGCCCGGCATTTCACGTTCGGTGCGGCGGTAAAGGCAGGTGACTTCCTCTGAACCGAGGCGCAGCGCCGTCCGCAAGCAGTCGGATGCGGTGTCGCCGCCGCCGATCACCACCACGCGTTTGCCGATCTGCAGCGGTGCCTGCATGTTCTCAGGCAGTTGGTCGCGCGAGACGTTGGCGCGGATCAGGAAATAAGTGGCTTCATACACGCCGGGCAGGTCGGTACCGGGAGTGTCTTCCATCTTGGCGTCGATCTCTGAGCCCACGCCGATAAATACGGCTTCGAAACCTTCTTCGAACAAGCCGTCTATGGTTTTGTCTTTTCCAATGTACGTGTTGGGGACGAACTTCACACCGGCGTGTTCGAACTCCTGCCACTTTTCCTCCCACACATCCTTGGGGAGTTTAAAGTTGGGGATGCCGTAAACGAGCAGACCGCCCGGAGCAGGCTTTGACTCGAATACGGTGACATCGTATCCCTTTTGGACGAGGATATCCGCGCATCCCAACCCGGCGGGACCCGCGCCAATGATGGCGACGCGCTTTCCATTTGAGTTTCCCACGGGGATGGCATATCCTTGCGTGCGGCGTTCGTAATCCACAGTAAAAGCTTCCAATTCACCGCACAAAACGGGCTGATTATGTTTGTTCAAAACGCATGAACCCTGGCACAGGGCTTCGTGCGGGCACACCCGCCCGCAAACTTCCGGGAGGGAACTGGTCTTGTGATAGATGCCCGCCGCTTCCACAAAACGTCCCTGTTCAATCAGCCACATGGCGGAAGGGATGTCGTTGCTGGTGGGGCAGGCGGTCATACAGGGGGCGGGATCAGGGCAATGAATACAACGAGCCGCCTCGACCATCGCGCGTTCAGGATGGAATTCGATGACCACGTCATCGAAATCACACACGCGAGATTCGGGCGGTCGCAGATCAAGATCGAAAAAGGGGCGGTTTGCGCGCTCCTTACGGTCAATGGCTAAAAACTCACTGGGCACTGCCTGCATTTGACCTCCGGTCAAGATGTACCTACAACTAAAGTAATTGCTCATGATGATACCCAATCTAATCGGACAGACATAGGCGTAAATGTCACAAAACGGAAGGATAATCGTCACGAGTTTCGTATTAGTTAATCCTTAATGTTGGTCAACTCCAAGGTGCGATTTTGCGAACCTGAATTAAAATAACCTCCACATTTTATGCACAATTGTTTGATAAACTGAATTGCCCTGCCCGTAAGAATATTCATCTGCGGGTTGACTGTAATCCCTGGAGGATCATCAATAATGAAACAGTTTTTTTCGAAGATTTCCCGCCGAACATGGATCATCATCGGCGTGGTTCTGGTTGCGCTTGTTGTCTTTCTCTTTACCCGCTCGAACGGAGAAGAAATAGTAGCCTTTCAGACCGTAGCCGCCGAGCGCGATGATCTCATTGCCACCGTCGGCGCGACGGGTAGCGTGCGCGCGCGTCAGACGGCTATATTAGTATGGCAGACAAATGGAATTATCGGTTCGGTGAACGCGAAGATCGGCGACGTTGTCAGCCAGGATTTTGTGCTCGCCAGTTTGGATAAATCCTCCCTAAACCAGAGCATCATCCTTGCCGAGGCGGACTTGATCAATGCCCAGCAGGCGCTCGAAGATCTGCTGATATCCGATACCGCCCTTTTGGAAGCGCAAAAGGCGGTGGATAAAGCAGAAGATGCCTATGAAAAAGCCTACAACTGGCGCAAGCAATTGAACGGCAAGATCGAGATCACCGAAACATGGTGGGAATTTGGCGTTTTGAAGTCCAAGACCTACAAAGGTTTTGCCAGTGAAGAGACCATTGCGCAGGCGGATAAAGACCTTGCATTGGCTGAATCGAAACTCAACGATGCCCGCCGCGAATATGAACGTCTGCTGAAGGGTGAAGAAAGTACGGATGTCACTGCCGCAACGGCGCGGGTGGAAGCTGCCCAGGCGACGTTGAACCTTGCGCGTCTCGCGGCTCCGTTCGATGGGACGATCACGCAGTCGAATCCGTCTGTGGGTGACCAGGTTACCTCCGGCGCTGTCGGCTTCCGCATCGATGATCTCTCCAGCCTTTTAGTGGATGTGCAGGTCTCCGAAGTGGATATCAACAGTGTCTTCGTCGGGCAGGATGCGACGTTGTCTTTCGATGCAATTCTCGATAAGGAATATCACGGCGAAGTCGTGCAAGTGGGGCGGGCGGGCGAGACGATCCAGGGTGTGGTCAGTTTTACCGTGACGGTCGAATTGACCGACGCGGATGAACTTGTCAAACCCGGAATGACCGCCGCCGTCAACATCGTGGTTGAAGAGGTCAAGGATGTGGTCCTGATCCCCAACCGGGCTGTCCGCCTGGTGGATGGGAACCGCGTCGTTTATCTGCTCGACGAGAATAACCAGCCGGTTCAGGTGAAGATCGAACTCGGAGCTTCCTCCGATACGATGAGCGTGCTCGCTGGTGGCGACATCAGCGAAGGTGATCTGATCATATTGAATCCGCCCTCCTCAGGCGGAGGTCCATTCGGAGGATGATATGGATCTGGTGATCGAAGCGCGTGATCTAACAAAAATATATCAAATGGGAGAGTTCGAGGTGCAGGCGCTGCGCGGCGTATCGTTTACGATCGAACGCGGTGAGGTTGTTTCCATCATGGGACCCTCCGGTTCCGGGAAATCCACCATGATGAACACGCTCGGCTGCCTGGATCGACCCACTTCTGGCGAATATATCCTTGACGGTGAATCCGTTGCGGATATGGATGACGATCAGCTTGCCAGTGTCCGCAATCGTAAAGTGGGCTTCGTCTTTCAGAGTTTTAACCTTCTTTCGCGTCTGACCGCCCTTGGGAATGTGGAATTGCCCCTGCGTTATTCCGGCGTTGTGGAAGGACGCCGCGAACGGGCGAAAGCTGCGCTGGAAGCGGTGGGATTGGGTGACCGCATGACCCATCGCCCGTATGAATTATCGGGCGGTCAGCAGCAGCGTGTAGCAGTCGCCCGCTCGCTTGTCAATAACCCCGCCATCATCATGGCGGATGAACCGACGGGTAACCTCGATTCAAAGGTTGGCAAGGAGATCATGAACCTTTTGCTCAGCCTCAACAAGGAACGAGGTACGACCTTGATCATCGTTACGCACGACCCGAAGATCGCCGAACAAACCCAGCGGGTCATCCGCCTGCGTGACGGTGAGCTCGACACCTCCGATGAAAATGGAGGGACGAAATGAGTTTTACACAGGCGATCCTCGAAGCGCTCGAAAGTTTGAACGGCAATAAAATGCGCTCCGGTCTGACGGTGCTTGGCATCGTGATCGGCGTTGCGGCGGTTATCGCCATGCTGGCAGTCGGGAATGGAGCGCAAGCTTCCATTACGGGTTCGATCTCCAGCATCGGTACCAATTTATTATTCGTTTTCAGCGGCTCGATGACCGGTGGTCCTCCCGGCTCGGACACGGGCAGAAGCGGCAACAATGATCGTCCGCTCACGTTGAGTGATGCAGATGCCATTGCTGACCCGTTCGCCGCACCTTCCGTGGAACTGGTGGCACCTGCCATTCAAGCGAATGGGTTGGTGACATTCTCCGGTGAAACGACTTCAACCACCATCTCCGGTGTAACGCCCACGTACTTTACAGTCCGCAATATGGAACTTGCGGAAGGCGAACTGATCAACGAAGAGCATATCCTCGGGCGAATGTCTGTTGTCGTGCTTGGACCCGATACCGCCACAACACTCTTCGGTCATGCCGATGGCGTGGTCGGTGAAACGATCCGCATCGAAGGACAACCTTTCCGTGTGATTGGTGTGCTCGTTCCGCAGGGCGGCGGCGCGTTTGGCAGTGAAGACGACAGCGCCTACATTCCATTCACCACTGCGCAAGCCCGCCTGACCAAACGCGCCATACGCGATGAAGTGGATGTCATCTTCGTGCAGGCAGTCTCGGCAGATGCTGTTCCGCTGGCGGCGGAGGAGATCGCGAACATCATCCGCACTCGTCACCGCACGCCGATCGGCATCGACGATTTCACTGTCTTTACCCAGCAGGATTTTCTCGCCACGTTCGAGACCATCACCGGCGTGCTGACCATCTTCCTCGGTGGTATTGCGGGTATCTCTCTGCTGGTTGGCGGCATCGGCATCATGAACATCATGCTGGTCTCCGTCACCGAACGTACACGTGAGATCGGTCTGCGCAAGGCGTTGGGCGCGCGCAAACGCGACATTCTGCTTCAATTCCTGACCGAATCATCCCTGCTCAGTCTGATCGGCGGCATTATCGGGATCATGTTTGGCTGGTTCATTGCCTTCGTGGTGGGAAAGGTCGCCACGGCGACCGGGAATACTTTTGTGCCCATCGTCGGCACGGATGCGATCATCCTCTCGACGAGCTTTTCCGCGATCATCGGTCTGTTCTTTGGGATATACCCCGCCAGCCGCGCCGCAAACCTGGAGCCGGTGGAAGCCCTCCGCTACGAGTAATTATGACAGCTTCCAAAAGGATTTTGTTTTCCCTGCTGTTGGCGCTTTCCTTGCAGGGATGTTTTCGAGCGCGGACAATAGACGCAGTGCCGCAGACCGTGCAAGCGACTTCAACCGTCACCAGTTCATCGCCTACTGTCACATCCACGCCTCTGCCTTCTCCGACGGTGATTCCTACTGAGACGGAAGTTTTGCCGACGCCGTTGCCGCGTGTGACGATCACAGCCTCCGGCGGTAACCTTTATATCCGCCGCGGACCGGGCACGGAGTATGACAAGATCGGTCTGTTGAGCAAAGGCTCCAGCGCCGATGTGCTCGGACGCGATGTGCTCTCGCGCTGGGTTCAAGTCACCATCCCCGGCTCAGCCGCGACCGGTTGGGTCTCCATCCAAACCGATTTCACCCTATTGAACGGCGACCTGAACTCGGTACCCGACTTCACGTTCACAGAGTGGGCACAGCCTGCCTTCATCAAAAATTGCACCGAGCATAATATGTACATCGAGCCCAGCGAGATCACACTTTCCTCTTTATGGACGAACGCTGATTATTTAAATGAAGTTCAAGTTGACCCCGGAACTTATACGTTTTACGATCTGAATGTTCCCGACGAGCCGCTGACCGAAACGGTGGACATCCGGGAAGGGGAGACGTACTACATTCTGGTAAATGGGTTGGGAGTGAAGCACAACTGTCCGTAGTGTGTTCGGAGTCCGATGACTCCAGTCATCGGACTAGGCAGGATTTACGATACAATCAGGGCGCAGCAAACCGAGCTAAAGCGGAGAAAATGCCTGAGTAACAGGCGCAAGTTTCCGGGTCCGGTTTGAGGCGCCTTTTTTGTCACATTTTTACAGGAGAACCTCATGTCCGCTACGTTAGATCGTTTCAAGGAACTCTATGGAGAAGTTTCCGATCTTGGGCACGCTTCCAGTGTGTTGAGTTGGGATCAGCAGGTGAATATACCGCCCGGCGGCGGTGAAGCGCGCGGGCAGCAGCTCGCCACGTTGAGCAAGCTCGCCCAGGAGAAATTCACGTCCGATGAAATGGGGCAGTTGATCGAGGATCTGAAAAAGGAGTTCCCCGACCCTGATACCGACGAAGGCGCGATGGTCCGTGTGGCTGCACGTACCTACGATAAAGCCAGACGCGTGCCGCCGGAATTCGTGGCGGAACAAGCCATTGCCGCCACCAAAGGGTTTGAAGCCTGGGTGGAGGCGAAAAGCAAATCCGATTTTTCCATTTTCCGACCGTTCCTCGAAAAGAACGTGGAATTGGTGAAGAAATACGTTTCCTTCTTCCCACCAGCCGATCACCCGTATGATGTGTTGTTGGATGATTTCGAGCCGGGCATGAAGACCGCTGACGTGCAGGTCATCTTCAACAATCTGCGCTCGCAGCAGGTCTCGCTCATCAAAGCCATCAGCGAATCCAAACAGGTGGACGATAAATTCCTGCACAAAAAATATGATGAAAAGAAAGTGTGGGCGTTCGGCGAAAAGATCATTACCAAATTCGGCTATGACTTCTCGCGCGGCAGGCAGGATAAAGCCCCGCATCCGTTCGAGACCACCTTTAGCGTGAACGATGTGCGCATCACCAACCGCTTCGAGGACGGCAATCCGTTGGCGACGCTTTTCAGCGCCATGCACGAATCCGGTCATGCCATGTATGAGCAGGGCGTGAACCCCGCCTACGAACGGACACCGCTCGAAAGCGGCACATCGCTTGCCGTGCATGAATCGCAATCGCGCATGTGGGAGAACCTTGTCGGGCGGTCCCTGCCTTTTTGGGAGCATTTCTACCCCGAATTGAAAAAGACATTCTCCTCGAAGCTGGATGGCGTTTCATTAAAGGCATTCCACAAAGCCATCAACAAGGTCGAGCCGTCCTTCATCCGCGTCAACGCCGATGAAGCGACCTACAACCTGCATATCATGCTGCGCCTCGAACTCGAGATCGGCATGGTGGAAGGCAGTATCGCGATCAAGGACCTGCCCGAAATTTGGAATACGAAAATGAGGGAGTATCTTGGCGTCACTCCGCCCAACGATGCTAAGGGTGTCCTTCAGGATATTCACTGGTCGGGCGGTTCCATCGGGTACTTCTCCACCTACGCGCTCGGCAATATCGTCTCGGCGCAGTTGTGGGAGCGTATCAACAAAGACATCAAAGACCTCGACGACCAGATCCGCAAGGGCAAGTTCGATGCCCTGCGCAACTGGTTGAAGGAAAAGGTACACACCTTCGGTCACAAGTATGATCCGCAGGACCTCGTTCAGAAGATCACTGGCTCGAAGATCGACTCGAGCGCCTATGTCCGCTATTTGAAGAACAAATACAGCGGCATCTATAAACTTTAATTCGAATGGACTTCCACCGAGACGCCCTTTCCAAAAGGGCGTCTCTTCTGTTGTTTATGAGACATAAAATAATTCTCCTCGCCTCGCTTCTTGGACTTTTGACCGGTTGCACGCAATCGACCGGGTCTGCCCCGACGCCTTTACCGCCGGACTATCTTCCGACCGTGGTTGCCCTCACCGGTCAGGCTGCCTTCGCAACCGCCGACGCATTGACCCCATCTGCCACCGTGCAGGTTGAAACGCCGACGCCGACAGCCACCATCCCGCCGACGGTTGAACTCCCCAGCGCCACTCCCACGATCGCGGCGGGCTTTACCGATTTTTCGCAGATCCATTTCGTTTCCCCGGGACCGTTATCCAGCCTGATCTCTCCGTTCGTCTTGCAGACCATCCTTGTCTCCGGCGAAAGCGAGGTCGTGCAAGTCGATCTGTTGGGCGAAGATGGGCGCGTCTTGTCGCGCGAAGTGAAAAAGCTGACACGTAACCCGGCGGGTACGTTCCAGCGCTTCGAGATCTCCTACGAGATCCGCGCTGTCTCTGAGGCAGGCTATATTCGTATCAGCACCAAGGATGATTTCGGCAGGATCCAGGCATTGAACACCATGCCCGTCCTGCTGTATTCGATCGGGAATGCGCAAGTCAACCCGCCTGGGAATACGATCTACGAACGCGTCATGGTGGATGGACTAAAAGAAAAGGCGAATTTCCATGCGGGGGAAGTCTATCTCAAAGGGATCATCTGGCCCTTCAACGAAGAGTCGGTCGTTGTCGAACTGACGTCCAAAGACGGAAGACCGATCTCCACCCGCATCCTTGCGCCGGTCGGCAATGACACCCAGCCCTTTGAAACCGTCCTGCCGTACAAGGTGAGCGAACCCACCCCGGCGCGCCTGACCTTCCGGCAGGAAAACCCGCATTTGAGCGTCTCCGACCCGGAGCTGGGCAAGCTGATCTACGTCTACACCGTCGAAGTGATATTGAATCCATAACTCACCTTGCCAAAATAAACCACAATGGTATAATCTGCCCGCTGTTCATTCGGGGTGTGGCTCAGACCGGTAGAGCGCACGGTTCGGGTCCGTGAGGTCGAGAGTTCAAATCTCTCCACCCCGACAGTCAGTAAGTAAACCGCCTTACCCGAAGGCGGTTTTTTTGTTACTCATCCTCTCGATCCAATTGTTTTGTGATCATCAATAGTACGACAGAAACCATGATCAGCATCACCGATAAAGCTATCGCCACACCGAGGTTGCGC
>CAYJPO010000028.1:0-35973 GCA_964372045.1 uncultured Anaerolinea sp.
CGGTTGCGGATGAGCGCGAGCATGAGATTCCCGTACTCCGCGCGGACGGTGTATTTGACTCCCGACCATTTCACGCGCTGCACCCAGTTGACGCCATCCAACCTCTGGACGACGCGAATGCCCCGTTGCCGAATCCGCTTCAGGTCCAGTAAGAAGCGGGTGCCTGCGATGACCAGCACCGCGTCGGACTTGTCATCCAGGTCATGGGTCACTTCGATATTACGGGCTTTTAATCCCTGCTCGAATTTCAAACGGAAGGAAGCCATGCCGCCTGTTCCCTGCACCTGCGGCACAACGCATATTTTTGTCATGCGGTAATTATACATTCCCCATTCTGTATTCTTCATTCATCACTCTGCATTCAAATTATGGTATCCTTGATTCAACATCATTTGGGAGAGCACTTTCATGTATATCGCAATCGAGGGCGTCATCGGCGTTGGCAAGACCACGCTCGCCCGCCTGTTACAGCCGGTCTTTGAAGCAGAAGTATTATTGGAGATTTTCGAGGAGAACCCGTTCCTCTCAGATTTTTACGGCGACCGCGCGCGGTACGCATTCCAGACCCAGATATTTTTTTTGCTCAGCCGTTACCATCAGCAGAACAACAACGTGCCCAGCATCCTCGCTGCGGGGAAAAGCCTGATCTCCGATTACACCTTTGCCAAGGATGCGCTTTTTGCGGGCATCAACCTGAAGGGCGACGAACTGGACATGTATCACAAGGTTCACGAAGCGCTCGGCGAGAAGATCCCCAAGCCCAACCTGCTGGTGTATCTGCAAGCCACCACCGACACACTAATGAGCCGCATCGCCTTCCGCGACAGGCCGTATGAACGCCAGATGGAACGCTGCTACATCCATGAATTGAACATGGCCTATGAGGAATTCTTCTCGAAGCCCTACGACCACACGCCCGTTTTGAAGATCGACACCAACGACCTGAACATCATCCAGAACACGGAGCATCTCAAGTTGATCGAAAACCGTATCCGCGAAACCCTTGGCTTGACCCCTTATCAAGCCTCCATGCCGTTGAAATAGGAAGAGGACATTATGCGCGTTACTCGTGAGTCCCTCCTCCGCATTGCCAAAGAGACCGTCCAGGAACGGGCATATAACGATCCCGATATCGTCGCCGCCTACCTGACCGGTTCCCTGTTGACATCCGAGCCCATGCTCGGCGGCACCGCGGATATTGACATCGTCTTCGTCACCAAAGAACCTCCGATGAAATCGCGCGAGTTCGTCAAACTGACCCCCGATTTTCATCTCGACATCGCCCGCCGCGTGAAGGACGAGTTCAAAGCTCCGCGCGAACTGCGCGGCGACCCGTGGCTCGGCTTTGAAATGTATGCGCCTACGCTTCTTTATGAACGCGAGAAATTTTTCGACTTCGTACAAGCCAGCCTGCGCGCCGGTTTCGAGTTCGAGCAGCCACCGCTGACGCTCCAACGCTGCAACACGCTCCTCTCGCACGGGCGCGGCAACTGGATGGATCTCTCCGAGTTCGAAGGAGATGCCGGACCAAAGGAAATTCGCAAATTCCTGAAGTCGCTTTTCCACGCCGTCAATGCCATCGCAGAGTTGAACGGTCCTCCGCTGTGGGAACGCCGCATCCTGCTCGAGTTCCCCGCCCGCGCCGAAGCCGCCAACAAACCTGGCATGGTCGCGGCGGTTTACGGTTTGCTTGGCGCGAACCGCGTCGACCCGGACAAGGTCAAAGGCTGGGTGGCAGATTGGAAATCCGCGTATCAAGTTGCCAGCGCTACTCCGGGAGTGGATGGAAGGATCCACCCGATCCGCCTGAACTATTACGAGAAATCCATCAAAGCCCTGCTGGCAGGCGACACGCCTCTTGCCGCGCTGTGGCCTCTTCTCCAAACCTGGACCTTTTCTTCCGAGGTGCTGAGCGGCGACCATCTCCAGTTTTGGCAGACCGCCTGCTCAGACCTCGGTCTGCTGGGTGACGGATTCCGCGAGCGAGTGGAAGGTCTCGACCATCTGCTCGATGAGATCGAGATCACCTTCGAAGAGATCGCCTCCGCCAACGGGTTGGACGTCGCGCAGTCGACAGGAATTTAAATGCGTGTATAATCAGCGCCGATGTTCAGAGAAAATCCCTTGCGCCACCCGCTTGAAAGCCCCGACCGGGCGCATTGTTCGTTTTATCCATCGTTCTCGAAAAGCCTGACAATTAATTGTCAGGCTTTTTTCTTAATGTGTTTTGTATGTCACCCTGAGCGATAGCGAAGGGTCTCTCAGATAATCGTAGAGATGCTTCGCTATCGCTCAGCATGACAACCGGAGAAAATATGAACGGCTTTACCGATGTAAAACTAGAGATCTTCGTCCCGCAGGAACACGTGGAAAAAGTCCGCGATGAATTGGCGGGGGCAGGCGTGGGCGTGATCGGGAACTACGACCACTGCTTTGCCATCTCACAGGCACAGGGATCGTTCCGTCCATTGAAAGGCGCAAATCCGTTCGACGGAGTTATCGGGGAGATTCGTTACACGGCGGAGTACAAGATCGAGGTCAATTGCAGACGCGAGCTGGTAGAAGAGGCAATACAGGCTGTCCGCAGGTCACATCCGTACGAAGAGCCGCTGATCAACATCTTTCCGTTGGCGAATCATTTATTCGATATGGGAATGAAATGAGAACGCAGAATCTCGGCTTCATCCTGCAAGCCCTGCTTGCCGCCTTGTTCTTTGGAGCGAGTGCGCCGGTCTTGAAGTTTCTGCTCGGCGATATTTCTCCGGTTTTTCTCGCCTCATTTCTCTACCTCGGCAGCGGCACGGGCATCACATTGACCAAGCTCACACAACGGAAGGGAACCGAAGCAGGTATTCAGCGTGCGGATGTGAAATGGCTGGCAGGCGCGATCATCTCCGGCGGAATTATTGCCCCCATCGTGTTGATGGTCAGCCTGCAAAACACACCCGCATCCACAGCTTCCTTGCTGTTGAACTTCGAAGGCGTGGGGACAACGCTCATCGCTTTGTTATTTTTCAAAGAATCCATCAGCCGCCGCGCATGGATGGCGATCCTCGTCATCACACTCGCAAGCATTTTCCTCTCCACCGACTTCTCCAGCGGATTTGGTCTCTCGCTCGGGGCGCTGGGAGTCATCCTCGCCTGTGTGCTCTGGGGTTTGGACAATAACCTTACGCGCAACATTTCCAGCAAAGACCCGCTCGTCATCGTGGCGTGGAAGGGATTGGTCGCTGGAACCTTCTCGTTCCTGCTTGCCTGGGCATTGGGAAATCCATTTCCATCCACTACAACCATCCTCGCAACGCTCGCCTTGGGGTTTATCTGCTACGGCTTGAGCACCCTGCTCTTCATCCGTTCGATGCGCGGACTCGGCGCGGCGCGCACCAGCGCCTTGTATGGCACAGCTCCGCTGGCGGGTGTATTGCTTTCGATCGTCATATTCAGTGAAATTCCCTCTGTAATCTTTATCGCTGCCGCCATCCTGATGATCGGCGGCGCACTGCTGCTCATCAACGAGAACCATTCGCATGCACATATCCACACAGCCATCGTCCACGAACACAGCCATAGCCACGCGGACCCCATGCATGCGCACGATGATTCAAAAGGGACCCACTCACATGGGCATGAACACCACGAAGAAGAACATGAACACGATCACATGCCAGATACCCATCATCGGCATGGGCATGACGAAAAATAAAGGAAATAGCGATAGTGGAAATTCGAGAGTCGAATTCCCACTATCGAATAACGGAATACCAACTATCAAACCAGGAGACTAAAGTATGCCAACCGATTCCCAATCCCCATATCTTCCCTTCGGCGAGAACAAACATGCCGCTTGGTACGGCAAGGACATTATTTCTGTCAAACAATTCGACCGCGCCGACCTGGAATACGTCTTCGGCGTGGCGCATGAAATGCGCGGCATGGTCGAGCGTGTCGGGACGTTCGACCTGCTCAAAGGCAAGATCCTCGCGAACCTGTTCTATGAACCTTCCACCAGAACTTCATCCTCGTTCACGGCTTCGATGGAGCGGCTCGGTGGCTCGGTCATCCCGATCAACGAGGTGAAGTATTCGTCCGTGTCAAAAGGCGAGAGCCTGCCGGACACCATCCGCACGTTGGAATGCTACGCAGATGTAATCGTGCTGCGTCACCCCGAAACGGGTTCGGCGGCGATCGCAGCAAAGGCGGCCAAGAAACCGGTCATCAACGCGGGCGACGGTGTGGGCGAACATCCGACTCAAGCCCTGCTCGACACCTTCACCATTATGGAGGAACTCGGTCACCTCGATAACCTGACCGTGACCATGCTCGGCGACTTGAAGTATGGGCGCACCGTCCACTCGCTGGCGCGGCTGCTCTCGAAATTCAACAACATCAAGTTGAACTACGTCTCGCCGGATATTTTGAAGATGCCGAAGGAAGTGATGGACGAAGTCGGCGCGAAAGGTGTGCCGCAGGCGGAATACTCCTCGCTTGAAAAAGTGCTGCCCGAAACGGACATCCTGTACGTGACCCGCGTCCAGAAGGAACGCTTCGAAGACCCCGCCGATTATGAGAAGGTCAAGGGCGCGTATGTGATCGACCCTGAGATCATGAAAGCCGCGAAGAAGGAAATGGCGGTCATGCATCCGCTGCCGCGCGTGAGTGAAATCAGCCCGGACTTCGACGATGATCCCCGCGCCGCCTACTTCCGCCAGATGGAATACGGCTTGTATGTGAGAATGGCGCTGCTGGCGATGGTGCTGGGAAAAGCGTAAGAGCAGGGACGAGTAATAATAAACAAGTAACAAGAAAAGAGAAACGAGTTGTGAGGCGAACCTCGCAACTCGTTTCTCTTTCCTCGTACCTCTTAACTCGTTTCTCGTTACTGGCTATTGCTCTTCAATCCTCCGCCGCTCTCGCCACTTCCTCCGGCTCGAAGACCACTTCTTCCTTCCCGGTCAATTTTGCGTCAATCTTCGAGACGATCAGGCGCAAGTGACCGTTATGGGCGACGTAATCCAGGTCATCGGCGGGGACAGCGAGCACGGGGCAGAGTGTGAAATTCTCGATCCAATTTTCGTATAAGTCGTTCAGGTTTTGCAGGTAATCGGGTGCGATCTTGCGTTCATAATCGCGTCCACGTTGATCGATACGATGCAGAAGCGTATCCACCGAGGCGCGCAGGTAGATGACCAGATCAGGCGGCGGCAGGAACTGCACAGCAGTCTCGTACAGGTCGCGGTAGGTCTGGTAATCGCGTTCGGTCAGGTTGCCCTGCTGATACAGGTTATGGGCAAAGATCTCCGCATCTTCATACACGCTGCGGTCCTGGATCACCGAATTGGGGTGTGCCGCCAGGTTGAAGTGCGAGCGCAGACGATGGGTAAGAAAGAACACCTGCGAATGAAAAGACCAGGCGGTCATGTTCTGATAAAAATCGGCAAGATAGGGGTTTTGTGTCACCGGCTCGTAGAACGGGTCCCAGCCCATTTCTTCGCACAGCATTCGGACGAGCGTGGATTTTCCAACACCGATATTCCCGGCAATGGCAACAAAACGTTTCATGGTCGTCTCTCCAGGGTGGTCTGTATTCAACAGGTCCGCCCGCACCTCGCAAATTCTCTGCGTTTCTGAGGCGTTCCTTGTTATCGTTCTTCGTTCGTCATTATCTTACCACCGGGATACGAACCCGCACGGAGTTTTAAGAAAAACGGCGGGCACAATGCCCGCCGTTCGGCGTTACAACAATTACCAAAGAAAACTTAGGGAATCTCTCCCGCCAGTTCCTTGTCGATGATCTGCTGAAAGCTGGAGAGCGGCTGAGCGCCAACGACCGCCAGACCATTGATGAAGAACGTCGGCGTGGATTGAATACCGAGGTTGATGGCAAAATCCATATCCTGCTGAATGAACTCGTCATGGCTGCCGCTGTCGAGACAGGCAGTGAACTCTTCCACGTTCAAACCCAGGTAGGTGGCATATTGGACGAACGCATCGCGGGTCAACGTCTCACTGCTGAACAGCAAGCCATGATAATCCCAGTACGCACTCTGGTCGTTCGCGCACAGCGACGCGATCGCGGAAGGCATCGCATCCGGGTGGATGGATGTCAGCGGCAGGTTGCGGTACACAAAGCGGATCTGTCCCGGGTATGCATCCAGCAAAGCCTGATACGTCTCCTCGTGGAAGCGGCGGCAGTACGGGCATTGGAAGTCGCTGAACTCCACAAGCGTGATGGGAGCATCATCGGGACCGAGACTCGGATAGCCTTCGGTGGGGATATCGTAACGGGTGTACTGAGGCTGCGGTGTGATCGGCGCCTCCGCAACCGGACCGGAGGGTTCGGCGGCCGCTTCCTGGGCTGGTGCGGCGGCTGTGACTGTTTCGCTGCCGCGTCCCCAAAGCACGTACCCGAGCAGCAAGCCAACGGCAAAGGCAAGCACCACCAATACCGAATAAAAATGACTGCGTTTAAAGGTGACGTATTCCTCGGGGTCGCCCACTGCGGAAACTGTCTCTTCCTCGTATTCTTCTTCAATTACTGGGGTGGATTTTTTCGATTTCGTAACCATGGTGCGGGATTATAGCCCTCTCTTTCCGGTTCATGTAGTGGTACTTAAGTTCTTATCATCTTTGCATCGTTTGAGAAAAACCTTCGTAAGTACTCATGGAGGTATTCCTTATGACTACTCAAAAACAACACATCCCCTGGTATTTGTGGCCCTTCACCACGATCTGGAAACTGCTGGCGGTCATCGTCGAGATGACGGGTCGCTTCGTGGCGATGGTGCTCGGCATCGTGCTGTTCGTCGTCGGCGTCATCGTCAGCCTGACCCTCATCGGCGCGATCGTCGGCGTACCGCTGGCGTTTATCGGTTTACTGCTGTTCTTCCGCGGGTTGTTCTAAACCAGGTGGCAGACAAGTAACAGTCACTTTAAAAGTGACTGTTACTTCATATTCATATTCTTATTCTTATTAATTCACGTTACGCAGATATAACTCCAGAGGAGTGACATGATTATAGAAACAACGCCAACATTTCCCAAACCTCGTAGGGGTGTCATGAGTTTTCAGATGAAATATGTCATCCCTACGGGATTTTTAGATTCTATCTGCCAATTCTATAATCCTTTCATCCCTACGGGATTATTAACCGCGTAACATCAGTTATTAAGAGACATCCGCTTTCGGCTGTTGATTCTTTTTCTGAAACAGAGTCAGGCTGCGGGTCGGGAGGGATGCGATTGTTTTTTTCACAGCAGGAATCCGCAAGATCAGGAATATCGCGAGGACGAGTCCATAGATCAACGGGCGGACGATATCCCCCGATAAGGCGAAGAAGTCGCCTTTCTTGCTCCACGCGTAATGCAAGATTGCCAGTGGGGCGATGAAGTAAATGGTCTGGTGCAGGCGCTTCCAGTTTTTGCCGAGGCGGACTTTCCAAATATCAAAGGATGTGACCGCGAGGGGGATCAGCATCAGGAAGGTGATCATGCCGACGACGATGTACGGTTTTTCGAAGACCGTGCGGAAGATCAAACTCCAGGCGAGACCGTAATCCAAATCCACAAAAATGATGACGTGAATCACTGCATAAATGAATGCATACAAACCCAGCGTGCGGCGGCGTTTGAGCAGTTCGGGAAATTTGAAGAGCGTGTTGAGCGGCGTACACATCAGCGACAGCACCAGCAGGGTGATGGCATGACGACCCGTGCGCTGTTCAAGCTCCTGGATCGGGTTGATGGAGAACGAACCCATCAACAGTTCGACGATGATCCACACGGCGGCAGACCAGGCGTAAAGATGAATGGCAATTTGAAGCGGGGTATAGCGGTTGAAGATTTTCATGGTTTACGAGACCTCCGATATTTTTGAAACATCGGAGGTCTTTCGTTTTAGTAATGCAGGTTCAGATCCATATCGGCGTATAGGTCGGCGACCTGCTCGCCGTAACCGTTGAACATCAATGTTTCGCGGCGGCTGAGTTCGCCGATGCGGCGCTCCGAAGCCTGCGACCAGCGCGGATGATCCACCTGTGGGTTGACGTTGGCATAGAAGCCGTATTCATCGGGCGCGACCGTGCTCCACAGCGTGCTGGGACGCTGGTCGGTCAGGTCGATCTTGACGATGGATTTGATGGACTTGAAGCCATACTTCCACGGCACCACCAGTCGCAGCGGCGCGCCATTCTGCGGCAGGATGGTCTCGCCGTAGATGCCGGTCGCGATCAGGGTCAGGTCGTTCATGGCTTCGTCGATGCGCAAGCCTTCCTGATAGGGCCACGGGTAGAACGGACTGCCCTGTCCCTTCATTTCCTCGGGACGGTATACGGTCTGAAAGCGGACATACTGCGCGTCTGATTTCGGCTCGACCATTTTAAGCAGGCTCGCCAGCGCAAAGCCATTCCACGGGATGACCATGCTCCAGGCTTCCACACAGCGCAGACGGTAGATGCGTTCTTCCTGTGGGAAGAGCTTCAGAATGTCTTCGATGCCGAAGGTCTGCGGGTTGTTGACCATGCCGCCGACTTCGACCGTCCACGGGGTGGTGGTGAACTTCTTGGACAGAGGCGCGACGGCTTCCTTGTTGGTGCTGAATTCGTAGTAGTTGTTGTAATTGGTGATCTCTTCGAAGGTGTTGGTCGGGTTACCCAGTTCATCTGACATGGCAGGGAGTCCGGTTGCCGGGACGGCAGTGGCGGTACTTTCCGCGATCTCAGGCGCGCAGGCAGCCAGTGCCGCTCCGCCCACGATCACACCAGCGGCTTTGATGAAGTCACGCCGCGAGAGAAACACATCCTTTGGCGTGATCTCAGATGAGCGGACGGGGACTGATTTATAAGGGTTGGTCATTAGGTGTCTCCTATTTATTGTCTCGGATCCGATTCCGCTAAAAGCAATTGAATTGCGGCTTCGGTTTCCTCATACCTGCCTTCGCCGATATGAATATAACGGATATGTCCTTCTTTATCAATAAGGTAAAGTGTGGGCCAGTAACGGTTTTCGTAAGCGCGCCAGGTCTTGCCGTCGTTGTCCTGTGCCACGGCGTATTCGATGCCGTACTCCAGAACTTTGGCTTTGAGGTTTCCAAGGTCTTCCTCATACCCAAATTCAGGGTAATGATTGCCGATGATGACAAGTCCCTGGTCGCGGTATTTCTCGTCCCATTCCTTCAACGAAGGAATCACATTCTGGCAATTAATTCAGCCAAACGTCCACATGTCGATTGCGACCACTTTTCCGCGCAGGTCGGCGAGACGAAGCGGAGAATCCACATTCAGCCAGGTGTCGTTTGATAGTTCAGGCGCAGGTCCGAGGTCCGGTAAAGAGGCGGAGAAGATGGGCATCACAAACTCCGAGGACTGCGAGTCTGCCGGGGCGGCGCAGGCGGTCAACAGGAAGATCAATCCGATAAAGACTCGTTTCATGTCTCACCTCAAAGATGAGGCGATTGTACGGAAACTTCCTTACAAAAGGATTACGCAAGTCTGAGAGTTTTATTAAGGACCCGGTCAGAAATGAACCGCCAAGCGCGCGAAGAACGCAAAGAAAAATCAATAAAACTTTGCGCACTTGGCGAGCTTCGCAGTATAAACTTTTATCTATTCAGATTACGGAATGCGGAATGTGAAGCGGCTGCCGTGACCGACTTCGCTTTCGACGTGGATATCCCCGCCGTGTGCCTGAATGATTCCGCGCGAGATGGCGAGACCCAGCCCGGCACCACCTGTGGCGCGGCTGCGGGATTTTTCTCCACGATAGAAACCGTCGAAGATGTGCGGAAGGTCTTCGGCGCGGATGCCTTCACCCGTATCCGTCACGGTCACTACTACGCCGGTAGTTGTTCGCCGCGCTTGAACTTTCACCTCCCCTTGAGCGGATGTGTGACGGATGGCGTTGCCGATGAGGTTATTCAGCACGCGTCCGATGCGACGCGTATCCATATCCACCGGGTCGACATTCGTTTCGACACTGCCCATCAATTTAATATTCTGACGCGCCGCTAGTTCCGCGAACGATTCGAGCGTGTCGGACACGAGATCCGCCAATGACGAGTTCGCACGTTCGAGTTGAAATCCGCCCGCGTTCAACTGCGCCATTTGGAAGAGGTCATCGATCAACGCGGACAGCGAACGCACATCGCGCTGGGCAGTATTGAGATAACGCTTGACCGTCTCAGGGTCATCCACCACACCGTCTTCGAGCGCTTCGAGGATGGCGCGAATGGATGCAAGCGGGGTTTGCAGATCATGCCCCACCCAGGCGATCAACTCGGCGCGCATTTTTTCCATCTCACGCTGTTTGGAATCCATCGCTTCGAGCTGTTCCGCCATTTGGTTGAAGGCTCGCGCGAGTGAAGCGACTTCGTCGCGCCCCAGCACAGGGACGCGCGTCTTCAGGTCGCCTTCCGCTAATTTCTCCGCCGCGCCCTTGAGTTGATTGACGCGCTCAGTGATCGTGGACGAGAGGAAATATCCCAGCGCCATTGCCATGCCGCCCGCGAACACAAGCAGGACGGTTGCCAACAGCAGGTCGTGCTGGCTGGCGAACATCAATCGCGCCGAAAACCAGACGTTGAAAAAGGTCAGCAGGCTCGATAAAGCATACACACCCAACAGCGACCAACGCAGATTCGGAGAGAGAGTCAGCCAACCGAAGCGATAGGCGGCGTATCCTGCCAGAGCCGAGACCAAAGCTGTGATGCCGAGGAAGAGCGCCATCAAGCCGAGCTCATACATTGGCGGCGCCATCATCATGTTGAAGATGGCAAGCGAGACGATGAAGATCAGCAGGATGCCGATAACAAAGCGAAGAATGGCGGATGATCTCATGGTTCGAATTTGTATCCCACACCCCAAACCGTCAGCAGGCGCGACGGCGACGATGGATCACTTTCTATTTTCTCGCGTAAGCGGCGGACGTGAACCGTCACCGTGCCAGGGTCGATGTATTCCGCGCCGCCCCACACGCGCTCAAGCAATTGCTCGCGGGTAAAAACCTGTTTTGGGTACCGCGCCAACAGATACAGCAAGTCGAATTCTTTGACGGTCAGTTCAATGGGTGACTCGCGTACTGTCACCGTGCGTGTGACCGGGCTGATGTGGATGTCCTGCAAAGTGATGTCGCGTTCCGGTTCCGTCCCAGCTTGTTCGCGCCCAGCACGGCGCAGCACCGCCCGCACACGGCTGACCAATTCCTGCGGGCTGAACGGCTTGACCACATAATCATCCGCGCCCATTTCGAGACCGGCAATGCGGTCGATCTCTTCGCGCCGCGCCGTCACCATGATAATGGGCACGTTGGAACGGTCACGCAGCCAACGGGTCAGGGAAAGACCGTCCACTTCGGGGAGCATGAGATCGAGGATGACAAAATCCGGTATCTGTTTTTCGAAGATCGTCATCGCCTGTTTCCCGTCCGCGGCGACCTGCACCTGATACCCGGCGCGTTTCAAATACAGGCTGACCACTTCCGCCAGACTGGGTTCATCTTCCACCACGAGGATGCGCGTTTCATTCATACTGGAAATCATACTTGATTCTCTTTGGAACGTCACGAGAAAACATGGCGGTTGTGAGAATGTTCATCCTTTCGTAAGGATTAGACAGGGGTTTTGTAAGGAGATTTCACTATCATGTGCCTTCGATCAAACACAAGGAGACTCATAAACCATGAAAATTCGAAACGCCCTTTTCAGCCTCGTCCTATTAACTGCATTTCTCGTCACTGCCTGCGGCGCTCCTGCCGAAGAAACCATGATGGAGAAACCAACCGAAGAAGCCATGCACGATACGATGATGACCGAAGAAGCGATGGCTGATGATATGGCAACAGAAGACGCCATGATGGAAGATAAACCCGCCGAAGATGCCATGATGGAAAGCCCGGCTTGGTTCAGCGCTGCATTGACGAACGTCCACACCGGAGAAACCTTCACCGTTCAGGATTTCAAAGGCAAGGTCGTTTTGGTAGAGACAATGGCGGTCTGGTGCTCGAACTGCCTGCGCCAGCAGGGACAGGTGAAGGAGCTACACAGCCTGCTCGGCGAACGCGATGACTTCGTCAGCGTTGGCTTGGATATCGACTCGAACGAAGACGCCGCCATCCTCAAGGGATTTGTGGATGCGCAAGGTTTCGATTGGGTGTACGCCGTCTCTTCCGCCGATGTCTCACGCGATCTTTCATCCCTGTACGGCGACCAATTCCTGAACCCGCCGTCCACACCCATGCTGGCGATCGACCGTCATGGTGTTGTCCACCCGCTGCCGTTTGGCATCAAAAGCGCAGATGAGTTGTTGAACTTCATCCAACCCTTCCTCGACGAAGGCATGTAAAAAATATTGACACACAGGTTTCACGGACGGTTCTTTTCCGTACTGTTCGTGAAACCTGTGCGATCCGTTCACAAAAGACCTTATGGAAACCATCCTCACCTCCCTCTCGCTTGGTTTGCTCGCCACCACCAGCCCGTGCGTGCTGCCGTTGTATCCCGGCTTCCTTGCCTACCTCAGCAGCGGACAAGAGAAACTGCAAAACAAACCTGCCCGTTATTTGCTCGGCTTCTTCGTGCTGGCAGGCGTGCTGACCATGATGCTCGCGCTCGGCGCTGTCATCGCTCTGCTATCCATTTCCATTGGGCAGGCGCTGGCGTTCGTCATCCCTGTCGCCGACCTTATTATCATTTTGTTTGGCGTGCTTCTGCTGCTGAACATCAATCCCTTTAAAAAACTCCCTCAAATTCAAGCCCCGTTGTTTTCCCATCCTTTCGCAAACGCATTCATATATGGTTTGCTTTATGGACCCATTGCCCTGCCGTGTTCGGGTCCGCTAGTGGTGAGCATCTTCGCACTGTCGCTGACCGTTGGTGATGCGCTTGGCAAGTTGAACGTCTTCCTCTGGTTCGGTCTGGGATTTGGTATCCCACTCCTGTTGTTATCCTTCCTTTCAGGTTTCGCCCAACGTTGGATCACGCGCCAGTTCGCCATACGGGCGCGCCTCATCAATGTCCTCAGTGGATTGTTGTTGGTGGGAATTGGGATCTACGATCTCTCCGTCAACTGGAGCTTGATCGCTGCGTATCTCGCGTAGGCTAGAACGAATCCACTGCGGCTTGCTTCGTCTCGTAATTCTGCATGCTCTGCAAAAATCCGGTCAGCCCCAATACGTGATAGACCTGCGGGAGCGCGTTGCACAATTTCACATACGTCACTTTATCGCGTTCCTCTTCCGGTGTGAACATCCGGTACACTTTTTGCAGCGAACGGATCCCGGCGCTGGTAATCGTTTCCACTTCGGAGAGATCGATCACCAAATAGCGAGTGCCCTCATCGTACACAGTGCGGGCTTCAGCGAGTAAAGCTTCTTCGCTTTGAGCATCGAGCCAGCCGCGAAGATGTAGAACAGTAATCGAGACATTTCCCTGTACTTGTTCTTTCGTAATTTTAAATGCATGATTCATGGCTCACCTCCGAGTTCGACAAATTATATGCCCTTTTCTTGAATTAAGAACCTTTCGCCTCTTCCATAGCCGACGGTGGATCCGCTTCGGTAAAGCGTGACCTCCCCTTCACCGTGGACTCGCCATTCCCCATTCGCTTCATGCAGCATCCCCGTACGTTCATCGATGCCTATGAGAAGAGACTCCGGCAGCATCTGCTTCAACTGCCCCGCCCATGACTTGCCGAAATTGTTATGATGCGGCAGGACGCACGCATTCGGGACGAGGTTCAATCCGCGCAGCAACTTCTTTTCATAGGGATCATAATAATGTTCGCACAACACCATCGCCCCGGCACTGCTCCCGGCGATGACCGCGCCTGCGTTGTACGCTTCCAGTGCGGCGGCCCAGCACAAACTATTTGCAAGCGTCTCACCCAAATGACGGGGAAAGCCCCCAAGCAAATAGATCAGTTTCGAAGTCCGAATGGAGGCGGCGAGGCTGGAGTTGTTCGCAGTCTGCGAGTCGATCACATCCGCAGTGAAGACTTTCTTCGCGCCGAGGCTTTGGAACCAGCGCACACCGTTATTCCCCGCTCGCTTGTGATTGTTATCCGGCGCAGCGGCAGTTGGGAGGATGCAAACCGGCGCATCGAACCCGCCAGCCAGTTCAAGGGCGCGCAGATCCGGCTCGGACATCCGCCCGCCAAACTCCGCACCGCCTTCAAGCAATAGGTAACCCATCAGTTATCCGTGAAAGAATCAAGCGCTTCCTGCAAGGTGGGATACATATAGATGCTTTGCAAAAAGCCAGCGATGCTCAACACATAATGCACCTGCGGAGTCGCCTGTGCGATCTTGAAGTATGGCGACTTATATGTTTTGTCTGCCTGCTCTGCGATCTTCGCGCGGACCTCTTCGACCGGGGTGTACATTTTGTAAATGGTATGCAGGGCGCGCAGACCTGCGCTGGTGATGGTCTCTACATCGCTGAAATCCAACAGCAGGCTGCGCGTGCCGGAATCATATTCAGCGCGGGCGAGATCCAGCAGCGCTTGTTCTGTCTGCGCATCCAATTTTCCCGCCAAGTGTAGAACGACAACCCGCCCTTCGGTCTTCCTGATCTGTAATAAGCCCGACATGAATAAACCTCCAGTTGAAATTTCTAAAGTAGCTGCAACATTATTTATTCAAAACACTTGATTCTTCCCCTCGTTCCACGTTGACCTGCATCTCCACGCCATCGGTGCTGATATCGATCCAGCCGTTACGGTCGGTCCTCAAGAGCGAATACCCGCCAACGGATTCCAACACTTCGTCATGGGGCAATCCATCCATGTCACCGGCGGCGACGCTTAACACCACCAATTGCGGATTCAAATTCTCAACGATGTCCGGCGGATTGCTGGGCGCGTAGCCCGATTCTGCCAGCAGAAGCACATCCACTTTGCCGATGGCGTTGCCGAATTCAAGCGCTTCGAACGTACCTTCGCTCACACCGATGGGCAGCAGAGCGCGGAAACTTCCGTACTCGATCAGCAGTACGCTCCCACGCGGACCGGTCGCCAGCACTTCGATGAATGCGCCATCGCCCAAGTCCAGCCGCTGACCGACTTCCGCCTGGCTGACTGGAATCTCGTTCTGCGCGAAGTATTCATCCAGCAGGCGCGAAGAGAACGAGGCTTGCACGTTTCCGCTCCACAACACGTTTTCAGGTTCGTAGCGTTCCACGATGCGCGGCAGCGCGGCGAGTTGATCTTCCTGCGTGGAAGCGATAACGAGCCAATCCAATTTGCGTGAGAAAAACGGCAGACGCCTGCCGAGTTCATCCGAAAGTTCTGAGGCGCTCGCCCCACCATTGACGAGGACATTGCGCCCTTCAGGAGTTTGGATAAGAACCGCATCGGCTGAACCGGCTTCGAGGAAGGTGACATGGAAACGCCCGTCACCCGATTTTGAGTAGGCGCTCCAGAACAACATCATGCAGATGAACACAATGGCGAATGCCGCGGTCAGTGCCACGGCGCGGAGCGAAGCGGCTGCGGACTTGAACCAGTTCTGAAGCGCTGACCAGTTCAACGTCACCGCCAGAAGCGCGGCGTAAAACCCGATGACCAGCCAGCCGGGCACGTCTCCCAGAACGATGACACCATTCGGCACGCGGTCAAAAAATTCCACCACCCGGATTGTGTACCCAGCGAACGCCCACGCGAACCACGCGAGCAGTTGTCCGAGCGGATAGATGATGAGACTCACGAAGACCGCCAGCCCGCCGAGGATCATCACCGCCGGTTGGACGGGCAGGATGAACGGGTTGGCGATGAATGAAATGAGCGAGAAACGTTGAAAGTAATAAGCCATGAGCGGAATGGTCATTAGTTGTGCGGCAAGCGTGAGAACGACATTTTCATTCAGGATTTTGACAATGACCGTGATGTCTTCTTTGAAGGCTTTGGCGATGAGGCTGGCGGTGAAGTTCGACAATGGCTCGGCATACAAGATCAAACCCAGCGTGGCGAAGAACGAGAGTTGAAAGCCCACATCCCAGATCACGAGCGGATTGACGAGCGCCATGACGAGTGCGACGAATGCCAGGGTGTTCATGCCAGCGTTGCGCCTGCCAAGCTGACGCGCCAAAAGGGAGACACTGCCCATGATGGCGGCGCGCATCACCGCCGCATCACCACCGACGAGGATGGCATATAAAAAGATGCCGATCACGGCAAGTAACGCGCCCAGCCGTTCGTTGGTGATATTTTTAAAGATGGAAAAGAACAGACCCGCAATGATGGCGATGTTGAAACCCGAAATGGCAATGATGTGCGCTGTGCCCGTGTTCTTGAACGCGTTCTGAAGTTTTTCGGGCAGACCCGTATCCACGCCGAAGAGAATGCCTGCGAAGAGTGACGCTTCCGGGTCTTGATACAGGCGATAGGTGTTTTCGAGCAATCTCGATTTTAGTTGATAAACGCCGCGGGAAAAGAAATTCCCGCCTTCGCCTGGGAGTCTGGTCACTTCAGCGGAGGTCATGTAGGAATGGACATTTTGCCGCGCCAGGTAATCACGGTAGGAAAATTCTTCGTTCTCAGGCGGAGTCTTCAACTTCCCACGCATGCGGATGCGCTCGCCGTATTCGTATGCTTCATTTGGTGAGACGCGCACGAGCATTAAGCCGGAGACGGGCAGGTCGCCATCGCCGGTATCCACGGCTTCGGTTTTTATTTTCAGGTTGGTGTAAGTATCGCGGTAGTCGGGCGGTTCGACCAGCGTGCCGGTGATGAGCAATTCATAATCGCGGTCGTTGTAAAAGGCGATGTGGAAAGCGTCAATGTTTGGCTGGCGGATCTGGTAGTAGGCGGCGCCGAGGAACAGAAGAAGCAGGTAACCAGTAACGAGAGGTGCATAATGAGTGAAGCGTGAAGCCTGAGGGAGGAGTGATGAGAAACGAGTAAGGAGGGTTGGGAAGCGGCGAATGAAGAGGAAAAGAAGTAAGAAGAAAGAGGCGATTAACGCCCATGCCCAGGCAGGGAGGGAAACGGTAAATGCGAGGATGATCCCTGCGATAAAGGATATTGAGATCCACAACAAAGGCATGAATAAAGTATAACGGCTATTTTTCTGTTTGCATGAATACCTCCACATGGCGCAATTCGAGACCGTGTGCGGTATAACTGTTGACCTGTCAGCAGGCGATCATCTTCCCTGCTTGAAAAGGGGGGAGAATGGCAATAGAATAGTTTAAAGAAATTCACTGGAAGTCGGAGGATACCCCCATGCCAGAAGAACAAGATCCGGTCGAAAAGATAAGCGGACGTTTGGGGAAATGGCTGCTTGGAACGATCTCCACCGTCACCGCAATCGTCAGCTTTGTGAACCTGATGAGGGGCAACTTTCAGTTGGGGGTCTTTATATTGACAGCGCTGATCGCCGTCAACCTGCTGGTATTCCTTTTGTATATCATATTCCACTCGAAACCCGCGTCGCCCCGGTCAAAGAAAAGGGTATATCCCCATGAAAAATACAGGAAGGCAGCGATTGCCGGACTCGTCATTCTTTTGATCGGCATCGGCAGTTCGCTTGTCAATTCTTCCTCCCGCGGTTTCATCACGCTGGCGGTGATGGGCACACCCACAGCCACCGCAACAGTGACGCCCACCCCGGGTCCGCCGGATGTGACCATGGTGGTGACCGTCCAAGATGGATACCAATGTGGGATTTATCTTGGAGATGAATTCCTGCTCACGCCTCAAAAATCGACCCTTGATATCGGCATCAATAACAATTCAGACAGGGACCTGATCGTCGAATCGGCGCTATTGATTCCGGATTGGGTGTTTGCCAGCCAATGGATGGGACCCATACCTGTTTCCGAAACATATTCGGTTTCCGTGGACTCGTGGTGGAGTCAGTGGGCGCAATTCTCGATCTTTGCCTATGCTATGGAAGGATATCCAACTCCCACCGCCGATGAAATGACGCGCTTCAAGAAAGAGGGCAGTGTCATTTGGGTGCATCCAGACCCCGTGGAAGCGACGGACATTGTCCATGATAAATACACCATCAAGAAGAACTCACAGGAGCGGTTCCAGATCAGCATGGGATTGACCGAAAACTATCAATGGTTGATCGGAAGCACGTATCTGGAGATCGGACTGGATAACGGCATGGCCCTGCGTTCCGACTTGCTTGATTTTGTCATTTGTTATGAAGAGGGACCATAGACGATCTCTGCTCTCTCGCTTCACCACGGCATCCCATTGAGATGGATCAACCCATCCCGCCACTCATGCATGGACTTGTGAATCGGCATGACCATCGTCGGTCCGTGGTAGGTTTCCCATTCGAGAGAATCGGGGTTGAGGTTATGTACGCTCTGATGGACGCGGTTAAGCCCGGCGGCAGAATAAAAACCGACCACTTCCTCGCGGCAGCCCAGAAAGCCAAAATCGGCATTCGAGTTTTGCAAGAGAAATTCGCGCAGTTGCCCGAACATCTCCCGTCCTAATTTACGTCCCTGATGACCGGGATGCACCGCCACCGCGCCGATGCCCGCGATCTCGAAAGATAAATCACCCACCGTGATGGTGCGGAAACCGAATTCCAAATGCGCGACCGGCTGACTGCCTGAATTCATCGCGATCAAACGGTATTCAGGCTTCGAACCCCAATACGAGTTCGCGGAAAAGAAATCCACGTATTCAGGGAAAGACTCCACCAACATCCGCTGGATATCGGATTCAAGGTCAAAGGTGAGTTCAGCTTCGGGGATGAATGTCCACTTCATAACAGCCGGGAATTTTACTTGAGATTTTGTACACGGAAATTGCTTTTTCTTTGCAACTTTGCGCTCTTGCGTAAAATTTTTGAATTCTCCACAACAGCAACTTGAATTATTTATCGCCCGCGCTGGGTATAATCCCTCATCATGACAGAATCAAAACTCATCCTCGTCACCGGCGCGACCGGGTATGTCGGCGGGCGGCTTGTGCCCAAACTGCTTGACTCCGGCTACCGCGTGCGCTGTCTCGTACGCGACCCGTCCCGTTTGCAGGGGCGCAGTTGGCTCAAGCGGGTGGAAGTCGTTCAGGGCGATGCGTTGAATCCCGCCGACCTCGTCGATGCGATGAAAGGCGTCTCGGTCGCTTATTATCTGATGCACGGCAAGCAGGGCGGCAGAGACAGCGCCGAACGCGACCTGCAAGCCGCGCGCAACTTTGCCCAAGCCGCCGAAGACGAGAACATCGAACAGATCATTTATCTCGGCGAACTCGTGGACCCCACCGCCAACCTCTCGGCGTATCTGCGTTCGCGTCACGAAACGGGGTTCACGCTTCGTCACGGCAAAGTCCCCGTCACCGAAATTCGAGCGGGCATGATCATCGGGTCAGGCTCGGCGCTTTTTGAAATGATCCGCTACCTGACCGAGCGCGAACCGATCCTCACCTGTCCCGCCTGGTTCTTTTCGCAGGCACAGCCCATCGCCATTCGGGATGTGCTTGCCTATTTGGTGGATACGCTCAAGACGCCGGATGCCGTCGGCAGAGTCATCGAAGTGGGCGGACCCTCGCGCCTCACCTACGCCGACATGCTGCTGGGTTATGCCAAAGAGCGGAATCTCCACCGATGGCTGATCCGCACACCGTTCTACGCCCCGAGGCTTTCTGCGTACTGGGTTCACATGGTCACGCCGATCCACTGGCGCGTGGTCGCTCCGCTCATCGAAGGTCTGCGCGCCAAACTCATCGTCCGCGACGAGACGGCGAAAAAGTTATTCCCGCATATTCAACCGATTGATTATCAAACCGCCGTCCATCTTGCGCTTGGGCGCATCCAACGCGACAACGTGGAAACGAGTTGGTCAGATGCTCTGGTCACGGCGCAGGGGGATGTAAAACCGTATCACTTCACCGTTGAAGACGGCATGTTCATCGAACGCCGCCAGGTCGTGCTCGATCTGACTCCCGAAACCGTCTTCCGTTCGTACAGCGGTATCGGCGGCACGCGCGGCTGGCTTTACATGGATTGGTCATGGGCGATGCGCGGCTGGATGGATAAAGTCATCGGCGGCGTCGGCTTGCGGCGTGGACGGCGTCACCCCGATGAAATTAATCCCGGGGAGGCGCTCGATTTCTGGCGCGTCGAGGCCGTGGAAAAGAATCGCCTCATGCGCCTGCGCGCGGAAATGAAACTGCCCGGCAAAGCCTGGCTGCAATTCGAATCCGTCCCCGCACCGGAGGATGAAAAGAAGACCCTGTTCACCGTCACCGCATATTTTGCGGCATACGGCTTCTTCGGATTTTTGTACTGGTATGCCATGTGGCCCTTTCACAAACCGCTCTTCGACGGACTCACCCGCCGCCTCGCCTCCCGCGCCCGCGTCCTCGCCCACGCCTACTGATCACTGCCCGCTGCTTACCGATCACTGCTCACTGGCTACTTTTCCCTCAATCGGGGTTATATCCCACATGAACCTCATCTTCCCCCTTCTCGGCTATCTATTCGGCTCGCTACCCTTTTCCATCTGGATCACCCGCTTCGTCAAGAACGTGGATGTGCGCGATGCAGGTTCCGGTCATGCCACCACGACCAACACCATCCGCCAGGCGGGATTCGGCTGGGGCGCGCTGGTTCTGCTCCTCGACATCGCCAAGGGATTCATTCCTGTCTTTCTCGCTGCCAAATTTTCAGGTGAACTGTGGGTCATCGCGCTGACCGCCACGCTGGCTGTCGCCGGTCACTGCTGGACGATCTTCGCCGGCTTCCGCGGCGGGATGGGTCTTGCGACCACTGGCGGCGCATTGCTTGCCATTAACCCGCTCGCGTTCCTGATCTGTTTTGCCACCCTGCTCATTCTCGTGCTGGTGATCCGTCACTCCGCGCGGGCGAGTGTCTTCGCCGGCATCGTCATCTCGCCGGTGCTGTGGCTGTTCAATATTCGTGATGCGGCGTTCTGGGTAGCCGTCGGCGCAGGCGCGGTCATCGCCGTCCGCTTTTTGATCGACTGGAATCGTCAGTATCGTGAGTTGTGGCTGGATCGGGAAAAGAAAGATGAAAGTAGCGCGAGATAGTATCTCGCGTTACAAAAAGCGAATAAACAAAAAACGGGCGGGAGCAACTCCCGCCCGTCATTATTCACCCAACAACCAGCCTAGAAATCCCTTTTTGACATTCGTCTCTTCGAGCCTCGGCATCGCCAACAGCACGACCGTGATGTTATCGTGCCCGCCGCGTTGATTTGCCAGCATCACCAAAGCTTCCGCCCCGGATTTGAGGTCCTTCTGCGAGCGGATGGTCTTCTGGATCTCGTCATCCCACACCAGGTCGGTCAGACCGTCGGTACACATCAGAATGGTGTCGCCCGGCTGGAGATGAAACCCCTGATTGTTGACGGACTCTTCTTCAGTCTCTTCGTTATCGATGCGCAGGCGGAAATCCACGTCGGGCAATTTTAAACCGCCTAAATGGCGGCGGATGACATGCACGTTCGGGTGGTCGCGCATCTGCTCGGCGCTGATGATGCCCTTCTCGAAGGCTTCCTGCACCCAGGTGTGGTCGATGGTCAGCCGCTGAATGAACTTGCCGCGTAAAAGATAAATGCGCGAATCGCCGACGTATGCCGTGAACAGGCGGTTCTCGATGATCCAGGCGCAGGCGCAGGTGGCGCCCATGCCCTGTTCATCGTCCTTGCCCGCCGAATGCGAAGCGATCGCCTGGCTGGCATCATGAATTGCGTTTTCGAGGATCTTGATGGGCTTTTTTGCATTGCTTTCCGCCACATGCATGCCCACATAATTAACCGCCAGTTCGGCGGCAACTTCCCCTGCGCGGTGTCCGCCAATACCGTCTGCGACGATGGCGAAAACCGACGGGCGCGGGTCATCCGCGCTTAGTTGAAACGAAGAGACCGCATATCGGTCCTCGTTATTCTTGCCGGACATGCCGGCATGGCTAAGCGCGGCAACGTGTACATGAGCAAGCGTGGTTCGAATCATTCTTCGATGTTTTGAACGATGACCTTAGGAGAGGATGCGAGCGGAGGTGTCGTCAACATAAAACGAAAAATTAGTTGACCAAAGTTTACCATATCCCCATGCATCAGCCGATAACCCTCTTGGGGGATGGGCTCATAGTTCACCCAGGTGCCCCCGATGGAGTGATTATCGAGCAGCAGGTATCCGCCATCGTCGGTCACCCGCAGGCGCGCATGCACGGGAGAGACGGACAGGTCGTTCAAAATAGTGGAACATTGTACGGGGTCTGCGCCAAACACGATCTCTTTTTCACTGAGCGGAATGGGCGCAGCCGATGCAAATTGACCGTCGGGATTGAGGCGGATGAGTGAAGCCGCCGCATCCACCACCGACTTTGAAGCTGTTTCTTTCTTCTTTGAGGGGGTGCGCCGCTTTGGGGTTTTCTTCGCCGCTTCCGGTGCGGGGACGGCGGGTTCCTCCACAACGACCGCAATTTTCTGTGTCAGCGGGTCAGCCTGCGCGCGGCGGGCTTCCCGCATCGTCCGCAGGGTCGGGATGCGTACCCGTCCGCTGAGCAGGATGATGAACAGCACCAATCCCGCCATGACGATCGAACCGATGGTGATGGGCGTGCGATATTTCGCTAGGAATGCGGCAGGTCCGCTGGGCGGCTTGATGACCGTCACCATCACCGGGATGGGCATGCTGGTCTTGCGCAAACCCAGCACATCCACGGCTTCAACAGATACCTGATGCTCACTGCTGGACGAATAACCGGTCAGGTCCCAGGTGAATTTATCGAAGGGCTCGACCGTGTTCTCATCCACGACCGCGCCGTCCACATACAGGGTCGTGCGCGTGAGCGGACGTTTATGACCGTCCGGGAATTCGACGATGATCTCGATCTCTTGCGTTTCGGGCAGGAGCAGTTCGGTATTGAACGGGTCTTCCTCCGGAGCCTGACGCGTGATCTGCGAAACCGGCGCAACCGGGAAGGGGTTGGGCGGCTGGACATCCAGGTTGAATTTCTGCTCGATGGCGTTCAGTGTCCCCAATGCGGGCAGAGTTACCTGCACGTTCAAACTTTGTTCGCCGGGAGTCGTCAGACGCGACGTGTACGAAAGCAGATACACCCGGCGCAGGGCTGAGAAATAGATCTCCGGGTCGGGGAAGCGTTCTTCGCCCGAGTATTGGAACATACTGCCGCCCGTCTGGATGGCGAGATTGTTAAAGACTGCGGCACTGGTGTTGGTAAAGGTCGTGTTCGCATCCACGTACCAGACGAAGACGCGGATATTCCCCTCCACCGCGCGCTGGATCAATGGTTCAAGCGACGCCGCCAGATTCGGGTCGGTCATTTGCGGGGTGATGAAAAGCACCGCGCGCTTCATGCCCAGCCGGGTCGTCTGCGCGCTGACCACATCCAAAGCCGTGGCGAGCGATTGCAGGTTGGGCGTGGCTGTGCGCATGTCCGGCTGGAAGCCGGTCAGGCCCACGATGAAATCCGATGCGTTGGCATGGTTGATGACCGGTCCCGCCTGGCTGACGAGGCTCAGATCATCCGGCAGATCCGGCGGTCGGATTTGCGCCCACTGGGCGATCACCTGCGAGACGCGTTGAAAACGAGAGATGCTGTTGGCATCGCGCGCATCCAATGCCTGTCCCTGGTTGACCGCCACCGCAAGTTGCAGCGGAACCGCCATTTCGAGCAGGGAGTCGACCGGCAGGGCTTGTCCATTTTCGATGGCGGAAACCGACTCAGGCTTGAGTCCCGAGACGAAGACCCGTTGCGCATCGAACACATCCATGAACGCAGTCACCACAGGGAAGGCAGATGCATCCGCGTTGTAGAGATTGACCGAGGCAAGGCTCTGCTGCGCCTGTGCGCCTGGCACAAAGCTCAGGAATAATCCAAAACAGACCAGCAGGAGAAGAGACTTACGCATTTCCCTCGACGAATACGGGGGCTTGCTCTGTGGGTTTGGCAAGCTGTAAATAGGAAAGCGCCCATGCCGATTTGATGTAGGCGATCATAATGCCGTTCAAAGTCAGCAGGACCGGATAGTAAAGCACACAGCATGCGACCGTAACCCACACCAACGGCGGGACGGTCGAAACCGATTCAATATTTCCAGCCGAAATCAAGGAGATGACTGCCGGAACCACGGCAATGATGATGGGCAGTGCGACGACCAACCCGACGATGGCACCGCCGATACCGAGTATCAACGCCAGCACGATCATGCCGACGATATCCGACCTGGCGATATCCCAACCGCGGCGGAGCCCGTTGATCATGTTCAAGTCTTCAGCCACGATCGCCGCCTGCGCCTGTTCGAGAACGACGCTCACCACCCACCCCACCGGGACGAGGAGGCAGACCAGCGGGAGCAGGCATGCCAGCCCAATTCCCATTGTGGCAACGGAAATGAGTATGATGGGGAGAAGAATAACGAGGATCGCGAGCCCGATCAAAAAATTCAAGCCGAAGAAGCGCCAGAAAAACGGCATGCTCTCGGACCACAATTCAGCGAACACCAGGGAGGATGCGCCCTCTTCCACCTTGTACACGCCCTTGAGGATGCCGATGCGTCCCATCATCCCAAGCGCATAGAACACGAACGAAAGGAGCACGAGGAACACGCACACGGCAATGATGATCAACATATATTCCTGGAAGAATTCCGCGATCTGGTCCGGAAATTCATCCACCCCGTTCAGGAAGGAGGGATTATTGTTGGTTTGATAATTGGAACCTCCGCCGTTATTTCCGCCCCCACTGCCCCCATTGGCAAACCCCGCCAGAATGCCGAAGACCCACAGGATCTTATTGTTCCAAATGATCTGCCAGGCACGGGTAAGTATTTTTCCTAGATCGATTTTCATGGCATTCTCCCAAATTACGATATGAGGAGTTCACCCTCCAAAGGGATAATTCGGACGAATCATACCCCACTCAAAGGTTTCCGTCCAATTGGGGGTTCTCCGGGGCAAAAACGACTTCGCCTTCAGCCGGGCGGGTAAGCCGCAGATAGGATATCCCCAGCGCGGAGTTCATGAAGGTGCCGGTCACACCGGAGAGCAGTGCCATGAGCGGGAAAAAGATACATGAGGACAAACCTGCGATCAAAAGGAATAATTCCCAACTGATTTCCATGCCCGTTTCCATCAGGATCGGGAACACCATCACCGGGATCATCGACGGGGTAAGGAGAATGCCCGTCAGGATCGAGGTGCCAAAGTAAACGATCAGTGCCAGGATGATGAATTTCCAAACATGGTCACGCACCACCCGCACCCCGCGCCTGACCGCATCCCACGCGCCCATATCCTCGGCGATGACCGCCATCAGCGCTGCGTCAAGGACCGCCACCATCACGAAGGAAAGCGGTGTCATCAGGATGAAGATCGGCTGAAAACAGATGCTCGCCAGCCCCATCGTCACGAGACTTGCCGCCATATAGAAGCAGAAGAAGAGCATCATCGCCAACCCAATGCTGAGCTGAACGATCAGCATCACACCGAGCACCCGCCGGAAATACAGAAAGCCATCCCGCAGCAGGTCCATGAACGAGGTCGAGCCTTCGCCGCGCTCCACCCGCAAAATGCCCAGCATCAGTGCGGAACTCCCCACGGCTCCCACAAGGAACGAAGCCACGAACGTGAGCGCCAATCCCGTCAGCCAGACCGCCAATGCCACCCAGACCAGATCGCTCTCGTCACCCATCAGGAAAACGGGAGCGATGAAAAAGAATATTCCTGCGAACGAGACCAGCATGGGAACGATCGAGAAAAGCCAAAAGGACTTATGCCTCCACGTGATCTGAAACGAACGGGTTAGAATATTGCCATAATCGAAATTCATTCAAACCTCCCAATCCAAAATCATAAACTTGTGTTGAGCTTGTCGAAGCATCGTAAATCCAAAATCGCCAATCGTCTCACTCCCACTCGATCGTCGCAGGCGGTTTGCTCGTTATATCATAAACCACGCGGTTGATGCCTTCCACCTCATTAACGATCCGGCTGGATACCTTTGCCAATAACTCGAATGGCAATCGCGCCCAATCGGCGGTCATGAAATCGTCAGTCGTCACCGCGCGGATCGCCGCCGCCTCCTGATATGTGCGCTGGTCGCCCATCACGCCCACCGAACGAACGGGCAATAAAACCATAAATGCTTGTGAGGTCTGGGCGCCTTTTCCAAGAAAACCAGCTTTGGATAATTCTTCAAGAAGGATCGCATCCGCCGCCCGCAGACGGGATACACGCTCCGGCGTACACTCCCCGAGACAGCGCACGGTCAACCCCGGACCCGGAAACGGCTGCCGCCAAACCAAGCCTTGATTCAAGCCGAGAGCTTCGCCCACCAAACGGACTTCATCCTTAAATAAATATCGCAGCGGTTCGACCAGTTCAAATTCCATATCTTCCGGCAACCCGCCCACGTTGTGATGTGACTTGATCTTAGCCGCCTTGCTCCGGTCGGGACCGGACGATTCGACCACATCCGGGTAGATCGTCCCCTGCACCAAGAACTTCGGCTGACCGACGTTCTTCGCCTCGCGCTCAAAAATGCGGATGAATTTCTCGCCGACGATTTTGCGTTTTTTCTCAGGGTCTATCTCGCCTTTCAACGCGCCTAAAAATTCATCGGCGGCATCCACTGTGATGAGTTCAGCGCCCAGCCCTCCGCGAAATGCCGAAGCGACCTGTGCGCCTTCGTTCGCCCGCAGCAGACCGGTATCCACGAACACGCACACAAGTTGATCCCCGATGGCTTTGTGTACCAACGCCGCCGCCACCGATGAATCCACGCCGCCCGAAACCGCCGCGAGGACACGCGCATCCCCGACCTGCTCGCGAATCCGTTTGACGCTTTCTTCGATGATGTTGGCGGGCGTCCAATCCGGCGTGATACCGCAAATGTCAATCGCGAAATGCTTGAGCAGTTCACTGCCGTTCGGCGTGTGATGCACTTCGGGGTGAAATTGCACGCCGAAATATTTTCGTCGCATGTCGCCCATCGCCGCGTAGGGACTGTTCCCGCTTTTGGCAAGCGCGACGAATCCTTCGGGAAGTTGCGTGACCTTATCGCCGTGTGACATCCAAACCTTTGATAAACCATCAAGTAGGGGCAGGGTTTCCCTGCCCAATGCTGCGGTGTCTGCTTTCCGGGGTGAGGAGACCTCGCCCCTACGGTCGATGATCTCAATTTCAGCATGACCGTATTCGCGATCTGCCGATGGGTCCACCTTTCCACCGAGCGCGTGGGTCAACGCCTGCATCCCGTAGCAGATGCCTAAAATGGGCAATCCGCTTTCTAGGATGAATTTCTGAATGAAGGGCGCGTTCGCTTCGTACACGGATTTGGGTCCGCCGGACAAAATAAATCCCTTCGGTTTGATCGAAAGGATTTTCTCCTGCGGCGCATCCCACGGGAAGAGTTCGCAGTACACCTGCGCTTCACGCACACGACGGGCGATGATCTGGGCGTACTGCGAACCGAAATCTAAAATGGCTATTGAATTCATGTATAAAATCCTGTAAGGGCACAGCGAGACGATTAATGGCCCAACTTTTTTATGGTTCGCTGTGCCCCTACGTATCCGATATCAAATGAAAATGCAAATGCGGAAAATCCTGATACACTCCGCCGTTGACGATGAGCCGGTAGGCATTGAGATCGAATTCCTTCACCAGGCTTTGCACCGTGGAATACAAGTCCGTGAGAAAGGCGGTATCCTGCGGGTCGAGGTCTGCCAGCGTCTGCACCTGTCGCTTCGGGACAATGATGAGATGGAATTTATAGCTGGGAGACGGATGATGAAAGGCGATCAGGTTCAAGGTCTCGCGCAGGCGTTTGACCGGGATGACAAAACTCATGTAAGCGAATATCCAGCCGATGAGAAAGGCAATGAAGCGGAGTCGAAGAAATTTACGGATCACGTTTTGCATTTCACGTTTTACGTTTCACGGATTATGCACCTCGTGATTCGTGAAACGTGATTCGTGAAGATCAGTCCACAAACGTGATCTTGCCATCATCCAGCGACTTAATGCAGGCAATGGATTCGATGGGCACACCCAATGGAGTCAACGCATCGCGCCCGCCTTCGAAGATCTTCTCGATCAGCGTACCGATACCGACGATATGTGACCCAGCCGCCTCTGCCAACCGCGCAAGACCGAGGATGGTCTGTCCGCTGGCGAGGAAGTCATCGATGATGAGCACTTTTTCGTTGTTGGCGAGATATTCCGGCGAGACGATGAGTTCCACCATGCGTCCCTTCGTGTGCGACGGCGCGAGCGTCAGATAGACCTGGTCCGGCATGGTGATGGGTTTGGTCTTGCGGGCATACACAACCGGCAGTCCCATATGCAGGGCGGTGGTCAACGCCGGGGCGATGCCGGAGATCTCCGCCGTGAGGATCTTGGTCGCTCCAACATGCGCAAAGCGTTTTGCAAATTCCTGCCCACAGGCATCCATGAGCGCGGGGTCGACTTGATGATTGACGAAACTATCCACTTTCAAAATTCCACCACCCAACACTTGCCCCTCGCTCAAAATTCGTTCTTGCAATGCATTCATTCAGCCTCCGATTGTCTGGACAGATCTTCGGTTCGAATTTTACAACCGGATGGGGAATCAAGAAAGAGGAAATAAGAAAGAGGTCACCAGATACTTTACGTTTCACGCTTCACTCTTCACGCTCCCCCGCTTATCCCCCTTTAATCCATCAAAAGGGTCTGTGTTAGAATCTCGCGCGTGATTCATAAATTGATCCTCGCATCCAATTCTCCGCGCAGACGAAAACTTTTTGCGCTTGGGGAGTGGGATTTCGACGTCATCGTCGCGGATGTGGATGAGACTCCGCTTGCGGATGAATCTCCGCGCGACTACGTTATCAGACTGGCACAAGCCAAGGCGGTGGCGGTCAAGGATCGGGCGGAGTCTGATGCGGTGGTCATCGGTTCGGATACGACCGTGGTGGACGGGAACGAGATCCTCGGCAAACCCGTCGATGACGCGGATGCAGAACGCATGTTGAAGCAGCTGCGCGGACGCACGCATCAGGTCTTCACGGGCGTGGCAGTCTATCGCATCCGGGATGGGAAGATGCTGACCGAGTTATCCATCACCGATGTGCCGATGCGGGAGTATTTCGATGGAGAGATGCGCGCGTACATCGCCACCGGCGACCCGATGGACAAGGCAGGCGCGTACGCCATTCAGCATCCCGATTTCCAGCCGGTCGCATCCATGAGTGGATGCTTCGCCAGCGTGATGGGACTGCCCTTGTGTCATATCATCCGCGCCTTGCGAACGTTCGATATCTCCCCCGCCATGGATGTGCCTTCGGCGTGCCAGACGTTCTTGAATTATTCATGCCCCGTTTCAACATCGATCTTGAACGGTGAACTCGTCTCTTGAAAGGAAACGTAATGAAGTCATTACGCTGGATTCATTTGGTCTTTATCATCCTCGTCATCGCAGGGTGTACTTCGAGCGGCGGTCCGGCGATCCCCGGGTTTGCCACGGATACGCCCCTGCCTCCGCCTCAGATCGGTGTGACTCCCGCGCCGGATGCGCAGGCAGCAGTGACCGCGTTCCTCGAGGCGCTAAAGAATGACGATTTCGAGATCATGTACAACCTGCTTTCGCAAGCCAGCCGCGAAGGCATTACGCTCGAAGATTTTTCAAAACGCTGGAACGATGCATTGAACGCCATGAGCGCGGATGAGATCGAGTTCACGGTTGCGTCATCCACCATCAGCCCGTACAACGCGGAAGTCGGCTACAGCATCACCTACAAGACCGTGCTGGCAGGCGACATTCAACGCAATATCGTCATGCGGCTGTTGAACGAAGAGAATAACTGGAAAGTGCAATGGGATGATGCGCTCATCCTGCCGGAACTGGCGGGCGGCAATCAACTGGCGATGGAATATAGCATCCCCGCGCGCGGCGATATTTACGACAGTGAAGGTCTGCCCATCGTCACGCAATCAGAGGCGCTTGCGTTCGGTATCCAAACCGACCTGATCGACAATGAAATGCGCGGCGCGTTGACGACCGAACTTGGTCGCTTGTGCGGGTTCGATCCGCTCGACCTCGAAGACCAGATCGACGCCGCCGGTCCCGGTTGGTATCTGCCGATGTGCGAAGGCACGCGCGAAGAAGCCCAGCGTCTCATCTCGATCAACCCCGGCGGATTGGTCATCAGCGAATATGAATCGCGTTATTACTTCCAGACCGGTCTCGCTCCGCAGGCGGTGGGATATACGCTCGCCATCTCACCGGAACAATTGAACGAATACCGCCGCAAAGGCTATAGCGGAAGTGAACGCATCGGGCAGACGGGCATCGAGCAGTGGGCGGAAGATTATCTCGCCGGTCAACACGGCGGCATCCTGCGCGTTGTCGGTCCCGACGGACAGATCATCTCGACGCTCGGACAGAGCAGCCCCCAGCCTGCCGATTCGGTCTATCTCACCATCGACAGCAACATGCAGAAGTGGGCGCAATCATCCATAGAATTCTTCCGCGGCGCGGTCGTTGTAATGGAAGTGGACACGGGTCGCATCCTTGCGATGGCATCTGGTCCGGATTTCGACCCGAACTATTTCGAGGGAGAAAATCCCAACAACCTCGGCTTGACCAACTTATTGAACGACGGCAGGACGCCGCTGCTCAACCGCGCCGCACAGGGGCAGTATCCGCTCGGCTCGGTCTTCAAGATCATCACCTTCTCCGCCGCGCTCGAAAGCGGATTGTATTTGAAGGATACACCCTACGACTGTCAATACGAATTCACCGAATTGCCCGACCGCATCCTCTACGACTGGACCTACCAGCACTGCCAGGACCGGGTCGCCGCCGGATTATTCTGCAACACGTCCGACAGCACGCCCTCCGGTCTGCTGACCTTGCAGGAAGGTTTGATGCGCTCCTGCAACCCGTATTTCTGGCACATCGGCAATGACCTGTACACCAACTGGCAGCGCGGCACCGACATCGCCAACATGGCGCGTTCGTTCGGGCTGGCTTCTCCCACCGGTATTCAGCAGATCCCTGAAGAGGAAGGTCAGATCATCGACCCTCCTTCGAATGTTGATGCAACCAACCAGGCGATCGGTCAGGGTGACGTGCAGGTCACGCCGCTTCAGGTGGCGCGCTTTATGGCAGCCATCGCCAACGGCGGGACGTTGTACCGTCCGCAGATCGTTGAGAAGATCCAGCCGGTAGATGGCGATTCGCTTCAAACGTTCAAGCCCGAGGCGCAGGGGACACTTCCGCTGCGGAGCGATAACCTTGAGATCCTACAGGAAGCGCTGTTGATGGTCACCGAGAATCCGCGCGGAACAGCACGCTTCAACCTGCGCGGACTTCAGTTCAGCGTGGCTGGCAAGACCGGCACCGCCGAATCTGGCAGCGGAAAGCCGCACGGCTGGTTCGCAGGATATACACTGAACGAAGCCAATACGGGGCTGCCCGATATCGCCATCGTCGCAATTGTCGAGAACATCGGCGAAGGTTCGGATTATGCCGTGCCTATCTTCCGCGCGATGGTCGAAACGTATTACTACGGCAGTCCGCAGCGCTCGTATTATGACTTCGGTCAGATCGGCTTCCCGCCCTACACGCCCACCCCGGCAGGCGGCGGAGTAGTTCCGTAGAGCCGACGGTGGACCATTGACGATGGACAATAAATAATCCATCGTCAATGGTCTACGGTTTATCGTCCACATGACAACTAACCTCACCAAACACGGTCTGATTATCAAAGCCCAATCCGGTTTCTTTTGGGTGGAAACCGGGGAGGGCATTATTGTTTGTCAATTGCGCGGAAAATTAAAACGCGGCAGAGCCATGGGTGATATCGCCGCATTGGGAGATCGTGTCCACATCACCTTGCAGGAAGATGGAAGCGGCGCCCTGGAAGAGGTCGAGGAACGCAAGCGGGCTCTTGTCCGGCTGGACCCGCGCCCGCAGGGCATCTATCAACAAGTGCTGCTGGCAAATGCCGACCAGGCAATCTTCGTCTTTGCGTGCGCAAATCCCGACCCCAGATTGAGAATGTTGGATCGTTTCCTCGTCATCACTGAAAAGCAAAAGATCCCCGTTGTGATCGTGGCGAACAAGACCGACCTCGTGGAAGACCCGCAGAAAATTTTCGGCATGTATGAAAAGATCGGCTATCGTGTGCTTTACACATCCACGAAAAGCGGCGCGGGGTTGGAAGAACTGCGAACAATACTGCAAAAAAAGATCAGCGCACTGGCAGGACCCAGCGGCGTTGGAAAATCGAGTCTCTTGAATGCGCTTCAGCCGGGGCTTGGGCTGGCGGTCAATGAGATCAGCACGGTGATGAACAAGGGACGTCACACCACCGTCATTCGGCAGATGTTCCCGATTGATGGCGGCGGCTATGTGGCGGATACGCCCGGCTGGAAATCGCTCGCGCTGTGGGACACCGAACCCGAAGAGATCGATGCATATTTCCCGGAGCTGCGCGACCTTGTGCCGCAATGTCAATTCAGCGATTGCACGCATCAACACGAACCGGGCTGTGCAGTGCTGGTGGCGTTGAAGGCGGGGAAGATTCACCCAGAGAGATACGAGTCATTTGTTAGGTTGAGATCGGGGAAAGAGTAATTCCGATTTACGATTTTTGATTTTCGATTTACGATTGGGACTGATTACTGCACACTGACTACCGACAACTGATTACTGATCACTGATTACTGGATACTTGATGGCTGATAACTGGAACATCCTCGGACACGAATGGGCGGTGGATATGCTGCGCCAGCACGTCGCACGCGGCGACACTCGTCACGCGTATCTTTTTTCTGGACCTCCGGGTGTGGGGCGGCGGACTTTGGCGTTGCGCCTCGCCCAAGCCTTGAACTGTGAACGTCCCATTTCAGCGGGCGAACCCTGCGGACTGTGCCGCACCTGCAAGCAGATCGACGCGATGCAGCACCCCGATCTGGCAGTCATTCAAGCTGTAGACGATGATGGGAATCCCAAGGAAGGCGGCACACTTAAAGTGGACCAGATCCGCGAAATTCAGCGGACGTTGAACCTCAAGCCGTATCAATCCCCGTATCGCGTGGCATTATTCCTGCGCTTTCAGGAAGCCAACGACAACGCCGCCAACGCCCTGCTCAAAACGTTGGAAGAAGCGCCTTCGCATGCCATCTTGCTTTTAACAACGGATAACC
Organism: uncultured Anaerolinea sp.; assembly: GCA_964372045.1. Lineage (GTDB taxonomy): Bacteria > Chloroflexota > Anaerolineae > Anaerolineales > Villigracilaceae > Villigracilis. The sequence goes on from CAYJPO010000028.1 coordinate 33,138, forward strand.
CCGAACAACTCCTGCCCACCATTAACTCACGCTGTGAAACTCTGCGCCTGCGCGCGCTGCCCATTGAAGCCATCAGCGCGGACTTGATCGCCCGCGGCGTGGACGAAGACCGTGCCCGTCTGCTCGCCCACATCTCCGGCGGGCGCCCCGGCTTTGCCCGTCGACTCGTCGAAGATGCCACCGTGCTCGAAAAACGCGAAGAGCGGCTCAACGATCTGCAAACCCTGCTGCCCGCCGCCAGGGTGGAAAAATTCTCCTACGCCGATAAATTATCCAAAGATAAAAACATCATGCGCCAGACAATTTTGGTCTGGCTCTCCTACTGGCGCGATGTACTCCTGCGCGTGGCAGGCGCGGAGACGCCGCTCGTCAACGTAGACCGCAACATGGAGATCGAGTTCATCGCCGGGCGGCTGGACCTGTCCACAGCGCGGAAGGTCGTCAGCGAGCATGAATCCGCGCTGGAGAAGATGGATAGAAACGTCAATTCGAGGTTGCTGATGGAGGTACTGTTGTTGGATTTGCCGAAGGTGTGATTTTGGACGATGGACGATAGACGGTGGACCATGGTCAACGGTCCATCGTCTGCTATTCGATCGCCGCCCTTAATTTCTTTGCCAACTTTCCAAAGTGGCTCGTATAGCGGATATCATCTGTGCGTGGACGGGGAAGGTCGACTTCCACGTCCATTTTTATTTTGCCGGGGCGTTTGGTCAGCACCATCACGCGATCCGCGAGGAATAGCGACTCGTTGATGGAATGCGTCACCATGATGACCGTCTTCTGCTTTGCCTGCCAGACGTTGGATAGCTCCGACCACATGCGTTCGCGGGTGAGCGCATCCAGTGAAGCAAACGGCTCATCGAGCAGGAGCAGGTCCGGGTCATGGATGAGCGCGCGGGCGATGGCGACTCTCTGCGCCATGCCGCCTGAAAGGTCGCGCGGGAACGAATTCTCGAATCCCTTCAAGCCCATCAAGTTGACCATCTCACGCGCCTTGTTCTGCGACTTGACTTCGCCCGCCCCATCCATTTCCATTGATAGTTGAATATTTTCCATCACCGTGCGCCACGGCATCAGGTTCGACTGCTGAAAGACCATGCCGATCTTGGGCTGGTGGTGATGCATGAAATTTACACTGCCGGATGTTGGCTGGAGCAACCCCGCCAGCGCGCGCAGCAAGGTGGTCTTGCCCGAACCGGACGGACCGAGAAAACAGACGAACTCGCGCGGACGGATTTCAAACGAAAGTTTGTCCAGTGCGTCGAGCCCTCCGTTGTTATCGGGGAAGGTGATGGAGAGATTCTTTACGGTGAGGATGGGTTTCATAATTTACGATTTACGATTTCAGATTGACGAATGAAGAAGAAGTAAACAGGTACGCATGTAAACAGGTAGCTAAAGGATGTGCCTACATGTCTACATTTTTCACTTGTCTACCTGTTTACTTCTTTTACCTGTCTACGTCCCTACGGTGCAAACTCGTTCGTGAACGCCTGGCTTAAGTCAATCGGCTCCGGGATCAATTCCATTTTGACCAGCAGGTCGTTCATGTTCTCCCAAGCCTGCGGGTTGGAGAAACCGATCCGATCTGCCTGCCAGAATTCGATGGATGTTTTCAACACCTGCATCTGCACGTCCTTATCATCATCGGTGAGATTCTCGACGAACTTCTTTGTGATCTCATATGCCTCATCAGGATCCGCGATCGTATCCGCGATGCCATGTGCAAGCGCGCGTCCCATACTGCGCACAAGCTCAGGTTCGTTGGCAATCGTCTCTTCGTTCGTCACGATGCCGTTAGCGGTCAACTCAACATAATCCGCCACGCGCAGTTCGGTCAATTCATATCCCTGCGCCGCGAGGACGATGGGCTCATTGGCGGCGTATCCCACCACAACGTCGCTCATACCGGTCGCAAACGACTCCACTTGGTTGAAGCCGATCGCATCCATCGTCACATCGGATGGGTCAACACCGCCTGCGAATAACAACGCTTCCAAGCCGATGAAATTCGCGCCGAACAACCCCGGCAGACCGATCTTCTTTCCGCGCAGGTCAGCAGGCTCGTTGATGTTCAACCCCGGTGCAGAGATCACCGAGATCGGGAACTGCTGATACCACGCGAACGTGTACACCACGGGCAGATCCTGCGACCTCGCCAACAGCACCTGCTCCCCCGACGCAAGAGTGAACGGCAATTCGCCCGCGCCGACGAGTTTCATGCCGTCGGTCTCGAACGAATAGTCGAACTCGATCTCGATGCCTTCTTCTGCAAAATAACCTTTATCGACCGCGACATAGAACGGCGCATATTGGATGTTGGGGATATAGCCCATCGGCAATTTGATATGACGAAGCGCACCCGCCTCGTTCGTGGAATTTGAGTTGGCGCACCCCATCAGGGCGAGTGCCAGCCCTAGCATGAGTAAAACTATTTTTTTCATTACAGCGTCTCCTTTGAAATTTTCATGTCGTTGCGAAGGCGGTGTTCGTCCGCCTGAAGCAACCTCCATACATAGTAGGAGCTTGCTTCGTCGCTAAGAACAAGAGCCCTCCTCGCACGCGTGCCTGCGCACGGTGCAGGCAATGACGGAATATTATTGTTGCCATTTCAAAAATCTTCTCTCCAACAACGTCACCGCGCCGTACAAACTCAACGCCAGCGCGATGAGCATGAAGACCGCTACGAACACCATGGACGTGTCATATTGAAAATCGCCGAGTTGAAGCAAAAAGCCGAGTCCCTGCTCCGCGTCCACCAACTCGCCGACGATGGCGCCGATGACCGAAAGCGTCGCGCCGATGCGCAGTCCGCCCAGCAGGACGGGAAGTG
>CAYJPO010000028.1:36073-50691 GCA_964372045.1 uncultured Anaerolinea sp.
CCGATGACCGAAAGCGTCGCGCCGATGCGCAGTCCGCCCAGCAGGACGGGAAGTGACGCAGGCAGTTCGAGTTTGAACAAGATCTGCCAGCGGGACGCGCGCAGGGAGCGCATCAGGTCGTACAACGCAGGCGGGACGGCGCGCACGCCGACCACCGTGTTCACCAACACCGGGAAGAATACGATCAACGCGCAGATGACCACCTTCGACAGGATGCCATCTCCCAACCAAATGACCAACAGCGGCGCAATTGCCACGATGGGGATCGCCTGGCTTGCCACAAGATACGGCGACAAGGCGATCTCCAGCGAACGCGATTTGGCAAGCGAATAACCGACGATGGTGGCAAAGGTCACGCCAGCCAATAATCCCAGCAGGATCTCCGCCAGCGTGATGCCCGTGTGATACAACAGGCTGCCATCTGATAATGCTTTGAGGAAACGAGTCCACACGTCTGCGGGAGAGGGTAGGATGAACTTTGGGAGTCCGCTGACTTGCACGACCATTGCCCATAATGGAATGGCAAGCAGGATTGACAAGAGTCCAAGCCAGCGGGAGAGGGATTGCAGGGTTTTAGGTTTCATGGTTTTTCTGTAGGGACAGGGCTTGCCCCTGTCCAAGTGCAGGATAACCGCTAGGATTATCCCTACAAAACAAAAACGCCTCGGCGTAGATAAAACTCCGGGGCGTGGAAACAAGCAACAGTCCAGGGGAGAGGCGCGTGGAAACCCATCAAAAGAAAACCCCGAAAACAGCGAACGTTTTCGGGGCGTGAATCCACACAAATCCCACGTAGGGTTGTGCTTGTACCTTCTTCTATCCAGACTATACTGTCGGCTCCGGAATTGCGCCGGATCATGCCCGTTTTCCCAATGAGGAAAGCGATGTACCTAAACAGGCTCGTGGGCTTTACCACCGATCGGGAATTCGCTTTGCAGCGTCACCCTGCCCCGAAGGTTGTTATTCAATTGTTGAGATTATACCCGCAACGGATACAGGATTGCAATTATGCTTTGACGATGCAGTCGACCGGGCAGACGGAGACGCACTTGGGGGAGTCGTGGTGTCCTTCGCATTCGACGCAGGTGTTCTGGTCGATGACGTAGAGGGTGCCGTCGCCTTCGCTGATGGATTCGGTCGGGCAGTCGGGAACGCAAGCGCCGCAGGCGATGCAGTCTTCTGTGATCTTCATGGTCATGGGAATTACTCCTGAAATGGATTTTATTGCAATTAATAACGATACATGAAGCGGCACAGAAGGTTTAGTGACAAACATCTCCGATTCGGGACGTGTTTGTCATACTTCGGTTATTGGTTATTGAGGAGATATCCCACAACTGCGAACCCACCGCACAAACAAAATGCAATGACGAAACTGACCAGAGTATAGATAATGATATTCTGCTGGTTGGACTTTCCGGTCTTACCGTTGTATTGCGTGCCGCAGTTCTGGCATTTGACATGCGTGAACATGGATGGTCCGAGCGCGCCACCCCACCAGGTGTAGCTGACTTTTTTGGCGTTGCTTTGTCCGCAGTTTGGGCAGGGGGTATATTGGGTCGGGTTTTGCATGAGATTTCCTCCGAGAAAATGTGATGGGATTATCTTAGGAGGAAATCAGGTATTCGTAAATCAACCTTGTGTAGGGGCAAGGTTGTGGCTTACCTCAATCTTGCCATCGCATACACATCCACATATTGACCGTCGCGGTAGGCGAAGTTCTTGAGTGTGCCTTCGGTAATAAAGCTGAATTTTTTGTACAAGGCAACGGCGGGTTCGTTGTCGGTATAGACTTCGAGTTCGAGGCGGGTGAGGTTGAGCCAGTTATCGGCGAGATCAACCGCGGCTTGCATGAGCGCAGAGCCGACTCCCTTGCCCTGCCAATCGTCGCGGACAGCCATGCCAATCTGCCCCACATGTCTGCGGCGCGGATTTTGCGGCAGGGTGAACAACCCCAGTTCACCGACCACTTCTTCGTCAACACAAGCCAGCAGGCTGAACGAGCCATCAGGCGGTTCGGCGAGACGCTTGCGCCATCGATCCAGGGAGGGATAGGGAAGTTGAAGAGTTCCCCAGATCGCTTTGGGACCTGAGAATATTTTGTGCATCGCCTCGGCATCCGAGGCTTCGGTACGGCGGATGGTGATGATGGGTTTGTCCATGACGACCTCCAAAAAAATGTAGGGGTGCAGCAGTGCTGCACCCCTACAAAAATCCTATTTCATTTGCGCCTTGATCTTCTCGGCGGTGTCTTTGTATGCGGCTAATTTGTCGCGTTCTTTTTGGATGAGCGCGGCAGGGGCTTTGTTGGCAAAGTCACCTCCAAGCAGGTTTTCCAGCCGTTGAATGTGAGACTCGGCTTCCTTGAGCTCTTTTTCGAGGCGGGCTTTTTCACCGGCAAGGTCAACCATGCCAGCGAGCGGAAGGTAAATTTCCACGGATCCGACCACGAGCGCGGCAGAGTCAGCGGGCTTGTCTTTGAGTGACGAATGAATAGTGAATAGTGAATGGTCAAGACCGGCGAGGTGGGCGATCACTTTTGACTGTTCATTGAGCAAGTCGGCTTTAGTTCCGGCGGAGATGCTGGCGGCGATCTTCTTTGATGGAGCCACGTTCTTTTCGGCGCGCAGGTTGCGGATGGATCGCACGATCTCCTGGATCAACTCGAAGTCGGCGGTCTTATCGGCTTCCCAGCCTTCGGGTTCGCGCACGTCGGGCCATCTGGCAATGATCAGCGCTTCGGGTTGGGACTTGTACAACTCAGCCAGCGGGGATTCGCGCAGGGCGGTGCGCAGGTGTCCCCAGATATCTTCGGTCACGAAGGGCGTGAAGGGATGCAAGAGTCGCAGGGTCAAGTCGAACACTCTGGCAAGGGTATGAGCCGCGCGGGTTGCACGAGCGCCGCCCTCATTGAGTTCCAACTTCGCCACTTCCACGTACCAGTCGGCGAAGTCTGACCACAGGAAATCGTAGATCTGCTGACCTGCTTGTCCATATTGGAAGTTCTGGAATTGGCGCTCCACGTCCCGGATGAGGTTTTGCAGACGAGCCCAAATCCAAGAGTCGGCTAACGTGTAGTCACCAGGCTCGGCACCGGGTTGAAGCGCGTTGATCGCGTTGATCACGAATCGTCCCGCGTTCCAGACTTTGTTGGCGAAGTTGCGATTCGCTTCCACTTTCTTCACCGAAAGATTCATGTCGTTGCCGGGAGTCGCTCCCACCAACAGCGTGAAGCGCAGTGCATCCGTGCCGAGTTCATCCATGACAATTAGCGGGTCGATCACGTTGCCCTTGGTCTTCGACATTTTGTGTCCGTGCTCATCGCGGATCAAGCCGTGTAAATAAACAGTGTGGAACGGCACTTCGCCGGTGTATTCCAAGCCGCTCATGATCATGCGCGCCACCCAGAAGAAGAGGATGTCGTAGCCCGTTTCCATGTAGGAAGTGGGATAGAAATATTTGAAGTCGGGCGTTTCGTCGGGCCAGCCGAGCGTGGAGAAGGGCCACAAGCCGGATGAGAACCATGTGTCGAGCACATCATCGTCCTGGTGAATATCTTTCGAGCCGCAGGTGGCGCATTGCTTGGGGTCTTCGCGCGTCACGGTCATGTGACCATCGGGGCAATACCAAACCGGGATGCGATGCCCCCACCACAACTGACGGCTGATGCACCAGTCCTTGATGTTCTCCAGCCAGTTGAAGTAGGTCTTCTCAAAACGTTCGGGCACGATCTTGATGCGCCCATCTTTCACCGCGTCGAGACCGGCATTCGCCATGCCTTCGATCTTGACGAACCATTGCTCAGAGATCATCGGCTCGACGATTTCACCGCCGCGCTGTGAACGCGGGATGGTGGTGCGGTACGGCTCGGTCTTGATGACAAGCCCCGCCTCTTTCATATCCGCCCAGAGTTTTTTCCTCGCCTCGAAGCGGTCCAAGCCTTGATATTTTCCGCCATTCTCGTTGACGCGGGCTTCTTTATCCAGCATCGATATCATCGGCAATCCGTGCTTGTGCGCAATGGCATAGTCGTTCGGGTCGTGACCTGGCGTGATCTTCAACGCGCCGGTCCCGAATTCCATGCTCACGTATTCATCCGCGATGACGGGGATCTCACGTCCGAGGATCGGCACGATGGCGGTCTTGCCGATGAATTTCTTGAAGCGTTCATCTTCAGGGTGGACAGCCACTGCCGTATCGCCGAGGATGGTTTCGGGACGGATGGTCGCCACGGGGATAAACTCCCCGGAAGTAGAACTTCCGGATTCCGGTTTGATCATATATTTGAAGTAATACAGGTTCGCATCTTCCTCGGAGTATTCCACTTCGAGGTCGGAGACGGCGGTCTTGAGTCCCGGTGACCAGTTGATGAGGCGCGGTCCGCGGTAGATGAGTCCTTTTTCGTACAGGCGCACGAAGGCTTCACGCACGGCGCGGCTGAGACCTTCATCCATGGTGAAGCGTTCACGATCCCAGTCGCAGGAGGCGCCGAGGCGGCGGATCTGATTCGTGATCATGCCGCCATATTTTTTCTTCCACGCCCAGGTGCGTTCGAGGAATTTCTCGCGCCCGAGTTCTTCGCGGGTGATCTCTTCGGTCTTGAGCAGGTCACGTTCCACCATTAATTGAGTGGCGATGCCCGCATGGTCGGTGCCGGGAACCCATAAAGCGGAGTAGCCCTTCATGCGGTGATAGCGGATCATTAAGTCTTCCACGCTGACGAACATGGCGTGACCGAGATGCAGTTCACCGGTCACATTCGGCGGCGGGATGGAGATGACGAACGGCTTGACGGTCGGGTCGAAGTCCGGTTTGTTCGGGTCGTTGTGCGGCTTGAAATATCCGCCCGCCTCCCACATCGCATAGATGCGGGACTCGGTGGCTTTGAAATCGTAGGCTTTCGGCAGTTCACGTTTGGTCATTCGTACTCCTTGATTTGTGTCACTCTGAGCGGAGCGAAGAGTCTCTAACCTGTTGTAAGAGATGCTTCGCTTCGCTCAGCATGACATGATTGTTTAAATAAAAACGCCTCGTCCTTCATGAGGACGAAGCGCATGCTCCGCGGTACCACCTCGGTTTCCCATCAATGATAGGACACTCAGTAACCGACAACCATCGGTCTTTGCTGTAACGGGCAACCCCGTGCCGGTCTACTTTCGCGCGGATTTCTTCGGCAGGTCAATTCAGACGACTTCGGCAAATCTTTTCTGCGAAGGCTCACAGCCTGGGACCTTCTTTTCTGTCAGAGAGACAATTGCGTACTACTTCTGAATGGCTGGGATTATATGCCGGAGAAGGTTAACAGTCAAGAAATTGTTAGTCTCAGGAAAAACAGGAATCGCGCAATCGTATCAATTCCTCCTCCTGGTTAAATTCGAATGCCGCCACACTTGCCTTGCTCCGCTTGCCCTTGCGGGCTTTGCGATAGGCATCGTAAAGGTTGATAAACGAGCAAAACCTATCGAATTCTTCGCTCATGGTTAGCCTAAAAATCCAAAATTTTTTTAAAATCCGATTCAGAAATCAGAAACCAGAGATTCAGAAGTTCAAGAACCTTTATCGGGGGAGAGCACAACACGAAAACCGACGAGGTTGAAGAAGAGGTCTGGGTAGTTCCTGTTGCGAACCGCGCATCGGGCGTAGTATCGATTGTTAAGCCACGAACCGCCGCGCACAACACGCTGGATACCAGAAGGCGCTCCTATTGGGTCTCTAACAGATTCTTCGGCTCGTTTTTGATACAGTTCTTCATCGTACCAATCACTACACCATTCCCAAACATTCCCCATCATGTCTAATACGCCAAAACTACTCACACCCTGCGGGTAGATGCCCACCGGAGAGGTGCGGCTAATTTTTTCAGCCGTATCTTTATCCGCATTATTACAAAACTCGCCGTTCCATTGGTTCCCCCAACTCCAAATGGTGTTCCCCACACCTTTGGCGGCTTTTTCCCATTCTGCCTCGGTAGGCAGGCGGTAGGGTTTTCCGGTCTTTTGTCTGAGCCAGTTGCAATAGGCTTCCGCTTCGAACCAAGACACACCAATTACCGGCAGGTTGGGTGTGTTCCATTGCGGGTTGTCCCAATAGAAAGGTTTATCGCGCAGTTCAACCGGGCGTTGTTTTAACCAATTTTCATAGGCTTTACGCAGTTCTTTATCCTCAATCTCAGATGTTTTTGAGTCAAATTTTCCAGTTCTCCAATCCCAACCCTCTTTGCTCCACACTCCTTCTGTCTCGTAACCTTTGTCTTCATAAAAGACGGTATATTCGAAATTTGTGACCGGGTATTTGCCTATGGAAAATTCCGAAACATGAACATCATGAGCAGGCTTTTCATCGTCATACACACGGACATCCTGCGCCTTCATGAGTTCCTCTTCTTCGGCATTCGTGCCCATGCGGAAGACCCCGCCGGGTATAAGTACACATTCCGGGTCGGGCAATTTCAGGCGCGGGTCACCCAAAGAGCCAAGCGCAAGCCCCAAATTGAAACGGAGCCGACCACCCACACGCGGCGGGTTGGCAGTTAAAAGTTTTTCCATTTGCGGCAGGAGTATATTGACGGTATCGGGCAATCTTCGAATTTGCGGCATATCTGCCAGGGCAAGCCCAGCCACATAAAAAGCGCGCGCTTTTGTTTCTTCATTTGTTCCGGCGTTTGCCATTTGAAGAACGAATTTATTTGCCATGCCTTCGTTGGTGTTTGCCAAATATCCCGCTGCCAGCCGTAAGGCTTCATCCCACAAGTCATTATGGATATGCTCCATCAGGAACGTCTGTAAATTTTCAGCCGGATATTCCACGGCAAGGTAGCGCCCTGCCAGAAATTCCTGAAAAGTGGCATGAGTGTAGAACCCATATTGATCGTCCATGGCTTCGAGCAAACCGCCGCGTTCTGCCACATCCCGTAAAAAATGAGCGCAGGTGCGGCGTGCTTCGCTTTCCTCGCTCCCAAAGCGTTTCCAGATCAGGTCAACCAGTTCGCCTTCCAAAAGCGAGTCCTTGCCGCGTTCGCGTAACTCGAACGCGATCCGCGCCAGCCGGTCACGGCGCACATCCCAATCCATGCCGCCCCAGTTTTGCAGGTCTTTGGCTTCTTCCCCTTTATAGGGTCCTTCTGTCAACAACACTTCGATCGCTTCTTCATATAGTTTGGAACGTTGCTTGGGCAGTTCGTCGCGGCTGTAATGCACCATCGCAAAGATGGTGGTCATTAGCGGGGTGGTCGCCAGTTCCTGCACACGCGAGTCACTATCTTCGAGGCGCGCAGAAAGGTCGTTGGCTTTTCGTCTTGCCTCTCGCAAGTCATCTGCAAGCACGGCGCGATACCACATTTCGATCAAACTGTTTCGTTGTTTTTTCGTCAAACGCTGTACTTCACAGCTTTCGAAGTCGTGCATCTGCCCGGCTATCTGCACGGCAGATGGGCGTGTGGTAATCAAACAACGCAGATTTGGATGATTAAATTCCGCCAACAATTCTTCAAGGGCAGAACGTACTGAAGGACGATCGGCTGGATCCACTTCATCCAATCCATCTGCCATCAGGAGGCATCCTTTTTTCAAGTGGATTTTGAAGAACTCTACATCCAATTCGAGAGAAGCATGATGGTCGGAAAAGTATTCGACCATGAAATTGAGCAGTGTTTTGGAAGAGCGGCTGCAACTATTCTTTTCACAATACTTGGAATATGCGCGCAAGGGGATCAAGAAAGGGACAAGCGGCCTGCCGCCCAGAGAGTTGATAAAAGCTTTTTGTTCGTCGGTAAGAGATTTCTTGAGCAAGGCGCGTGCAAAGGATTGTCCCGCCCATTGAAGCAGGGTACTTTTACCTGAGCCTGCCACACCAATAATTGCAAGTCTTTTTGAGCCGGATAATGCATCCCCAAGCCCAACCGCCTTTTCCGTTTTCAACTGCAATCTACCTGCCTGCTCGATCCCTTCCTTGGCACTTTCGGCATGCTCTTTTCCCTTTGCTTCCGGCATAACACGCACGGAAATATACGCCTGGTCGAGTTGTGGAGGTTCGATGCCCTTCGCGCGGACACGCGGTAACCCGCGAAACTTGAAACGGCTATAGGATGTGCTTGCCTGTTCCAGATATTCACGAGTTGTGTCGTTTACCTCAAATCGTTTGAAAGTCTTTTCAAAATCTTCCTGCACCCCCTTTTCAAAAAACTTAAAAATTCCGCTCCCATAAGCGCGAAGCAATCCCAGGGCTCCAAGCCCCACCGCTAATATGATGGAGCCAATTAATCCATATTGTTTCAAGAAATCCAAGATTGCCTGTAAATCTTCCATACCAATCCTCCTCCTGCTTTCAACGCCGAAACGGTATTCCGATTATACAATAACCATCCTATGACTTTTGTTCAATCTTGCTACACTTTCCCCATCCCAAGGAACTACACTCATGCTTACCCCCTTGATTATTTCTTTCCCGCCCGCGCTAGCGACGGACGCTCACTTTCCATTATTCACTGAGAGCGTGCCACAATTGATCTTATTTGACGTGAATAATGGATAAGATTAATTTCCTTTATTACGCCGGGCTGACCCGCAGGGGGCTTGTGAAACCAGTCCGAAGGACTTTCACGAACTGAGGCAGGGCTTTAGCCCGCACCGGGCGGTGCCAACCAGAAGACTGCTCCTCAAGAATAGGGTACCAAACTAATAGTTTTTCATGGTTTCTTTTTCATCCGTATGAAAATAAACTTCTGAAAAAGCGATCCCCATCAAGATCGCCAGGAAGGGGATGAACGGAATGCGGAATCTTGAGACGCTTTCACCGCCGGAGGAAAGAACCGAAAAATACGCGGCGGGAACCAGCAGAAAATACAACAAATACCACTGCTTTTTTCTTAGGAGCTTCCAGGCAGCGATGACCACCCCAAGATATAAACCCGCCAGGATCAACATCTCCAGCACTGCTACTGACTTTTCGACCCAGGTCATTTGCGAAAGCTTGCCGACGATCTGCCCAACCAGCCCGTCCTCGCCACTCGAACTGCAGCCGCTCATATTTCCCTGGGCATCGAATTCGATGGTTTGAGTCTCCAGCATGATGCAGACCAGGTCAAAGCCGGGATTCGCCATGACTTTGACAAATCCCTTTGCGTGGACTTTAAACGTGGTCAGCGGATATTGGGCAAAGATCCCGATCGCTTTATCATGCATGAGTTCGATCTCCTGCGCAGGTTCGAGGTTCCCGGCTTGCACTTCAGCCGCCACTTCTTGTTCGAGCTGTGCATACGCCTCGTCCTCGCTCAGGTCCTCCTCCTCAGCGACCACCTCCATTGCCCGGTAATACAGCAGGTTCACGTCCCCGATCGCGGATAACGTCCACAAATGCGACTGCGAATAATTCCGATACGCCCACGAGTAGGTGATGACCATGCTGACGACCAGGAACATCAGCGCAGCTTTCCAGACACCGCGGAATTGGAGTTTCCCGCCTGTGATAAAGAACAGGGGCAGCAGGGCAACCGGCAGGTATTGGCCGATGGGGCGGGTCAACGATGCGACCCCAAATAACACAGCCGAACCCGCAAGCCAGCGCAGGTCGTTCTTCTTGAAATACAGTGCCAGCAACAAGAACGCCAGAATAAGAAACCCGACGAAGACCGTCTCGGTGATCAATTGGAAGGTCGTCAGGTCGATCAAGGGATCGATCGCAAGGACGATGCCTGCATGCCACCCGACCCGGCGAGAAAGGTTCAAGGCATCTGCCAGAGGGATCATCAACGCCGCTGAAAGCGCACCGACCAACACATGGAACAAAATGACAGCGGAGACCGATCTGCCGGTGAGGGAGTAAATGATCGTGATCAGAACCGGGTAGGTTGGGGTGCGATATAGATCCGGAGTGAGCGGCGGAGTGGTATCGTCTGAAAAGACACCGTGATCCATCAAATTCAAGGCGATGTCTTCATAATCATGCGAATCCGAATCGCTATAATATTTCATGGGGTGGGCGGAGATCACGAGGAACAAAGCAACCCGGATCAACAGGGAAATCGCGAACAAAATAAAGAAATCTCTCTTCAACACAATAAATCACCCTTTCTCGCCTCGTTTTGGATCGATGCAGTAAAAGCCGAACATTCAACTGTGCAACGCACATCACAGTGCAGATGAATGATCTTATTCACCTCAAGTTAGTCAGCATTATAAAGGACTTTTATCCATCGAATATTTCCAAAGGGTTGTAATGCTATACTTGCCCAATCCCAATCCAAGGAACTTCATTCATGCTTACCCCCCTTGACTATCTCATCGCCGCCTTTGCCGCCCTTGCGGCTGGCGCGGTCAATGCCCTCGCGGGCGGCGGGACTCTCATTACGTTTCCCATTCTCACATTTCTCGGTGTGCCCGCCATCGCTGCCAACGTGACCAACACCGTGGCGCTTTGTCCGGGTTATTTCGGCGGGACGCTGGCACAGTTCAAAGATTTGCGTGACCAGACGAAACGCCTGTGGCTGCTGTTACCCGCCAGTGCCGTCGGCGGTGTGATCGGCGGGTTTCTGCTTTTGAGAACCGGCGAGAAATTATTTACCGAACTCGTGCCGTATTTGATCCTGCTGGCGTGCGTGCTGCTCGCGGTCCAGGATCCCATCCGCGCGTGGTTGACAAAACGAATGGCAGAGGGACAGGGCGCGAAGTTGGAACAGATCACCTGGCTGCCGGTTGGACTCGCATCCATCTACGGCGGATACTTTGGCGCAGGCTTGAGTGTGATCGTCCTTTCGGCTTTGGGACTCACCCTCGAAGATTCACTGACACGCCTGAACGCGCTCAAGCAGGCAGTGGCGTTCGCGGTCAACGTGGCGGCGGCGATCTTCTTCCTGTTCTCCGGTCACGTGTTGTGGACGGTGGCGTTGGTAATGGCTGTCGGCGCGCTCATCGGTGGGAATTTGGGTGGGCGGCTGGCGGGAAAAATCAAACCGTCCACGCTGCGGTGGACGGTGGTGACGATCGGCGTGATCGTGGCGATCATTTATTTTGTGAGATAAATTCTAATGGGACGCTGACGAGCGCAGAAAACGCGGATAAAAAAAATCGGCGTACTCAGCGTTAATCCGCGTCCTAATTGTTTTTAATGCCGGGTAGCACAAGCGGAGAATCTGCAAAGGGATGCTCCACTACCTGCACAGGCAAACAATAGGCGTTGGATATTTTTTCGGGGGTAAGTACGTTGCGGGGTGTGCCGATGGAGTCGATCTTCCCACCAACCAACAGAGCGACACGGTCCGCGTACCGGGCGGCGAGATTGAGATCATGCAGTGCGATGAGTACGGCAAGATTCTCTTTGTGCGCCAGGTCGCGGATCAATTCCAATAAACTGACTTGATATTGCAAATCAAGATGGGCAGTCGGTTCATCGAGCAGGAGGATCGGCGTGGACTGGCAAAGGGCGCGCGCAAGCAATATCCGCTGCGCTTCGCCGCCGGAAAGCTCACCCACCCGCCGCTCTGACAAGCTCAAGGCGTTGACCCGGCTCAGGGCTCCACGCACCAGCTCCTCGTCGTGGGAAGAAGCGTTGCCGAGAAAACCAAGGTAGGGCGTGCGTCCCATCAAAACCATCTCCCACACGGTGAACGCTGGCGGAAGGGATATCGCCTGCGGCACCACTGCGACATACTTCGCGCGCTGCATGGGGTTGAGCGCATGGAAGTCGTCGCCATTGGTGCGCACCGAACCCGTGGATGCGATCACCCCGCTCGCAGCGCGGATGATGGTGGATTTGCCCGCACCATTCGGACCGATGAGCGCAAGCACTTCGCCATTGTTCACATCGAAGGAGACATCATGCAGCACTTGATGTCCGTGATAAGAAGCGGAGAGGTTTTGTATTTTGAGCATAGGTTATCAGATTGTCACCCTGAGCGATAGCGAAGGGTCTCTTAGATAATCGTAGAGATGCTTCGCTTCACTCAGCATGACATTAAAAGATGAGATACCAATACAACGCGGTCTCGCGTGTGTTCGGGTTGATGGCTTTGTAGACGTTACGGTCGAAGCCGCTGAGGACAAATCCGCAGGAGGCGTAGAGCGTGCAGGCAGGGACATTGTCATCCTGTGTTTCGAGCATCACACCGGGGTGACCGGTTTCACGCGCCCATTGAATGCCGCGCTCGAGCAGTTTGCGCCCGATCTTCAAGCCGCGAAATTCGGGGTTGACCACAAGGTCTTCGATGTAACCGAATTGATTCCACCATGTCAGCACGCGGATGCGCCCAGCGAGATTACCATCCACTTCGGCGAAGAAGACGGTGGGCGGAGTCCCTGAAAAACCGTAGTCGGTCTCTTCGAGCTGCACTTCACGTTCGTAAGGCGGCTCGACCGGCGCGATGCTGTACACAAGTTTTTCATTTTCGATACCGAGGACGAGGCGGGACTTGACGATCGACTTGCGGGAAAATGATTTTGTATGTGCAGACTCTTGCGGTTCTTTTTCGCGGATGACGATATTCATTTACCAAAATCCTTGATTCTTTGCGCGGCGCAATATCCAAAGGAAGAACGGCGCGCCCGCCAATGCAGTGATAATACCAACCGGGATCTCCTGCGGGGATAACACAACGCGCGCGATGATATCCGAAAGCAACAGCGCAGACGCGCCGCCGATAATGGAGAGCGGGACGAGTCGGCGATAGTCCGCGCCGAACCACATGCGCATGATGTGCGGGACGACCAGCCCGATAAAGCCGATGATACCGGAGAACGCCACGGCAGCGGCGGTCGCCAGTGAAGAGGCGATGAGCAGGACCGTCTTCGTGCGCGTGACGTCCAAGCCCATGTGCTGAGCCTGGTCATCGCCGAATTGCAGGAGGTTGAGGCGATAGCTGAAAGCGATAAGAATTCCCAAGCCGATGACGAGATACGGCAGCATGGCGAGGATGGCTGTCCACCCGGCTTGACTCGCGCCGCCCAACAGCCAGCCCAGCGCGCGCCGCACTTCGCTGGTGGAGCGCAGCATGAGGAAGGATGTCAGCGAGGTGGCGAAGGAGGAAAAGGCGACCCCGGCGAGGATCAGGTTCGTGGTGGGAATCGTCTGCCCGACGCGCGCAAGAAAATAAACGATGAAGACCGTCAGCAAGGCAGAGACGAACGCTGCCGCCGGAATGACCATCAACCCCCAGAACGAATAGGGCCACTGGATCGACATGGCGATCACCGCGCCAAGCCCCGCACCGGATGCAACGCCGATGAGGAACGGGTCCGCCAGCGGATTGCGAAACAATCCCTGATACGCCGCGCCGCTTCCGCTGAGGGCTGCGCCGGTCAACGCGATGAGCACAGTACGCGGCAGACGGATCTGCCAAATGATGAAGGCAAATTTATCTTCACCTGCGCCGCGCAAGACAGCCCATAATTCGGCGGGGGAAATGAAGACCGAGCCGATCACGAGGCTAAGCGTGGCAGCGAAGAGAAGGAAGAGAAAAGAGGAGAGGAAAGGTTTGCGCATGGTGTAGGGGCGGATCTCGCATCCGCCCCAATTTTACAAAACCAAACGTGGATGACCAAAATCAGGATGACCGCGAGGATCATCCCTACTCAAACAACCCTGGGTGCAAAATTTTCGCCAGCGCTTCGAGACCGTCCACCAAACGCGGACCGGGGCGGCTGATGAGGTTGTCGTCGATGGGGAAGATCTGGTTGGACTTGACCGCTTCGATGGTCTCCCAACCGGGTCTCGCCAAAACGGATTCGGCGGTCCCCCCCCACATTGCGTCACCGAGGACGATGATGGACGGGTTGGCAACCACGATCTGTTCCAAGCTAAGCTGCGGATATGGGTCTGTCGCCGCGCCGCCAACATTGGATCCGCCTGCGCGGGTGATGAGCAGATCACCAAATGAGTTGGGACCATACGTATACGGCTTAGCAGGGTCAGATGCATCGATCTCGTAGAACACGGACGGGCGCACGCTGATTGGCGCGATCTTCTCATCCACGGCGGCAACACGCGCCTTGAGCGAATCCACCAGCGCGGTCACATCCTGACCGGTCAACTGGGCGACGATCTCAAGGTTGGTGTACATCTCTTCGATGGTGGTGGGATTGTTCAGGTAATAAACGGTCAATCCCAAATCTTCCAACTGCCTGACCAGTTCGGGCGGATTGATCTCGGCGGCGAGCACGAGGTCAGGTTCAAGCGCAACGATGGCTTCGGCGCTGTATTCGCCCATCGAACCGCCGACGCTTTCAATTGCAGCGGCTTCAGCGGGGTAATCGGAAAATTCGTCACGTCCGACCACCTGCGAGCCTGCGCCCACGGCGAATAGGATCTCTGTGTTGGAAGGCGCGAGTGAAACGACACGCTGGGCAGGAGCAGCGAGCGTCACTTCACGACCGAGTCCATCGGTGAAGGTCAAGCCTTCGGCGACGGCTTCGGTAGGAGCGGCTTCGGAGGCGGGGACATCTGTCGAAACAGGCTCAACTGTCGGTGTGGACTGAGGCGCACACGCGGCGAGCATGGCGATCAGCAGAGTCAAAATAAAAGTCTTGCGTAACATGGTTTTCTCCTCAGGTAGCGCGACATTCATATCGCGGTGGTGTGGCGACATGAATGTCGCCGTACAGAATCAAAATCCCCAGCACAGGCTGGGGAGG
>CAYJPO010000029.1:0-6715 GCA_964372045.1 uncultured Anaerolinea sp.
ACAAAACCACTTCAACACTGCTGATCTTTTTCCTGACACTTTCCTTCTATCTCTATTCGCTGCTACCCTCGCTTGCCTGGGGTGACGGGGTGAAGTTGCAAAGCGAAGCTGTTTCAGGCGAGTCCTTCGTCATCTCTGAGATGTCGGCGGATGAGTTCAAACCGGATCCGTTTATCTTTTCCAAATTGGGTGTCGCCGCGTGGGATCATCCCCTGTATACAGTCATCGGTCATTTGCTCGTCAGAGCATTGCCGTTCGTTGATTCGTTATGGCTGGTCAATTTCATCTCGGCATTCTTCGGGGCAGCATCCGTCGCGCTGGTTTTCCTGATCGCGCACCGCTACACCGAATCGACATTGGCGTCAGGCTATGCCGCCCTTTCGCTGGCAGTCTCGCACACGTTTTGGTGGCACTCCTCCACGCCGGAGGTGTATACGCTGTTTGTTTTTTTATTGCTGACGGCATTCATCCTTTATGAAAAATACGAAGCGTCCGTAGGTCAGGCTTTTAGCCTGACAACTTCTGGAAATGAGATCAAGAGCGGGTTAGTAACCCGTACTACGAGTCCTGCGATTTTCTTTAGCGCGTTCTTTTTAGGGCTGGCAGCCTCCACGCACATCCTCGGCTTTCTCGCATTCCCAGCCATCGGCTTGTATTATTTTCTCACCGGCGAATATCGCAAATTCAACCTGCGTGAGATAAAAAAGCTTCTCGTGCCTGCGCTCGGTTTCACGGCAGGATTTTCGCTGTACATCCTGCAATTTATCCGGCTGGCTGCGAACTTTCCACTCGACGAGATCATGGGACCCGTAGTGGGCTCGGCATTTTTTACTCAACTGGAACCACTCTCGCTCGCGTCGATTGGCAAGAGTCTCGTAACCTATTTTTTCTTTCTGATCGTTCAATTCGGTCCGGTGGGATTGATCATCAGCGTGATCGGTTTCCGTAAATTATACAATCTCCTTGATCTGGCTACACGCAAGGCATTGGCTTTCTTTCTGGTTTACACCTTGTTCGGGCTTTACTATCGCGTGTCTGACCAGTTCACATTCTTCATCAGTTCGTATGTGTTTTTAGCCTTGGTGATGAGCCTTGGCGCGAGTCACCTGCTTGCTACTCTTCGCGGAACAAGTCGCACAATCTTGATCTGCGCATTAAGTGGCTTGCTTTTTGCAACCCCGTTCTTTTACACTGCCCTGCCCCGTCTCGCCGCCCGCATGGGAATGAACGACGCGACCATCGGCATTCCGCAGATCGGCACGGGACTGCGCAACGGTCTCGCCTATTACATCGACCCTTTCAAACGCGGCGACACCTCCCCCTACGACTTTGGCTATCAGACCATGATGAGTCTTGAACTCAATTCCATTGTCATCGCGGAATGGTACACCGACACAGACGAGTATTTCATCCTACGATATTTCACGAGGATAGACCCGCTCCGCTCGGATGTAAAAGTCATCGGCTGGCATGACATCGCCCCCGCATCCTTCGACCCGCAGCTTGTATCGGACTTAATTGAGCGGACTCTCCCCGCGAATCCCGTCTACATCGCCTCGCTAAGCGAACGATTCTACAACGCCTCAAAATTGGTTGAGACGTATTGCATCGTGCCGGAAGACAATATCTATCGGGTCTATCTCGAAAAGAACGAAGCGCTCCAATGTCTGGGAAAAGATTCTGTCCTATCGGACAACATTGACTCGTAATTCCGCAAAGCCGCCGCAGTCGACCGCTTCACTGCCGCTGAACAGGAAGCGGATCGTGCGCCCGACTTCATTGGGGGTAAAGGTCACATCCGGGTCGGGGGTTCCATCCAGGCTGGCGATCTCTTCAAAGACGACATTCCCCTGTGAATCCAGCAATTGCATGACCACACTGCCGAAACCGAAGTTAACACGAAACTCGACCACCTGATGCGCGTGGTTCGAGATCAACTCAACGGAGGCAATAAAGTCATCCTGCTGTCCCGTCCAAACATAGGACGGAGCATTATCCCCGCCCACAGACCCGGCGGAGAACCAGGATGTACTAACGTCACCGTCCGTAGCCAAAGACGCCGGGTATGTCGAGTCGTAGATGGAAGATGCTTCCACAACGCCTTCAGAGGCAACTTCAGCGTTAGGTTCCGGCACCGTGGTGGACGTTGAAATTGCCAGCGCGGTCGGCGGAGCACCGGCAGGCAGCATATTTTGGTTGATGTTATCCAGAGCGGCATTCAAGTCCGCTTCACTTCTGGCGTCATAATATACTCCGCCCGCCGTATCTGAGATGCGTTTCAATTGCGCGGCGGTCACGCCGTCAACATCCAGCCCGATGACGTGAATGGCAAAATCAATGCCGATCTCTTTCAGATACTCCACCACGGTCGCGGGTTCATCGCCGCAGGTTTCCCTTCCATCACTGATGAGCACAATAAAATTCTTGCGGCTGGGGTCGAACGTGAAATCGTTGGCAGCCTGCTTAATGGACTCAGACATGGGCGTCATCCCCAACGCCTGCATGGACGGAAGAAAATCGATCATAGCTTGTGCACCGTTCGCCTGGATGGGCACAACCAGTTCGACATCCTGACAACTCTCGGCTTCCCTCCCCTGGTACGCCACGCGGTGACCGTATACCCGAAGCCCCACTTGAGTGTTGGCGGGCAACGCGCTCAAACGCGCAGTCAGAACCTCCTGCGCAATTTGGAGGCGGGTCTTGCCTTCCATGGCAGCCAACATACTGCCGGAGGCATCCAAAATATATTCAATGTACGTGGTGCTCAACCCGACCGGGACGAATGGAGTCGCGTTTTGTAAAACAGGTGTTTCTGTCACTGGCAAGGCAACGACTTCAGTAGCCGGGTTGACAAATGGATTCGGTAACAAGCCCGAAGCGAAGGCGCCGATCACAGCGATGCAAAGGCATATCGCCACGATGCCAACTCCCCCGCCGATACCAACCCACCTGGAAAGCCCGGAACGTCGCGGAGCTTGCGATGGTGGAATTGTGGAACCGGGCTGAGAAGACGGATACGAGGCGGGATAACCGCGCAGCTCGACGTACGTTCCCACAGGTGGAGATGATTCCATGACCGTCCCGGAAGTTGCGCCAGATTCAAGGACTGTCGGAAGCGCAGGCGGCGGTATTTTTCCGCTGATGGCTTTTGCCAATTCTCCCGCCGTTTGGAAACGATTGGCGGGGTCTTTCTCCAAGGCTTTGCGCAGGATCGCCTCAAATGGATGAGGCAGATCGGGGCGGATCGTCAATGGGCTGGGAGCGGGTTCGGTGATATGCGCGATCGCCACCCCCATCGGCGTATCGGACTTGAAGGGAAGTTCGCCGGTCAGCGCCTGAAAGAGCACAACGCCCAACGAGTAGACATCACAGCGCCCATCAAGGTTCTTTTCGCCGCGCGCCTGTTCAGGACTCATATAGGCAGGCGTGCCGATCATGCCGCCAGTACCGGTAAAGGCTGCGGTTGCTTCGGCGATCTTGGCGATCCCAAAATCGGACAGGCAGGATTCTCCCTGTGCGCCGAACAGAATATTTCCCGGCTTGATATCACGATGGATCACTCCGCGACTGTGAGCATAATCTACAGCGGAGCCGATATCTTCAAAGAGCGCGGCGATCTCTGGAATGGGAAGCGGTCCCCTGCTCAGCTTATCCGCGAGGGTGCCGCCAGACATGTAGCGCATGACGATGAACGGCTGGTCTTCATGCTCGCCGAAATCATGCACCGGGACAATGTGCGGATGTTCCAATGCGCCGACCACCTCGGCTTCGCGCTGAAAGCGAGTCCGAAACTGCGGATCGAATGTGAATTGACGTGGTAATACTTTGACAGCTACCTTGCGCTTCATGTTCGGGTCGCGCGCCAGATACACAATTGCCATTCCACCCTGTCCCAACTCCTGCAAGACTTCGTAACGTCCGATGTTCATTGGCATTCTCCAGGATACTTCTAAAGGGAAAAAATCCGACTGAACAAAAAAATTATATCACCCAGACCACCCTAAAGATGAATGGCGGGTTGAAAACCCACCCAAATAATGAGTCTTTTATTTAATGTGGTGAGAACTCCACTCCCAAAAACGGAATTCAAGGTCATTCCCATCCACAGCAACTGCGGCTTCATAGCGCGGGTCAACCGGGAATGAAAGCAATGTCCACTTGGCGGCTTCATCGGGAGTTGGGCGCGTGGCGCGCAGGACGGCGGGCTCATCGGGCGTGATGGATACATCGAAGCTGTCCAGTCCCAGAGACAAGCCCATACCCTGTGCCTTGATGTACGCCTCCTTGCGAGTCCAGCCGACGAAGAAAGCGCGTTCGCGTAATTCGAGCGGAAGGGATTCCAACTCGGCGACTTCGGCTTTCGAAAAATATTGCCGCGCAATGACGTGTGCCGAGATCCCCGAGCGGATGCGCTCCACGTCCACGCCGATCTTGCGGTTGTGCGTAAATGCGACGAGGGCAAAATCTGCGGAGTGGGACAGGTTGAACTCCAACTCATATCCCTTCAACGAAGGTCTGCCATAGGGATTGGCGGAGAATTTAAAAGTGGAGGCTTCGTCGCCAAGATAACGTGACAGCACATCCCGCAGGAATCCATGAGCGCTGACATAGCGATCGCGATCCGCCGGGAATTGAAACTTCATCGCCCGCTGGAACTCATCCGCTGACAGCGTGGATTCAAACCATTTAACGGTATCAGGCTCAAGGTCCAGAGAGATGCGCCAGATATCCACCTGATGCGGTTCCAGTTTAAGATCCGCGTGAGGCTGTGACCAATCCTTTGTCTTCATTTGTTATCTCCTTGAGCCTACGTACGCCATGCCTTGATGATGCCCGTGCCGAACAAAAACTTTTGCGGGAAAATTCCCGCTTCGACATGAACAATGAAGCCCTGCGCTTCCAAAAGATGGACCAGATCCAGGTGGCTGCGAGCATGCCCTTCAAAGCCGTGGTACTCCATTACGATCCGCCGCACTTTCGCAAGCGTCTCCGCAAGGCAGTTGAGTAGAATATCATACTCCGCTCCTTCCACGTCCATTTTCAAGTAATCGATCCGTTCGATATGATTCTCCGCGATGATATCGGCAAGGGTTATGGATTGCACGATCTCCAGCGGACTGTCCGTCTCCTGCAAGAGGGAGCCGAGCGCGCCGTTATCATCCGGCATATAAAACTTCAATTCGCCGCGCTGCCCCGAGACCGCCTTGTTATGAATGCGCAAATTATTCACATTATTGAGATCCCGATTCTCTGTGAGCATGGCATAGTTTTTACTGGACGCTTCAAAGGCGTACACCTCTCCCCGATGAGCGAGCCTCGCAGCGCGGACGGCAAACCCGCCGATGTGCGCGCCGATATCCACAACAACATCATCTGCATCGATGGGAAAACGCACGTCGTCATAAATCTTCGCCTTCCATATCTCCCAGATGACCAGAATATCGGATGTGTTCACGCGTACATTGAAGTGCGCGCCGTCACCTGCATCGATCGTGATCGCGGATTTGTCCTGATGCTGCAAATACAAGAACGGAAAAACAATTTTATTGAGCCAAAGAAAGAAACGTTGATTTTTAAGTCGCACGTGTTCCGCTTTTCTCACCAGCGATCTCGTTGATGACATGGTTCAGGATACGTTCTCGTGCTTCGTTGATAAAGAAATGATCGCCAGGAAAGAAATGCGACTCAAATTTTGCCTTCGTGTGAATCGACCAGGCTTCGAACCGTTCGCGGTTCACGCGCGGATCGTCCACTGCGCCAAAAGCAGAGATGGGAAAATCGAACGGTTCATCAGAACGATGTGCGTAGGTCTCGATCAATTGAAAATCCGCGCGGACGATGGGCAGGAGCAGACCCATCGCTTCGGGGTTTTGCAATTCCGCGGGAATGCCATTTAGTTGATTCAACTCTTTTAGGAATTCGCCGTCGGGCAGATGATGAATGATTGGGTTCGGGTCAGGCAGATGCGGCGCGCCACAGGCGGAAATAAAAAGTTGTTCGGGAGGTTGGAGCAGTCCGCGACGAAGTTGGCGCGCCAATTCAAACGCGACCATTCCGCCCATGCTGTGACCAAAAAACGCGAACGGTTTGTCAAGCAATGGCTGAATATTTTGCGCAAGTTCATGTACCATGCGCGGCATCTCTTTAACGGCGGGTTCGTTGAAGCGCGATCCTCTGCCGGGATAATGAACAACAATGCCTTCGATGGTACTCGGAAGGTCCTCACACCACTTGGTGAAGACCGTCGGTCCGCCACCCGCATATGGGAATAAGAAGAGGCGCGTCTTCGCCTCCGGCTTTTGTCGAGGGCAAACAAACCACTTGCTCGAAAGATCAATCGAATCGATCACTGGATCTTTTCTTCAGGAACTTCGACCAAGCCATGCGCGATGAAGGCTTGGATGTAGGTATTGAGCAACTGCCCATCCACCGGCGGGCAGACGATGCCGCTGCCTTCGAGTTTGGCAAGCGTGTTGGTCAGATCGATGCGCGGCATGAAGATCTGCTTCTCCTCTAATTCCTCGATCAAGGGCAGGTACGGTTCCCAACCGCCCGATTCCATGTATGCCACGGCTTTGAACAATTGCGAGCGCCATTCTTCGAAAGGAGCTTTACGGGGCTGGAAACCTTCGGCATTCAAGCACTCCAACAACGGGTCAAGATGAAGCGGACTTGGATTCTCAAGGTGATAGACCTGCTTCCAATTCTCAGGCTG
>CAYJPO010000029.1:6815-26976 GCA_964372045.1 uncultured Anaerolinea sp.
GATGAAGCGGACTTGGATTCTCAAGGTGATAGACCTGCTTCCAATTCTCAGGCTGTTTGGAAAGATGGATGATCGCCGCACTGACAAAATCCACGGGAACAATATTGGCAACCACGTCGAGGTCGGGAGCGGTACCCAACAACAGGCAGGCACGCGTCATGCTGGAGATCATGTTATCGGTATTCCATGCGCCGGTGCGCGAATGACCCGACACCAAGCCGGGGCGATAGATCGCGTACGGAATGCCGCGCGCACCCGCTTCCATCACCAGTTTTTCCGCCACCCATTTGCTTTGTGCGTATCCGCCGAACGGCGCGCCGGTCTGGTCGAGGTCATCAGTCTCGCAATAGACGCGTCCATCGTCATGGTCACCGTTGTGCAAAATGGAAAGCGTGGATACATGATGAACCGGTTTGAGTCTCCCACGGCTTGCCAGCCGCAGAATTTCCTGCGTGCCCAACACGTTCGATGCTTTATGCGCGGAATACGGATACACAAAATTAACCATCGCGCCGTTGTGATATATCCAGTCAATTTGCGCGGCGAGTTGGTCAAACGATTCGTCATCGAGCCCAAATTGAAGCGAACCCAGATCACCAAGCTCAGGCTGGATGCGATCCATGAACGAATCGTCCCACAGCAAATAATTGGTCAGGTTGCGTTTCAGGCGCTGCCTGCCTTGTTCAATAGATTCAGCACGCAAGAGGCAATGAATATCCGCCGAGGTTTGTTTGAGCAAGTCATGCAAGAGGAACGCGCCAACGAAACCAGTCGCGCCAGTGAGCAGGATGTGTCTCGGGTCCTTCACGTGGACGTATTCAAGATCGCCAGAAAAGATATCCGCGTCGAGAACGGCTTCAGCTTTCAACTCATCCAACGTCAACTGGCTCAAGCGGATGATGTTTCCGCCGTGCGGAATGTATTCTCCGCTTAATGCGCGTTCGATGGCGTTCGCCAAATTCGCCACGGTGGGATTTTCGAACAACGTCCGCAGCGGGAGTTGCGCGGTGTCGAGCCCATATTTTTCCCGCAGTAAAAATACAAGCCGCGTGCCCAGTAGCGAATGTCCGCCGAGGTCGAAGAAATTATCGTGCGCACCAACCAGATGTTCTTCCAAGCCCAACACTTGCGAACATATCTCCACTAGTTCTATTTCAAGTGGTGTGCGCGGCGCAACATACTTCGCGCGCGTGTCCAAACGCGATTGCGTCGGCGCGGGCAATGCATTGCGGTTAACCTTTCCATTCGGTGTGAGCGGCAGGGATTCCAATGTGACGAAAACAGATGGAACCATGTACGCGGGAAGTTTCGTCCGCAGATACTCGCGCAGTCCACCGAAGTCCGCCTCTTTCTCCCCGTTAGCGGATACCACGTACCCAACCAGACTCGCGTCTGAAGATGCCGCCTTCCACGCCGTGACCACCGCCTGCTTCACAGATGGATGACCCGCCAGCGCCGCTTCCACCTCGCCGGTCTCGATGCGGAATCCACGCACCTTTACTTGCTGGTCACTGCGCCCAAAGAATTCGATATCCCCATCGGGCAGATAACGCGCGAGGTCGCCGGTTTTGTAGATGATAGTCCCCTCGCCCTCTGGGAGAGGGTTAGGGTGAGGGATGAACCGTTCCGCCGTCAACTCGGGGCGATTCAAATATCCACAGCTGACTCCATCCCCACCGATGAACAAATCACCGATGACACCCACAGGAACAGGCTGTAAATTAGCATCCAATATGTAGATTTTCGTATTGGCGATCGGTCTGCCAATGGGAACGGTATTCGAAATACCGCGATTCTCACTCGACGTCACTCGATACAGTGTCGACCAGATCGTCGTCTCGGTGGGACCGTACAGATTCCACAATGCCGCGCCGCGTTTGAGCAAACGTTCGGCGAGGTCGTTGGTCAATGCTTCGCCGCCGCTCAAGATCGTGAGGTCAGGTTTGCCCTTCCAGCCGGATTCGAGCAAAAGATGCCAACTGGCAGGAGTGGCCTGCATGAACGTCACATCGAAATCTGACAAGGCTTGAGCAAGCAACGCACCATCGGCAACGGTTTCCGAATCCGCGATGAGGACACGCGCGCCCACGGTCAGCGGAAGGAGCAGTTCTAAAACCGCGATATCAAAGGAAAGCGTGGTAACCGCCAAAAGCGTATCATCAGCGTTGAGTTTCAAACTCTCTTGCATAGACCTAAGGAAATTCACCACCGCGCGATGATGGATTTGCACGCCCTTTGGCTTGCCAGTGGAACCGGACGTGTAAATGACGTACGCCAGGTCAGTGGGTGATGCAGCAGGCAATTTCTTTGTTGATGATTTCATCTGCTCAATATCATCGATGCAAATGACTTCGGCGTTGCTTTCAGGTAATCTGTTCAACAACGCGGACTGTGTCAACAAAATGGATGCGTCCGAATCCGCAAGCATGAATGCAAGCCGTTCCGCCGGGAAGGGTGGGTCAAGCGGCAAGTAAGCTCCGCCCGCCTTGAGCACGCCGAGTTGACCGATCACCATATCAAGCGAGCGGTGGACGAACAGACCGACAAGCATCCCCGGTTTGACTCCGCGCGACGACAAAACCTTCGCCACACGCGTCGAGCATTTGTCCAATTCTTTGTAGGTCAAGGTCTGGTCGCCGAATTGAAGCGCAATCGCATTCGGTGTGCGCTTGACCTGTTCAGCAAACAGATCGTGAATGCACAACTCACGCGGATAATCCGCCTGCGTCTGATTCCAATCCACGAGCAGTTGGTTGCGCTCGGCTTCATTCAATAACGAATATGCCGAAACCGGCTTGAGCGGGTCGGCGACAATCTCTCGCAGCAAAGAATGAAAATGTGCCAGCATCCGTTCGATGTTCACGGCATCGAACAAATCCGTGTTGAATTGGAGCGCGGCGGCGAGTCCGCTTTCGGTTTCGGACATCATCATCGTCAGATCGAACTGCGCGGGTTCACCGCCCAACGCCATTGACTCAAGTGTCAATCCGGCGGCTTCCATGCGCGCGCCATCCAGCCCCAGCGCAAACGGGCTGAGCGCCTGCAGCTCGGCTTCGTGCGCCTTCTGCAAAATGAACATCGTCTCGAACAACGGTGGACGGCTCGAGTCACGTTGTACGCCGAGTCGTTTCGCAAGCAAGGCGGGCGGATAATCCTGATGCTCGAACGCGCCCAGCGTCGTCCTCCGCACGCGCGCAAGAAATTCATTGAACGAAGGGTTGCCGGAAAAATCTGCCTTCAAGGCAATTGGATTTATGAAGTAACCGACCAATCCCGCGAGTTCGGCATGGCTGCGCCCGGCTGTCACCGAACCGACGAGAAATTTTTCCTGGTTTGCATAGCGATGCAAAAGCGTTTGGAACGCTGCGAGCAAAGTCATGAACGTTGTCGCGCCTTGCTCCTGCGCCAGCGACTTCACCCGTGCAGTTAACTCCGCATCCATGAACAGATGACGCGAGTCGCCATGATAGGTTTGCAGCGCCGAGCGCGGTCGATCCGTCGGCAGGTTCAACGCGGGTAACTCGCCCTCGAGTTCAGCGCGCCAATATTCCCACAAGCGCTCCCCCGCCGCACCGGTCAGCATCTCATTTTGCCAGCGGACAAAATCCGAATATCTCGCTTGTAATGTTGGCAGGGAGATCGTCTCACCGTTTTTATTGGCTTCATACAGCGCAAGCACTTCACGCGCCAGCACGGTCATCGACCAAAAATCGGTGATGATGTGATCCATCGCAAGCAGAAGCACATGCTCTGCATTCGTCTTGAATAGCCACGCACGCCACGCTGGTCCATGCTCCAGATCGAAGGGACGATGAGCTTCGATGGTCAATCGTTCGCGCAATTCGGCTTCATTTATATTCGAAGCGTCTTCAATACTGAACATCCCGGTCATCGTCTCATGCACACGTTGTGTCGGTTCGCCCGCCACCACATGGAATGTGGTTCGCAGTGACTCATGCCGCTCGGTCAATTGCGCAAATGCACGTTCAAGTGCATCCACATTTAAATCGCTGCGGATGCGGATCGCACCTGCTACATTAAATGAAATATCATCCGGTAATAATTCGTGCAGGAACCACAACGCCTGCTGACCATACGAAAGCGGACTCTCATCCGACTTATTTTGGGAGATGACGAGCCGCGCCTCATTCTGGACTTCGGGCGAATCCAAACCATTGAGCGCTTCCACGGCGAGACTTGAGATCGTCGGTCCCTGCAAGAGACTGGCAACCGACAGGTTCACGCCAAACGCGGTTTCGAGCGAGTTCTTGAGTTCCATCGCCATAAGCGAATCGAGTCCGAGCGTATCCAGCGGCTGGGACAGATCCAAGCGCGCCGCGTCCATACCGAGGATGCGGGCGGTTTGCTTTTGCAGGAAGGCTTCCAAGACATTCTGGCGTTGAGTCGGTTCGGCACTCAACAAAGCCGAACGATCCAAACCCGTAACCGGGATTTGTGCGGGCTGCGACTTGTAATGGTTGTTTCCGTTCTTGCGCTGTGGAATAACCTTTGATGGCACAGGCGCAATCGTCACCGGAGTCTCAACCTTTTTATTCGACGGCTCCAACCAATAACGCTGACGGTCAAAGGGCGTATTTGGCAGGGATACTTTGCGGCGAGTGTAGCCCTCGTCGAAACCAGACCAATTAACATCCGCGCCTTGCAAATAAAGTTTGCCGAGACTGTCTAAAAGGTTCTGCCAGTCGTCTTGATTTTGTCTAAGCGATGGCAGCCACGCGGACAATGACTCTGGCAGGCAGCGTTTGCCCATGCCAAGCAAAACCGGCGCGGGACCGATTTCAATGAAGGCGTCGATCCCCAACTCAGCAAGCGCAGCCATGCCCGCCGAGAACTTCACTTCCGCGCGGATGTGGTCGCGCCAGTAATGAGCATCCGGGGTTTGCTCAGCTGCCAGAATACCGCCGGTCAGGTTCGAGGTCAGCAAGATGCGCGGCGCGGAATAGGTGACTCGCTTCGCGGCGGATTCAAATTCATCCAGGATCGAATCCATCAGCGGAGAATGAAAGGCATGCGAAACCGTCAGCGGCTTGGAAGAAATCCCCTGCTGAGACAACGCCTCCAGCACGGCTTGAAGCGCCGACTTCTCGCCAGAGATGACAGTGTTGTCGGGTCCGTTCACCGCGGCGATGGAAACTTTATCACTGTGCGGCTTGACGGCTTCGATAACGCGAGATGCGTCTGCGAAGACTGCCGCCATCGTTCCATTTTGAGGAAGCATGCCCATCAACTTCCCACGTTCGGAGATGAGACGTAGACCATCTTCGAGAGTGAAAACACCGGCGATGCACGCAGCAACATACTCGCCCACGCTGTGACCGAGAACGGCGTGCGGCGTGAGGCCCCACGAAAGCCACATCTGTGCGAGCGCGTATTCGAAGGCGAAAAGCGCTGGCTGGGTGTATTGAGTCTGATGGATCGAATCACTTTCTGAAAAAAGAATTTCGAACAACGGACGGTCAAGGATTGAATCGAGAATCTTTGCACACTCATCAAGCGCATTATGGAAGACTGGCTGTGTTTCGTACAACTGCCTGCCCATGCCGGGATATTGCGAGCCTTGCCCCGTAAACAGAAAAGCGATCTTCGGCTGTGTACCCGGTTTGATGGTTGTGATCTCCGGGGCTTCGAGTTTACTTTTCAGTTCATCGAGTGATGCGGATTGGATGGCGAGACGATGTTCAAAGTGTGTGCGGGTTGTGTTGGCAGTGAATGCGAGATTTGGTAATTCGTAATTAGTAATTAGTAACGAGTCGTGAAGCGATTGGGTCAATTCGAGGAGGGCGGTTTCTGATTTAGCGGATAAGGTCAGCAGATGGCGCGGGCGTTCGATGTCACTCTGAGGGAGCGTTTTTTGCGACTGAAGAGTCTCGTATTCCAATTTTAGAGACCCTTCGCTATCGCTCAGGGTGACATCGGGTGCATCGGAAATAATGATGTGCGCATTCGTGCCGCCGAAGCCGAAGGAACTGACGCCTGCAAAACGCGGTTGGTCGCGGCGTTTCCACGGGCGGAGATAAGTTCCGATCTCGAGGCGCGAGTCTTCAATGGAAAGATACGGGTTGATCTCTTTGACGTGCAAATGCGGCGGGACGGCTTCGTTCTGCAACGCCAGCACAGACTTGATCAAGCCCGCAATGCCTGCGGCTGATTCCAAATGTCCGATGTTGGTTTTCACCGAGCCGATCAAGACTCTGCCGTTTGATTCGCCGTCATCAAGCACGGCGCGGAGCGATGCGATTTCGATCGGGTCACCGAGCGGCGTGCCTGTGCCGTGCGCTTCGATGTAACCAATTTGATTCGGATTAACTTGTGCGTCGCTCATCGCCTGACGGATCACATCCTGTTGAGCAAGTCCGTTCGGGGCGGTCAAGCCGTTGCTGCGCCCATCTTGATTCACTGCCGAGCCGCGGATCAACGCGAGGATGTTGTCACCGTCACGTACTGCATCTGACAAACGTTTGAGGACAACGACTCCGCAGCCTTCGCCGCGCACATAGCCATCTGCGCCAGCATCGAAGGTTTTGCAGCGTCCATCGGGTGAGAGCATACGCGCCTGCGAAAAGGTGATGGTCAACTCAGGGGTGAGGATCAAGTTCACGCCACCCGCCAATGCCAAATCTGATTCACCGCTGCGCAGGCTCTGACACGCCAGATGCGCCGCCACCAATGACGATGAACAAGCTGTGTCCACTGCCATGCTCGGTCCGCGCAGGTCGTAGAAATAGGACAGACGATTCGCGGCGATGCTGTGCGCGTTGCCTGTCCCGGCATAAGCGTCTATCCGTTCGGGGTCGTCGAATTGCAGGCGCGAATAATCGTAACTGCTGATGCCCACAAAGACGCCTGTGCGAGTCCCGGCCAGCGTTTGCGGTGGGATGAAGGCATTCTCCAACGCTTCCCAACTCACTTCAAGCAGTAGTCTTTGCTGTGGGTCCATGCGGGCGGCTTCACGCGGAGAAATTCCAAAAAATGCCGGGTCGAATAGATCCACGTCATCGAGGAATCCGCCCCAGCGTGATGTGACCTTCCCCGGCGCAGCGGACTCGGAGTGAAGCGCGTTCACATCCCAGCGGTCGGCAGGGACTTCACTGATGGCATCCACCCCTTTCTTTAATAGGTCCCAGAATTCTTGTGGATTGCGCGCGCCCGGAAAACGACAACTCAAGCCAACGATGGCAATTGGTTCTTTGACGAATCTCGAAGCGGGTTGAACAGATTCTCGCTTGGGTTCTTTTTGTTTTACAGGCGTTGAACCGTTGGCGAGATGTTTCGCCAGCAATTCGATGGTCGGGTAATCCCATGCGAGCGTGGGCGAAAGTTTTTTATCGAGGAAAATCTCCAAATCACCGGTCAGGCTGACAGCTTGCACCGAACCCAGCCCATAATACGTGAACGGCTGGCGCGGGTCGATGGATGCCGCCTCCATTTCGAGCATGGATGCAATGTGCGTGATAAGCCAGGTTCGAATTTCCACTGGCGAATTCGTCACCTCTCTAAC
Organism: uncultured Anaerolinea sp.; assembly: GCA_964372045.1. Classification (GTDB taxonomy): domain Bacteria; phylum Chloroflexota; class Anaerolineae; order Anaerolineales; family Villigracilaceae; genus Villigracilis. The sequence goes on from CAYJPO010000029.1 coordinate 14,335, forward strand.
TCGTTGACTGGTTGACTCGTTATCTCGCCGACTCATTACCTCACTACCTCGCCGCCATTCCCCCACCACTTCCAACTCACTGTTCAAGAACGCGGACTTGCATGCATGACGCTGAATCTTTCCACTCGAAGTTTTGGGAATGCTCATCGGTTTGACAAGCACAATGGCGAAGACTTGCAGGTCATGTTTTTCAGAGACCGCCTGACGAATAGCAGATGTCACTTCGTTCACATCCGCGTTTCTGCCCTGGCGGGTGACTTCCTGAATGATGACAAGTTTTTCCCTGCCTTCATCGGTGACTGAAAATGCCGCACCGCCGGATTGCTGTAAGGCAACATGAGCTGACTCAACCGTCAATTCGATATCTTGCGGATAATGATTGCTGCCGTGGATGATGATGAGGTCTTTGAGACGCCCGGTGACGAAGAGTTCGTCGTTGTGCAAAAAGCCCAGGTCACCGGTTCGCAAGAACGGACCTTCACCCGTATCTGCAAGATGAGCATGGAAGTGGCTCTCAGTTTCCTCTGCCAGCCCCCAATATCCATGCGCCACGCTTGGACCGGATATCCATATCTCGCCGATCTGGTCTGGCGCGCATCGCTCCAGCGTGGACGGATTGGCGATGACGATCTTTTGGTCGATGATGGATTTTCCGCAGTTGACCATCGTCAGCGCGTTGGCGTCTTCCGGGGATGTTTCCGTGACGCGGTCGCGTTCGAGGGATTTGCGGTCAACCGTCAAATAGCGCGGCTCGGCGGGACCGATCCCACCGGAGACAAGCAGCGTACTTTCCGCCATCCCAAAACACGGGTAGAAAGAGCTCTTTCGAAAACCGCTCCGCTCAAAGGTCCGGGCGAAGCGCTCGAGCGTTTCAGGGCGGATGGGCTCCGCTCCGCAGAATGCCAGCGACCATGAGCTCAAGTCCAATAAATCGATTTGTTCAGGCGTGATTTTTTCAGCGCACAAGTCATAGGCAAAATTCGGCGCGCCGCTCGTCGTCCCTTTGTAGCGGCTGATGGCTTCGAGCCAGCGGAACGGACGCTGTAAAAATGAAACCGGCGACAGCAATGTGGACGGACCGCCGATGTACATCGGTTCGAGGATGCCGCCGATGAGCCCCATGTCGTGATAACTGGGCAGCCAGAAAACGCCCGACGATTCATCATCCAGTTGGAAACCGTAATAGATGGCTTTCAGGTTGTGGATCAGGTTGCCATGCGTGAGCATGACTCCCTTGGGCTGGCTGGTGGAGCCGGATGTATATTGAAGGAATGCGAGCGTTTCAGCGGAAATATCGGGGTGACGCCAATCCGCTTCCAAGCCCGCCGGGACGTGGTCGCTGTTTAACCAGTGCAGTGCCATCAAGTCGGGCGCGTGTTCAAAGCGTTGTTCGATGTTGTGCAGGATGCTGGAGGTGGTGATGGCGAAGGTTGCACGGGAATCTGCGACGATGGATTGGATGCGCGGCACCGGGCGGTTCAAACGCGGCGGATAGGCTGGCACAGCGGTCACACCGGCGTAAAGGCAGCCGAAAAAGGAGACGATATAATCCAAACCCGGAGGGTAGAGCAGAAGTGCGCGCTGCCCGCCTGCGCCGAAACTTTCCAGCCACGAACCGATGGCGCGCGCGCGGCGGTCTAACTCCCCATAGGTGACCGTGATGATATCTGCGTCGTCATCCTGAATGTAGCGATAGGCAAGCTGCTCAGGATGTTCTTGTGCCCTCATTTGCAGCAGGGCTAATAATGTGGGTACAGATAAATGAGATGATGAAGATGGTACCAGGTGAGACAGATCATTCATGATAATTTCTACCTAGTTTCATTAAATAAGATTTTTATTTATAACACAAAAGATTTTTTTCGATACCGTGCAAAGTGGGATATTTGTACTGTGAAACACAACCCCCTGACCTATGTATGATTTGGAAGCTTCCCCCCCCTGCTTGACATGCAATCTTTGAAAAAGGTATAATCTCTATAATTATTGTACGAGTTGTCATATTTTTTGTTATTAGCGGGGGGGACCATCCTTAAATTTAACTTGATGGCAATGAGATGTGCAGCCGCATTCCAGTAGTGAAGGAACAAACTCGTGGACCAATCAAGCAGTTTCAAATTGACTCTGATCAACAGCCAAAGCAGCGAACCACCCAAAGAATTCGAGCTGATCAAGTCTGAAATCATTCTCGGGCGCGACGACAGTGTGGATATTACGATCCCCACACCTGTTGTTTCCCGCCGCCACGCCAGGTTTTCGCTGGAAGGCGACGGATATTTCGTCGAGGATCTCGGCAGCAGCAACGGAACGTTCGTCAACGGGGAGCGCATACGAGGGCGCAAGGCGCTCAACTCGGGGGATGAGATCAAGCTTGGACAGGCCATCACGCTGGTCTACAAAGCATCCGTAACCGAATCGAACAAGACCGCGGTCCGCGCCGCACCGGCAAGACCCTCCCAGCCTGCGCACCTCATGCAGACCACGATCGGCGAAGAACCGATATTGCCGAGCGTCAATATGGGTCCGCCGCAGTTGGTCGTCACCATTGCCGGGGAAAACCAACAAATTCATACGTTGAACAAGCAAGTGGTCACCCTCGGTCGTGTGGAAGGGAATGACATCATCATCCCTTCGCAGGTCGTTTCGAGCCGGCATGCCCGCCTGGAAAAAGAGGATGGCGGTTACAAGCTCACCGTCCTGCCGGATGCGAAGAATCCCGTCCTGTTCGAAGGGCGTCCGCTGGAGGCACCGCGCATACTCAGGCATGGAGACATCCTGCGCCTCGGCAGCCTCGACCCCGGCATGATGGTCACGATCAGCTATCAGGTCCCGGGGATGGCGACACAGGAACTCGAACAGGATGTCGTATTTGGCTCGAACTCGCTCATCCAGATCGGACGCGACCCCACCAACGATGTGGTCATTTCCTCGCCGAACGTCTCGCGCTTCCACGCCCAGATCGAGCGCGTCGGTCAGCGCTACCGGGTGGAAGACCTGCGCAGTTCCAACGGCACCTTCGTCAACGGCGAGCGCATTGATGGCTCGATGTGGCTCAAACCGGAAGATACCATCCGCATCGGTCAGCACCGGCTGGTGATGGGCAAAGACCAGCTCGTCAAATATGATGACAGCAACGGCTTGAGGGTCGATGCGATCGGGCTGAACAAATGGGTGCGAAAAGACCTGAACATCCTGCAAAACATCTCGGTGTCGTTCAAGCCGCGCGAGTTCATCGTCGTCGTCGGTCAAAGCGGCGGCGGCAAATCCACCTTCGTGGATGCGGTTGCGGGCTATCGTCCCGCCACGCCGCCTTCGCGCGTATTGGTCAACGACATCGACATCTATTCGAACTTCGATGCCATCCGCAATGACATCGGCTTCGTCCCGCAAAAAGACATCATCCACATGGAACTGACGGTGTATCAGGCGCTGGATTACGCCGCGCAACTGCGCATGCCTGCGGATACATCGCCGGAGGAACGTCACAAGCGCGTGATGGAAGTGCTGGCGGATCTGGACCTCACCCACCGCAAGGATGTGCAGATCAGCGGCTTGAGTGGCGGACAGCAGAAGCGCGTCTCCATCGGCGTGGAGCTGATCACCAAACCGGGGCTTTTCTTCCTCGACGAGCCAACATCCGGCTTGGACCCCGGAACCGAGACCGCCTTAATGCAATTGATGCGCCGCCTCGCCGACCAGGGACGCACGATCATCCTCATCACACACGCCACCAAGAACGTCATGCTGGCAGACAAGGTCATCTTCCTTGCCCGCGGCGGATACCTCGCCTGGTTCGGTCCGCCGGATGAGGCGCTGGCATACTTCGATCAATATCGCTCGGAGCGCGATCGTCGCGGTGGCAAGATCGAGTTCGACGAGATCTACGCCATTCTCGATGACCCTGCCAAAGGCAAAGCCGATGAATGGGCAAATCGTTATCGCCAAAGCAAGGCGTACTTGAATTACGTCGCCATGCCCCTCAAGGACAAGATGGCACCGGAAAGGGCAATGACCGTTCCAGAACCCAGGCGGTCTTTGAGAGCGCAAGGAAAGACCAGCGGACAGGTTTCGGGCTTAAAACAGTTCTTCATCCTCTCTGCCCGCAATCTCAAGATCCTGACACGCGACCGGTTCGCGCTTGGTTTAATGCTTGCCACCGCGCCCATCGTCAGCTTGCTGGATGTTGTCCTCTCATTGGTGATGAGCCGCAATCCCTTCAGTTTCAGCGAAGGCGATATGGCGCAGGTTCTGATCACAACCTTCCTGCTGACCATTTACGGCATCATGGTAGGCGGCATCTCGCAGATGCGCGAGATCGTCAAGGAAGCCGACATTTACAAACGCGAACGGCTTGTCAATTTGAAGATCCTGCCGTACGTGATGTCAAAGATATGGGTGGCGGCGCTGCTGGCGTTCTATCAGGCGGCGGCGTACACCATCGTGCATTACCTCGCATTCGAAATGCCCGGCGGAGCGCTGGAGTTCGTTCAGGTGTACATCACCATGACGCTGGCAACGCTTGCCGGAATGATGCTCGGTCTCTTCGCCTCGGCACTTGCACCAAATGCAAGTTCCGCGCCGCTGCTGGTCATCATGCTGATGCTGCCGCAGATCGTGCTGGCGGGAGCCCTGGTGCCGGTGCCGGGATTCATCAGCGCGCCAATCTCTTCCAGATGGGCATTCGAAGCCTTGATGGGCATTACCGGTCCCGGCTCGGATGTGGCGGCGGATATTTGCTGGGCGCTTCCACCGGACGTCCGCAATGCGATGTCGTTGGAAGACAAGCTCGATACCGGCTGCCGCTGCATGGGCGTGAACATGCTCAAAGAAGAGAACTGCGACCACCCGGGCATCGGCAAGTTCGCCATTCCCGCTGTGGACCAACCCCTCCCCTCTGAACCGACGCCGCTGCCACCGGAACCCGTCCGCCCGACAGAGCCGGAGAACCAATCTGACAATATCGCCATGGCGGATTTCTTCGCCAAGTTGAAAGAATACGAAGCGCAAGTCAACGAATATAAATTGCAGGTGGACCAATACCAAAAAGACCGCGTCGCATACGAAACACAGCGCGCGGAATTACAGGTGGCAGTCGCACCGGCGGAAGGTGTCATCCGCAATTTTTATAACGGCGTCGGCTATATGTACGTGGACAAGGAAGATACCACCGGATACATCGCCAAGATCATTTACACGTGGACGGTACAGGGTGTCATCATCGTGATCCTGTTCGTGGCGATCCTCTTCCTTCAAAAGCGCAAGGATGTAATTTAGCAATGCAAAAATATCGTTTTTCACTCGGTCTGGTCTTGCTGATCTTGATGACACTGGCATGTGGTGGATCGAGCAGCAGCGATCTCGCGAAACAAGCGACTCTGGATGCGATCAGCAACCAGGTCTATGCAGCTGAAACTGCGGAAGCACAAGGAGCAGATGCTGCCGCCATCGCAGAGACCGCACAAGCGGCGGGCACATGGGCGTTCGCGCTCGACCCCGCCGCACAAACCGCAACGGCCGGGGCGTTCGCGCCCATCCTCGCGGAATTACCTAAGTACGGAGTCCAGCCCACCGAAGGCAAGCTGGGATGGGTCCATCCGCCCGTGACATTGGATGCCTCCGGTTATCACCAGTTCGAATACATTAACTACTATATCGGTACCGTCGCCAAGGATTTTGTCGTTTCTGCCGACATCACATGGAACACGGTTGGCAGTACCTCCGGCTGCGGATTTGTAGTCCGTTCAGATGGCAATGAGGCGGCACTCGATCAATATGTTGCCATCATCACCCGCGTCGCCAGCGGACATTTCCTCTTTGCGACCATGGACAATGGCGAAGTGGTCACCGGCAGGGATATCTATGCCCGCTACAAAGACAAGACCTTCGATTGGGCAAATGACTCGACCAATCGTCTGACGCTCGTCGGTCGCGGCAATCATTTTTGGATCTACACGAACGGCACGTTGATCGGCGAAGTGGACCCCAGCACGCCGCCGCCCTACCCGGCATTCCCGGAAGAGCCGCAGAAACCAGCCGCCAACGCAGACCCCGCGGCACAGGCGGAATATCAGGCGAACAAGCTTGAATATGACCTCATCGTCCAGCAGATGCAGGCGGATTACAACTCTCGTCAGCGCGCTTTCAACAATGCCGAGACGGTCTTCGAGCGCGGCTTTATCGCACTCGTCGCGTTGAGCGAATCAGGCAGGAAAACAGAATGCAAGTTCAATAACGGCTGGTTGTTCCTGATCGATAGTTAAGAATCGGATGCATTAGCATACGGTATGAACTGACTTTTATTTTTTGGGAGTAGAAATGTCAACATCGAATTGGATCGGAAAAACACTTGGCAATCGTTATTTGATCGAGGAAATGCTTGGGCAGGGCGGGATGTCTGCGGTCTACAAAGCCCAGGATCCCAATTTGAAGCGGGTGGTGGCGGTCAAGATGATTCATCCTCATCTATCGAGTAACTCGGACTTCGTCAAACGCTTCGAGGAGGAAGCCGCTGTTGTCGCTCAGCTGCGACATCCCGGCATTATCCAGGTGCATGACTTCAACCGGGACGGCGATACTTATTTCATGGTGATGGAGTTCGTGCCCGGTGAAACGATCCAGGCACACCTCAAACGGTTGAACGATGCAAACCGCCGGTTAGCCCCCACGCAGGCGATGGAATACATGGCGAACGTCTGCGATGCTGTGGATTACGCCCATCAGCGCGGCATGGTCCATCGCGATATCAAGCCCGCCAACATCATGATCAACCTGCTTGGGCAGGCGATCTTGATGGACTTCGGCATCGCCAAGATCGTTGGCAGTCAGCGCCACACTGCCACCGGGGCTGTGGTCGGCACCGCCATGTACATGTCACCGGAGCAGATCAAAGGCGAACAACCTGACCGACGTACGGATATTTATTCCCTCGGTGTGACCCTCTTCGAAATGATCAGCGGACGTCCGCCCTTCGAAGCGGAGTCAGCGATGACCCTGATGATGATGCACATCAATGACCCTGTCCCGAATGTGCGGCAGCTTAATCCCGATGTGCCCGAAGCCCTGGTGGCGATCATCAATAAAGCGTTGGCAAAGGACCCGAATCAACGCTATCAGACCGCTGCGCAAATGGCGGCGGCGCTTCGGAACGCGCTCGGACGAGTTAGCGCCGCTGGGACCGGACCCGCTCCCGCCGCAACGATGATGGATGAGTCACCCGTCACCTCGGCGAACCTCAAAGGGGCGACTGCGTACGAACCGCAAATACAGAGCAAAGGCACGTATGTTGAACAGGGACCGATCCCGCAATCCAAAGGCACCTACGTGGAGAGCGCTCCGCTTCAACGACCGGGCACCGGTACGTACCAGGCGACGGGAAGCTCTGCGGTTCAACAGGCGCCGCCACAGGCGAGAAAATCCGGGCTGGCATTGCCGCTCATTATCGGCGGTCTAGTCGGCGGATTATGTTTGCTGGTGGGCGCGGGGTACATCGTCAGCCGGCTCATCGCCACCGGCGGTGGAGAAGGAACCCCGCCCACGGAACCGGTCGCTGTGGTCATCAATACTGACATTCCCGTCGCAACGACTGAGGCCGCTGTGGTTGAGATCCCAACCGACACAGCGATACCGGTCACCCCGACACCTGCCGGTCCCTATGTTGTGATCAATGGCATCACCCTTGAAAACAACATTTATGTGGTGGATTATTCGGTCTTCAACGAACCGCCGGATTCGAACCTGCACGTCCACATGTTCTTCGATACGGTCCCGCCTGACCAGGCTGGTTCTCCCGGTTCCGGTCCGTGGAAGTTGACGTACAAATCCTATGGACCTTCACCGTTCACTCAATACGGCGTATCCAACCGCCCGGGCGGCGCGACGCAGATGTGCGCGTTGATCGCAAACCCGAATCACTCGGTGCAACTGAACAGCGGAAATTGTTTCCCGCTGCCGTAATCGGAATTTGACACGCAACGAGCCGGATAGTTCATACCTATCCGGCTCGTTTTAGGAATCCGCAAGTTCTGCTTGCGGGAGTAATCATCCAGAAGTAGCCTGTCCTGGCGGACTGTCCAGGGAACTTCTGGATTCCAAGATTACATTTTCTAAAAAAAGTGCGGGGTGTGACCCGTCAATTCAAAGAAGCGCACCAATTCTGATTTTGCAAGCACAAGGGTGGCGGTATTTACGAGCGGATGAGAGAGAAAGTATTCACTGTCCCAAATTTCCTTATCCACCCACAACTCAACTTGATGTTCCTTGTCGTTTGCCAATGCCATCATCGTGACCGAGCCGCGCGTCACTCCCAGCAGGCGCAGAAGATTCTCCTCCGAGCCGAAGCGGATGTGAGAAATACCCAACTGGACGGCGAGATCATCAAGCTTGACGGTCTTCTCACAGGCTGTCACCGCGAGAAAGAATCGGCGCGCCTTTTTATCGCACAGGAAAAGGTTCTTGGTGTGTACCGCTTCCAGGTCCGGGTGATGCGCTTCGGCTTCGGCACAGGTAAACACGGCTGGATGTTCAAGGCGCTGGTAGGCAAACCCGTGCGAGTCCAAATATTCCAAAAATTCTTGTTCGGTCATCATATCTGGCGTCGCCCTCAAAATGGGATTGGTCGTTTTCACCAATTGTAATGAACAACTGCTGAAATTATGGGAATCTGCGCCAAAGGAAGATATTCAACAAATCCGTCGTTTTGTTGTGAAAATACAATTTGAATTGCTGACCGTGATAAAATCGCGCTCGGATGATCGCCATGGTGGAAACGTTCATCTAAGAATCGCCGAAACCCATCCATCACTTCCCAACCAAAGCAAGGAGAAAAAATGAAAAGCACCTTACTCAAGGGGTTGTCCGTCATCATGTTGATCGGACTGTTATTAGCCGCATGCGGCGGGGGCACACAGGCTACTGAAGCGCCTGCAGTGGAAGCGACCGAAGCCGCCACCGAAGCCCCTGCCGTTTCAGGCGGAACCCTCACCCTCGGCATTCCCATCGAGCCGGAAACGCTCGACCCTGGTGACGCCGTGTACGTGCAAGAGCAGTTCATTTTGATGAACATCTTTGATTCGCTCCTGTCCATCTCCCCGGACGGCGAATTGCACCCGGGGCTCGCCAGCGACTGGGAACCGAACGCGGATTACTCCGAGTTCACCTTCACCCTGCGCAATGATGTGACCTTCCACGACGGCACGCCGTTCACCGCTGAAGCGGTCAAGGCGTCCTTCGATCACATCAACAGCGAAGCGATCCTTGAATCCGGCGGCAAATCTTTGCTGACCGATCATGCCTACGTCGAAACCGTTGTGGTGGATGATTACACTGTCACCGTCAAGTTCGGCGCTTCCTATCCGCTGTTCCTGCGCGATGCTTCCCGCCAGTGGTTGAGCATTTCTTCGCCCGCCGCCCTGGAAGCATCCGGCGCGGATTATGGACGCAGCCCTGTCGGCACCGGTCCGTTCAAGTTCGTGCAGTGGGATGCGCAGTCTCAGATCGTGCTCGAACGCAACCCCGATTACAACTGGGGACCCGAGTTCGCCTCTCATCAGGGACCTGCACTGCTCGACCAGGTCGTCTTCCGCATTTTGCCCGAAGCCGCCACGCGTCTGACCGCGTTCGAGACCGGTGAGATCCTCATCGCCAGTGAACCGCCTTCCCTCGACGCCATCGCTTTGGCTGAGTCCGGGACCGCTTCCATCGAGACCTTTGCACAGCCTGGCATTCCCGCCATCCTGATGATCAACGCCGCCAAGGCACCGACCGATGACATCAACGTCCGCAAGGCGATGATCCTCGCGGTCAACCAGGAAGAACTTGCGACCACCGCCTTCCAAAGCCTCGGCTTGCCCGCGACCAGCGTGATCTCCCCCTCCACCTGGGCATATGATGAAGCGGCTGCGAGCATGTACAGCTTCAACCTCGACGAAGCCAAGAGTCTGCTGGAAGGATCCGGCTGGGTCGATTCCGATGGCGATGGCGTCCGCGAAAAAGACGGCGCGACGCTCACCATCGACTGGCCCGATAACCCTGCCTGGTCTGAAGCCTTCAACGAACTGTTGATCGGCTACCTCGCGGAAGCGGGCTTCGATGTGCAGTATCGCTCCATGGATGACGGCGCCGCCTACGAAGAACTTCTCGCCGGAAACTACAGCCTCGTCTACATGTACTGGACCCGCCCCGATCCGTCCCCGCTGCGCTACCTCTATCACTCAGAGAATAACAACGGCGGCGGCGCGTGGTCGAACTTCACAAACGCGGAGCTCGATGCGGCGCTCGCCGATGCGGACACGAACACCGACGAAGCCGCCCGCAAGCAGGACTACATCACCGCGCAGAACATCATCATGGAAAATGCGCTCGCCATTCCGATGTTCACCGTGAACACGTCCTACCTCACGTCGCCCTCCGTTCAAGGCTTCACCTTCGACCTTGAAGGCTATCCCTTGCTCTACGACATTTCCATCACACAATAAGTAATGCTATGAATGCGCCGCGTTTCAAGAAACGCGGCGCATTCACAAACCATAAACCTGAATGTTCAATTACCTCGTCCGGCGTCTCTTCACATCCATCCTGGTGCTGTTCGGTATTTCGGTGCTGGTCTTTTCGGTCATCCACCTTGTGCCGGGCGATGTCACCATGGCGATCCTCGGACGCCAAAAAGTAACCGAAGAAAAAGTTGCCGAACTGCGTGAGCAGCTCGGCTTGAACGATCCGCTCTACGTGCAATATGGGCGCTATCTCGGCAATGCCCTGCGCGGCGATCTCGGCAAGTCGATCCGCAACAATCTCTCGGTCTCCGAAGCCATCGCCGAGCAACTGCCGAGCACCTTCGCGTTGGCAATGTCCGCACTTTCGGTGGCATTGACGATCGGCAGCATTTTGGGATTGTTCGCCGCCCTGCGCCACGGCACGTGGTTCGATACGCTGGTGATGGGTATCTCGGTCAGCGGACTTTCGATACCGACCTTTTGGATGGGACTCCTGCTCATCCTTTTCTTCTCTGTGAAGTTGAAAATGTTCCCGAGCATTTCGAACGGCTCTTCCTTCGCCGATCTCTTTTTGCCCGCCCTGACCCTGGGACTCCCCGAAGCCGCGGTCGTCGCCCGCATGGTGCGCGCCAGTATGCTCGATGTGCTCAACAAGGAATACATCACCACCGCCAGGGCAAAAGGCTTGCCCGAACGTTGGGTCATCCTCAAGCATGCGCTGCGCAATGCACTTATCCCCGTGGTGACCTTCGTCGGCTTGCAGATGGCGTACCTGCTCGGCGGCGCGACCATCGTCGAGACGATGTTTGCGCGTCAGGGCATCGGACGGTTGGCGGTCCAATCCATCTACAGCCGTGATTACCCAATGGTACAAGGCGTGGTGCTCGTCACCGCCGCCATCTACGTGCTCATCAACACGCTGACCGACATCACTTATGTTTTGCTCAACCCGAAGATCCGCCTCAAATGACCGCTGACCTCTCTCCGACTCCCATTCAAGCCAACTCCCCCGGCAAGCGCCTGATCAAACAGATCCTTCGCAATCGCAGCGCGCAGATCGGCGGGATTCTATTGACCGTGCTGATCTTCATCTCCTACGGCGCGCCGCTCTTCACCGACAAAGACCCGAACAAGAATAAACCTTCGGTGGCTTTGCAGGCTCCCAGCCTCGAATATCCCATGGGCACAGACAACGTCGGGCGCGATAATTTCACCCGCTTCCTCTACGGCGGACAACTTTCTCTGCGGGTTGGTCTGGTCGGCATCACCATCGGCGCGTTGATCGGCATCACGCTGGGATTAACCTCCGGCTATTTCGGCGGCTGGTTGGATTCGTTCATCTCGTGGTTCACCGATGTGCTGATGGCATTCCCCGATATTTTGCTGGCGCTCGCCATCATCGCCATTCTTGGTCCGGGGATCACCAATGCCATGCTGGCAATTGGCATTGCGTTCGTGCCGTCGTTCATGCGCCTGACGCGCAGCAGTGTCCTCGCTCTCCGCGAGATGACCTACATCGAAGCCGCCAAAGCTCTTGGCAGTTCCGATGCGCGGATCCTGGTCAGGCACATTTTACCCAACTCGATCCGCACATTACTTGTGCTCATCACGCTTGGGATCGGTTCCTCCATTTTGGCGGGCGCGGCGCTCAACTTCCTCGGCCTCGGCGCGGAACCGCCCACAGCCGAATGGGGCGCGATGCTCAATGCCGGAATGAAATTCGTGCGCCAGGCGTGGTGGCTGACGGTCTTCCCCGGTCTTGGAATTTTTCTCGCCGTTCTCTCCATCAACCTCATCGGCGACGCCGTCAGCGATGCGGTGGCGGGAACGAATATTATGCCCACACAAGAGCAGAAATAAATGACAAAATCCCTGCAAGGCAAGACTGCAATTATCACCGGTGGCAGCACGGAACTGGCGGGGACCGTCGCACTGACACTGACGAACGCTGGCGTGAACATTTGCCTGTGCGGCAAACAAGTGGACTTGCTCGATATGTCTGCAAAGAAAATCAAGGAAAGCGGGGGAAAGGTCATTTCGCGCGTCACAGACCTCGACACATTGGAAGAGACTCAAACTATCGTTGAGCAAACCAAGTCCGCGTTCGGCGGGTTGGATATTTTGATCCTCGTCTCGCCATTTTGGAGCGGCG
>CAYJPO010000029.1:27076-28763 GCA_964372045.1 uncultured Anaerolinea sp.
TCCGCGTTCGGCGGGTTGGATATTTTGATCCTCGTCTCGCCATTTTGGAGCGGCGGGATGATCCACAGCCACAACGTCAAGACATGGGATTTGGTGATGAACGCCAACGTACGCGAACCGTTCCTGATGGCGCGCGCCGCGCTGCCGTTTATGCGCGAACAAAAGCACGGCGAGATCATGGCGATCGGTTCGGACTCTGCATTGGGGATTTATCAACAAGATGGCGCATACGGTGTCGCCATGCACGGATTAACAACGCTGATGGAACTCATCCGCGTCGAGAACAACGAGTTTGGAATCCGCACGCACATCCTGTCGCCGGGAGTGGCGGTGTCCAATCCGCTCGATTCGGAAGGGAAACCAAACCTGACGACTGACGATGTCGCCCAGTGGGTGCTGTGGCTGCTCACACGCCCGGATCATCTACGGGGAAATAGTCCGATCTTGATCTGATATTTTCACGTCATCGCGAACCTCGAAGAGCCAAACGTTTGCCGCGCAGCAGCAAGCAATCTTTGGATCAATGCTGAGATTGCTTCGTTGGGCTATGCCCTCCTCGCAATGACAACCATGTCGGTTATACTGACATCAACATTATGTCCAAACCCATCTCACCCATCTGGGACGTCGTCATCATCGGCGGAGGCGCAGCGGGATTCTTCGCTGCCATCCGCGCCGCAGAGCTCAACCCTGAGCTGCGTGTGCTCATCCTCGAAAAAGCCAGCCAGCCGCTAGGCAAAGTCCTCATCTCCGGCGGCGGGCGGTGCAACGTCACACATGCCTGCTTCGAACCAGCCAAACTCATCACCTACTATCCGCGCGGAGGCAATGAACTGCGCGGCGCATTCACGCGCTTTCAACCCAAAGACACGGTCGAGTGGTTCGAAGAACGCGGCGTGCGACTCAAAACCGAAAGTGATGGACGCATGTTCCCGGTCAGTGACGACTCAAGCACCATCACCAACACCTTGAAATTTTCCGCAAAACAAGCAGGCGTGCGCGTCGAGTTGGGCGCATCCGTTTTGAGCGTGGAAAAAAGTCCGAAGGGTGGATTCAAAGTTGAAGTTCAGAGAGAAGCACAAACGCAATTGATCCAAACCAGAAAATTATTATTCGCCACCGGCGGCGATCGCAAATCGCTCAACCTCATCCGCTCGCTTGGGCACACCATCCTGGAACCGGTTCCGTCGTTGTTCACGTTCAACATTAAAGACAAACGCCTCCACGATCTGGCGGGCGTTTCGGTGGAGGATGTGACCTTGAAAATGGATTCGCTCACCGCGCGCGGTCCACTGCTCATCACCCACTGGGGCATGAGCGGACCCGCCGTACTGAGACTCTCCGCCTGGGGCGCGCGAATTTTATTTGAAAAGAAATACGCCTCGACTCTCACCGTGAACTGGCTCGGCGACTACAAGCCCGATGCGGCGCTGGAAGTTTTACAGCGCAACAAGGATTGGCACGAAAACGCACGCAAGAAAATCGCGGCGCATGCCGCGTTCTCACAAGTTCCGATCCGCTTGTGGAAGCAGTTGGTGTATTTCATCGGCGACAAAAATTGGGCGGATGTTTCCAAAGCGGAAATTCAAAAACTTGCCCAGGAACTTACTGCCGGTGAATTTCGGATTCAAGGCAAGGGACAATTCAAGGAAGAGTTCGTCACCTGCGGCGGTGTGAGTTTGAAGGA
>CAYJPO010000029.1:28863-49317 GCA_964372045.1 uncultured Anaerolinea sp.
TAGCCGGTCATTTCCCTCAACCGGCGGGAGAGACTGCGCAACACCGCAAAGGAAACATCAGGGCGTTCATATAAGATCCTTTTAAAGGTTTCCCCATCGATCGCCAGCAGGCGGGAATCAGTCTGGGCGCGCAGAGTCGCCGAACGCGGCGCGGATTCGATGGCTGCCATTTCACCGACGAAATCGCCATTGCTTCGCTGCGCCACAACCTGTTCTTTCCCATTTACGTTGCTAATGACGTGCAAGTGTCCTTCCACGATCACGTACATCATATTCCCCACATCGCCCTGATTAAATATATTCGTGTTCTGCGGAACCCATTCTTCACGGGCAATTTCCGCCACAAGTTTCAAATCGTCGGGGGAAAGGTCTGCAAAGATGGGGATCTCCCGCAGCAATAAAATGCGTTCCAGGATGGAAACGGTTTTCAAGGTATCCATGGGTGTCTCCTCGTCAAATTCGGTCAATGCGCCGTGTGCGGCTTCGCGCAGAAATACGTCCGAGCCAGATTTGAGTTGACGTAACAAGGGGATGAATTCCCGCAAGCCAAGTTCGGATGTGGAACGAATTGCCATTACTCGAACCCAGGGGTCTGCGTTTTTTAACAGCACAGCGATCACATCGGAGGCGGGGGGTGGCGTTGGCTCTGATTCGAGAAGCGAAACGACGCTCTTCGCCAGTCCTTTATCCCCGATCGTATCCAACGCTTCGAGGGCGGCGGCGCGGTTTTCGATATTCGTCCCGTTCATGCTCTTGCGAACAAGTTCCATCGTGCGCGCATCGCCGAACAAGCCGACAGTTTTAATGAGCCGCCCTTCGCAGATGGAAGCCTGCCTGCGGAGACAATCATGCAGGAAATTTGCCGCACGCCCGGTAGATGGAATGCTGGCAGATTGGTTTCGCAGCGTCCGCGCGCGTTCAAGTTCATGTTTGGCATATCCGCGCAAGGGAGCAAGCGTTTTGGGATCTCCCGGAGCAAGCGCGTCGAGGGCGGAGTCAATGGCAGCGGGGTCTTTATCAATGAGATCGAGGACCAACGCGCGGCTTTCGATATTCCGTTTGCGCAAGACACCAGCCGTGGTTTGACGTACACCTTCATCCGAGTCGGTTAAATAGTTGACCAGAGTTTTACTGACAGATGCATCTTTCAAACTTCCAATCGCTGAAATTGCAGCGCGGCGGGTAGGCGCGGAAGAATTTTCGAGAGCCTGATAAATCGGTCTTGGATCCAAAGAATGGTTCAAGTATGGGGTGATTTGCGCAACTATCTCCAACGCGGAAATACGGATCTGAGGATCATTTGAGTTGAGGCGGAGATTTAGATCTGAAATGGCTTCATCAACTTTGCCAAGTTTGGCGAGAGCAACGAGCGCCTTGGTCTGCACGGACAGCGACGAATCGCTTCTCATCAAGCCGGAGATTTTAGAGATCAATTCAGAAGAATTCGTCACTCTCAGTTTTGGGAGTACGGCGAGGACTTCTTCGCGGACGTGGTCAGAGGCGTCATTGAGCAGGGAAAGGATGTCGCTGGCAGCAGAGTCCGCGCACAAAGCTCCCAGCGAGGAAACTGCCGAAGCCCGCACCGCAGGCTCCGGGTCAGAGAGCAAGCGCGTGAGATGCGGGATGGCCGAGTCCGATTCCATGCGTCCCAGCATTTCGGCGGCGAGTCGGCGTGTGGTCGGTTTTGAATCCTGCAAGGCTCGCGTGGCAACCTCCAGCACGGCGGCGTCACCTTGAAAACCGGTGAAGGCAGTACCGCTCGCGTTGAAGACCTCGAGACGACCCGCTTGAAGAGCCGCGATCAAAGCCTGGGCGTAGGCGTTCCTCATACGCCAGATAAAAACTCCGCACACGAGAGTTAAGACCCCGCCGATCAAAAAAATCTGCTGGACGGTAAACGCCTGTCCCGCTACGATGAGCAGAATGCCTGATAATGCCACGCCGATCTGTGAAGGGACGCCATTGATGAACGCCAGGACTTGTCCGCGTTGTTGCGATGGGACAACATTGAAGAGCGCGTTCCAAGCCGTGCCCGCGATACCGGCGAGAATGACAAGCTGTGCAAAACGCGCAATCGCTGCGCCGTTGAGATCATAGAATCCCGCAAAAATTGCGAAGGAGAAAAAATAAGTGAGCGGCATAAGGAACACGCCGTTGATAATTCCGAGGCGCGTGTAAATGCGGCTGGCAAGAAAAAGCGATACGAGAAATGTGGATGCAGTGGTGATGCTATTAAAGAGACCGAAGAATCCTGCCACGCCTGCTTCATCTGAAAAGGAGGCAGTCACCACTTTATTAAAGGGAAATGTCACTGCGAAAAACAACACCGAGAACAAGACAGACGAATAAGCGATCAAGCGCATCAGCGGCGAGACGCGTACGAAGTCGAAGCCTGCGCGAAGGTCATTCCAGAGATTCGATCCTTCTTTGGAGAGGTTTGTTTTTTGGAAATATCCACTGGCGATTGCACGTGTAAGGAAGAATGAAATACCTAGCAAAACGGCATATAAAAGAAGCAGATTGTCCGTACCGAGCAGGCGGGCAACGACACCCGTGACCGCATTGCCGATGACACTGCCGAGAATCCCCGCGCTGGTGAATAATGGAAAGAGCCGTTTCGCCTGACGCGCGTCACAGACTTCGCCTGCGAGATTCCAGACGAAGGTGCCGAGGATCATGCTGATGCCGTTGATGGTCAACCAGAGGATGGGGTATAGTAATGCGAATGGAAAAAGGATCGCGGCGCGTTCGAGGATCAACAAGCCGATGAAGATGGCGATCAGCGAGGAAAAGAATTTACCTTTGTCAAATCGTCCGAGGGCGGCGGAGTAAACCAACGTGGTAAGGAATGTAAGACCCCCGAGGAAAAGATACATGTACGGCAAAAAATCCACGCCGTAGCGCAGGAGGAACAATGCCGAGGCGGCGTTGTCGCCCATACCCTGCCCCGCTTGAATGCAGGCAAAGAGGATGGCGACCAGAAAGACAAGCCGTCCTTCGTCAGCGCGGATATTTAGGAGGGATGCGAGACGATTCATTCATTCACCTAAGCCCGACGATAAACCGTCGGGCTACACATACAAAATCCGCTAAAGCGGATTAGCCGACTTTCAGTCGGCTTGGTAGGAATAGCCTGGATGTTTACATCCAGGCGGACTTGATTGCCTGAGAAGCCGCATGCAATAATCATCGCATCAATTTCTTGACTTGAGGCTGGTTCAAAAAAGTTTCAGCGAGTCCAATCTCACGCAGTGATTCTGCCATCTGCTGCGCGAATCGGCGGCTTTCGGCAAGGTTGTCTTCGGCTTCTTTTTCCCTGCCAAGTTTTACGTTGACATCCGCAAGAGCGGCGTAGGAGAGCCAAAGTTGGAGGTTCGCACCAATTCTACGGGCGCGTAAACAGGCATCGGTTAAGACTCGAAGCGCTTCGTCGTCACGATTCAGTTTGGTGAGGATGAGACCTTTCCAGCGCAGGGCATCGGGAACATCCAAACGAGTCAGAGGCGTAACTTCGTCCAGTAATTTATCGGTCATCGATAAGGCAGTGGCATATTCACCTTTGGCATATGCCAGTTCGATATTTGCAAGGACGACAAAAATCGTGAAGCGTGCATATGGGATCGAAGTCGGCTGCAGCGGCTCGTTTCCAGCCGCGCGTTGAGCAGACTCGATATCATTATTAAGCAAATGAATGCGCACCAACGCCGCCTGCGGAAATGACCGCCAGGCAGGTTGTTTTGATTCCGCGAATTGCTCCGCTTGTGACACCAATGAAAATGCTTTTTCGAACGCGCCGCAAAACGCATAGATCCATGCCAGTTCGGAGCGGAGGGTGATACTGCTGGCGATCAAGCCCGCCTCGTCAGCCTGTTGTGTGCTGTGCTCGCCCAGAGGAATGGCTTTACCAAGTTGTCCTTGTTGAAGGAGAACAAACGTCATCAACATACGGTCGTAGGATTGCCCCCAAACATTTTTTATCTTCTCGCTAATTTGGAGGGCATTTTCACTATTTTGAAACGAACGGGCAAAATCGCCCGCGTTATACGCCGCCTCCGCCTCCGAACCCAGACTATCGGCGAGCATCACCTGATTGTTCTGCTCGATCCACATCCTGCGCGCTTCGGTGATCGCAGCATATGCCTCGTCAAACCTGCCCATGCAGGTATACAACCGGCAAAGGTCGTTCAATACAAAGGCAAGTTGTTCAGGGTCTCCCAGGTCACGCGCCAACTTCAATGCGGTTTCGCCATACTTGAGACCTTCCTCCAATCGCTTCGAGAACAGGAAGGTGATCATCAAGTTCCAATTGAGTTTTGCCTGCGTTGCGCGATCCCCGATCTCCGCCGAAATTTCCAGGGCTTGGATTAACATTCTTTCGCTCAGCGCCGGGTTGTGTAATTGTGAGAAGATCGAATAGATCGTGGCTTTTGCCATCAACGCTTTCATATCGATGGAACGTTCGTTACGTTCACGACCGAAAACCTGCATTTCTTCGTACGTTTCCAGCGCTTGTTCAAAGCGACCGCTTAATTCAAGCACGGAGCCCAGTTGAGTAAAAAGGCTGAGTATCTTTTCGACTTTAGCATTCATGCGCCTCGCCACTTCCAGCGCGCGGCGGAAGTGGGTCGCGGCTTCGGCGTTGGCATACAAACGCGCGGATTTTTCACCTGCGATGCTGTCATATTTCAACGAGCGTTCGTCGCCTGCGCTGTAAAAATGATAGGCAAGCAAAGGCGCAAATTCTTCGATACGGCTGGCGTACAGGCTTTCCATGATCTCGCCGATCTTCCGGTGCAACTCGGCGCGTTTCTTAATCAGGATGGATTCGTACGTCGCTTCCTGAATGAGCACATGACGAAAAGCGTACTCGTTCTGGAGCGCTTCGATCAGGCTGACTTCCCGCAAGTATTGGATCTGCGTATCGAGTCCGCCGTTGAGGCTGGTCAACGGTTTTAGGACGCGCACATCGAAGAGACGCCCGATCACCGCCGCATTTTGCAGGACGTGTTTGGATGTCTCAGGCAGGCGGTCGATGCGGGCGCTCAACACACCCCGCAATGTATTCGGCAGGGAAATCTTTGCTGAGTCCGTCGCTGCTTTCCAATGGCTGTTCTCGCGGATGAGTTGTTTTGTTTCAATGAGCGAGCGGATGATCTCTTCCACAAAAAACGGGTTGCCTTGTGCTTTATCAACGATCAATTCCAAAATGGATTTCGGCAGGTCTTTCACGCCAAGCAGGTTGTTTAGCAAAACCTCCGTTTGATCCACCAGCAATGGCGCAAGGTCAATGAAATGAAAATCACCCGTCAGCTTTTCTTTCATCATTTGAATTGCTTTCCAACTCGCGGCAGTCGTATCGGGGCGCGACATGCAAATGAAAAGAATCGGTTGGGAAGCGCTCAAGTCTGCGACGTTGAGCAGTAAATTCAACGAGGCTTCGTCAGACCAATGCAGGTCATCGAAGACAACCACCAGCGGTCTTTCCGCCGCCAGTCCGCATATGAAGCCGCGTGTGGCATCGATCATGCATTGATTGAATGCGTCACCTTGAAAGCCCGCGACAATGTTTGCGCTCTCTTCACTTTCCACTGCAAGTATCGCCTCAATAAAAGGCAGATCAATTGATGAAATGCGGCTAAGCTTTGCGCGAACTTCAGCAGGAGCATCATTTTCATTTGTATTCACTGACTGACGGATGATCTGCCGCCATGGATAGTAACTAATCGAGCGCGTGTAGGATAAAGAGTCCCCTCGCAGCCAGGTGGGATCGGAATCGTTTTGCGACTTCTTCAACTCAGCGATCAATGTGGATTTTCCAAGCCCCGCCTCACCCACCACGGCGACAACGGATCCTGTTCCCTCAGCCAAATCCTTCATCCGAGCTTTGAGCAACCCTAGCTGCGCCTCGCGCCCAACCAGCGGAGAAGTCAACCCTTCCAATCCGCGCAAATGACCGGGTGCGGATTTAGTTCCCAGCACACGGTACGTCTTTATCGGCGCCGATTTTCCTTTGACTTCCACTTCGCCCAATGGTTCCACGTCAAAGAATGGCGCGACCAATTTATATGTCTCATCCGAAATTTGGATCGTGCCCACCTGCGCGGTTTGCTCCATACGCGCCGCGAGGTTGATGGCGTCGCCGATGGCGGTGTATTCCATCCGCAAGTCTGAGCCGATCTCGCCGACAACCACCAGCCCGGTATTAATTCCGACCCGTAGTCCAAACTCAAGTCCGTGTCTGAGGCGGATCTCCTCCGCGTAGGGTTTGATCCCCGCTTGAATTTCCAATCCCGCCAGCACCGCCCGCTGCGGATCATCTTCATGAGTGATCGGCGCGCCAAAAAACGCGAGGATGGCGTCACCCATCAGCCGCGGGACGAGACCTTCATATTTATAGATCGGGCGGATCATAAACTCGAACACGCCGTTCATGATGTCCGTCCAGGTTTCGGGGTCCACTTTTTCGGCGGCGGCGGTGGAACCTTTCACATCACAGAACAACATCGTAATGACGCGGCGTTCACCCGCCATCGAGTTATGGGAACGCGCAGCTTCAAGTTTCGAAATTAATTCCTGGGGTAGGTAACGGTCTAATTTGAATTGCGATCTTTCCCCACTTATATTTTCAACGGCGCGTTGACTCCCGTCCTTTGCGTGGGAACTCTCCGCAAGGGATTCTCCACAGTTCATGCAAAACTTAGCGGCATTCGGGTTTACCGTCTGACAGTTTGGGCAGTTCATCATTCAACCATTAAAGTTGAGTGATTCTAGCATAATGTGCCTCCTTATGGTATTGACCCTCAGCCCATCCTCCCGTAAAATCACCTCTTGGAAATTATATATAATTTAAGAAGGATATACGCAATGGCAAAATACCGAGTTATGTATTGGAAAGACATTCCCCAGTCCTTTACGGTTGAAGGGGATGGACGCACGATCAAAAAGGAACTGTCGCAAAAAATTCAAAACAAGATCGACGCGTACGCGATGGCGATCGGGGCAACATCCACAACGGATTATGCAAAGCAATACAAACGCGGACAGTGGACCGAGCGCGACGGCACGCCCGAGGAAGTGGCTGAAGCGCTTCTTTCTGAACTGGAAGCTGTTGCGGCTTCGGTAGAGATTCCACGCCGGGAAAATGTAGGGGCGGGGTAACCCCGCCCCTACATCGGCAAGCGATGACATGACAAAAAAACACAACATCATCCTGCAACCCTCCGGTCGGCGCGGACAAATTGACGAAGGCACATCTGTTCGTTCAGCCGCGCGTGAATTGGGCGTGGAGATCGAATCCATCTGCGCCGAGAATGCCACCTGCGGCAAGTGTATGGTCTTAATTGAAGAGGGGCGCTTTGAGAAATACAACATCGACTCGAAACGCGAGAACGTCTCCCCCGTCTCGACGGAGGAAGCCGCCTACTTTGCGCGCCGTCCCAAATTGTTAAAGGATAAAGGCTGGGAAGTGGGACAGGTGCGCCTTTCCTGTCAGTGCAAGATTCGCGGGGATGTACTCATCAACGTCCCTGAAGAAAGCCGCGGCAACAAACAGATCGTCCGCAAGAGCGCGAGCAACCGCGCCATTGAAGTCAAGCCTTCCATTCGAAAATATCTAGTCTCGATGACTCCGCCCACACTCGAACGTCCCATTGCAGATTGGGAACGACTCGCCAAGGGGTTGGAAACCTCGATGGCGCTCGTGCGCGGTACGGAGGAAAACCTTCCGCGCTGGTATGACCTCGACATTGACTACGCCTGCCTGCGGACGTTATCCAAGACCCTGCGCGATGCAAAGTGGAATGTGACCGTCTCGGTTTGGAAGGATAAGGAAGTCATCGAAGTCCAGCCGGGGTATGCGGAAGATAGTTACGGCGCGGCGGTGGATATCGGTTCGACGACGGTGGCGTTGTATTTGTGCAACCTTCGAACCGGTGAAATGCTCGCGGCGGAATCGGAAATGAATCCGCAGATCGTGTATGGCGAGGATGTCATGTCCCGCATTCAGTATGCGATAGACCAGCCCGATGGTCTGGAAAAATTGCACAAGGCGATCATCAGCACGTTGAATAAACTGCTGAGTCAAGCCGCACACGCGGCGAAGATCCGTTTGCATGAAATTCTGGAAATGGTTTTGGTGGGCAACTCCACCATGCACCACGTTCTTTTGAATCTGCACCCGAAGGATCTAGGCTTGGCTCCGTTTGTGCCTGCCATTCACAAGTCGGTGGATATCAAGGCAAGGGAGCTGGGTTTGCACATCAACCCATCCGGGAATATTCACGTGCTGCCCACCATCGCTTCCTTCGTCGGCGCGGACACGAGCGCGGTCATCCTCGCGGAAGAACCGCACAAGCAGGAAGAGAATTGGCTGTTGATCGACATCGGCACGAACGCGGAATTGGTGCTGGGCAATAATAAGCGCCTGGTCTGCACTTCCACACCCACGGGACCGGCGCTCGAAGGCGCTCACGTGGAATATGGGATGCGCGCCGCACCCGGCGCGATGGAACGAGTCCACATTGATGAAACGACACTTGAGCCAAAGTACAAGGTCATCGGTGTGGAAGGCTGGAATACGGACCATGCCGAGTACATCGGTCATGTAAAAGGCATTTGCGGTTCAGCGATCATCGACTCGGTGGCGGAGTTGTTCCGGGCGGGCATTGTTGACTCGCGCGGCAAGTTCAAAAAGGACTTGAATACGACGCGCGTTCGAGAGGGAGAATCAGGCTGGGAGTACGTCATTGCCTGGAAGGAAGAAACCTCCATCGGACGAGACATCCCCATAACCCAGCAGGATGTGCGCCAAATTCAATTGGCGAAGGCGGCGCTCTTCACCGCCGCGCGGACGTTGTTGAAGCGCAGCAATTTGGAAAGCCCTGATAAAATCATCCTCGCTGGTGGCTTTGGAAGTTACATCGATAAAGAGAAAGCCATGCTGATCGGTTTGATCCCCGATTGCGAGTTGGACAAGGTCTATGCGGTTGGGAATGCGGCAGGCGACGGCGCGCGCATCGCGCTGTTGAACATCGAGAAACGGGATGAGATTGATCTGGTCACTCGCAAGGTGGAGCGCTTCGAACTCCCGACCGATCCGGAATTCCAAAATCAGTTCATGCTGGCGACGAGCTTCCCGCACATGAGCGAGCCGTTTCCGCACATCGCGCATCTGATCCCAAATCGCAAAGCGGATCCGCTGGCGAAGAATTTCATGAGCAAATAATTTTTGTAAGGGCACGGCGGCGCCGTGCCCCAACGGGAGATGAAATGAATAATTTTTTAGAGCGCTTGAACGGCGGGGAAATCCTGGTTGCGGATGGGGCGACGGGATCGAATTTGCAAAAGATGGGGCTCAAGCCAGGCAAGCCCCCCGAGGACCTCATCATCGATGACCCGGATACGATCTTGAAACTGGCGAGTTCGTTCGCGCAGGCTGGTTCGGACATCATCCTGACTTGCACCTTCGGTGGGACTCGCATGCGCATGAAAGACTCAAAATATCAGGACCGCACACCGGAAGTCAACATGCGCGCGGCGGAAATTGCCCGTAAAGCCGCATCGTTGAACAACGGTCTGGTTGCCGGTTCGATGGGACCCGTGGGCGGCATCATCAAGCCGTATGGTCCGCTCGAAGCGGATGAGGTCAAGGCAACGTTTGCCGAACAGGCAAAGGCTCTCGCCGAAGGCGGCGTTGACCTTTTGGTGATCGAAACCATGTTCGCGGTGGAAGAAACCAATGCCGCATTTGAAGGTGCGCGTTCGGTGACTGACCTGCCCATCGTGGTGTCGTTCAGCTATGACCGCGGCACACGCACGATGATGGGCGTCAAGCCGAAGGATGTGATCAAGCGCTATTCCGAGATGGGCGCGGTGGTAATCGGCGCGAACTGCGGGACGACGCTCGATAACATGGAAGCGGTCGTGAAAGAATACGGCGCGACCAAACCCGGCTTCCCACTGTGGGTCAAGCCGAATGCGGGTGTCCCCCACATGGACCTGGAGACCGAACAAGGCGTGTATGACATGGGTCCCGAAGACATGGCAACCTATGCCAGGAAATATGTCGAGATGGGCGCGAAAGTGGTCGGAGGCTGCTGCGGAAATACCCCGGAACATATTGCGGCTATTGCGAAGGCAGTGAAGAACCAGTAAGCAGTGGACAGTAGATAGTGGTCAGTTACGGATTACGAGTTACGAGATACGTAACACCTGCACTTGCGCGCGGTGCAAGTGTGCGTAATCCGTAATTTATTTTGGAGATATTAATGCGTGATGAGATCTTGAAGTTGTTGAACGGTGAGAAGGTATCTTCAAAGCCCGCCTTCAGTGGGTTGATTCACATCACGGAAGAGGGGTTGGCGAGCGAAGGGTTTTCGTTCAACGAGATCCACATGGATGCGCAGAAGATGGCGCGCGCGGCGGCAAGCACATTTAAATTGACGGGGATGCCTTCCGCGGCGCTACCGTTGGACTTGTGCGCTCCTGCTGAAATGCTTGGCGCGGAACTGCGGTATTATGCCGATGAGGGGATGCGCTTTCCGCAGGTGGGGAAGGTTAAATTTGAGAGCACGAGAGAATTAACTACAGAGAGCACGGAGTTCACGGAGCTGCTTGAGAGGGGAAGAATGAAGTTGATCTGCGAAGCCATAGAGTTGGTGAAGCAGGATGTGGGGAAGGAGATTGTGATCTCGGGGATGATCCCCGGTCCGTTCACGCTGCTTTTGTATGTGTGTCGTCCCAAAAATGTTTTTATTGAAATCAAGAAAGACCCTGAGTCGGTACGAAATGCCCTCTTTCATCTTTCCTCTTTCCTGGCGAAGGTCGGGCAGGCGTATTTCAACTCCGGCGCAGACTTTATCACCATCCACGAAATGGGCGGGTCGCCGGGGTTTGTAGGACCGAAGCCGTTCACGGAGTTGATCCTGCCTGCGATCCAAAAGCTGACGGGGGAACTGCCCAAGCCAAGAGTCTTGTCGGTGTGCGGGAAGACGGAGTTGGCGATGAACCTGCTGGCGACAACCGGCGCGGATGCCATCTCGGTTGACCAGATGACGGATTTGGTCAAGTCGCGGGCGGCGTTAAAGGATGTGATGCTGTTCGGGAATCTCGACCCGGTAGCGACGCTCTATCAGGGAGATAAAGCTCAAATCCTGGAAGCCGTTCAAAGGTCGAACGATGCGGGCGTGGACGCCGTCTGGCCCGGCTGTGACCTGGTCGTCCAGACCCCCATCGAACATATCAAATTGATAACAGACAGGCGCTGAGGCGCCTGTTTTTTTATTCCCGCTATTGACGATTTTTGCGCGACTATGTAAACTGAATTTGACTTAGAGGTGAGCATGCCCAAGACTGGACAGGCAAAAAAGGCAACGCCAAAAACAGAAAAAAAGAAAACCTCAACCAAGCCGCCTTCCCTGTCGCAGGTATTAAAGGAACTGCGCCAGCGTGAGGCGGAGCTTGCCATCATCAAGAGTGTACAGGATGGGCTCGCCTCCAACCTGGAGTTGAATGCCATCTACGACCTGGTCGGTGACCGCATCCGCGACCTGTTCGGGGCGCAGACGACCATCATCGCCACGTTCGACCTCAAGACCGAAACACAATTCCTGAACTATTACGTCGACCGGCTCGGGCGGGAATACCTCGAACCGCGCCCAATGAGCGGGCTGATGAAATCGCTCGCGCGCCTGAAGCGGACCTTCGTCTTCAACGACCGCGTGGAAGAGCAGATGCGCGAGTACGGCGCACAGCTCCTGCTCGGACCCTTGATCCCCAAATCGGCAATGTATGTCCCTTTGATCACCGGCGATGATGTGCGCGGGGTGATCTCACTGCAAAACATGGACAGCGAGAACGCGTTCAGCGAGAACGACGTGCGCCTGTTGGAGACACTCGCCAGCTCGATGAGCGCGGCGCTGGAAAACGCGCATCTGTTGAACGAGACACAGCGCCTGCTGGAGGAAACCCAGCAGCGCAACGCCGAGTTGGAAGCCATCCGCAAAGCGGGCATCGACCTGTCGTCCAATCTCGATTATTCGACCACGCTGGATTCGATCCTGATCAGCACCTCCGCGCTGATGCCGAACATCGAGAATATCAACCTCTTCATTTACGAAAATAATGAATTGAAATTCGGGACTGCCATCGCCAATGGCAAGATCAACGGCAAACCGGTTGCCGTGCCGCGCCCCGGCGGGATGACCAACCAGGTGGCGCAGACCGGTGAGATCATCCTCGTGGAGGATATGCGCGAGCATCCGCTCTATAAGAATTCAAATACGGGCTGGTCGGGCGCGTTGATCGGTCTGCCGCTCAAGTTCCGTCAGCGGGTGGTCGGCGTGATGAACATCCACTTCACCAATCCGCGCACCTTTACCGATTCTGAACTGCGCCTCCTACAGCTTTTTGCAGACCAAGCCTCGGTGGTGATCGAGAATTCGCGCCTGTTCGAAGACGCCTCCCGTCACGCGCGCGAATCGGTGGCACTCAACGAGGTGGGACGCGATATTTCCGCGACGCTCGACCTGACCGTGGTGATGGACAAGATCGCCGCGTATGCGCGGGAACTGCTAAAAGGCTCGAGCAGCGCGATCTACCTCCCCGAGGGGGATGACCAGACCCTGCGCGCCATTGTCGCCAAGGGCAACATTGCCGGTGAGATCATGGAAGATTACATCCACATCGGCGAAGGCATCATCGGTTCGGTGGCGAAATCGGGCACAGCTGAATTCGTCAACGACACGAATAGCGACCCGCGCACGTTGCAGATCCCCGGCACGGCGAAAGTGGGCGATGAACGACTGCTCATCGCGCCCCTGCTGGCGGGTGAAACGGTCAACGGTGTGATGGCGGTCTGGCGCGAAGGCGGCGCGTTGTTCTCCGCCGCGGATATGCGCTTTCTGGAGGAGCTGTCGCTGCAAGCCGCGATCGCGATCCAGAACGCGAACTTCTTCATCCAGATCCAACGACGCGCCACCGAACTAGAGATCATCAACAGCATCCAGCGCGGCTTGTCCTCGAAATTGGATGTGCAATCCATCTATGACCTGGTCGGGGAAAAAGTGCGCATGATCTTCAACACGCAGGCGGTCATCATTTCGTATTACGACCCCGCCACGGTCACCGCCGCGTTCCCCTACATGTATTGGAAGGGCGAACGCATTTACCCTGAGAAACAGCCGCTTTCGGGGTTTTCCGGTTATGTCATTCGCAACCGGGAGACGCTGTTCATCAACGAGAACGTGGCGGAACTTGCGCATCAATACGGCTCGACCTTGCTGGCAGGCGATTCATTCCCCAAGTCTCTCATCGCCATTCCGATCCTGTCAGGTGACCAGGTATTGGGGTCGCTGTCCATTCAGAATTTCGAGCGCGAAAAAGCCTTTCAGCAAAATGACCTGCGCCTGCTTTCCACGCTTGCGGCGAGCATGGGCATCGCCATCCAGAACGCGAAGCTGTTCGACGAATCGCAGATCCTGCTGATGGAAACGAGACAGAGAGCCGAAGAGTTATCGCTCATCAACAACATCCTGACCGGGCTGGATACCAAGCTCGATATCCAATCCATTTACGACCGCACCGGCGACACCATCCGCGATGTCTTCGATGCGCAGACGGTGGTGCTGGCGATCTATGACCAGGCGAAGAACCTGACCTTCTATCCGTACATCATCGAGAACGGGGAGAGGCTGTATCAGGACCCGCTGCCACTGCAGGAGAACAGCGGCGGCTTCAGCGGACATGTCATCCGCACGCGCCAGCCGCTGTTGGTCAACCGCGATTTCGATGAATATTCCAACCGGCTCAATTCAGTCAATCTCGGCGAAGACGCGGATCAAAGCGTCACCGTGAAAGCCGGGTTGTGGGTGCCGATGATGATCGGTGACGAGGTCAAAGGCGTGATCTCGCTTCAAAACCTCGAGCGGGAAAATGCCTTCAGCGAATCGGATGTGCGCCTGCTGACGACCATCGCCAACTCGATCAGTGTCGCCATCGAGAACGCGCGCCTCTTCAACGAGACCCAGCGTTTGCTGAAAGAAACCGAGCAACGCGCCGCCGAGCTTGCCATTCTTAACAGCGTGAGCGAATCCATGTCGCGCACGCTGGATGTCAACGCCATTACGCGCAATGTGGGCAGCAAGATCCACGAGGTCTTCAATGCCGAGATCGTGGATATTCTGCTGTACAACGCCGCCACGAATATTGTGAATTTGGTGTTCAGTTTTAGCGACAATGTTTTTTACGAAAATGAGCCGCCCTGGCAGTTGGGGGAAGGTCTTACCTCAAAGATCATTATCACAAAACAGCCGCTGTTATTGAATACAGCCGATGAGATCGAAAAGAACGGTGCGGCGGCATACGTGACCGCGCCGAACGACGAAGAGGATATCAATTCCTACATGGGTGTGCCCATCATGGTCGGCGACCAGGTGCTTGGCGTTGTCGATGTGCAAAGCTACAAAACCAGGGCATTCAATGAAGAAAACCTGCGGATCCTGCAGATCCTCTCTGCCAATATGGGCGTTGCCCTGCAAAACGCGCACCTGTTCGACGAGACCCAGCACCTGCTGGATGAGACCAAACGCCGCGCCGCCGAACTGGAGATCCTCAACGAGATCAGCCAGGTGTTGACCCAGCAATTGGACGTGCAGACCATCATCGAGAAAGTCGGCGACAAACTGCGCGAACTCGTCAAAGAGGATAATATCGGCATCGGGTTATTCGACCCGGAGTCGAAGACCATCACCGCTCATTACGTCACCAAGGGCAACGAACGCATTCAGTTCCCGCCCTTCCCCGTGGACGATTTCACCATCGAGGCGTCGCTGCAAGGGAAGACACTCGTCATCAACCGGCAGTCCCCCATCTTGTGGAAGCGGCTCGGCTCGAAGATGACCGCGCAGGATGCCATCCCCACCTCGGCAGTCATGGCGCCAATGGTGGTCGGCAGGGAACTCATCGGCGGCATCACCATCCAGAACTTCGAGCGCGAGAACGCCTACGATGAATCCGTCATCAAGCTGATGGAATCCATCGCCTCCAGTCTGGCGACCGCCATCCAAAACGCGCGCCTGTTCGAGGAAGCCCGCGCCGCGCGTGCCGCCGCCGAGAACGCCAACGAAGCCAAGAGCGCCTTCCTCGCCACGATGAGCCATGAGATCCGCACCCCCATGAACGCGGTCATCGGCATGAGCGGACTGCTGCTCGACACCAAGCTCAACGAAGAACAACGTGATTACGTGGAGACCATCCGCAGTTCGAGCGATGCGCTGCTCGCCATCATCAACGACATTTTGGATTTCTCCAAGATCGAAGCCGGACGCATGGACATCGAACACCTGCCGCTCGACCTGCGCGACTGCGTCGAATCGGCGCTGGACCTGGTCTCAGCGCGCGCCGTGGAAAAAGGCATCGACATCGCGTATCTCTTCGACGGAGACATCCCGCCCGCCATCATCGGCGATGTGACGCGCCTGCGGCAGGTGATGACCAACCTGCTCAGCAACGCCGTCAAATTTACAGACAAGGGTGAGGTGGTGCTGACCGTCTCCAGCCAACGTTATCGCAACGGCGACGCCTCCAAAGAAAAAGTACTGCTGACCTTCTCCGTGCGCGATACGGGCATTGGGCTTTCGAGCGAAGGCATGAAGCGGCTCTTCCAATCGTTCACGCAGGCGGATTCATCCACCACGCGCAAGTACGGCGGCACCGGGCTGGGGCTCGCCATCAGCAAGCGGCTCTCCGAAATGATGGGCGGCACGATGTGGGCCGTGAGCGATGGACACGGCAAAGGCTCGACCTTCTCGTTCACCGTCAAAGCCGAGATCGCCAGCCTGCCGCCCGCAAAGACGCGCAAGTTCATGGGCGTGCAACCCGAACTGCTCAACAAGCGCGTGCTGATCGTGGACGACAACTCGACCAACCGCATCATCCTCAACGCGCAAACAAGCAAATGGGGCATGCTCCCGCACGATACGGAATCACCGTCGACTGCGTTGGAATGGTTGAAAAACGGCGAGATCTTCGATGTCGCCATCCTCGATATGCACATGCCCGAAATGGACGGCGTGGAATTGGCGAAGCGCATCCACAGCGCCGACAAGGCAAAGGGGTTCCCGTTGGTGCTGTTCAGTTCCATCGGCAGGCGCGAAGTGGGCGACTCTTCCAATCTGTTCGCGGCGTATCTCTCCAAGCCGATCAAACAATCGCAGTTGTTCGATACGCTGGTGGGATTATTCTACCGGTCTGCCACGGAAGAAGTACCGACCACCGGACGCTTCAAACCGGACCCGGAAATGGCGGCGCGGCATCCGTTGAGAATTCTCCTCGCTGAAGACAATGCCGTCAACCAGAAGCTGGCGATACGCCTGCTCGAGCAAATGGGCTACCGCGCCGATGTGGCATCCAACGGCATCGAGACCATTCAAGCGGTCGAGCGTCAGACCTACGATGTCATCCTGATGGATGTGCAAATGCCAGAAATGGACGGGCTTGAGGCGACCCGTCAGATCGTGGCGCGCTGGCAGCAGGATCATCCCTTCATCATCGGGTTGACCGCCAACGCCATGCAAGGTGACCGGGAAATGTGCCTGAACGCAGGCATGGATCACTACATCCCCAAGCCCATCCGCATGGTGGAGCTGGTGGACGCGTTATTCAAAGCTGGGCAAACAAGCTAAAATAAATGAATAACTCACCTCATTCAGATAAACTCCGAAGGCAATGTGTTGAGCCTGTCGAAACAGGTCTCATGATTATCCGGCGAACTATGTCATCCCTACGGGATTATTAACTGTATAAGGTGAGTAATAAGTGTCCGCATATCTTTTCAAAATAATTCTCTACCGTACAAACCACCATTTTTCGTCATTGCGAGCCGCCGATCTTTCTTTTGGCGGCGAAGCAATCTCAGAATCATGAAGGGATTGCTTCGGGCAAGAGCAAGAGCGCCCTCGCAATGACGGATGACCGGTAGTGAACAAAATAAGAGAACGGGAGAAGCATGTCCGTTATTGATCTGACAGTCTTCAATAGTTTGAAAGATGCCACCGGCGCGGATTTCATCAGTGTCTTGATCGAAACGTATTTCGAAGACTCGCTCGACCTGATGAACAATCTGAAAACCGCGCTGGCCGCCGGGGACGATGAATCGTTCCGGCGCGCGGCGCATACGCTCAAATCCAATGCGGCGATGTTCGGCGCGATGGAGCTTTCGGCGCTGGCGCGTGAGTTGGAAATGATGGGGCGTGATAAAAACCTTGAAGTGGGCAACAGGCTCGAGGCGCTGCAAGAGGCGTTCGAGCTGGTGAGAGATCGTCTCAAGGAATTAAAATAATCCATGTCCCCCAACCCATCCGAACCCGCCCGCCTGCTCGTCGTGGATGATAACAAGGTCAACCGCATGATGCTGACCCGCAGCCTGGAGCTGGAAGGGCATATGGTGGAAACTGCCGAGAACGGAAAAGAGGGGCTGGATAAATTCCGCTCGGGGAAGTTCGACCTGATGCTGCTCGATATCGAGATGCCGGTGATGGACGGCTTCGAAGTGCTGGAAGCCTGCCTGAACGATGTGGAACTGCGGCAGACGCCGATCATCATGACCTCTGCCATGGATGAACTGGACGCGGTGGTGAAGTGCGTGGAACTCGGCGCTGAAGATTACCTGACCAAGCCGATCAATCAGATCCTTTTGCGTGCGCGCATCAACGCCAGCCTGGAAAAGAAACGCCTGCGCGACGAACAGCGCAAGTTGTTCCGCACCTTTGCGACCAAAGAAGTTGCCGAAGAATTATTGCGCACCGGCTTCTCACTCGGCGGCAAGCAGGTGACCGCCAGCGTGCTCTTCGCGGATATCCGCTCGTTCACGACGATGGCAGAGAACCAGGACCCGGTCGAAACCATTGACCTGCTCAACGAGTATTTCAGCCTGATGTTCGACGCGATCACCGACAACGGCGGGACGGTCAACCAGATGGTCGGCGACGGTCTGCTGGCGATGTTCGGCGCGCCGATCTTCTTCGATAACCATCGCGAGATGGCTGTGCTCGCGGGAGTGCAAATGCTGGAACGCTTGAAAGGCTTCAACCGTCAGCGGCTGGCGCAGAGCAAGCCCCCACTGCACATCGGCATCGGCATCGCCTCGGGCAGGATGATCGCAGGCTACACCGGCACGCAGAACCGCGCCATCTACACCTGCATCGGCGACACGGTCAACCTGGCTTCGCGCATCGAGGAATACACCAAGGAGGCGCTGCGTCCGCTGTTGATCGACGGCTTCACCCGCGAGGGTCTGCCGGAGGACGTGAAGGTGGAAGACCTGGGGAAGATTGTCTTCAAGGGGAAGAATGTGGCGGTCAGCGTGTTTGCGGTGGGGTAGATGAAGAGTGAAACGTGAAGCATGGGAGGAGAGTAGTTGGGCTGGTTAGGCATAGTGTGATTCTCCCTTTGCAGAGCAAAAAAAGCCGTGCTATACTGCTTAAAATAGATTGTACCAGTTCTGCAATCTAATTCCTATATTAATTTGGGGGATTAGTTTGCACAAGAAAATGCAGTCCAAAAGCAATTATATTCGGTGCAGTCTAACCGTAGTTGGGCAGTTCCTTGCAAAATATATTCACACGGTATTGAATAAAGGATTGGTCATGCAAAATCTTGACTTCGGAAAATTCAAAATACCACATTCTCATCCAGCATTACTTGGCATTAAGACACAGAAAGAACCAATGCCACGAATTCCCAGCCTAAGACTTGAGGAGGAGGATGAAAATAGTTATTCAATTCCCGACAGCGAAGCGGCTTTAAAATATTGGTGGGCAAAATTCAACCAAAATTATAAGTATCCACTTTACTGCATGATTTTAGCCACGAGTGCAGATGAAAACATTTCTACGCTAATTAATGAACATCGTCAGGAGTTAGCCGAAATCGCAGGCGAGAAATGTTGTCTTATATATTTTAGGGATATTGAAAAGGCTAAATTGCTTGAACCTTTTCAATTCGCTGAACATGCTAAAGGGGTAACGCAACTCATAAAACTTATAGATATTCAGCCAAATCAACTTCCATGCATTTTGTTTTTTGAGCGAATTACAACTGGCGAGTTTGTTTCAATCGAAATTGGTCACAAGACGCTTGCAGAATTAATGCCTTATTTTCGGGATTTGTTCACATTTATTTACTCACAACATGAAGTTTCTCTAAAAACCATAAAGGCTTATCGGTTTTCAAAACAAGTCAAAGCAACTGGGAGTATATTTATCGAGAACGTTAAGCAACTGAGCAAAGAAATTGTAAGCGACATGGTGAAATCATTAGCAAAGTTGCCTTAAGTCAAAAACTGCCCAACAAAGCGTGCACCCGACGCTGGGGATTCTGGCGCGATTCCAAGCATTTTTCTACGCCTCAGCATTTTCCCAGTCGGACGGCGTCCCGCCGCCCGCCCCAGCGCGGGTACCCGCAGGGCACGCCGCAAACCGTTGAAACTGTCGAAAAAGTGCAACACATGTCATGGAAATGGGAATCGACAAGCAGAAAGTGCTATGATTAACCTTGCTGGTGGGAAGAGATGCTATTTATTGACCGATTTATCATGTCGAAGTGGGATTTTTTTACCCACTTTAGACTTTTTCGACAGTCTCGTTGGGCGGCTTCTTGATATAAATTTTGTATTTATTTGATAGTGAGGAGTAGTCATGCCTAAATCAAAACCCGATCATCAACCGATTTTCGATGAAATGCTTGCGCTCGAATATCGCGAATGCAACATTGGTTATAATACGCGGGACGCTTTGGTTCAAGACCAATTCTATAAGATGGTACAAACGCTCTCGATTTTCGTTACGGTCATGCTCGCATTCAGGCTCCTTATCAAGACAACATTTCTGTTTCATCTCGTTTTTATATTCTTGATAGCCGTTACTGGTCTTCTCGCTCTCGTTGCTATATTATCCGACCTAGAGTCAAACGCCAGTTGCAAGATTGCGATTCGAAAACGCGTCCGTCAGATTGAAAGCCGATTATTTACAAACAAAGAATCAGGATTGTGGAAGAGCCTTGAAACACGTGAGAGGTATCCTGAAGAACGATTAATAAAGCAATTAATTAGAAATGGTGCATCTGACAGGGATAAGCATGAACCTGAAAAAGGTGTGTTTGTAGTCGCGGCGAGACTACTAATTGTCGCTTGGATTGTTATTGTTATTACTGTTAGCATACTCTAATCTAATGAACAACAAAATATGGTTACCCACAAATCATATTTTTTCAAGATCATAAAACCCGCCCAACAAAGCGTGCACCCGACGTGTGGGAGTCTGCGCGATTTAGGAGCATTTTTCTGGCTTCGGGTTTTTCCTGCTCCCAAGCAGAGTCCACGCCCGCCCACACGCAGGTAACGCAAACCGTTGAAACTGTCGAAAAAGTTGGGAATTTAATAACGAATGCAAAGCGATGGGG
>CAYJPO010000030.1:0-47868 GCA_964372045.1 uncultured Anaerolinea sp.
CCTTGGTCGGAACCAAGTTAACCATGTTCAAACCCTTTCGTGAACTACTGATTCTGTATCCTCCTTTGGCGGCGTGGGCTGGGAACCCTGTTCTCAGCCTTTGTAGGTCGAGATGAACTCTAAAAAATTATGCACGATGGCGGGGTCGAAATGTGTCCCCGATAATGCGCGGATATACGCTTCGGCTTCATCCCTGGACCAGGCTTGACGGTAGGGACGGTTCATGGTCAGGGCATCCCAAACGTCGACGATCGCAAAGATGCGCGCCGCGAGCGGGATGGTCTCGCCTTTCAGCCCATGCGGGTATCCGGTTCCATCCCATTTTTCATGATGATAATAGGGGATCTCGAGGGCGTCTCGCAAATAGGAAATGGGGGAGAGCATGTCATAGGCGTATTGGGGATGCTTTTTCATCAACAGGTATTCCTCTTCATTCAACGAATCCTGTTTAAGCAGAATGTAATCGGGGACGCCCAGTTTACCGATATCATGCAGGAGCGCGCCGCGGCGGATGTTGACGAGTTGATGTTCATTCATGCCGATCTCGGCTGACAGCGCCAGGGTCATTTCTGTAACGCGCTGGGTGTGACCTTCCGTTTCCTTGTCGCGCAGATCGAGCGCTTTCGACCAGCCTTCGATGGTCGCGTCGTAGGCGTGGCGCAGGTCGGCGTTGGTGCGTTGAAGCTCCCGGAACAATTCGGCGTTATCGATGGCGATGGCGGTCTGGTTTGCGAGCGCTTCGAGAAACTCCAGCCAATCTTCATCCCACGAAAGATGTGAGCGGTGGAAAACTTCCAGAACGCCTTTCACGTTGCCCTTTGAGACAAGCGGCACGGCAAAATAGGAGATGAACCCTTCGGATGCGATGGTCTCTCCTTTGCCAAGTTCGTGGATGCGGCTTCTCAGGTCGGGGACATAAACTGATTGTTGCTCGAGCGCTGCCACGCCTGCAAAATTCTCACCCAGTTTGAGTTTGACCCGATTGATGGAGAGGGAATGGAATCCGCGCTGGGCGGAAAATTCCAACTCGCCAAGATTCTTGTTGAAGAGCAGCACGGTCGCCGCGTCCACGTTCAAAAGGGAAGTGATGTATTCGAGCAGGACAGAGAGCGTGATGCGCAGGTCAAAGCTGGATGAGATCGACAGATTGATGGTGCGCAGTGCGGACAGTCGTTGGATCTGTAGATGAAGTTTTTCGGTGGTTTCCTTGATGCCTGTGATGTCTTTCAAAATCCCCGCCATACCGGTCACATTTCCATCCTCATCAGTGATACGGCGTGCCGACATTTCGATCCAGCGGAACCCGCCGTCTTTGCACTGATACCGAAGTTCGCGCTGGAATTGCTCCGCCCTGCCCTCCATGAAGGCGTTGAAAAATTCTGTGGCGGAGTCGCGGTCTTCGGGGAGAAGGAATTCGGTAAATGGGATGGTGACACTTTCGACGACCCGGAACCCTGTCACCTCCTCCCAGGATGGGTTAAGAAAAACAAGATTGCCGTGTTGGTCAACCCGATAGATGATGTCCTTGATGGAGTTCACGGTTTCCCGATATTGCCGTTCCATCGCCTGAAAGGAAAGTTCCAGCTTTTGCATCATGTGAAAAGCGATGGCAAACCCGTCGGTGTTCGAAGTGTCGGGGGTCAACAAGCGTTTGACAACGTCATCGAGGACATTTTGCTTGGGCGGGCTCTGTATTCCACTATTGGTTTGTTCTGCCATCCGGCTTGAAATGTCCATACGATTTCCTTTGTTATTATCGCTTTGTCTGCACAAATCCTGATCTGTGGCTTAACATAAAATTTCGGGAGAGAAGGAATTACGCTTCGCTCCCGAAATTCAGTTCTCGAATAACTGTCATGGTAGCACACCTTTTATAAACTCCCAACGGTTAAATGAGGATTTGACTTTACAGTTTTATTTTCTTATTTTTTAGCCACCTGTAGTACGCGCCCCGTCTCCTTCATGTAGTTTCGATACGTGTCGCCGTTGGTTACTCTGTTTTTTCAACGACTACAGTGGCTTCGGTCAGCAGGGCGGCGATGGCTCCAAGCGCCGCCAACTGTGGGGCGATCAAGACGCCGACAACCCCAAACGTGAAGGGGATCTCCATCAGGATCTTTCCATCCTTATCCTTGATGATGACCCGGCGGATATTGCCTTCATGCAGCAACTCTTTTATTTTGGAGACGATCTTCTCGCCGTCCACGCGAAACTCTTCAGTGTGAGTCTTCTCGTTCATGAGCTTTCCTTTCAGGAATTTTTCCTGTAATACTCGAACCACTTCTCATCAAGCGGCTGCCATTCGTCGCTTTGGTCGGCGCGTTCAGCCCAGTTTTCCTTACCGCTCCATTCTTCGATCTTGATGACATACACCGATGTGGCTCGCAGTTCTTTTTCGTCGATCTCACGGTATTCCTGCCCGGCTTTCAAGGCGGGGAAGTACTTGCCGATCAACCCATAAAGTAGTCTACGCATTTCTTCGGGATCGGTTACAACCCTGGCAGTGCCAAAAGCGACGACACTGCGATATTGAAGCGAAAATTCCAGCGCGACATTGGATGGGAGCATCTGCCCCAGCTCGCTCGCCTCAAAACTTACCCTGGGGTTGTACTCGATATTGGATCGGATGCGCCCCGCGATGTTGGAGTGGAAAACGATCTGATGACCTGCTTCGTCATACCAAAAGGTGGAGGTGTTGATGAACGGCTGTCCATCCACCGAGGTGGCGATGTGACCCACTTTGGCTGTTTTCAAGAATTCACGTATCCAGGCATCGTCCATTGTCAGATGAGGTCTGCGCTGGAAGGCAGTGGGATTTTGACCGATATATTCTCTGGGCATGTTTTTCCTATTTATCATCCACGAGCAGGTGGGTGTACCATGCCCATTGTGCGGCATAACCGAAGACTACACTTGCGCCAACGATCAGCCAAACGATCAAATTGGTTTCCCCAATGGTGTCGCACAGGAAATACATTCCCGCGCCGGTGGTCAATGAACTTAATAAGGCGACTTCAATGGCGATGAGATTGGCAATGCTGTTGGGTTTGTTCGTGGGAGGAATGGACCGGTCGCGCCATTTGAAGGCAGGTTCGATATCGGGATGTTGTTGGATGTAAAAATCCTTGAGCGTATTCATCGCCTGAACAGATTCATGCCAGGCGGCGCGCAGACGGGCAAGCTGGGCGATGGTCAACGCGCCCATGGCGGTCAGGAGTGCAAAAAGAATGAAGAACGCGAACGATACGGTCTGCATCTGTGGTTCGAATTGCGTGCCAAGGATGGCGGCGACGAACGAACCTACTGAGACAAAATAGAACGAAGTGACCCGCGAGCGGTCTTCATTTGCCTGGAAGGCGGTGTCGGCGATGTAATGATATTCCGCTTCGAGA
This sequence comes from uncultured Anaerolinea sp., assembly GCA_964372045.1. Taxonomy (GTDB): domain Bacteria; phylum Chloroflexota; class Anaerolineae; order Anaerolineales; family Villigracilaceae; genus Villigracilis. Next base: position 3,393 of record CAYJPO010000030.1, read on the forward strand.
ATATCGTCTTTGTTTATTTTTTCGGTAACAGCTTCCTTTTTTATCTTCGGTTTTGCAGCCATCTCATCCTCCAGTTTATGTCTTGAACGCCCACTCACCGTTTCGCATCACAGGCTCGCGGCTGCCGTCTTTGGCAATGCCGTCGATGTCCATTTTTGGGGAACCGATCATGAAGTCCACATGGTTGAGGCTGACATTACCTCCGGCGGAGATGAACTCTTCGTCGTTCAGCTCTTCGCCTCCGGTGAGGGTGAAGCGATAAGCGCGTCCAATGGCGATGTGACAGGAGGCATTCTCGTCGTACAGGGTGTTATAGAAAAGATGTCCGTGTTGACCGATGGGAGAGCTGGCAGGCACGAGCGCCACTTCGCCGAGTCGGTGCGAGCCCTCGTCTGTATCCACCAATTTCTGAAGCGCGGCTTCGCCCTTCCTGGCTGTGACCTTGGTGATGCGTCCGTTCTCGAACGTGACCTGGAAGTCATCGATCAACGTGCCGCCATAGCTGAGCGGGAAGGTGGCAGAGATGACGCCGTCCGCGCGGTTTCGGTCGGGCAGGGTGAAAACTTCTTCGGTGGGCATGTTGGCGGTGAAGGCGATGCCGTTCTGTGCCATCGATTGAGCGCTGATCCAAAGATGTCCGCTGGGCAAGCCGACTGTGAAATCGGTGCCGGGTGCTTTGTAATGCAACGCAGTGTATTGCTTTGCCTGCAAGTATTTTCCACGTTCACGCAGGGAGGCGATATGTTTGTTCCATGCTTCGATGGGATCGGGCTGGTCAATGCGGGTGGACTCGAAGATCGCCTGCCAGAGTTTTTCCTGTGCTTTGTCTGCCGGGAGGTCGGGGAATATTTTCTTCGCCCAGCCTTCGCCGGCCGCCGCGACCACGCACCAGTTGATGGCGTTGGTAGAGACGCGTTCACCGACGGCGTTCCAGTTTTCGAGATGCGTCTTTTGCATCATGCCGACCACGTCGGGGTCGAGTCCGCCGAGCAGGTCGGGGTTCGCGCCCGCGATGGAAAGCAGGGCGTCGCCGTTCTCGATCATGTTCATGATGGCTTGGATCTGCCATTTGGGATACTCGTCGAATGAATCTTTGGGCGCGTGTTGGGCGCGCAGGCGCAGCATCTCTTCGTCGCCCCACAGCGCTTCGACATATTTTGCGCCAACAGCGTACGCAGCCTTTGCAATTTCGCGGACCAGGGGTGCGAATTGGTGCGGCACGCCGCGCGTTGCCCCCAATGCGATGATCAATCTCTGCCCTTTGCGGAGGTTCAAACCGACTTTTACAATAGCTTCGGCATATTTTGCCAGCATTTCCTGGTGGGTTAGGTTCGTCATGGATCGCCTCGATTTAATGGATTACGCCAAGTATAGCACGCCGGTTGCGAGCGCCTCCTCCCCAAAGACCGTTCTTTTCGTTACTGGTTTTGCAGAAACAGATCAGTGGAAAGGTGTTTTATGTTATGCCTGCGGTCAGAAAAATGCGCTTTCTTTTTTCAAAAAAGAGCATTTTTTGACTGCGATGGGTATACTTGGATAATAATTGCGCGCCCCAGGAGAACTCCTCATGCTCAACATCGAAAAAGTGAATACAGACGATAAACGGCAGGTGAAGCGTTTTGTAGAATTGCCCTTCCGCATCTACGCGGACTGTCCGCAGTGGGTGCCCCCATTGAACGTGGACGCCTACAACCAGTTGGATCGAAAGAAACACCCCTTTCACGAGCACTCAACTGTGGACTTTTTCCTCGCCGTGCGTGACGGACGGGATGTGGGGCGCATCGCCGCCATCGAGAACAAGCCCTATAACGAATATCAAAAAACGCAAACTGTTAATTTCTTCCTGTTCGAGTGTGAGAACGATTTGGAAGCCGCCGTCGCTTTGTTCGATGCGGTTGCCAACTGGGCGAAAACACGCGGGCTGGATACGATCGTCGGACCGAAGGGCATGGGTCCGCTGGATGGATATGGCGTGTTGGTCTTCGGTCACGAACACCGTCAGACGATGACTATGCTCAATTACAACCACGCCTACTACCAGTCACTGTTGGAGGCGCAGGGTTTTGAAAAGGAAGTGGACTTCGTTTCCTGCTATCTTCCCGCGGATCAATTCCAGATGCCGGATCGCGTCAAACGCATCGCCGAACGGGTGATGGAGCGCGGTCATCTTGAAGTAAAAAAGTTCAAGAACAAGCGCGAACTGGTCTCATGGGCAAAGCGTATCGGCAAGGCGTACAACAACGCCTTCGTGAACAACTGGGAATATTACCCGCTCACGCCGCGTGAGATCGATTTTGTAGTGGATAACATTTTAACCATCGCCGACCACCGCCTGATCAAGCTCATCACACACGGTGAGGATGTGGTCGGATTCCTGTTCGCGTTCCATGATGTCTCTGCGGCGATGCAGCGCGCGAAAGGGAAGTTATTCCCGTTCGGTCTGGTGGATATCCTGCTCGAACTGCGCCGTACGAGCACTGTCTCGGTCAACGGTATGGGCATCCTGCCTGAGTTCCAGGGACACGGCGGCAACGCCCTGCTGTATTATGCGATGGGCACCACCTTGTTGGACTTCAAACAATTCACCCACGTCGAAATGACGCAAGTTGCCGAGACCACCGAACAAATGCGTGCCGACTTGAAAAACCTGAACGGGATCGAATATAAGAACAACCGCGTGTATCGGAAGTTGATCGTGTAGGCGTGATACGTGAAGCGTAATGAGGATAAGCGATGAAGCATCCATTGGAGTTTGTTCCCTCGAATTTACAAAAGCCGTTCTTTCTGGGCTTTCTAGTTGTGACGCTGGCGATATTTGGTTCGTTTAGATTCCTCGATCTGCCGTTGCAGACATCCGCTGCCCCGAGTGGGATCGTGTCGTATGAACTGGCTGGGTCGCCGGAGAATGCCCGATCCATCCTGTCTTCATGGGATGAGAACGCACGGGTTTTCGCCGCGTTCGGTCTCGGCTTTGACTATCTTTTCATGCCCGCTTATGCGCTGGCGCTTTCGTTCGGTTTGTTGCTGGCAGGAAGCGCAAAACCGACCTGGCTTCAAAGCCTAACCGTGTGGATGGGGTGGGGTGTGCTCGCGGCGGCGTTGTTCGATGTAGTTGAGAATTTCGCGCTTTGGAAGATCCTCACCGGAAGCGTTGAATCATCCTTCCCGCAAATTGCGGCGACCTGTGCGACCATAAAATTTATTCTGTTGATCCTTGGAATAGCCATTGCCATCATGGGGGCGTTCATCAAAAAAGCGGTACCACCGCGATGAATAAAACGAGTGGATGAAAAACCATCCACTCGTTACTTAATCCTCATTGCTTGTTCCTGAAACTCTAGCCCTCTTCCACCTTGGCGATCTCGAACTTCATCACTTCGCCGGTCCGTTGCGCTTCGCCGTTCTCCGGTTTACTCAACGGTAGGATGACATGGAACTGACTGCCGGGGAAATTAACTTCGTCGTAGCCGGGGCTTTCCACCCAGATGCGTCCGCCGTGCGCTTCGACGATGCCTTTGGATAATGCCAGTCCGAGTCCCGCGCCGCCGCCCTTGAAACGCGACTTGCTGGTGGAATGTTTGCCCAACTCGCCGGGCTGATAGAACTTGGTGAAGATGACCTCGCGCAAATTTGGGTCCACACCGACGCCGGTATCTTTGACGATCAACTCCACGCCGCCGTTCGGCAGGTTGATGATCGACGGGATGTGATGACCGGAGATGGTGATCCAGCCGTTATCGGGCGTGAATTTGACAGCGTTGCGAATGAGGTGGTGAAACATTTTCCGTAGAAGGTGTGCATCCGCTTTGGTCAGGGGCAGTGCGGGCAGGTTGATGGTCAGGTATTGTCCGCGCTGTTTGATGGTCTTCTCGTGTTCGAGGCTGACTTCTTTAAGGAGTTGACTGAGATCGACCGGCTGGAGATGCGGTTTGAGCGAGCGTGCGTCGATCTGCGCAATGTCGAACATCGAGTCCATCACTTCGTGCAGGCGCAGCGTCCCTTCGTGGATGCCCTTCATCATGCTCTTCAGGTTCTTATCCAACTTCGCATCGTCCATCAGCATTTCGGTGTAGCCTTTGATGACGGTCAGCGGCGTGCGCAGTTCGTGCGAGGCGATGCTGATGAAATCGGACTTCGCCTGATCGATGCGTTGAAGTTCCTGATTGTTCTTTTCCAGCGTGCGGCGCGCCTGTCGCAGCTCCTGGTTCAAGCGCATCAGGTTGTCCACGAGGCGGGCGTTTTCGAGCGCAACGGCGGTCTGATTGGCGTGGGCGCCCAGGACGGCGAGATCTTCACGGGTGTAGCGGTTGCCGCTCAGTTTGGAACCGAACGCGAGCAGACCGATCCATTGTTTTTTGGCAAAGATGGGAATGTAGACTTCGGTGCGGAGCTGGGTGAACCACTCCCGCTCAAGGGGAGAAGCGCCCCGGAAAACGGGCAGCAGGTCCAGGTCATATTGAAGAAGCGGTCGCTGTTCGCGGAGGATATAAGAGACGACAGCCCCATTTTCCCCCAATTCCACGGCGACCATCTGACGTTCCTCCGGGCTGCTTGCCGAGCGGAGTTTATATGTCTTCGTTCCGTCCGCTTGTCGTTCTGCATCCACCAAAAAGAGGAAGCCGCGGTCGATCTGCATCGCTTCCAGCATGATGCCGATGGCAATGCTGGCGAGACGGTCCATGTCGAGGATGTTGCTGATGCTCTCGCTGTATTGATGAATGGTCAGGCTGGCGTCGTATTGATCGCCTCTCATCCATTTGGTGATGGTACGCGAGACAAGCGAGGTGAGCGGGGCAAAGATGAGCGCGATCAAAAGCGCGACGAATGTGCCCGCCAGCAATGGGTTGAAATTATCGCCTGCGCCGAAGACGGTTTGCAGGAGTAAAAATCCACCCACATAAAAACCGACGATGGCGACGATGCTTGCGAAATAGATCAACCCCCGCCGTGAAATGTTTTTCAGATCCGGCACGTAATGCGTGCCGACCACATAGGCTGTCATTGCAGCGGTCAGCAGGCGCAGGGGTTGCCCAGCGATGAAGAAGCCCGAGAATAAAGTGACGTCACTGATGGCGGTGAGACCAATGACGGGCCACCAGAAGTTCAAACGGTTGCGGAAGAGCGGCTGGCGGGATTGTCTGTTCGCATTCGCCAGGGTCAGGATGAAGCCGATGGTGAGAATGAGCCATCCAAGGATCGCCCAAACGGAACCGAGCCGCGCGCGATATAAGATGAGTGTTCCGTCAGTCCAAATGACCTCGGGAAAGTTGAAGGCATTCGTCAGCACCAGCGCCAGACCGAGGGTCCAAAACACCATGTAGCCGACCCACAACCACCAGGTATCGCGTTTGAGGAAGGTCTGAAGGGTGATCAAAAGGATCGCCGCCAGCGTGAAGGCTGTGTAGGTCTGCAATTCCTGAATGAGAACGGCTTCCTGATCCCAAACGGCTTCGGCGACGTTGACGACCAATGCCAGCAGCGCATAGAATACGACCAGCCAGGTGGCGACTTCATGCCCTTCATCGCGCCGCTGAATGGCGAAGAAGATCACCGGCAGGTATAACGCACCGATAAAGAGCAGGAGAATGAACTGAATGAAAGAAGGTTCCATAAAAGATGGGAAGATTTTACTCGAAATCATTCAATAATCGGTTATCATTGTTGTATGCTAACGTCACGCGCATCCCGCCAAAAATATAATTTTTCTCAAGATTTCTTTCGCCCGGATGGACACGTTATCTTTTCAGATCTAGCGTCCGCCCGGGCTTTTGCTGCCCAAATGTCGGCGCTGCGGCAAGACCCGGTACCGGCATCTGACCTGTATGTGATGTCCCTGCTCGATGAGGCGTATCACATCCTTCTCAAACATTTTCACAGCCGTTACACCGGTGTGATGGGACGTGCCATGGGCGTCCTGCAATCCAACCTTGGCTCGAAGTATGACCTCACACTGACCAAGTTTACGGAAGAATTTCCGCCCATGGCTGTGTATCGCGGGGAGATGACAGCCGGGGTCTATCTCTCGACGGTTGTCCCGCACTTTGGGGATTTCGGGCGCGGCGTGCGTGCCGCTGCCATCGAAGAGATATTACTGGTCAACAATGCCAATAATAATCCCTCCGTCGCTCGTTACAAAGATCTCTTCGATGAAACCTCGATGAACGGCTCTTCGTATCGCGAGTTCCTGACCCACCTGCTTGACTTTTTTAGCAAACAGCCCAGTTTAAGCGTCAGCGGATTTACGCAGGGCGAAACCCTGATGGAGATCCTCTCCGCGCCGATCAAGGCATCGCCGGATTCGCTGGAAGGACAGCTTCAATTTATTCTCGACAAATGGGGGTATTTGCTTGGGGAAGAGTTCTCTGTCCGCATTTTGCGCGGAATGGATTATTTGCGGGAAGAGGTCATACGCCGTCACGGACCTGTGGATACCTTCAGCGCAAAGGCATTCGTGCCGACATTTACCGGTCATGACTATGCCGAATACGAACGCTACAGCCCGGACCAGGAGTGGATGCCCCGGCTGGTTTTGATCGCGAAGAACACCTATGTCTGGCTCGACCAGCTCTCCAAAAAATATCAACGTGACATCATAAACCTCGATCAGATCCCCGATGAAGAACTGGACTTGCTCGCCTCGCGCGGCTTCACCGGCTTGTGGCTCATCGGCTTGTGGGAACGCAGCCGCGCCTCACAGCGCATCAAACAGCGCATGGGGCAGGCGGACGCGGTCGCATCGGCATACTCGCTTCATGCATATGACATTGCCAATGACCTCGGTAATTGGAATGGCTTGAACAACCTGCGTGCCCGGGCTTGGGCGCGCGGCATCCGCCTCTCCGCAGATATGGTCCCCAACCATATGGGCATCGACTCCAATTGGGTCATCGAACATCCTGATTGGTTCCTGTCACTGCCTTATCCGCCGTATCCTTCTTATACGTTCCGTTCAGAAAACCTCGCGGACGACCTGCGTGTGGGCATTTATCTCGAAGACCATTATTACAACCATTCCGATGCTTCAGTTGTCTTCCAGCGCCGCGACCTAAAGACAGGCGACCTGCGCTATATCTATCACGGCAACGACGGCACGTCCTTCCCGTGGAATGACACCGCACAGCTTGACTTCACCAAACCGGAAGTCCGCGAGGCGGTCATTCAGGTCATTCTGCATGTGGCGCGCAACTTCCCGGTCATTCGCTTTGATGCGGCGATGACGCTTGCCAAGAAACACATCCAGCGCTTGTGGTTCCCCGAACCCGGCTCCGGCGGAGCGATTCCTTCACGCTCTCAGTTCGGTATGACCAAAGCCGAGTTTGACGAGAAGATCCCCATCGAGTTCTGGCGCGAAGTCGTGGATCGAGTCGCCGCCGAAGTGCCGGATACGCTCCTGCTCGCCGAAGCCTTCTGGCTGATGGAAGGGTACTTTGTCCGCACGCTGGGAATGCACCGCGTGTACAACTCCGCGTTCATGCACATGCTGCGCGACGAGGACAATGCCAAATATCGCATGGCGATCAAGAACACGCTCGAGTTCGATCCGCAGATCCTCAAGCGTTACGTCAACTTCATGAACAACCCCGATGAAAAAACCGCTGTTGAGCAATTCGGCAAAGGCGAGAAATATTTCGGCATCTGCACAGTGCTTTCCACCCTGCCCGGTCTGCCCATGTTCGGTCATGGACAGGTCGAAGGCTATAATGAAAAATATGGCATGGAATTCCGCCGCCCGAAATGGGATGAGGTACCCGATGGCGGACTCATTCAGGCGCATGAGTGGCGCATCTTCCCGCTTCTTCACCGCCGATTCCTTTTCGCCGATGTGGAGAATTTCCTGCTCTTCGACTTTTATCACCCCACCGGCGGCGTGGACGAGAACGTCTTTGCCTATTCCAATCGCTCCGGCGACCCCCATTCTGGGACAAGTGAACGCGGCTTGGTCATTTATCACAACAAATTTGCCGATACCAAAGGCTGGATCAAAACCTCCGCCGCCGCGCTGGATAAAGGCTCGGGCAAACTCAAACAACGTGACCTCGCCGAAGGTATCGGTCTGCCACGCGCGGGACATGTCATCTTCAAGGATTACGCTTCGCAGTTGGAATACATCCGCTCGTGCAAGGAAATTTGGGAGAAGGGCATGTACGTGGAACTGGGTGCGTACCAGTGTCATGCCTTCATGGACTTTCGCTTTGTGGGTGACCGGGAGTGGAAGACCATTTGCGATCAATTGAACGGCGCAGGCGTCCCGTCCATGCAGGAGCGATGGAACGAGATGTTCGCGTCGGTCAAGGAAGAAGCACCGCTGGAGGAAAAGTCCGCCAAGAAAAAGCGTGCCGTCCGCAAAGCGGCAGGAAAGAAGCCAGCCGTGAAAACGTCAGCGAAGAAGACTGCGCCGAAGGCAAAAGTTGCCACGGGAAAAAAGACCACAGCGGCGAAGAATCCAACAGCAAGCAAAGCCAAGGCTGTTTCTGCGAAAGAGCCGACGGCATCCAAAAAGAAACCTGCCGTTCCCACAAGATCAGTAAGAAAGAAAGCTGTCACAAAAAAGCCCGCCTCCAAAAAGAAGGCGGGTGGAACAAACAAGAGCAAGTAACCAGTTCTTCGGTCAAAGATACGCTTTGACCGAAGATTTTTAATATGGGCTGCCGGTCAACGATAGGTAAAATACATAACGCCGACCAATTGGTCACCCATGTACGACTCAGCCCGATATGTGCCATGAAAGATAGGATCATTCATAGAGAAATATATGTTGTCCTCTCCATCCTGCGGCGTGTATTTTCCTGTATTGACCAACAGATATATCTGACCGCCAAAGACGTTGATCTTGTAATACCACATTGCTCGAAACTCGGTCCCAGCCGGAACAGAATTTAGGTCGAGATGGCTGTACACATCCTGACCTTCACGAAAGAGGGGAATATGGTTCAAGTTATCCATGGCATCCGATAGGATGATGCTGGATACCCTGCTGGTTACCACCGGACTGGGGGTGTCGGTGGTAACAACCCTGGTCAGGAATAACAGAGCGATGAACAGGGAGACGACCGATAGGATGCTGATCAATGTAAGAATAATATTCGGGCTCATGCTGCGGCGGAGTTTTTGAGTCCCAAAAATCGACTTGATCTTTTTGATCAGTCCATCTATTTGATTTCCTTCCGCCGTCTGATCTGTTATTGGTGCTGGATTTGGTGTGTGGATCGGCTTACTTTCTCCAACTCCCGATTTCTCTTTATGGTTTCGCGCCTCCAAAACTTCGAATGCCGCCCTAGAAACGGTTCGACTGTCGTCGTTTTTGGAAATATATTCAAGTTTTTCCATGGCAGATCGAGCCATGCCGAGGTTTTTCCCATCCATGATCTTGGCGAGTTGTTTGACAGACGCCATCCGAATTTCCGAAAACGGGTTATCCAGGGTTTCGAGCAGGGGGGCAGGCAGTGGGATTGGTTTGATATCTTCCAAGCGGATGTTCTGGCGCAGGATGATCTCACCTTGTTGTTTGCTTGAAAATTTTGAAGGGGTTTGTTTTGGTGTGGCGAGCTTGACCTGCTCGAAAGCGTAATCGTACAACTCATCCACGGTGATGAAACCGTTTCCATCATTGTCTGCTTCACCCTTAAGCCCCTTGACCAGGAAGTGGGTGAATAGCGAATTCTCTGTGCCGCCGATGACTTTGTCACCTTCCCAGGCATACTGGGTCGCATCGCTCGCGGTGAGGATGATGCGACCGAATCCGCCTTCGAAGGCTGTGGCGGTTCCAACACTTAATCCGGTGGAACCTTTTGTTCCCTGCGTGAACGCGCCGCTGTTGCAGCAATCAAGGATCAGGACTTGTCTGCGTGTCGGGCATTGATCCATCGCCTCGCGGATGAAATCGGACTTGATCGCTGTCGAACGCAAACGTGTCCGGACGGTATTGGTCGCTGCCAGGTAAAGGGAGCCCTGGTCATCGCGCACACCATGGCCGGAAAAATAGAGCAGCAGGAGATCATCCGAATTCTTTTGTTCGAAAAAAACATCGATCGCCTCGCTGATGGCTGAGGACGATCCATTGAGAAGAATATCAACCTTGTCGAAGGAGCAGATATCCTTATCTTTCAGGACGCTTGCGAAATCTGCCGCATCTCTGCCGGGGGTGGTTAATTGTGCCAGACCTGGGTCGTTGTATCGTGAGTTCCCGATGATCAATGCGTATTTTTTGCTCATTTCTTCTTTTTCCCGCCTTCTATTTTTTCGAGCAATTTGTAAAGTTCTGCCGGTGGTCCTTCGAATTCAATACCCTTGCCCTTGAATTTGACGGTCCGCCCTTCTTTTCTTAATGCCCAGGCTTGCACTAATGCAATGATGCTGGGGATGGCTGCGGGCAGGACTTCCAGCGCGATCGTACCAATGGTGACCGGGTCGCCCTTGGTTCCGTCCGGGGTTTTTCCACCAGCCGCAAGCTGGGCAGATGCAGTGTCTACGCCGCGTAATTCGGATAACAGGTTTCTGGTTAACTTGTCCAACTCTTCTTCGGTCGCTCCCTCTGAATGGATCTCGAGCATTAGTTCGATTGCGTCTGGTGTGGTCATTGCTGGCTCCGATGTGCTGGAATACTTTCTTTGAGTTGGGTGCGGTAATTATAGATTAAAATCTCTCCTTAGGAATACCCAATTTCAAACCGGTCTTTTAAGGTCTGTAATGAAACTCAAACTCTACATTCTTACCCTGCTCATCTTCCTCGGCATTGATTCCATCTGGCTGGGATTCGTCGCACCTTCGTTCTACCGGACTCACATCGGCTTTATCATGGCGGAGACTCCGGATCTGGTTGCGGCGGGATTGTTCTACCTGCTGTTCGTTTTCGGCATGGTGACCTTTGTGGTCGAACCAGGCGTGCGCGCGGATTCCACGTCACAATCCGTTTTGCATGGCGCGCTGTTCGGGCTGGTCACATACGCCACATATGACCTGACGAATCTTGCCACGCTTGAAGGCTGGCCCATCATCGTCACGATCGTGGATATGGCGTGGGGAACCATCCTCAGCGGACTCGTAGCCCTGGTCAGTATTTGGGTGGGGAAGGGGTTTAGGAAGTAAACAGGGCTGTCCATTTATTTTCGTGTAGTCGGTATTTGCGGATCGTCCGATTTTCGATGGATGCCCTACAAACTCCATACGATTCCATAACAAACTGACATTTATCATTGACTTGCCCTTTGAAAGGTACTATACTCGCTTTTATAGAGGTAACGCCATCATGCGCTTATTTCACGCAAGCAGACTTGATCGTTGATACAGACACGCGAATATCCACGCGTGTCTTTTTTATATCCCAACCCAAAAGGAGACTTTTGACATGGACTACGGACTGATCGGCAAGCTCGAAAAAGCAAAACGCTACGCGGAGGACCGCAAACGTTTCCGCTTCAACCAGTTCGATCTTACTTTTCATGGTGACAACAATGAACATCATGTCACCTATCGCGACGGTGTCTTTACCTGTGATTGTGAATTTTTCCTGACCCACAAACGCTGCGGCCATTCGATGGCGCTCGAGATCCTGCTCAAAGATATGATCGTTGAGACGGTCGAAGCCTGATTACAACTGAATATCCCAGACGCCCATCGCACTGCGAAGGGCGTTTTTTATTCTCATTAATTCTTAAACATAATCGGGTACAATTTTCCGTATGAGATCAGGATTTTCACGCAGGGATTTTTTGAAACTTGGCGGGCTCGCCCTCGGCAGCATGGCATTTTCACCCTTCCTGCCGGGGCTGACCGATTTTGATGACAGCTTCGTAGTGCGCATCGCCACAGCGGACATGCCCGTCCGCAAGGAGCCGACAGACGAGAGCCGCATTCAGCTTAGCTGGTATCGCGATGAGCTCGTCCACGTTTACGGGCAGATCACCGCGGAAGAACCGGAGCATAACCCGGTCTGGTACAAGGTCTGGGGCGGCTACCTCCACCGCGGACGGTTGCACCGTGTTCGGACCATCTATCAGACTCCGCTCGCATCGATCCCCGAAGGTAAACGCCTCGTCGCGGATGTGACCGTGCCGTTCACCACACCCTATCGATATTCCAAAGCATTCGGCTGGCAGCCGATGTCCCCGCCTTTGTATTACGGTTCCGTCCATTTTGTCGAAGCCATCGAAGAAGGACCAAAGATGGCGGACTATACCGGTCCGTGGTATCGCCTCTACGATGAACTCGACTCGAACGTTCAATATCACGTTCCCGCCATTCACATGCGCGTCTTCCCGGAAGCGGATATGACCCCGATCTCGCCCGAAGTGGATTACGAAGACAAGCTCATCGAGGTCAACCTTTCCAGCCAGATGTTGTTTGCCTACGAGAACGGGAATCTGGTCTTCCAGACCAATGTCTCCTCTGGCGTGCCCGGTGACCCAACCGGCGGCACGGGTATTCCAACCACAACCCCAGCAGGGAAATTCTCCATTCTCGATAAAGTCCCTGCCAAGCATATGGGTTTCAGTTATTTCGGAAGCCAGACCACAGGCAACCTGCTCGCCGACGCCGATAACTACGTCCTGCCCGGCGTCCCGTGGACATCCTTCTTCACAGTTCAGGGGCATGCCTTTCACGGCACGTACTGGCATGAGAATTTCGGCGCGCCGATGAGCCACGGCTGTATCAACATGCGCACCGAAGAAGCCAACTGGCTCTTCCGCTGGGTCCGCCCGATCCACAACTTCGGCTCGACCGCCACCCGCGGGCTTGGCACCGCCGTTGATATCCACTATTAATCGCAAGTCATTGTCATTCTGAGCGAAGCAAAGAATCTCGACTGCCGATGCTCTGGGCGATATAAAAAGAGACGTTACATCCCATGCCGATCCTAGACTGGAAAGAAAAGCATCTTTCCCCGCCGACACCTGCCACGGTTATTCTCGATTCCACCCTCTACCCGAAAGGACGCTATAACAAAGGGCAGGTATTACCTGCCCTTTGTTCGTTTTTTGTTGCTTAGACTTTTTAGTACTAAATATGCTTGATCTAGTGTGCCACCACAATCTAGTAGCCAATCTGGAGGGGATTGAGGGTTAACTGTAATCCATGCAGTTTCTTGCCCTGCTGAACCTGTATGTTGTCCCATATGCCCGATCACATATTTCTTAAGTATTTTTTTACTGACAACCCAACAGTGAGCTTCAAAGGGTGAAACACCAAGAAGGATACTATATTCGTAGTTCTGATCTCTTAATTGTTGAAACTTATAAATTCTTGCTTTCCATAATGTCGAAAATTTAATTTCAACCCGATGCTTGTTTACTAACATATCAGCATCTGAATCCGGACTTCCTTCAATCGATAGACCATTTAATGCACACCATTGATAAACAAGACGTTTTCCAAGTTTTCCCTTCGACCCTGATGGTAGACTTAAAACCCACTCAAATGGGCTTCCGGACCAATCGAGTTGGTTGCCTTCAAACTCTCTTTTTATAAAATTAGCAGCTGTAGCTAATAAGTCAAAGTCGGGTAGAGTTTTAGGATTCATTTTATTTTTTTTATTATCTGGTATGCATCATCAAGAGTACCACCATACCCATTTGTCCATTCTGGAGGCTGATTTGGATTGATACTAATCCAGTACTCTGATTTTACCCCTCCTTTATGTTGTTTTGTCGCATTTTTGAGAGCGTAGCTTTTTTCAAAAACCCAACAATGAGCGGCAAAAGGGGAGATTCCAAAACATACTACATAGTCATATCCGGTACTTCTTATTTGTTGAAATTTATATACGCCATTTGTCCATAATGTAGAAAATTTAATAGACACTTTTCGCCTATTGATTAGAATAATCTTTGATGCCTCTTTTGTCCTTTCAATACTAGTTCCTTTGCTTGCGAGCCAAGAAGTTAGTAGATCTCCACCTAGCTTCCCCTTTCTGGCAGGGGGGAGTTTTAATGTCCATTCAAAGGGGCTATTTTTCCATAAGTCAATATCGTCTTCAAGCTTTTTATCCAGATCATTTTGTAAATAATTCGCAGTTGCTGCTAGCATGATGAAATCTTGGCTTAAACTTGGTATAGCAATTGCTACAAAATCTGTGACGTTTTTTTTTGTTTTTTGATATTTGCTAGGATCAAAGTTAAACCATTTTATACTCTTAATTTCTGCAAAACGTTGTGCCATTACTTCAAGAGCGGCATTATTATTATCAATTAGGATAAATTGCCTGTCTAATGTTAGGCAACTTTCGCCTACTGTCCCACTTCCAGCAAAAAAATCCAAGACAGTATTTCCTCTTAGCGATGAAGCCTTAATAATTCTGTCAATCAACTTTCGAGGTTTTTGGGTAGGGTAGCCTACACGCTCCTTGCTACCAGTGGGCACAATTGTCTGCCACCAATTGTCATTTAACCCTTTAGGAGACCTTTGATTATCTAAGTAATTCATCCACCAAGTATCTGACGGGTGACTTGGGCGATCTGTGCCAGTAAAAGCTGCCCACCAAGTGTCGGTTGGCATTTTGCCCTTTTTTGCTTTTTCTATACCTACTAACCCAGGTGCCATATAAGGTTCTTTGTCTATTTCTTCCGCATTAAAAATATATTGCCTTGGATTTTTCGCATAGAATAAAATGTTGTCGTGTTTAGCAGGCCATTTTGTTCGGGCTCTTCCACCATAATCATATGCCCAAATAATTTCGTTTAGGAAACATTCTCTTCCGAATATCTCATCAAGCATTATTTTGCAGTAGTGGACTTCTCGGTAATCTATATGGAAGTATAAACTTCCATGTGGAGCTAAAATACGATACGCCTCTAATAATCTGGGGTATAAAAAATCCACTAATGATTCGAAAGAATCTTCATAGGCTTTTGTACCCAATTCAATTGTTTTATATGTCTGACCTTTAAACCCAATGCGGTCTCCATTTTTATCTTGAATCGTCTTTACTGTAGTTCGTTTCTGGGTTTTTTTTGTGTTGAATGGCGGGTCTATGTAGATTAAATCTACGGATTCACTTTGCAATTTTTTTAGTATAGGTAAGTTATCGCCAAAATATATTTCATTGTTCATGGTAGAAGACAATCACCGACTTGATATTAGAACTTAAGTTCTATTATAACTTAAAATGGGGATAAAGATGCAACTTATAGTTTTTGTTGCTTATATGTCTAGCCGGTAACCGACGCCGCGAATGGTCCTGAGGAATTTGGGGTTATCGGGGTCGAGTTCGATGGCGCGCCTGAGCCAAGAGATATGCACATCGAGCGTGCGCGTGTCGCCGGTGTAGTTCGTTTCCCATGCTTTTTTGAACAGGGATTCGCGTTCCACAACTTCGCCATGTTTATCCATCAATAAATGAAGCAATGTCACCAGGCGGGGAGTTAATTTCGAACTCTTGCCCAAACAACGTACACGCCGCTTTTCAAGATCGAGGCGGATGGGACCAACATGTAACACATTCTTGCCGTCACCCGGCAGGAGCGGTTTGATGCGGTTGACAAGTTTTTGAACGGTGAACGGTAGAACCAAAACCGAGTCAGCAGCATCCTTGCTGATCTCCTTTTCATCCTCGAGGATGAGGATGATGGGGAGCTTGGCATCCTTCTCGCGAATGGATTGGCAGATGCGCAGGCCTGTGCTTCGCAGGGAGGCGGCATTGACGACAACGAGGCTCGGGCTGACTTCCTTCATTAAAGAAATCGCTTTGCTGCCGTTGGCGGCGATGTGTACATCAAATCCCTTCTTCTGCAAGTCCGCGGCAAAAGAAGGGATCTCTGCGTGTTTTGCTTCTATCACCAAAAGTGTGGTGGTTTTCATAGAATGTAAGTTGATTCACCTGAATTAAAAACCTACCTGGCAAGAAATATTCAACAGGTAAATTTGTTAAGGTATTTCGATTATACACCAAATCTTAACAAAAGTTTTCGAACCTTGGTACTATTGCAATTATTGGATGGATCATGCTGAAAGGCAGACCCGTTGCTGCTTTTCGTTATAAACACTTCTCGAACAGAAACGTTGCAAGCCGGGGCGGTTTGGTCTGCGCCTCGGATGGGTGCCAGCTTTCGTTGAAGATGACCATTTGGAAGCCATGATCTTTCGCGGCATTCGTGAAATCGGAGATGTGATGGATGAAAACCTCCAACTCGACGATATTCACGCCGCGTTCGAAGCGGGCTTTGGTCCCGCCGTATTGTTTGAAGGGGTGCAGTTCGTTCACGAAGAACAATCCGCCTGGTTTTAATGTCCGTGCGGCTTCGGCAAAGATGTGCGAAATGTCTCGGATGTGCTCAAGCACGAGGCTGCATGTGATGAGGCTGAAGCTGTTGTCGGCACATTGCCACGGCTGGGTGATATCCGCCATCTCAAAGCGGACATTCTCCGCTTGAACCTTTTTCCTGGCTTGTTGGATCATCCCCTCTGAAAAATCGAACGCAAGCACTATGTCCGCGATCTGGGCGAGAAAGACCGTGTTCTTCCCCGTCCCGCAACCGATTTCGAGAATCGATTCGAAATATCTTCCCGCAAGCATTTCGCGGGTGATCTGTTCATCGAGATCGCGCGTCTGGTTTAAGTTTGAATCGTAGATCCCCGACCATTCATTATAGGCATCCTGAATACTCATAAAAGAAAAACTCCCATCAAATAAAGTCCGGCGATTGTATCGTCAAAATCATTTTTGAGAGAGGGGTCTTGCAGAACTGCTTTGTTTTATCTGAACGATGTAAATCTTATTCTTCCATCTCGCAATAGATGAGAGTATCCACCCCGGGACCGCTGATGCACACGTCGCTTCCGTCACCGCCAGTGATGCTGTCGTCGCCGTCACCGCCAAGGATGCAATCGTCGCCGCCGAGACCGTCAATCGAATCCGCGCCTGCGCTGGCGACGATTAGATCATTGCCTGACGTGCCGGTCAGCGTGCCCGAACCGCTGACGAGGTTGGTCAGCGACATGCCTGAGCAGGCGGAAGGCTTGATGTGGTTGATGTTGAACGAGATCGGCATGTCTTCCACCTGTGTGGGAGGGATCGTGTTCGCGGCGGCAACCGCCGTCATGGCTGTGATGATGACAAGTGCGATCAAAAGGATGGTCAAATAACGAATCGCTCGCAGCATGATCAGATCTTTATCCTTCTGAGGAAGACGGCATCCTGTGGCGGCATGTCAAACTCGATCGCGCCGATATCGATGACATATTCGATCTCTTCTTCCTGTGAAGTCGTTTGAGGGGGCGGCGCTTTTTCCACGCTGACGGTCTGGTTCCCGGTTTCGACAACCGCCTCCTGGGGAGGATAGGTATAGATCACCCGATCCCCGACAATAAACGGGCGCTCCTCCACAGCGTCTTGATGGGTGTCTTCGGAGACTATGGCAGGTTTTTCAACGGGTTCTGCAATCGGTTCGGTTTGGACTTGTTCAGGTTCCTCTTCGACGATTCCCTTTTTGCCGGAACTAAAGACATAACGATAGGTCACCCCATTGCTTTGTACAAAATAAAAATGAAGGAAATTACGCGGCATGTGCAGGATCATGGTGCCCTGCCGTTCTGCCAGCCGTGCCAGGTCATCCAACGAAGCGACATCGATGATCGATAAGGACGCCGCGAGGTCCTGTTCATACACATCCACGATCATGGAGCCGTGCTTTAACCGAGCCAGCGCCTCTTCACTTTGACTCGCTGCACGATAAAGGTTCACGCCGAGGATCGCCAATGTCAACGCGGAAAACCCGAAGCCGAGCAGGGATACGAATCGCATGACCCAAACAGGGATTGCGAAGCCGAGCAGCGAGATCGTGTTCTGTTGAGATGCCGAACTGCCAGCCAGCCCCGGTTTTGAGGTGCGCAGGTGATCAACTTGCGATTCGTCAGCATCCAGATAAAAATGGATCTTGTCATACTTGAAGACAAGCGCCGGGGAAAATGAATCGCTGACCTGGGCTCCCTCGGCACTGGCTGTGAACGAAACGTCTGAGATGATCTCCAGCGTATAGGCGATCTGCTTCAACCCCGCTTCCTTTTCTACAAGGTTGACCATGGATTCCACCTGGCACAGGTCGAGGGTCGCCATGGTGAAATACGAGCCGCCGGTGAAGGTCGTATTTGTATTCAGAGGAATGGTACGCTGCCAGCCGCTTTGCTCATCCATGATGCGGGCGGTCATTTTGTACGTTCCAGCCGGGCTCTGTAACCGGTCGCTGAGCAAGTTGTAGGTAAAACCGATATTAAGGAAGCAGGTCAGTTTGGGAAAGACCGGTTCACCCGACTGGACCACGTCTGTGTCATATACGCCTGGGGTGCCGGTGGCTGAGTAATAGTAAACTCCCTCCTGTTGATATGAGATATTGTCTGTGGGTTTTTCCAGGGGTTGAAAAAAGAAATAAATTCCGAAGGCTAGAAATAACAAGGTGAAAACTGTCGACCCGAGGATCGCAGCTTGCATAACCCCGTCTGCTTGGAGGCTTGAAGCAGCTTTCGGTTTGTTTCGAGATGGTTTTTTGAAAAGGTCAAGCATGAGAACGCCTCCCAGCAAACCAACGGTCAGCGACATGTTCAGCGGGGTTCGCACCCATTCGATCGCCTTGCCGAGCTTTGGGATGCCGATCCATAACTTCCCGGCAACTTCATCCGGGGTCGGACGATAGGAGTCTTGCCAGGCGTTATTATCGCCTTGCAGGACAAATCGGTCCAGTTCGATCCCGACGATGCGGTGGAAGACAAAACTACCGAGGTTTGGGTCGAAGTAGATGATCGCATCTCCAACCCCATATGCGGATGTGTTGCGAACGAGGATAAGGTCGCCACGATGAAACCCCGGCTCCATGCTGATGCCGTCTACGATGGCGTATGTCACCCATCCGCCCAACTGAACGGGCATGAGCGTTACCCAAAAAATGATCAGAAAAAGTATGGATAACGCCAGAAAGAGGGGAGATCGAACCTTGTGGAATTTCATCGTGGAGGTTTTGATTCTAGATCAGAGACCAGGTCCGCCTGTCCGCTTCCTGCCAACCTTCGAAATCGGGGGACGGCATCGGCAGACCTGGTCTGTTTACTTCGCGAATATCAGGTTAGTTGCTGGCAGCGACCACACGCAGCTGGTCGACGCTGGAAACCGTCAGACCGGTCGTGTCGCATTCCCAGACAGTGCCGGTATCCAATGTGCAGGTGTACCAGGGTCCACTTGCGACGAGCTGGGCTTTCACCTTGCCCGTAGCCGCGGCAGCGCCGAGGTCGAACGAGACGCTGTCCAGCGTGGTGGGGTCGGTGGCATTCAGGACATAAACGACGCTGGTCACGGTGTAACCGGTCACTGTGCCCGAGCCGTCACCGGCTTTGGTGGCAGGGACTGTATTCGACGCGGCGAACGCATAGGCTGCGACGGAAATCGCAACGACGATGAAAACAACGAGCAGGATCTTGAAATTCTTGAACATGGCTTTTCTCCTTGATGGATGTGGTGGATATGAACATCTCGAAGGTTGATTAGCCATCCGATTAAAAAGCCTGGCTTATTAAAAGCCAGGCTCAAACAACGTGAGGTGCGATGTGATCTTCGGCGGCCTGGCGGTCTTGGTCATTTTGGTGACGGTAGACCCATAGCTTTGCGTCGCCGGCTTTCGCCGGGTTTGCCTTTATCGGATGTCTGTGACTACTATAGCACGGTCGCTCGTTTTTGCATCCTTGCAAAATAATTGCAACACAAAATCTTGAAAGGTTTTTGCAAGGTCTTGTTCTTACTTCTTTTCTTTCGCCAGCGCCGCTTCGATGATCTGCTGCATTCTTGGCACCATGCTGGATGGGTCGGGGTGCAAGCCTTCCACCAGCAGTGCGCTTTCATAGATCTGCTCGATGACCGCGTTCTGCAAGTCCGTGTTTTCGGTCATCGCCAGCAGGTTCTTCAAGATCGCGTGCGAGGGATTCAACTCCAGTGCCTTCTTGGGTACTTCAAATTCCTTGCCGAGATATTTGTACACGCGCTGAAGGTCGGAGTTGGCATTCGCATCAGCATCCACGAGGCGCGCCACGGATTGGACCAGGCGATTGCTCGAGCGGACATCCGTGACTCGCTCGCCGAGAACGCTCTTGAAGCGCTCCACAAGTGAATTGAAATCGCCTTCGGGCATCTTCTCCGCCTCAGACTCCGCCTTGGGCTGATCGGCGCCATCAAGCTCAGCCTGCGCCGCATTCTTTAGCTCGTACTCCTTGAACTTGCGCAAACCCATCAGCATGAACGAGTCCATCGGCTCGGTCAGGAGCAGCACTTCCATGCCGCGCGAGTGGAACGTCTCCAAATGCGGACTGCGCAGCACAGACTTGGGGTCTTCGCCCACGATGTAGTAGATCACCTTCTGATCGGGCTGCAAACGCGCGGCATACTCTTCTAGCGATGACCAGGTCTCCGGGTTGAGATTCGTCTTGAAACGTAAAAGAGGCGTGATCGTGTCTGCATCCGCCGGGCTGGCGGCGATGCCCTGCTTGAGATACACGCCAAATTCCGCCCAGAAGTTGTTGTATTTTTCTGTGTCTTTCTTGGCGAGGGATTCCAATTCCTTGATGACCTGATTGGTCAGCACCTTTTTCAACTTGGGAATCAGCCCGCTGGATTGAACCGTCTCACGCGAGACGTTGAGCGGCAGGTCTTCCGAATCGACAACGCCTTGCACAAAGCGCAGATATTCGGGCAGCAGGTCTTTGTTGTACTCGTCAATGAGGATGTTGCGAGAATACAACTTCAAGCCGTCTTCCTTGCGGAGCGAGAACATGCCACGCTCGGCTTTGGCGGGGAAGAACAACAACGCGTACAACTGCACCGGCGCATCCGTGACCATGTGCGTGTGGAAGAGCGGGTCTTCGAAATCGAGCGTGGTCTGACGGTAGAAATCCTTGTACTGCTCTTCGGTGATCTCGTTGCGCGGCGAACGCCACAGCGAGGTTTGCTTGTTGACCGGTTTTTCTTCGGTGCCCACATAGATGGGGAAGCCGATGTAATCCGAATGCTTGTGGATGATGTTACTCAGGCGGTATTCCTCGGCGAATTCGGCGGCATCCTCTTTCAGTTTGATCTCGATGCGTGTGCCGCGTTCGGTCATTTCCCCTGCGTTGACCTGATACGAGTCGTCGCCCGTGGCGTACCAACTGACCGCCTCCGCATCCTTGCGGAAGGAGCGCGAAGTGACCCGCACCCATTCCGCCACCATGAAGACCGAATAGAACCCCACGCCGAATTGACCGATCATCTGCGAGGCATCCATGTTCTTCTCTTTCGCCGTTTCTAAAAATCGACGCGCGCCGGATTGTGCGATGGTGCCGAGGTGATCGATGATCTCTTCGTGCGTCATGCCAATGCCGGTATCTTGGATCGTGATGATGCGGGCGTCCTTATCCGCGGTGATGTGGATCTTCAGCTCCACTTGCGGGTCGAGCACTTCCTGGTTGGTCAGCATTTCGAAGCGCAGGCGGTTGATCGCATCTGACGCGTTCGAAAGCAGTTCGCGCAAAAAGACCTCTCGGTCCTTATAGAGCGAGTGGA
Organism: uncultured Anaerolinea sp.; assembly: GCA_964372045.1. Classification (GTDB taxonomy): domain Bacteria; phylum Chloroflexota; class Anaerolineae; order Anaerolineales; family Villigracilaceae; genus Villigracilis. Next base: position 24,901 of record CAYJPO010000030.1, read on the forward strand.
TGAGGATATGAAGCAGTTGTTTGGTCTCTGCCTTGAACGTAAATTGTTGAGCATCCGTCATGGTTGCCTCCTGTGCCTGACTTTTTTCCTTTTTATAATACCAGACCGTAAAAATTTTGTTAGAAAATCGTCCTTTCACCGCAAAGATGTAAGTCAGGCTTTAAGCCTGACATCTTCCTCCCACACGATTCCCCGACGATTTACCCGCTGCTCAAAACAAAAGCAGGGAAGTTGTTATAATTTTCAGCCTATGCGTTTCAACTTTTTCAAACAACCTGACGTACCCGAAAAATACCGTTCCAATTTTACCAACCTCTACCTCGACATCGCCTGGTACGGTGTGTTGAGCGGCACAGCGGTCAACTTCCTGACCGTGTATGCCACCCGCCTCGGCGCAAGCGGATTGCAGATCGGTCTGCTGACCGCCACTGCCGCCATCGTCAACCTCTTTCTCGCCATCCCCGCCGGGCACTGGATCAGCAAACGTCACACCGGCAAGGCGGTCTTCTGGTCGTCAGTCCTCTTTCGCATCGGTTACTTATTTTGGATCCCCCTGCCCTGGCTGTTCAACGAACAGGGACAGATCTGGTCGCTCATCGTCCTGACCTTTCTGATGGCGATCCCGCTCACGCCGTTAGGTGTCGGCTTCAACGCGCTCTTTGCCGAAGCCGTTCCCGAGAGGTTTCGTGCGCGCGTGGCGGGCATACGCAATATCACCTTCGCCATTGCCTACATGCTGACTTCGCTCATTGCAGGGTACATCCTCAAGAACCTGGATTTCCCTGCCGGATACCAGATCATTTTTGTGATCGGGGTCCTGGGCGCGGCGATGAGCAGTTATCACCTCTATCACGTCAAACCTTTGCCGGAACAGATCATCGCGCCTCCATCGGACCCGATCCCTGTCTCTGACCCCCGACCCTCGGCTCCCCAGGGCATCCTGGCGGCGCTCCGAATCGATATCTGGAAAACGGACTTCAAAAAAGTTCTGCTGGCGTTGTTCCTGTTCCACTTTGCGCATTATCTTTCGTCGCCGCTTTATCCGCTGTACTATGTGCGTGTCCTCGATCTCAACGACAACAACATCGGCATCGGGACAGCGCTCTACTACCTGACCGTGCTGATCGCATCCACACAGCTAAGCCGCATCGTTCACCGCTTCGGCAACAAACGTGTGACCGGCTGGGGCGTGGCGAGCATGGCTACCTACCCGATCATGCTGGCGCTATCGCAAAACGTCTTTCAGTTTTACGGGCTGTCGTTTGTAAACGGCTTTCTCTTCGCGCTGGTCAATGGAGCGTATGCCAACTACATGCTCGAAAATATCCCGCCCGATGACCGTCCCTCATACCTGGCATGGTACACCATCATGTTCAACTTTGCGGTGCTTGCCAGTTCCATCGTCGGTCCCCTCGTTGCAGATGGGATCGGTCTCGTCCAGGCGCTCATCCTCTTCGGCGTGGCGCGTTTGGTGGCGGGCGTGATCCTGCTCAAGTGGGGATAAATCTCCGCCAATGATGAATGCATATCGAATTCAGTAAACCCTTCGCCGGGGACAGCGAAGGGAACAATTTTCGTGCATCCTTATGAATCTGTGGATAAAGAAGACTCGTGCTAAAATCACCCCGTGACTGAAAACATCAAGATCATCGCCAGCAACCGCAAAGCCGGTTTTGAATACACCCTGCTTGAAAGGTTCGAGGCGGGCATTTCCCTGCAAGGCTCAGAGATCAAATCCATCCGCGCCGGGCAGATCAGCATCCAGGAAGCCTACGTGGACGTGGAAAATGGCGTGGAAGCCTGGCTGCTCGAAGCGCATATTGCTCCCTACGAACAATCGGGAAAATTCTTTAACCACGAACCGCGCCGAAAGCGCCGCCTGTTGCTTCATAAAAAAGAGATCCGCGAATTATGGAATAACGTCCGCATCAAGGGCATGACCATCGTTCCGACGAAGGTCTATCTCAAGGGTGGGCGTGCCAAGGTGGAGATCGCCATCGCAAAAGGCAAGAAAGCCTACGACAAACGCGCGACCATCGCAAAACGGGATGAGGCGCGCGATAAAGAAAGAGCCATGAGAGTTAGATAGCCGGATGGTTTTATAGTTGATGAGTCAAGCGCGGTTGACGAAACGACCATGTGACGAACCGACAAGGAGACAAACGTGTCACCCTCAACGATAGGTGGAATTAATTTACTGCCCGACCCCGAAAAACGCGCGATCTATGCCAAATATATTCCGCAGATATTGCTGGAAAAATTCAGCCTGCCCCCATTGACCTCGGCGGCGGGATACAACCTATTGCAGTTCCGCTTCGCCAACGGCTCCTCGGATGTGGAGATGCGGCTGTATCACAAGGTGGATTTTCCCGACCCGATCCTTTATGCGCACCTGACCGATACGATGAACGGACAGATCCATGTGCTGCTGTATATCCTCAATGACCCGGATGCTCCGCGCTACGATGTGGACAAAATGCCGAACGGCACGCCGACCAAATTTGGGACGCTGCAGAGAAATGTCGAGGCGGAGGCAAAGGCTTGTGAAGCGGGACTGGCTCCCGGTCAGGTTCGACGCGGACTACGCATGCTGGGTCAAGCCATCGAGGCGTTCGAAGGCTTCGTCACCGCGCTCGGGCATGAAATGTACTTCGTCGAACCCTTGTATTACCACAACGCGGTCATCTTCGAGCGCTATGGACTCACATACCAGATGGGCAAGCGCCTGATGGAAAGTATTCATGCGGGCTTTCAACCGGGCGGCGATCTGCACGCTCAACTCGACGGCTCGAACCCGTTCCGCAAACCCGAAGCCGCGGATAGCATCCGCAAGCGCTCGTGGGCGATCCACGACGGCATCCTCGGTGAGCCGTTCACCAATGTGACGATGTACAAGCGCGTGGGAAAGTCTGCGGGCATCAGCACGACCAAAGATTGCAAGTGGTAATTGAAGTGTGTCATTGCGAGGGCGAATCGCCCTCGCAATGACATGGAAGCATTACTGGATATATTGGGCGTATTCAGCGCCCAATAATTTTTCAAGGTAGGGGGTGACCTGCCAGAAGGATTTCAGATTTCGATATTCCTCAAGCCAGCGCGCGTTCTTCCCCGGCGCGGATATTTTCACCGAGCGGATCATTAGATTCTTGGCAGTGTGCTCGATGGGCACAAATTGTGTGACGTCTGTCCGATAGCCCATGATGCGCAGCAGAGTGGCGCGGAAGGTGTCGGTGAGGATGTCGCCCATGCGCTCGAACAAGATGCCGTGATTGAGCACCGAAGCGAGCGGAGTCGGCGCGGGGACATGGGACATCTGCTCCTGCAAGTCATGCTGACAACACGGGGCGCAGACGATCAATTTGCTCTCCCAGCGGATGCCGTGCGCGAGCGCGTCATCGGTGGCGGTGTCGCAGGCGTGCAAGGCGACGACCACATCGGGAATGACCTCGGGTTGAAAATCTGTGATGTGACCGACCTTGAAGGTCAGTTGATCCCAGCCCAGCTTCTGTGCCTTCTCGCGGTGACGTTCGATCAGATCCGCTTTGAGGTCGACGCCCGTGACGTGCGCATCCAGTTTGAGAATCTCATGCAGATAATAATAGACGGCGAAGGTCAGGTAGGCGTTGCCGCAGCCGAAATCCACAACATGCAGGGGTTTGTCTTTGAAGCTTTCGAAGGAATCGGTTTCATCCAGCAGGCGCAGGAATTCATTGATCTGCGTGTACTTGCGCTGCATATCCGCTTTGATCTTGCCGTCCTTCGTCAGAATGCCAACCGCTTCCAGGAACGGCTTGGCATTGTCAGCGGATAGGATGCGGCTTTTTTCGCGGTTGTGTGCCAGGTCTGGGGCGATGGGCAGGGCGGTGGCTTTGATCTCGTTCACCAGCGCCTTGCCCTTTTTTGATATGTTGACTTGAAGGTTGCCGGTCGTATTCTCGACGAAGATGTTACGAAAGGGGAGCGCCAGAACCTCATTAACCCTTGCAGCGGATTCCTCCGGGGTGTAGTTCTTCGAAATATCCTTCTTCTCGTCAAAAAAGGAGAACTGCAAATGAAGCACGCCCTTGATCTCGACCGGTCGCACCACGACCTTGATCCACCCCATCTCCGCGCCTTTTTGTACGCCGGTAAAAACCGCTCTGATAAACGTCTCGCGCGCCAGAATCCGCTCGCGGACTTTGTCGGTGTAGTTAATTTCCATGCTTGGATTATACGTCAGAAAATTTCCGCCCTTTCAAGAACTATTTCTCCACCGGTTCCAGTACAAAAATTGATCGTTGTCCGCTGCGCTCAAAATGGGAGCGGTACGCGGACCACATCGCCACCAGCCGCGCCCAGTAGATTTCCACCTCGGCTTCGTTCGCATCCCGCGCGGAATATTCCCGCATGTCCCCATCAAGTTGAATTTTCACAATTGGGTTTGCCCGCAGGTTCAACGTCCACGGGTTGGGACGCTCAAAGCCCGGGTTGACGTTGCACAGGATCAGCCGTTCCCCGTCGCGCAGATAGAAGACTGGCGTGGTGTACTGCCTGCCCGTTTTGCGTCCCGTGGTGGTGAGCAGGAGGGTCGGCGCGAGCGCGTTGAGGGTCCGCTTTCCGCCGGTGACGCGGTACACGAACCGATCCAGCGGCGAGACAAGATGCTTGATGAGCCACACGCCCAGCGGCGTGGCTGCCAGTTTTTGGATGGGGGAGGGTATAGTCAATTTGAAAATACTGCTAGGAAATACAGGAGACGATTCAATCTTTGAGTAGCTTAAGGATGACTTCGATGTTGAATTTCAATTCTGGTATGTCTTTCTCCACCACTGATCTTATAGCGGACGCGCCTCCCGCATCACTTGTGGGCGGATGCGCAGACGTAACCCTACCTCGGTCACAATATCTACATTCATACCGAGCAAAGTCTTTAATTCTCGTAATAAACGCGCCAGGTCGAGCAAACTGCGCCCCGCTTCAAGTTTGACAAGGAAATCAATGTCGCTGTCAGGGCGCGCTTCACCGCGAGCCACTGACCCGAAGATACGCACGTCATACGCCCCATTTTTGCGCGCAATCGCCAGGATCTCCTCTTTGTGAGACTGGAGAAGTTTTTCGATTTCCATGAATTGGATTAAAAGCCAAAACTTCCTACACCTCCTTCTCCTCCTCTTCACGTGCCGCCTCCCCGCGTTCCATCTTCTTCTTCAAATGCTCGGGCCATGCGCTGACATCTTCCGACTGTAAGAACAGCGGACCACTCCCACTTTGAGTCAAAATATCGCGCGAGCGGCAGTTCAAGACCGCCTTCGCCGCGTCGATGCCAGATTGGGTCACGCCTGCCACACCGTGACTCATGGTGCTTTGCCCGCACAGGTACAAGCCTTCGAACTCGGTGCGCGGGGTGAATCCCAACGGTCCCACCTGCGAGGGACGTTTGTCGATGCCGTATAAATTTCCGCGCGTGGCATTGAGGTAATGTTCGTTCGTCAGCGGTGTGCCGAGGCTGAAGAACGTGATGTGCTTGCTCAAGCCGGGGATGCGCTTCTCGAGTCCGCGCACCATGCGCCAGGCGAGGTCTTCCTTCATCGCTTCGTAGTCCGCGGGTCGCGAGCCGTACTTCGTCCGCGCCCATTTGTCGAACGCGTCATAGCCCACGAATGCGAACGACTCGCAGGTGTGTTGTCCACCATGCATTTTCGACGGGTCTTTCAACGTGGTCACGGTCAGGAACATGCCGGGCGGGGTTTCATCTTTCAGCACCGCATCGGTGAGACCGTCGGAATAGATCTTGTCCACGTCGGCGTGGTCGTAATACCACATGTTGCCCGAGTCGAGTCCCTCCGCGCGCAGGTCCATGTCGGTGGCGAAGAAAAGGCTCAGGCAAGACGTGGAATAATGGACAGAGTCAACTTTCCGCTTGAGTCGAGGCGAGAGCTTTTCCTTCCCAATTAATTTTCCGAACGTCACTTCGGGGTCTGCATTGGAAATGACGACGCTGGAGCGGATCTCTTCTCCCGATTCCATTTCGACGCCGGTCACTCGTCTCCCCTCAAGCATGATGCGCTTCACCCGTGACTGGAGCCGAATCTCACCCCCAGCCTTTTTCAACGCCCGAACAAATGCGCGCGGAATCGTGAACGCGCCGCCCAGCGGATAATATCCGCCGTTGAGATAATGATCGGTGATGCCCGCATGCATGAATGCCGAGACTTGCGAAGGCGGCATGCCATGATCGCCCGATTGCCCCGCCAGCACGCCGCGCAGCACCGGGTCACTGATGTGCGCGTTGATCAGGTCTGCACCCGTGGCGCGCGCCCATTTAAGGACGTTGCCCACGCCCTTCGCGGCTTGCACGGGCTGCTTCACATTGCCGATGTTCCTCAAGCCGTTCGTCATCCCGGTCAGGTCGGCAAAGTAGCCGTCAATTCCTTTTGCTTCATGCGGGAAATGACCCTTGAGCCGCTCGATCAAATTCTCTTTGCCTTTGGGGAAATCGATCTTCTTATCGCCGATGAAAATGTGATCGTATCCATCGGGGTTGAGTTCCACGAAGGTCAGGTCTTGTGATACGCCCAAGCCGTCGTAAATGCGACGCAATCCGCCGCCCTCATTCAGCGAGCCGATGTAATGCACGCCCGGGCTGAATCGATAGCCGTTCAACGTGAATGAATGCGTCCACCCGCCGGGGCGGTCATGCTGTTCGAGGACGAGCACTTTTTTGCCTGCCTGTGCGAGTGCCACGGCAGCTGTCAGTCCGCCCGCGCCCGAGCCGATGATGATTGCGTCGTAGGATGTGGTCATGATGAACTCCATTCGTTCGTGATTTTGTTTGCGATGATTCGGCGGGGTTTCTGCCGCTAATGCATCTCACTTTTTGATCTGGAATGAAAGAAGTGGACTCCGCAAGTTCTACTTGCGGACTTCCAGAAGTAGAACTTCTGGACTCCTTACCCAGTCTTCTCACCCATATCGATCTTCCGCACAGCATAGCCTTCATAATCCGGCACCAGCCGGTCGTAATGACTATCCATCAGCGGGGAAGAGATCATGAAATCTGCCGAGGCGCGGTTGTTGGCGATGGGGATATTCCACACCACCGCCATGCGCAGGAGCGCTTTCACATCCGGGTCGTGCGGCTGGGGTTCGAGCGGGTCCCAGAAGAAGATGAGGAAATCGATCTTGCCTTCCACGATCTTCGCGCCGATCTGCTGGTCGCCGCCGAGCGGTCCGCTTTTGAGCTTGATGATCTTGATATTCAGAACCTGCTCTAAAATCTTTCCCGTCGTGCCGGTCGCAAAAATTTGATGATGCGCCAGCAGGTCACGGTTGAACTTTGCCCATTCCACCAGATCACGCTTTTTGTTGTCGTGTGCCACAAGCGCGATCTTTTTATCGTGTTCCATCGGTATTTTTTTGTGTGCCATTATTTCTCCTCGATCACGAACGAGAGCCAAATCTCCCCAATGCCTTGAATATCATTTGCGCACCGAACTCGATCGCCGCCGCAGGGACTCGTTCGTCCGCGGCATGAATGATCTGGGCGAAGGCAAGGTCATCGGGCAGGGTCATGGGCAGAAAGCCGTAGGTCTGAATTCCAAGCTGGGTGAAGAAGCGCCCATCAGTGACTCCGCTCAACAGGAGCGGGATCGGAATTCCCTCCGGGTCAGCTTCCTTCAAGATGCCACCCAGAGTGTTAAACAGGGTCATATCGGGTTCTGAAGGACCTGGATCAAATTCGACCACATCCAACTGAACATCATCGCCGACGATGGCGCGCAACTCGCGGACCATATCCTCCGGCTTGAAACCGGGCAGCAGGCGTCCATCCATACCGAGGGAGATTTCTCCCGGAATGACATTCACCTTTGAGCTTGCGTCGATCATCGTCGGGCTGACCGTGTTATGGAACAGCGGATAGAAGATTCGTCCGCGTTCGCCCAGCGTTTTCAAAATGGATTTCGTCATCGCCGGGTTGTTCAACTGACCGAGGATCATGCCCTGCACACCACCCAACTCCTTCGCCAGCGCATCCACCATCATCCGCGCAGGAGGCGTGATGTGAACCGGCAAGTCATTCTCGTCCAGCGCTTTGAGCAGTTGCGCGAGTCGCGCCATCGCTCCGCCCTTGACCGGCATCGACCCGTGACCGCCCTGTCCGCGTACGGTGGCTTTCATCCAGCAGATCTGCTTCTCGGAGATCATGATGGGATAAAAACGCTTCCCGCCGAGATGCAGTGTGAATCCGCCAAATTCACCGATGGCATATTTGATGCCTTTGAATAAATCGGGATGTTCCTCCACGAGGAATTTTGCACCGAAGTCACCGCCCGCTTCTTCATCGCTGACGATTGCCAGCACGATGTCCCCCGCCGGACGCAATCCCTTGGCGCTCGCGCGCAGGAACGCAGCCACCATCATTGCCACTCCGCCTTTCATGTCCAATGCGCCGCGTCCCCAGACATACCCGTCGATGAGTTTGCCCTCGAAAGCCGGTTGTTTCCACGGTTGATTTTCCGTCGTCACGACATCCACATGCCCATACAGCAAGATTGGCGGAACCTTTCCCTCACCCGGCAGGCGCGCGATCAGGTTGGGACGATTTGGATCTTTGGCAAGCAATGTCGATTCGATGCCCGCATCGTTCAGCAGGTCGCGAATGTATCCGATACACGCCGCTTCATTCCCCGGCGGATTGGTGGTGTTGAATTGGATCAGTCGTTGCAGCATTTCCACAGGTCGTTCGTAGATGGGGGAGGTATTCTTTGTCTGGGTCATTGTGCTTTCCTTGTTGTTATTGTTCGGTCATATTGCACGTTGTTGATATTTTACTCCCGCTGATACACCGGAATATAAAGCAATGCAATGAGTCTTGGTAAACTTATCCCCAAAAAGGAAGCATCGGTGAATATCAACGTCTATGAATAAAGATTTTTTAGCTGGAATGCGAGGCGCGCTGCCCATTTTGATTGGAGTGATTCCCTTCGCTTTGATCTCAGGTGTGGGAGCGGTCAGTGTCGGTTTGTCCCTTTTCGAAACGGTGGGAATATCGGTGATCGTGTTCGCCGGAGCATCGCAGTTGGCTGTATACCAGTTGATGAGCGCGGGCAGTCCGTGGATCATTATGGTGCTGACCGCCTGGGTGATCAACTTCCGGTTTACGATGTACAGCGCCACGCTTGCGCCATATCTGCAAAAACTTTCAACGGGACAAAAAGCCCTGCTGGCGTATATGCTCTCCGATCAGGCATTCGGTATCAGCATGGCTCACTTTGTTGGGAATGAGAAGGTGAGTCATCGTTGGTATTATTTCGGCGCGGCGCTGACCATTTGGGTCACATGGCAGGTGAGCGCCATCATCGGTGGACTGTTAGGTGCGCTTGTTCCTGCAAGTTGGGGCTTCGATTTTGCCTTTCCGCTCAGTTTCATGGCGTTGATGTTCGCAGCATTGAGTGACCGCCCGACAGTGGTGGCGGCTTTGATCGGGGGAAGTGTCGCTGTGCTGGCAAAGGGATTGCCCTATAACATCGGCTTGGTGCTGGCGATCTTCCTTGGAATTATCGCCGGGTATTTCTCTGAAAGCCTGCTTCGCCGCAAGGGAGTTGCACAATGAGCACTTCATCCACCTGGCTTCTCTTCGTTGCGATCGGGCTTGGAACGTTTACCCTGCGTTTTCTCTTCATTTACCTGTTCGGGAAGATCGAAATGCCCGCATGGCTTCGACGCGCTTTGCGGTTCGTGCCGGCGGCGGCATTGGCGGCGCTGGTCTTCCCCGCGCTGACCCATTCTTCCGGGGGCCTCGACCTTTCCATCCACAACTTTCGTCTGTTGGCTGGGCTGGGTGGCGCGCTCGTGGCGTGGAAGACACGCAATGTCCTGCTGACCATCCTCGTCGGGATGATCCTGCTGTGGGTTTTAGAGACGACTCTCGGGTTATAGAATGTCGCGTGGAATTTCGAGTTCATTCTCTTCTTCATTCTTTTTGCGCGACCTCCAGGCGAGCCAGCGCTCACGGAGGGCGGACTTGATCTCCTGAACGAACTTTGAAAATTCAGGCTTCTCCCTGGGAGTCAGAATATAGGCACTCGGATGCCAGGAGAGATTATGCAGGAATGCCATTTGCTTTCTTTCGCCTGGCAAAAGGAACGACCTTTGCACTTCGATATTTTGAGCCTTGAAATGTTCTTGAATGGCATCCAATAGTCGCGCGCCCCAATATTGTCTGCGCCATTGGGGAGAGACATAGACACCGTCTATGGTGGCTGTGTCCTTTTCTGTAAAGCCAGTTGAAAAACCGATCAGGCTATTGCCGTCGCGCAGGCATAAGGTGACACGGTCCGGTTGGCGGAGAAGAGCTTCCCAGTCTGCGGTGACGGGCAGGGCGCTGAGATTCTGCTGGTCGCTTTCAGTGGCGGGGGAGAGAGTCAATGAATCGGGTAGGGAATTTAATTTTCCGAGGCGAAGCTTCAAGATCCAGTAAAGACCCGGAAGCAATGGCAGGGCAAGAACCGCCAGCACGACCATCCCCGAAAATTGGAAGTATGGATCACTGGAGCGCAGCAGCGGCATCGCAACAATGATCATGTTGTAGGTGAAATGCGCCATGATGGTCGTGAACAGGTCGAACTTCAGGAAGATGATCCCAACAATGATGGCGTGGATGGTCAGCTCGATCCCGCGGGCATAGATCGGATAGGAAACATAACTGGTGTGAGCAAAAGCCCAAAGCACGCCGGGAATTAGAACTGCCAGCCAGCGTTGTTTGCGGAAGATCCATAGAAAGATCGAGATGCCGATCAAGCGGAAAAGTAGTTCTTCGGTGAGGGCGGCATTGAGTCCCGTATTGAAAGCCAGCAGGAAGGGAAACGGAGTGGCGTACGCGTCGCTGTACTCGGCTGTGACGGGTGACCACCAACCGAGAATATTTGTTGCAAAGAGATAGAACAAGACCACGTAACCGAGGTCGAATCCGCCGAGCATCAGTCCGCGCCAGGCAGACCGGCTGAACTCGACCCAGCGATTGGGTCCGCGGGCAAGGATACGGTCTTGATTTTGCCAAACCAGTTTGGCGATCCCCTGTCCGCCTCCCCAGCCGATAAAAACTTGTGCGAAGTAAAAGAACGCAGTAAACAATGCGCCCATGACGACCGTGACCCAGAATAAGGTGTAGTCCTGGGTGGTGCCGTAGTATGCGCGATAGAGTGGAATGTAATTGAGCGATGCGGCAAGGCTGATAACAGCGGATAACAAAGCCGGGCGGAGGATGCGTCGGTAATCCGGTTTGGCGATGGCGGTACCCACAACAGCCACCATCAAGAATCCGCCAAACCCCAGCAGCAAGGCAATATCATTGATGAAACCCGCCCGATTTCGTTCTGACGAAAAATCGCGGCTGAACGTCTCGGGGATTTGGACCCAATAACGCAGCCCGCCTATTTGGTCACCATGAATGGTAACTGAATAGCGCAGTTCGCTCTCGCCCGCTGAAAAATTAATGGATTGCCAGACAAACGTGTGATCGACACGCCCGGCGGGCATGGCTTTGCTGGATGCCTCAATTCGCTCCCAGTCGGTGACGTTCCAACTTGAATTCTGTGTAAGAAAGGTTTCCGCAATGACCTGCGCGTCTGCGATCGGGACGGATGCGCCTTCGGCATTCTCGGCAATGATGTGGCTGAAGCCGAGGAATTCCCCTTGCGGCGAGAATTGAATGTAAAACTCCTCTTTTTCCTGAGGCTTGAACCAGCGCGCAGTCCACAAGTGGAGCGGCCACTGTTCGTTTGCAAGGCGGGCATTGGTCTCTTCGACGCCGAGGCTGCGTTGAAGATAATAGGAAGCCAGATTGTCTTCATCAAAGGACAGGGCAAATTGATATCCTTCGGGCGAGAAACCGAGGTCGATTAATTTTTCTTCCGCCAACTGCTCGATCTGAGCACGGGAATATTTCAGGTCGATGGCTGCGCTTGGCAGGGCGCGGTCGTAGTAGGTGAGGAAAACGATTACGCCGACAATACCGAGAAGTGTGATGAGCAATTCCAGCCAAAGCGGACTGTGTTTTTGAGCAAGCGGGTAATTTTTGTTCATGTGTAGCCCTCTTTTGAATTGAACTTTTTAGAAACTTTGATTATTCTACTCGTGAATGCCCATGATGGGAATTTTCCTTTGAACGCTGAGGGTTCGGTTGTATAATAAAAACAGGCAGTCATCATGACGTAGATTCCCATTCCCCCCTCCACTATTTATGCAACTTACAGCTTATGCAATGGATATTGTGCTTTGGATTCCCTTTGCATATGTCCAAATCCTAGGTTGCACAAAAGGAGCTAAGAATGGATACCATCAAGTTCGTTATCGAAGATCATGGGGATGAAGAATTCGGCTACAGTTTCCCGGTTATCAATATCTACATCAACGGGCAGGACCTGATCGACCTTGTCACCAGGGTCGAGCGGAAGGATTGGAATGGGGATAAACGATCCCGTTCAGGGTATATCGGTCACGAGTTGACCCGCTTTGAACGATTCCGAAACGAGATGCTTGGCAACAAGCTGTATCGTCACAGCCTGCTGTTGACCTGCACCTGCACGGTCGAAGAATGCAACTGCATTATTGCCAACATCGAATTCGAAGCACAGACCGCCACCTGGAGCGATCTACGCAGCCCCTGGCTGGGCGGCAACACCTACAGCCCCTTTGTGGATGAAGCGGAGGCGCTCAAAGAAGGCTGGCATCCACTCGACTATTCCGGGCTGGGACCGTTCGTATTTGACCGTGAGCAATACCTGTCCGCGTTGGAAGATGTAACTCAAGCGCGGCATTTGCGAAGCGCGTGATCGCTGTGTAAGACCCTGAGAATCAAAAGACCACCGGGTTTCTGGTGGTCTTTTGATCGATTAGGTAGCGGGGGCAGGACTTGAACCTGCGACCTTCGGGTTATGAGCCCGACGAGCTGCCACTGCTCCACCCCGCATCGGTTATTAGAGCCCGCCGATATTACCAAGTAACAGGCAAAAAGTCAAGCGAATATCCATTGTGGATGTGGAATGATACCTGTAAGGCGGGCAGAATCATTCGCAGGTAAATGAAAAGTCGACCGAGTTACTTTTAAGTCCGGTGGTGTCATATAAAGTCGCCCGCAAGGTTACATCTTGAGAGCCTTCACACCAAATATAGAGTTGATAAACACCTGAGTAATAATCACCTGCAATGATGTAAGGATTCGGGTCGTAGTCTGCGCTGCCGAAGTTGGTGGCAGAGATCACATCCAGAGTGAGGCGGTTGACGTCTCCATCCTGATCGTGGAAATAAAGATTCCCGTAGTTGATCTGACCGTCGCCGATGATGGAACTGAGGAATTCGACCGTAACGATCACCGGCGGCGATGGTGGGACCGGGGTTGCGCTGAGGAGGGCTTCATAGGTAGCTTGTTGTTTGGTAGCTTCTGTATTGTCGAAATCTGCCCTAATGGTATTGTTTTCATTTTCCCATTCGATGTCATCCTGAAGTTGAGTTTGTTCACGCGAGATCGCGGTGTACGTCCCCGAGTAGACATCTTTTGATATGTCGAAGCCGACCAGATCCCAGATGATACAGTTTAAGGAGACGAAAAGCATTAACATGGTCAACAACCCCCCTTGGTACATGGACTTGCTCGCTAGTTTCATGGCAGCCCTCCCAAAATACAAAGGTGCCCTCGTATTTAATTGTACTGCGGGGGAATGGTGAATTCAAGCTGTTGTGATGTGGAGGTTTCCAAACGTCTCAAGGAAGGTTGGAAAACGAGTCTGGAGAGGATCGTAAATGAGTCTAATGAGGTTTTTGATGCTTTCTTATGATTATCAGCGTATAGGCAAATGGATTCAAGGAAATTTCCTGAGTCAATGAAACCTTGGAGGTTTGGCGTCTGTGGAATAGAAGCGATAAAACAGACAGTCACATTTGCCCACAGGTCAGGAGGTAACTGTCTGTTGGGAAAAAACTTTTTCGAAACACCCTCAGTGAATCGGATTGAGCAAGGTGTCGTCGGTTCAAAATTATGGCGACGCATACGCATGTTCAATCATATACGTCTCAATTTCTGTACGAGTAAAAACATAATCCGCGGGCTTGGCATGCATGCTATTGGAGACTCCCAGATTGCCGACCGTATCTCCGTTAAGCGTGACGGTCGCGGTTTGGACATCGGCATTCGCGAACACGGTCAAAAGGATTTGCATACTCGCGGCGATCATGGTGACATCCCCCACACCAAAGTACTCGCCTTGCAAGACCGCATCGGCATGACCATCACCCAAAGTGGCACTCACAATTTCCAGATCACTGCTTAGCCAGCCATTTCTACTGTCATGCAGGGCGGCTTCCAGCGCTGACCTGAGGTTGGCAGAGGGATCGGGACCAAACGGCGTATCCGATAACGTTGGCGCGAGGATGTACGCTTCTGGCATGACCACGATACTGCCTGCCGGAAAAGTAATTTCTGCCGGGTTCACAAAGTAGTAATGAACGATCTGATCCAATGCGGGGATGGATATTGCCGTTGGCTGTGCCAGGGTGGGAGGCGGGGAAGGGGTAAGGGAAGCTGTCGCCGGTAGGCTGGTTTGAGGGATTTCGGTGACCGTTGCGGGACTTTCCGTGGCTGTGCTTTGTGCAGGCTGGGGAGCGCAGGCGAACAGGCTGACGATCAAAAAGATAAGTACGAGGGCTTTTTTCATTTTCTTCTCCATTTGGAATAGGACGAAGAAGGTGCCAACACGGTTCCCGAAAGTGAGGGTTACAAACTGTTTATACACCCCGCTAAAACCTGACAGGTCTCATCTGCGCCGTTGCTGACTATAACCTTGGCGTGGACATGGCTCATGCTTTATCAGCCTTCGCGGAGACCTGTCAGGTTTGTTTGAGATAAAAACTGACAGTCACCTTTGCGAAGCGGAGTGGGCAAAATGACTGTCGGATAGGTATGATGAAGAACTGCAATTACAAATATCTAACCGGGTTCACTGCGCGAGCGCTGTTCCACCGTTGCGGCACGGTCTACCTCTTCGAGAAATTTTTCCGGCAGGGAGATGAGAATCTTGTTTGCCATGAGGATATATCCTGTAAGTTTTCGTTACGCGCTTGATTGTAAACGAAACGTGGTATTCAAATCCTTCAACACGCTGGTGAATTTGCCATCGAATATTTCATCTACTGCTTTGTATGAGCCAATCAATCTTTCGTAAATTGGGTTGCCGAAAATATCGCTGACGCCAAACTCCTGTTTGGCGGTGAAGTTGGATGCGAATACGTCTTTGATTTTCTTGAGAATGACAATTTGCTCGTCTGTGAAATTGTAGGTATGGATATAAGAAATGTAGTTCTTTTCAATGCGCTCTTTGGGCGTAGGGATTTTCTTTTTGCCTAATGCATGTAACAAAAAGTCCCAGGCTGAACCTTCGGGGTAGTTATACATTTTTTGCAAATGTCCTTCGTCCATAAAGGTATTTGGCAAGCTCAGCCATTGAACAAATTTAGCAAGTTCGTCATCTGTCGGTTGGTATTCGGGCTGCTGCGCCTTTTCCTTCAATTCAACCATGACAGGTTCCTGACTTTTCTGTAGTTCTTCTTCAAAAATGCGTTTGGCTTCTGCGATGGGAAGGTTGTCTTTGATAACGATAGAATCACCATGGATCTCAACGCGCTGAATCATGTTGGCAGGATCGAGATTGTCTATTAGAAAATAATCGCCTTTTGGACTTGCAATTCCAATTGTTTTTGGCTTTAGTTCGCCTGGCGTTACAACCTTCTTGTTTTCTTTCAACGTGCCTTTTCCGTTGTCCTCCATGCGTTTGCAAAGACCAACAAAGTCCAGTATTTGAAAACTAAATTTTCCTGTTTTCGGGTCAAGGCGCGTGCCGCGACCAATCATTTGAATATACTTGCCGACTGATTTTGTTAATGCAGCTAATGCAATATGTCGAACGCATGGAATATCCACACCTGTGCTTAAAATATCAACGGAAATAGCAACGTAAGGTTTTTGATACGGTTTTTTGAACCATGCTTTCAGCGTTTCGTTCAGTTCGTTATTTTCAGAGATGACGGCTTCGGCATAATAGGGCTTTTCGGCATTGTCATTTTGAAACACTTTATTGACCGCTTTTGCCAGTTCGATACAATGAGCCTGACTCACGCCAAACAAAATGACCTTTTCGCCGTATTGGGTATTTTTCTTTAATTCTTCGGCAATGCGCAGGCAGTTTTCTTCCGAGATAAATTTACGGTTCAGTTGCTCCAACTTTAATTTCTTTTCTGTCCCCAAGTTGATGACGTATCTTTCTTTGGGATCAAGCACGTGGTCAAACTCGATTCCGTTTTGCTTTGCTTCCTCCACCAGCGAGGAGATTAATTCGATGGGCTTGTACGGCGCGAGGAAACCTTCGTCAATGCCGCGCTGAAGGTCAAATTGATAATCGGGTTCGCCCGTTTCGCAGCCGAATAATTTGTAGGTGTCCAGAATTGCCAAATCTTCTTCGTCCATCTCCACGCCCGCTTTGGGGGCGGCAATGCGCGGAGTGGCGGTAAGCCCAACGCGTGGACAAAGAAAATGGTCGAAGATCAGTTTGCGGTTGACGTTGATACTACGGTGACATTCATCCACGATCATCAAATCGTAAAAGTTGGCGGGCAGGTCGCTGTGAATCAACTCCAGCGTGTCAATCACGACCACGTGAATACTGGCGTTTTTGCGGGTTCTGAAATTTGAAGTCGTAATCCAACTGGATGTGTATTCCTTGCTGATTAATGAAAAGCCGTCATCCACAGCCTGCTTTGCGAGCATTCGCCGATCGACCACAAATAAAATGCGTTTGGCGAGACCGCTGCCCAGCAGGGCTTTGACCAGCGCGACGGCGGTTCTGGTTTTGCCGAGACCCGTTGCCATGTGGATCAGCATTTTTTGCTTGCCCGCTTTGTAATTCTTGAGGATGGCTTGAATGCAATCCAGTTGATAATATCTTTCCTTGCCCACCGTGGGGTCGTAGCCGCCCGCGATGGTGGTATCGATGCTGATTTCTTTATCGGCAGAGATTTTTTTCTGCTGCTCGATTTTGAGTTTCATTTCCTCCAAACTCATGAAGGTGGTAACTTGCTTGAATTCGCCCGCGTCCAAGCCGCGCCAGTTGTTGTCGTAAAACATAATACGCTCGGAACTGCAGGCATACAGGAAGCGCGGTTTGAGTACCTGCGTGACCACGGTGCGGAGTTTGAGCAGGTCTTTATTTTCCTTGTCCAAATTGTTTTCGATGACCGCCAGAACTTCGCCGTTGAGGTCTTGCAGGACAATATCGGGGCGGATGTTTGGCTTGGGATAATCTTTCTTTAGGTTTTCAGGAATCGCATAGGCTTGCTGATACAAAAGCGTATCGCCAACTTTCCAGCCATATTCGTTGACCAGCCTTTGAATGACGGGCAAATCGGTGGACGTGGCTTCGTTAATCTTCCTGCTCATCTTCACCCTCCATTATTACAGGTTCGGCAAATTCAACGCCCCACACATCGGCGAGGAGTTTGCCGATTTTTATTTCGGCTTCGGCTTTCATTTTTCGCAAGCCTTCCAAAACTTGCATTTGCGAATCTAATTCAGAAACAATTTTTTGTTGGTCTTCAATTTTCAGATTAGGAATTTCAACGGCATTAAGAATATCTACGCTGATTCCTTCAACGGTTGGACCCGAACGTACTTTGTCCAAAATGCTTTGTTGAATTACTTCCAAATAGTAAGCAATATATAAAGATTCAAATCCCTTCTTGATAGTAATTGCTTTTAAATCTTGATTTATTGTTACAGGCACGATATTGTAACCAACAGGAAGAGTATGCTTTAAAATTCCACTTCTTACAACAACTAAAACACTCCCGACAGGAATTAAGTTAGTAGAAGAGTCTTTTATTGCTTCAATAGTAATTTTGTCTTTAGAATCTTTTACTATAAAAGACTTCATATCCTTAGGCGAAACTCAAGGTATATCTCCTTCCCAATAACCGTCCTGCATTTTGCTTGGCGTACCACCGCCAATTATTTTGAAATATTCTTTATTCCCAAGTTTAATTTTCTCTGAAAAATCGCGAACATATTCGGGTAGATGTAAATCTATATTTCCTAAAACCTTTTCTGCCCCCTCAATAATTGCCTTTTGCTTTTCAACTTGAGCGACAATCTGTTTTTGTGTGTCAATATCAGGCAATGGGAAACGGACATTAACAGCGTCTTCCATCCGCATTGAAACATTCGCAGTTCCCTTCATCAATGGGCAAAAAAGTTCTTCTCTTTTGAAATCTAAAATATGATACAGAAACTTCGGGTAGAGTTCTGTTTCAGGATTGTTGGGAATGGCGGCAACAGCAAATTTGCCAAAGCAAACTTACCCTCTTGATAATGAATTTTATTAAGAGTTGCTGAACCATGTCCCGTTGAAGAAATCAAAGGGATACAAACTGCTTTTGTATCTAGCTGATATTCTGGCGCAGATTTTCTTTCTTTTGCAGTTACTACAAAAGGAAAAACGCCTTCGGGCGTGGCTTGCGTTGGCAGTTTACCTTTCTCATACGAACAGGTTTCTTTTATGGAAACATTGGGGTATTTTGCGCCACTTTTTAGGATTTCCTTGATTAAACTCAATTCCTTGTGTTCTAAAATCAGGTCATTATCCAAATTGTTGACGTACTCTCTGGCAATATCGGCTTCCAAAGCATTCACGGGGTTTAGTTTTAGCAAGTACGGCAAAATATTTTCGGGCTTGCTGGCTTTTAGTTTTTTATATACTTCTTCCAGTGTGGCGGCTCCGTTAGGCTGAATATGCGCGAGGGCTGCCCGCCATTCCACAATTTGGCTTTCGCTGATGGCGCTCTTGTAATTGGCAAGATTGAACGAATAGTTATGCGCCTTGTCAATGCGCTTGGCAATCTCGTTTTGAATGCGGTTTTCGAGCATTTGGTCGAACACTTTCAATTCCATTTGCTTGTCGGCTTCGGTCAGTTTTTTCGCTTTTACTTTTTTATCCAACTCTTTGGATTTCTTCTCGCGTTCCGCCGCGCCTTTGGCTTCCATGTCCGCGCGGGTTTCAACGCGGATTTTTTCCTTTACGCGCGGGTCGAGGGTTTTAATCCACGCGGCGGGAATGCAAAACTGGTTTTTGCTTTCGGGCGGCTGTTTTCCATGCTTCACGAACTCATAGTACAGGCTCAAACATTCCACCAGTTGATTCCCTTTTTGCTCTTTGCGATTGGTTCCCATGCTGTAGCCGTCGTTGGTGATTTTATAGAACCAAGTCCAATCGGTTTTGCCGCCTTTTTCAAAGACGAGAATCGAAGTCTTGGGACCCTGTCCGCTTTTGCTGACGAACAATCCTTGCGGCAAGGAAATCACCGCTTTGAGTTGCGCCTCTTCCAAAAGCATTTTGCGTAACGCCTTCGCGCTAAATTGATCCCAGGTATGAAAGCCTTCCGAAACGACCACCGCGCAGCGTCCGCCTTGTTTGAGATGTTCAAACATCAACTTCACAAACAGAATGGTCGTTTCCGATTCTTTGGAATATTCGCTCCACACATCGGGGTACGCTTCCTGATCGCGCTGCGCCCCGAAAGGCGGGTTTGCCAAAATCGCAGTTTTTGATTCGTGGTCGGTGACGGGTTTGTACTTGGCTAACGAATCGCCCTGCTCGATGTTGGCGGGATTCAATCCGCGAATGTAGAAATTAATCGCCGCCATTTTGCGGATCATGCCCAGGTATTCAATACCCGTCACACCGCTGCGGTAAAACTGCGTGGTCTGTTCAATGCTGGGGAAGTCAATTTGATTTTGTTCGAAGTAACGGTCAAACCATTCAGCCAATTCGGGATGAGCTTTCTCGCCAGGCCACTCGCGGGTTGAGTCCACGCGGCGCATGACGAATTCATACCCGTCGAACAAAAATCCGCCCGTGCCGCAGGCGGGGTCAAATAGGGTATCGTCAAATGTCGGCTCAACCAATGCCGTCATAAAATGGCGCACGTGGCTGGGCGTGCGGAATAGCCCGATGTCTTTTGTCCCGCCCGTTTCGCTCAACGCTGATTCAATCGCGTCGCCCAACAAGTCGGTTTGCAACAAACGGCTTTCTTCGATGTCATGCGCCACAATGCTGATGACCTCACCCAAATTTCCGCTGTTGACGTTGTTTGTAAAATTGGAGTTGCTAAAGACCTCTTCGATCAAAACCAGTTGGTCTTGCACCTTCTGAGGCAAATTCCCCGCAAAGACCGTTCTCGCGCTCTGCAAAATATTGGAATAGAACGGGAAAAAGTTGTCGTTCAGTTCCGCCAAAATCTGCTCGTTGGATACGCTCGGTAAATACGAAAATAAACGATTTTCGTTCGTTTCCTCTTTGGATGTTTTGGGATTCAACCATTTATAGCCCGCCGAAAACAGATCGCGCAATGGTTTGAACTCATCATCCTGCTTGATTTTGGTTTCAAAAATCCGCAGTAAAAGCAATTCGATGATGTACTCCACCCGTTGCACAGGCGTGCCAGCAGGGCGCAGTTTATTGTGCAAAGCCTTCAATGCGTTATTGGTCTTGCCGTCTGCGTAATGTACGGTGGAACGTCCCATGTAAGAATCACCTGTAATATAAAAGAATATGCCTTATTTTATCCTTGAAACGTCCTAAAACCCCTGCGCCACGTACTCGCCCCACCCCCATATCTGGGGGCAGGCACGCCTCTCAGTGTATTGCAGATCTCTCCCAGCGTGGTGTCGTTGAATATTGGCATAAAGTCTCCCGACGCTCAAATTATATTCGCAACCACCAAAAAGGACGGCTTTTCAGTCGTCCTTCGATTCGAAAAGCCTCTTATCTCATTGAACAGGCTTATAGATTTCCGCATTATCAAAATACACCTTGTAGCCTTCGGCATTGGCAAATGGGTAGGTGTACACGAAAAATGCCGCCTCTCCGAGGGTTTCAGCGGGCGTTTGGACGGTGGCTTCCATCATCCACTCATCGTTGATGAAGAGTGTGATGAAATCCTGATAACAACTGATGCCGATCCTATTCACCGTGCCAGGAGCCGTGTTGAGAACGCTGGTGGTCTGCCAGTATTGTCCCTGGGCGTTCTCCGGGGTTAATGCGATATTTTCGGCATTCACGAATTGCCCGATCACATACGACGCTGTACCAAGATTGAACTCCACATAATAATAATTGTCCTGATCCTGATACTGGCAAAACACTCCTGCCGTCCCATTCTGCGGGCCAGCAGCGCTCTTCATATCGAACCATATCTCAAACGGAGAGAATTCCACCGGCATGTAAGCCCAATCTACATAATCTGGCTCTTTGATCTGAATGCTATATTGCCCATCCTCATATTTGATGATCGTCTTCCCATCATCGAAGAGGGGCCAGCCCAGCGCATCGGATGAAAAATCATCATAGATGCGATACTCATTCGCCTCCTGACTTCCCGTCAGGCTTGGTCCCGTTGCTGGAGCCTCGGCAGGTGCTGAAAGTGTTGGCTCCGCTATATCTGGAGCCATGGTAGGTTGTTCTGTGAAGATCGGGGGAATTGGACTTGCAAATTCAGATATGGGCGGCTCGGATGTCGCCAGAGAGAAGTATGCAATCCCACCGAGTCCCAGAACGCCAACACAAAGCACACAAGCGCATCCAACGACAAGCGCCACACTCCACCACGGGAAGTTACGCTTTGTATTCATCTTGCACCTCCTTGAAGCCTATTTCATTATACAAAAAATCAAGGCGGATAGTTCATCCACCTTGATTTCAATCTACAGAATATCGCATAATTTGGTAACCAAAAAAATCCGATTATCCCCCGTAATTTTCAACGAAAAGTTGACTTAATGATGAGACAAGCGATAGAACTCCTGCGCCACGTACTCACTCCACCCCCATGTCTGAGGGCTGGCACACCTCTCAGCTTGTACTAAAACCCTTCCGCCACATACTCACCCCAAACGCCTCTCAGCGTATTGCAGATATCCCCGAGCATCTATGGAGTTAATGTCAGGTTTGTCTCCCCACTTGGGCTCTGGACATCTAGAATTGGTCCGGGTACTCCGTTTCTCTCCCCCCACCAATGCCATCCATCGTCACAATATAAGGCGACATTTGAATTTCCAAACCATTTATGATACCCAACGTTAACCCCGCGTTTGTGCGGTAATAATACCCCGCTATATTTTCCACTTGGAAACCCTTCATTTACATAGATCTGGCAGGTTTTGTCAGTTTCATTGTTTAAGATCGGCATGAAGTAATCGTTTTTTCCGGTCGTATGAGTGATAATGATCTCTTGATGATTATCAACAAATTCTATGCTTCCTGTCACAGAAACACCCAGGGGGTCGCCATTTTGGGCTTCCGGCATAATCCCTTCCCAGTTTATATTAACTGGAAAGACTTTTTCACTATAGAATTTGATCTTTCTTTCCGAAAATGCTGACACTATGCCCTGATACTCGTCACCATAATAGACTTTTACCGGAAAAGCAAGTTTGTTTTTTACAGTAATTTGAGGAGAACGGGAATTTAGAAAATTAATTAGCAATATCAATCCTGAAATACCAGCAGATATCGCAAGAATGATTGTGCCTATTGTCGCCCACGAGATTTCAATTTTACCCTTAGACATAATTACCTCTTTTATCGTTTCAAGTTTAAGTCATTCGGACTCCATGTGCCAGCCCGAAGTGGCTTCCAAATTCTTAGTGAGCGAGGGCTTGCAGCCCAGCGAAAGAAGATAACCCTAAAACCCCTGCGCCACGTACTCGCCCCAAACGCCTCTTAGTGTATTGCAGATCTCCCCGAGCGTGACATCATTCTCCACGCACTCGATGAAGAGCGGCATCAGGTTTTCAGTCCCTTGCGCGGCTGCCACCAATCTCCCTCGCAACTCGGTAACTCGTCCCTGGTCCCTTGCCGCGCGTAACTTCTTCAACTTCTCCCGCTGCCC
>CAYJPO010000031.1:0-47847 GCA_964372045.1 uncultured Anaerolinea sp.
CGTTCATTTGGCTTGTATTGTTATTTTTGTTAGAAACTATTTTTGAGATGAGTTCGAGTTAAAAGTTGAAGGTTGAGGATGTTCCTCAACCTTCAACTTTTATGGAGTCGGGAAGCTCCGCTTCCCCAGATTATGCCTTCTTGCCCTCCAACTCCAAGCCGGGGATGCGGACATGTTTTTCCAGCCATTTCATGATGAAGTCAACGATGAAGACGAGCGCAAGATAAACGAGCGCGACTGCCATGTAGGAACCGATCGGGTCATAGGTTCTGGCAGCGATGGTCTTGGCGCGCGCCATCAGTTCGGGGACGGCGATGAGGAACACCACCGAGGTGGATTTGAGCAGCGAGACCGGTTCATTTGCCCAGGCGGGAATCGCCAGCCGCAGCGATTGCGGCAGGATGATGTTGAAGACCGCCGACCTTTTGGATAAGCCGATGGCGCGTCCTGCCATCATCTGTCCGTCGCCGATGGCGAGGATGGAGCCGCGTAAGTATTCGGCTTGATAGGCACCGGAGTTAAGTCCCAGCGCGAGGAATGCCGCCCATTCACGTGAGAGGGTAATTCCCAAACCGGGCAGACCGTAATAGAGCAAAAAGAGCTGCATCAACAATGGGGTGCCGCGGAATATTTCGATGTAGCCCACGGCGAGTCCACGCCAGAATTTGCCGCCATAAGAGCGGGCAAGCGCGGATGCCAACCCAAGCACGAATCCGGCGGCGAGACCTTCAAAAGTGAGAAGAAGCGTCATACCGGCACCCTTCAACAGGTCCGGCAGGAAGCGCACGAAGAATTCGAAGAAGTCGGTCAT
This sequence comes from uncultured Anaerolinea sp., assembly GCA_964372045.1. Classification (GTDB taxonomy): domain Bacteria; phylum Chloroflexota; class Anaerolineae; order Anaerolineales; family Villigracilaceae; genus Villigracilis. Next base: position 812 of record CAYJPO010000031.1, read on the forward strand.
TTCTTCTCTTTTTTGCCGTATAGTTCGGTGATCTTCCAAAGGAATTCGCGGGTGCGCGCGTGCTGCGGACGTTCGAAGAGTTCATCCGGCGCGCCTTGTTCGACGATGCTGCCTTTTTCCATGAAGACGATGCGGTCGGCGACTTCACGCGCAAAGCCCATTTCATGCGAGACAACGATCATGGTCATGCGGTCGCGCGCGAGCTGAGACATAACGCCGAGCACTTCGCCGATGAGTTCCGGGTCGAGCGCGGAGGTGGGCTCATCGAAGAGCATCACCTTCGGGTCCATCGCGAGTGCGCGGGCTATGGCGACACGCTGCTGCTGCCCACCGGAGAGTTGACCGGGGTAATGATCCGCGCGGTCTGCCAAGCCAACGCGCGTGAGCTCTTGCAGGGCTTTTTCGCGCGCCCGTTCCTTTGGCAGCTTCTTTACTTTTGTTAGACCGACCATCACATTATCGAGCGCAGTCAAATGGTTGAAGAGCAAAAAGTTTTGGAAGACCATGCCCATGTGCTGGCGCACTTCGTCTTCGTTGATGCCGCGCGCGGTGATGTCTCGCCCTTCGAGGAAGATCTGTCCGCTGTTGACGTGGGTCAGCAAATTCATACAGCGCAGGAGCGTGCTCTTCCCCGTTCCGCTCGGACCGATGATGACGATGGTCTCGCCTTCATGCACGTCGAGCGAGATGTCTTTGAAGATGACATTCTCGCCGTAAATTTTGGTCACGTTCCTGGCTTGCAGGATGACAGGAGTATCCATAAATCGCTCCGCTTATACCGGGTTGGTGGGCAGTTTGAGTTTCTCAGAGAGATAATCCAAACCGCGATTGGTAAAGAAAACAAGGAAGAAATAAATCAGCGCCGCCGTACCGTACGCGAGGAACGGTTGTTGGGTGGTGGCACTCAGTTGTTGAGCGCGTCTTAGAATCTCCTCGACGCCGAGCGCGTACACCAGCGACGAATCCTTCAATACGATGGAGGCTTCGTTCGACCAGGGCGGGATGGCGAGCCGCACCGCCTGCGGGATGATGATGAAGCGGATCGCATCCATGCGGCTCATGCCGATGGCGCGGGCGGCGGTCATTTGTCCACCGCCGACAGCGGTCAGCGCGCCGCGCAGGATCTCCATTTGATAGGCACTGCTGACAATGCCCAGCGAGATCGAGCCCGCCCAGAACGGCGAGAGGTTGATGTACTTGCCGGAGAGAATGAAATAAAGAATGAATAGCAAAACGATGGGAGGTACACCGCGCATGAGCAGGCTGTACAAGCCCGCGAATCGTGCCGCCCATTTCCCGCCGTAGTTGTAGACCAGTGCCAGTCCCAGCCCGATGACAAGCCCCGAGGGCAATGCCACCAACGTCACCGCCAGGGTGACCGAGATCCCTTGAATAATGTAGAGAAAAAAATTCGACAGCATGAGATTAAAGGTCACGGGCAGGTCGCGTGACCTGCCCATGAATTTGCCGATCTATTGGAAGTACTTGAGCCCGAGTTCTTCGATATACCCTTCGGTGGCAAGCTGTGCCAGAATTTCGTTGATGGCATCCGTCAGTTCCACATCGCCTTCGGGGATGACAATGTTCGTCGGTCCGCTGGAGATGACCGCCTGATAGGCGACCTTCAGTCCGCCGATCTGTTCGGCGAGCGCGGCGGCGGGGATGTAATCCGCCATCATCACGTCGATGCGACCGCTCTTGAGGTCGAGCGCAGCCTGGTCGGCGCGGTCATAGCGGAAGAGATTCTCTTCGGGAAGCAAACCTTCCGCCACGAGCGAATCGGTCAGCCATGAATCCTGCGTGGTTCCGGTTTGAACGCCGACCTTGTACGCAGCGACATCTTCGGGTGCTGCGATCGTTCCGGCAAAGCCATCGGCAACCAGGAAGGCATCCTCACCCATATAGTACGGTTCGGAGAAATCCACCACCTGATCGCGCTCTTCGGTGTAGTTGAAAGCGGAGATGGAGGCGTCGATCTTGCCTTCCTGTACACCGGCGATCAAACTATCAAAAGGCATATCCACCCACTCCACGGTCACGCCGAGGCGCTTGGCAACTTCTTCCATCAACTCGATGTCAAAGCCCACACGGTTGCCACCTTCGTCAATGTACTCAAAGGGAGGATAGTCTGCACTGGTACCGATCTTGATCACGCCCGCCGCTTTGATCGTGTCTAGATGACTACCCGATGCACCGCCGCAAGAGGTAAGCAAGAGGCTCACAAGGACGACAAGTGACATCAAACCCAAAAAACGTTTCATGCTTTTCAATCCTTTCTTCTATTGGAAATACTGGTTTCAGGGAACAGAAAATACAATAGCACGTTCAGAGGGTGGGTGTAAGTGAAGTATGTCACAAAATACAGGTTAGTTAACCCCTTCATTCATCCCCAAAGGAAATGCCAATATTCCGCGCCGTGATGACCGCATCGCTGTTGAGGTTGACACGCTTGGGGACGGCGACCGCCTCCGCGATGGGAATGTCTGTGATCTCGCCGCGTTGTAAGGCAACCATGCGGTCGAATCCGCCCCGCGCCGCCAAACGTACCGCCGCCGCACCGTAGCGTGTGGCAAGCCAGCGGTCGAAGGCGGTGGGAGTTCCGCCGCGCTGCAAATGACCGAGGACGGTCACGCGCGACTCGAATCCCTGCATTTCAACGTATTCCGCCACCCGCTGACCGATGCCGCCCAAACGCGGGACAAACACCGCGTCGCCCAGGCGGGAAAATATCTGTTCGCCGCCCAGCGGTTTTGCCCCTTCTGAAACAGCCAGAATACTGAACTTCGAACCCCGTTCGGCACGCGTCTGGATGCGCTTCATGATGCTCTCGAACTTGAAAGGGATCTCGGGGATCAAGACCACATCCGCGCCGCCGGAGACGCCCGCATTCAAGGTGATGAATCCCGCGTCGCGCCCCATCAACTCGATCACCATCACGCGGTGATGAGACTCGGCTGTCGTGTGCAGACGGTCAATCGCTTCGGTGGCGATGTTCAAGGCGGTATCGAAACCGAACGTGATCTCCGTGCCGCCGATGTCGTTGTCGATCGTCTTCGGGACGCCGATGACCGGAACGCCTTTCAGGGCAAGTTCATGCGCGATACGCAAGGTCCCATCACCGCCGAGGACGAGAAGCGCATCGAGTTTTTGTTCTCGAATGCCGCGCACGATCTCATCCGAAACGTCGATGGTCACTTCCTGCCCATCGCGGATCACCTTGCGGGCATACGGGTTACCGCGATTCGCCGTACCGAGGATCGTCCCGCCGCGCGGCAGGATCCCGCGCACTTCCTCCCGCCCGAGCGGAATAGACCCGTCCGCTTCAAGGAAGCCGTCATAGCCGTTCTTGATCCCAAAGACCTCACACTGATATTGGTTGAGCGCCGTCTTCACCGCCGCGCGGATGACTGCGTTCAAACCCGGTGCGTCGCCGCCGCCTGTAAGGATCCCAATTCGTTTCATCAAAGACTCCTTTTCAATTCAAACCGAACACTCTATTATTTTTACACAAATTATGCCTTTCTTGCAATTCACTTTCATCCCTCTGAGATATCGCCGCGGTGGGTATAATGTGTCGGATGCAAACTCAAACCCAACCTTCAAAATTCGAGACCATCGCCAGTTGGCTCGTGCCCATCGCCGCGATCATCGCAGTCGTAGCGTGGTTCATCATTTCGCCGGAAGGTGCGCTCGGCAAGCTGGACGCCATCGGCTACGCGGTCTGCCACCGCATCGATGAACGATCCTTCCAGATCCACGACCATCAGCTTCCGTTGTGTGCGCGCTGTACCGGTGAATTCTACGCCGCAGGACTTGCGCTGGTCTTTCAAGCCATTGTGAGCGGAAAACGCAGCCGCCTCCCCTCGCGCGGAGTCATTGCTGTGCTGGTCCTGTTCTTCCTCGCCTTCGGCATCGACGGGAGCAATTCCTACCTTTACCTGCTCAAGCAGACATCGGGCGGGCTGGAACAGATCCCCAACCTGTACATCCCCAACAACACCCTGCGCCTGTTCACCGGCTCCGGCATGGGCATTGCACTTGCCACCGTCCTGTTCCCGGTCATCAACCAGACCCTCTGGCGCGAACAGGATGACCGCCCGGCGCTCGAGTGGAAACACCTCGGAATCCTCACCGCGATCGTCGCCTCCATCAACCTGCTCATCCTGACAGACAGCCCCATCGTCCTGTATCCCATCGCCTATATCAGTGCGCTTGGCACACTGGCGCTGCTCGTTTCGGTCTTCGCGATCCTGTGGGTCATCATTATGAAGCAGGACAACACCTTCGAGCATCCGCGCCAGTTGTGGCTCGCTTTCACCGCCGGTCTGACGTTGGCGCTGCTGCTCATCTTGGGCATCGACCTATTCCGCTTCCAATTCACCGGCACCTGGAGCGGCTTCCCCGGCTTGTCTGGGTAACAACGAATGGTTTCAAAAATCGTATAATAAAGATGTAGGCTTTTTGAAGAAGGAGAAACAATGGAACTATTACTTGGTGTTTTTTCGGCATTTGGGTTGGCTGCCAGCGCGGGGCTGAACGCATACATCCCACTGCTCGTCATCGGCGTTATCGCACATTATTTTCCCAACGCCATCCATCTCAACCAACCCTTTGACCTGCTCGCCAACCCGTGGATCTTGATCCTGCTCGGAGTGCTGGTCATCATCGAAATGGTGGCAGATAAAGTCCCCGCCGTCAATCACATCAACGACGTCATCCAGACCGTCGTCCGCCCTGCGGCGGGAGCGGTGGCATTCGCCGCCAGCGCCAACGTCATCACCGACATCAACCCGGTGCTGGCGCTTGCGTGCGGTCTGCTCGTGGCGGGCAGTGTCCACACGGTCAAGGCGGCGGCGGTACGTCCAGCCGTCACAGCCACGACGGGCGGCGCGGGCAACATCCCCGTCTCCATCGCGGAGGATATCATCGCCTTCGTTTCGTCCGTGCTGGCGATCATGATCCCCATCGTCATGGGCACGATCCTCATCGTTTTGTTTGCATTCGTCATCTGGTGGTGGATGCGCAGAAGTCAAAAATCGCAAACCGCCTGATTTCGTTTATAATGCTCAAAATTATTCCAATCGATTTTCAACCATAAGGAGAGATCATCATGAATGAAATGCCCGTAACCCCCAGTGAAGAACAACCCAAGAAAAACAACACTGGTCTCATCATCGGTATTGTCGCTGCCGTCCTGCTCTGCTGCTGCTGTGTTGTCGTCCTCGGCGGTTGGTTCTTCGGCGACACGCTCGTCCAGTCGCTCGGTATCTAATACGTATTCAATGAAAAAATCCTCCGTCAGTCATGGCGGAGGATTTTTGTTTTAAAGAGGGTTTGCAGTTCACGCAGTCCTGCGTACACATTTTTCTTCACATCTTCATCCAGTTTCAATTCTTCAAGCTCATCCTCATCCAATACAGTTTGCCACCCATCGGCGGAGACCCACAGATCCAGCGCCAAATCCACATACGAGATGGAACCATCTTCAATCACCGCAGGCTTGGTGATGTTGCAGTACCAGCCTTTCAGCTTGCCATCGTCGCGGTCGTAGATCTCGAAGATGTTGTACCACTTGTCGGTGTAAAACGTTTCCACAAAGCGGTCATTGCGTTTCAAAATGATCTCTTGAAAAGGCAGATCATCACGGTTGAACAACGCCTCGATGGTGATCGAATTTTCAGCGCGTCTCAACTCCACGCCATCGTAGTGCCAGGTAACTTCATCTGCCAGATTCTTTTTCAGGATTTTCATGACAGGCATTTTACCTGAACCTGCACGGTGATGACGTCTCCGACTCGCGGCGCGTCTTTCATGTGGATGACGAGCCCGCCCTTCGATACGGTTTCGCCACTCAGGGCAACGCCTCTCCCTTTGACTTGGAACTGGTCCTGCTTAAAGAGAACGTCTTCCACTGTGAGTTGAATTTGCTCTATGGATATGTCGCTGCGAGGCGTTCCTGGTCTTTGCCGAAGCAGCCTCCCAATAACAGGAGATTGCTTCGTCGGCAAGAACAAGTGCCCTCCTCGCAACGACATATCGCCTGGCTGTTGGATTAGTAATTGAAGTTTTTCTCCGATATTTTTTGCACAGTTCAAATTGAAAGTGCCGAATATCGTTTTGATTTTGTTTTCAGCAATTACTTCGCCTTCTACTACATTCCCAATGCCAAGTAACTTCGCCACAAACGCGGACTGTGGGTCCTTCCAAATCTCATGCGGAGCGGCATCGCGGATGATGGTGCCTTCATGCAAGACAAGGATGCGGTCTGCGATGGTGAAGGCTTCTTCCTGGTCGTGAGTGACGTAGATGGCAGGGATTTTTGTTTTATGCAAGATGTCGCGGATTTCGTTGAGCAGGTCTTCTTTCAGGGAACGGTCCAATGCGCCGAGGGGTTCATCGAACATCAACAAGCGGGGTTGCGGGGCAAGAGCGCGGGCGAGGGCAACACGTTGTTGTTCGCCGCCGGAGAGATCGGTAATGCTGCGTGTTTCAAAACCTGATAAGTTGATTTGTTCCAAAAGCAAAGTAACACGTTGTTTGATCTCTTCCGTAGGGACGTTGCGCATCTTCAAACCGAAAGCGATGTTGTCGAAAACATTCAGGTGAGGGAAAAGCCCATAGTCTTGGAAGACCAAGCCAAAGTCGCGAAGGTGAGGCGGTGTACCGGCGAGGTCAATGCCATTTAGCTGAATCGCTCCACGTTCAGGAAACTCCAATCCAGCGATCATCCTCAAGATAGTGGACTTGCCACTGCCCGATGCCCCAAGCAGACAAATGGTTTCGCCCTCGGCAACAGTGAAAGAAATGTCGTTGAGCAGCGGCTTGCCTTCGTAGGATTTGGCGACGTTGCGAAGTTCGAGCATTAGAGTTCTCCGGCGTTGTTGAAGCGCAGTTTTTCGATGAGCAGAATGCTGAGCGTGGTTAGGAGCATGAGGATGGTTGCCATCGCCATGGCTTGACCATAGTTGAGACCGCCGGGCTGTGAGAGGAAGCGCGAGATGGCGATGGGGATGGTGGGATATTCGGGGCGGGTGATGAGCAGAGTCGCGCCGAATTCGCCGAGCGAAACGGTGAAGGCGAAGGTGGCGGCGCTGAGTGTGGCACGAGAGAGAATGGGAAAGTCTACAGTTTGCCAAACGCGGAAAGGTGAAGCGCCGAGAGTCGATGCGGCTTGGCGCAGTCGTTCAGGGATGGAAGCGAGCGCGGGTTGCAGAGTGCGAATGACGAAAGGCAAGGCAATGAGTGTGTGCGCAATCGGAATGAAGAACGGTGAAGCAATAAGCCTTCCAAAGGAAAGGATGAAACCGAGTCCCATCATCACTGCGGAGGCGCCGAGCGGAAGCATGAGGAAGGGGTCGAGCAATTTTTCGAGGCGCGTCGGTTTGGCGAGGGCATAGGCGGCAGGATAGCCAAGAGCAAGCGAAAGGATAACGGTGATACCAGCAAAGCCCAGCGAGTTGGCGGCGGCTTGCACGGGTGGGACATAGAATAACGAGCCGCGTCGGTTGATGAAGAGTTCTTCGTAGTAGTCTGTCGTGAAGCCGTATTGGACTTCGTCACGTTGTCCGCGGTCGGCTTCGAGGCGGGTGAGGGAGCGGATGGGGAGGGAGAGTAAGGGCAGTAAAAAGAAAGTGAACAGTGAACAGTAGACAGTAAGAACAAAGAGGCGTTCGCGGATTGTTTTTGGTTGGCGGGCTTGAGAAAAACGCGGGGCGGTTTGGGTGCTCACTTGGTTGATGGTTCGTGAGTAGAGAATGGAAAAGATGAGGGTGAAGATGAGTTGGATGACAGACAACAATGCAGCGAGATTCAGGTTGGGCAGTTGCAGGGCGCGGATGTAGATTTCCACTTCGAGGGTGGCGAATTGGGATCCGCCAAGCAGGAGGATGACGCCGAAACTGGTGAAGTCGAACATGAAGACGAGCAGAGCGGCAGCGAGGAGGGAGGGACGAAGGATCGGGAGGATAACATCTTTCCACACATGGAACGTGTCCGCGCCGAGGGAACGGGCAGAAGATTCTAGTTTGGGGTCGAGCCGTGAAATGGCGTTGCCGACGATGCGAATTACGATCGAGGTGTTGTAGAAGGTGTGGGCGATGAGGATAAGGATGAAGGGTGAAGGAGGAGGCAGTGAGGCAGTGATCAGTGAACAGTTATCAGAGGGGCAAAGGAAAGAAGAAAGAAGAAAGAAAAAGCCATGCTGATTGAATAACGAGTTAAAAGCGGCAGCGACGACGACGGTGGGCAGCATGAAAGGTACGGCGGTTAAGGCACGGAGCAGTGATTTGCCGTGGAAGTTGAATTTGGAGAAGAGAATTGCGGCGGGAAGTCCGAGGGCGAAGGTGAGGAGGGTGGAGAGGGTGGCCTGATAAAAAGTAAAGAGTAACGAGTTACGAGCGATGAGGAGGTTGTTTAGGTCGGTGAGGGTTTGGAGGTTGAAGGTGAGAGCGAGGATTTTGAAGAGGGGGAAGAAGAAAAAGATAAAAAGAAAGAGTAGGGTGGGAAGCCAAAGGTAAACACGTCTATTCGCAAACAGGTAAACAGGTATAGTTGCCCATTTGTTCTTGGAATTGTGGATGCTTTCAGATGCCATGTACCTGTTTACCTTGTCTACTTGTCTACTTATCTACTTATCTACCTTCTTTACTAGTTTCTCATTTCTCGTTACTCGTTTCTCACTTCTCCCCTACTTCATTACCTCAGCCCACGCTTCGATCCATGCGTCACGGTTGGCGGCGATATCATCATAGGAGATGTCCGCAGGTTGTTCAGCGACTTGAGCATATTTTGTGAACACTTCCGGCAATTGTGCGGACTGGTTTACAGGGTAAACAAACATATTCAGCGGCATATCTTCCTGGAATTGTTTGCCCAGCATAAAGTCTACAAATTTTTCGGCGAGGTTGCGGGTCTGTCCATTCTTGAGGATGCCAACGAATTCGATCTGGCGGAAGCACATGCCCGAAGCGACGATGGAGGCGGTCGGGGACTCGGTCAGCGGTTCGGAGGCGAAGAACACCTCCGCGGCGGGGCTGGAGGCGTAGGAGACGACCATCGGCTGCGGTCCCTGTCCGGAGGAGGCGGAGAAGTCCGTGTAGTAGGCGGTTTCCCAGCCATCCGCAACCACCACCCCATTGTCTTTGAGGCTTTGCCAGTAATCGAGGAAACCGTCACCGAAGTAGGCGCGAGTGGCGAGCATGAATGCCAAGCCAGGTGAAGATGTAGCAGGGTTTTCCACCACGAGCAAGCCTTTGTACTCAGGCTTCGTCAAATCTTCGAATGAAGCGGGCACGGTTAAATTATTTTCGGCAAAATATTTTTTATCGTAGTTGATGCACACATCGCCATAGTCCACGGGCAGGGCGCGGAAGGATGAGTCAAGCACGAACTCGGCGGGCACGTCACTCAACGCGGGCGATTGATAGGCATCGAAGATGTCCGCTTCGAGGGCGCGGGAGAGGAAGGTGTTGTCCACGCCGAACATCACATCGGCAAGCGGCGCGTTTTTGGCAAGGATGGCTTTGTTGAGCATGGTACCCGCGTCACCGCTTTGTAGGAAGACAACATCAGCGTTATTTGCAGTTTCAAAGGCAGTGACAACATCTTCGGTGATGGCGAAGGAGTCGTGGGTCATGACGGTGAGGGTTGTGGGTCCTTTGGGGGCGCAGGCGGAGAGCAGTAAGCAGAAGGCAGTTAGCAGTAGAATTTTTTTCATTTTAAATACTCCGGTGAATGTGTGGTCTCGATACACCTTGCGAAGAGCGCGCAAGGCTACTCGACCACCGAGGTTTTGTGGACAACGAGCAGTAATCCGCTCGTGATTGAAACCGTGGCTGTATCAGATGTCATTTCGTTGCTGATGCCGCGGGTTTTATCGGGGTAAAGCGTTTCGTGATGAAGATGCCAGCGCAGGTTTTCAGTGAACACGCCTGTGACCTCTCCCTGCCAGGGGATGAGTGAGACGATGTCACCGCTTCTTCCTTCGATCTTGACCTGGTCGCGGCAAAAGAAGAGTTCTTCTACGCCGTCGGCGATTCGGATGTCGAAGGTCGAAAGTCGAAGGTCGGAGAGGAGGGTGATGTTGGCGAGGGCTTGGTCCATGCGACCACCGAGGGCGGCGAGGATGAGGATCTGGTCGGGGTTGAGAGTGAGGGCATGGTTGATGGCGAGTTCGAGGTCAGTCTCGTTTTTATCCTTGGGGAACAGGATCAGTTCGCCATCGAACGTTGAAGGTTGAAAGTTCTCAGGTAATGAGTCCATGTCGCCAACGATGACGTTGGGAGTGAGTCCCAGCGCGAGGGCGTGGCGTGTGCCGCCGTCCGCGCAGAGGATGAAGTCATCGGGGCGGAGCAGGGTGCGGGCTTTTTCAAGGTTTGGCAGGTTGCCGTTGGCAAAGATGATGATTCTCATAGGTGGACGATTGACCAAGGACGATGGACGATGGGAAGAACCATGGTCCATCGTCCTTGGTCCGTTAAACAAAAACATCCTCACAGCAGCGGAGGATGTTGGCAGGCGTATTGAGGAATCCCTCCGCTGGTATTAACCAGATCAGGTGATGCGGGTCGAGCGCGTTCACGCTCCTCTCAGCCTTTCTTAAAGGCTCCCCGTTCAATTGTTAAAAACCAGTATAGGACTGTGTCTTTTCGATGTCAAGGCAAAAAAAACGCCGTGAGCATTTTTCTCACGGCATTCTAACGAACTCTGCGCTTCCATTCCTCTTTCATCAGCAACTCCCTGGGGCTGACCCCGGAGTCGAGCGCGAGGAAGTCGGTCAGCAGGCGGTTGAACTGCGGCGGGTTGTCGAGCATGGGGAAGTGACCGGAGTTCTCCAGGTTGACCTGGTGCATGTGCATGGGCAGGGCATCCACTTTTTCCTGCGAGGGGATGGTCAGCGCAGGGTTGTTGGAGCCATACACGAACAGACACGGCACGGCGAGGTTGCGCACCATGCTGAACAAGTTATCAGACTGCAACCCGCTCAGAGATGTGGAGACCGCTTGCGGGTCCACCTTTGATGCGTCTGAAAGGGCTGTCATTGCTTCGGGGGAGCGGGAGGTCAGCCATTCCGCCAGTTCCGAGGCGGGAGCCGTCCGCACGCGGCTGTTCAAGGCATCGTATTCGAGCGGACAATTGACGACCATCATGCGGTCGACACTGGTGTGCCAGCGTTTGAGATATGCAAAACCGACGAGCGCGCCGAGGTCGTGCCCAACGATGGCGACCTTGCCAATGCCCATCTCTTCGAGGAAGCGGTTAAGCATCTCCGCCTGTTTGTCGAGGGAGTATTGCTGCGGGTCACGCGAGGTGTCGCCGAAGCCGTACAGGTCGATGGCATAGGCGCGGAACGATGTGGATGCGATCTGCATGGCGTTGATCCAATACCGCCATGAGCCGACCCAGCCGTGCAGGAAGATGATGGGACGACCGCGTCCCAACGCCTCATAATGCACCATCGAACCGTCAAGAATGATTGCGCTCATTTATTTTCCAAATTTCGAAAGAATGCTCCGCACGCGTTCCACAAGCTGGTCGGGGGCGAACGGCTTGAGCAGGTATTCCTCCGCACCAGCGTCGAGCCCGGTTTGGATCTCGGCATCCTGTCCCTTGGCGGACAGGAACACAATGGGGATATCCTTCAGGGAGGGGTCCGCCTTCATCGCGCGGCAGGCGTCGTAGCCAGTCATGCGGGGCATGCGCACATCCATCAGGACAAGGTCCGGGACGGTCTGGGAAGCCACTTGAAGCGCTTCCTCCCCGTTGGAAGTTGTGTTGACTTCGTGCCCCGCAAAGCGCAGGGTGAAGGCGACCAATTCGCGAATATCTGGTTCATCTTCTGCGATCAAAATTCTTGCCATTTAGTCTCCGTTTTTCTGGACGGGCAGGGTAAAGGAAAACGTACTGCCTTCGCCCGCCACACCTGTACTGTTCATCCAAATCCGCCCGCGATGCATCTCAACCAGTTGACGGACGATGGGCAGACCCAAGCCGGTTCCCGGGGTGGCAAGCACCAATGGATGTTCGCCGCGGAAGAAGCGGTCGAACAGGCGTCCCTGGTCATCCAGCTTGATGCCGATCCCGTTATCCTGCACATCCACCTGTACTTCGCCGTTCTCTTGATGGATGTTGACACGGATGGTCCCATTCTCGGGTGTGTAGTTGAAGGCGTTGTTGACCAGATTGCTAAGGATCTGGCGGACGCGTCCTGAATCTGCGACGACGACCGGCAGGCTCTTTTGCGCATCCAGTGACAGCGCCATGGGTTTGTTCTCAGTTTGCGAACGCCGCAGGGCTTCCGCGATGACATCCTCTGCGATCTCGTACAGGTTGACAGGCTTCTGGTCAAGAATGACGCGCCCGGATTCGATGCGCGAAATATCGAGCAGGTCACTGACGAGGATATTGAGCCGTTCGATGTTGTTCCGCACCACTTCAAGGAAATGCATCTGGCTTTCGTTCAACGTACCGGCGGCGCCCATCGTCAGGATATCCACATAGCCTTTGATGGCGGTCATGGGGGTGCGGAGCTCATGGCTGACCGTCGCCACGAATTCGGATTTCAGCCGGTCCACTTCCACTTCGCGTGTGATGTCGCGGAAGATGGAAACCGTACCGAGGAAATCATTTTGCAGGATCACAGGCGCAAGGTGGACAAGGATGATCTTGCCGTTATCCAATTCCAACTGTTCGGCGTAGGTGTCGCCAATATGATAGCTGGATGGATCTTCAGACCAGCGGCGGATGGTGGATGTCCACGCGCCTGCCAGACCGGCGAACGCATCGAGCGTACTGCCGAGCAGGCGGTTTTCCGACACGCCGAGGATGCGCACCGTGGAGGAGTTGACGAAGGTGATGCGGTTGTCGGCGCCGGTCACGAGCACGCCGTCTGCCACCGCTTCGAGGATGGCTTGCGAGCGGCTGGATTCTTCCTGTTCCTTGCGATACATCAACCCGAGACGTTCCGCCTGATCACGGATCAATTCGTAGAGGCGGGCGTTGTTGATCGCCACCGCCACCTGGCTGGCGATCGCTTTGACCAGTGTCAGCATCTCAGGGCTGAAGAAGGATGCGGCGCGCTGGAAGACGAGCAGGACACCAATCACATCTTCACCGACCATCATCGGCACAGCGATGGCGCTGCGATGGTCCTGACCTGCGGACGGGTTGCGCACCCAGCGCGGGTCCTGATGAAGGTCGTTCACCAGAACGGCTTCACGATTCTTGACGACCCAGCCTGCCAGCCCTTCGCCGATCTTCAAGGAGAACCCGGTCCTGCCGGGGCTGGTGCGGTCGGTCAGGTAGCCGTACCCAGCGCGGTAGTGCAGGAGGTTATCGTCGGCGTTCACGAGCAGGATGGTGCCCTGCTCCGCGCCAAGCGTATCGTTCAACAGGGACAGCGTGCGGTTCAAGGTGCGGTCGAGGTCAAGGCTCGATGAAACTTCAGTAAGGATGCGCAGGAGCGTTTCAGTGTTCTGCTGTTCGCGCTGCAACTGGGCGGTACGTTCGGTCACGCGCCCATCGAGCTCGGATGCGAGAGATTGGGTCTCGTCGAAGAGGCGCGCATTCTGAATGGCGACGATCGCCTGGTTGGCGAGCGTACCGAGGATCTGCACATCTTCATCGGAATAGACGCCTGCCTGATAACTCTGGGCAGAGAGCATACCCAACGACCTTCCGCCCGCCATCATCGGAACCGCCACAATGGATTGGATCTCGCCCGATTCATCGCCGAACTGCACCGAGCCCGCGCTGACCTGTTCCACTGTCGAGATCAGCATGGGTTTGCCGGAAGAAATGACGTCGCTGCTCAAGCCCTTCCCAAACGGGACGCGCTCGCCGGGATAGCGTTTTCCACGGTCGAAGAGATAGGCGGGTTCGATCTCATTCTTCATGACATCGAACAGGGTGATGACGAAGGTGTCCAGCGGCATGAGTCGTTCCGCCGCTTTGTGAACGGACGCAAAGATCTCTTCCGGGTCGAGGCTCGCGCTGACCGATGAACTCGTCTCGTTGAGGACGGCGAATCTCTCCGCCGTACGCACGGATGATTGGTACAAACGCGCATTTTCCATGGCGATGGTCGCCTGGTTGTTGATGGTCTTCGCGGTTTCAAGTTCGTTGATGCCGAAACGCGCATCGCCCACCAGTTGCACGAACATCAACGCGGTCAACGCCTGTCCGCTGACGAGGGGCAGGATGAGCAGGGCAGTGGTGGTATCGCCCAACATATCCATCAAGGAAGCAAGGTCCGGCTCAGTGCGGTAATCGTCGGTGTTGAAGATACCGAGCGATTCGCGTAATCGGCTGAAGATGGGTGCATCTGGAAGCACACGCGGAAGTTTCGCCCTGATTCTCGGGGTGGCGAGCTTCCAGTAAGCGAGTCCACGCTCAAAGGTCACGACCGAAACGCGGCGCGCGTTCAGCGCCTTGAGCAATTCATCGGCGGTCACGCTCAGGATCTGGTCGGTATCCAGCGAGCGCGTCAGGGCGGATGTGAAACGGTTGAGCGCATTCAGGCGTTGTGAACGCTGGTCAAGTTCTGTGGCGCGCTTCACGCTGTCTTCATACAGGCGGGCATTATCCATCGACACAGCCGACTGGCTGGCGAAGGTCAAGCCGACCTGGATCTGTTCACGAGAGTAGAAATTCGACTGCCACTTTTCCACAGCCAGGGCACCGACCAGCTCGCCTTTGGAGATCAACGGGATGCCAAGCCAGGAAAGGCGCGGCGCTTCAACGGGCGGGAAGCGCGGGTCTTCGCGCACATCCTTGACGAGGATCGGCTGACCGGTCTGCGCCATTTCTTTGAAGAGCGCGCTGTCTGAAACGGCGACTGATAGACCAAGCCGCTGTTCCACATCCGAAAAGCCGCGCGTCGCACCCACGGTCAGGCGTTCTTTTTCACGCAGCCAGAGCGTGGCTGTATCGTACGGCAGGATCGGTCGAAGCTGGTCGAGCAGGGTATTGATCAACTGGTCACTGCGCAGGCTTGCGGTCAACGAAGCGGAGGCGTCGTTCAACGCCTGCAACTGACCGGCGCGTTCCTGCGTCGCTTCCACGAGCCGCAGGTTGTCCAACGAGAGCGCAACCTGCTGGGAGAGGGAGATCAACAGGGCTTCGTCCTCTTCGCGGAAGGCAGCGACAGTATTGAAGTTATCGAGGATGAGCAAGCCAAGGGTCTGCCCGGTCGCCACAATGGGCACGAGCAGGCAGGACACGGGCAAACGTCCGCCGGTCGCCTGGCGATAGATGGCGAGGTTTTCCGCGCCGAGGTTGTAATCGCGCGCGAAATTGATCTCATCCACACGGCGCGATTTCTTGTTCATGAACGCCACGCCGGGCAGGGCTTCACCGATGCGGTAATTGATCCTCAGCATGCTTTCGTTCTCGGCGTAGCCGGAGACCGCGCGCGGGGTGAGCGTTTCGGTTTTGGGATGCAGGATGAGCACCACGCCTGCATGTGCCTGTTGGATGACGCGGCGGGCGCTGTCGAGCAGGGATTTGACGATCGCATCGGCATCCATACCCGATAACTGCCGGCTGAAATCGAGCAGGAGATTCACCTCATCCAGTCTGCGGCGGGTCTGGTTCAGGAGCGAGATGTTCTGGAGGATGAGGGAGGTCTGTTGCGAGATCTGGGTATAGACCTTGATATCTTCATCCGTGAAGGACGGCATGGGCTCCGGGCTGGTGGCGAGCATTGCCGCCACAGGTCGATTCTCCACGAGGATCGGCAGACAGATGACGCCCTTGGCTCGCAGGGAGGTCAGCAGGCTGGCATCGCGCCATTCATCGTTCTCATCCAGGTTGTGGATCAGGACCGGCTGCCCGTTCTGCAAACAGGCGCGCAGCGGATTACGCTGACCGAACATCGCCTCCACGTTGGTTGCGCGCGGAAGGCTTCCCAAAATGTGTAACAGGCGCGGACCTTCGGGCGTGTTCTCCGCCACAAGCGCAACTGACATTCCCAACTGCGTCAGCGTTTCACGCCCCAACGCCGAAAGCGCAGAGGACGCATCCAATTGGCGGCTGACGGATTCGGTGATCGCCAGACCCGCACGCACACGCTGGGCACGGCGGTCCAAATTGTGCAGGGCGATGGTCTGTTCGAGGTCTTTGCGCAAAAGTACCGGCAGGTCGTTCTGGGTCATGTCGAGCAGGCGCTGCTGGCGGTCCATTGCGGATGTAAGCGAATCGATGCGCGAGCGCAGTTCCTGCTGGCGCAAGGTATTGCTGATCAACAATTCGGATTGAGACGCGAAGACTTCTATGGCTTCGATCGCCGCCAGGTCGGGGCGCAGACCGTTCGACGGGTCATCCAAACTGATCAACCCGACCATCTGCCCTTCGGCATTTTCGAGCGGGATGATGAGGAAGTCGTCAGCGTTCCACGTGTTGACCGATCTCTGCGCCGGAGAAGAAACATCGAGGAGCACGCTGTGCATATCCGGCGGGAAAACAGGCGTCTGGTCGGCGGGGATGAAATAGGAACGGCTGACCTTGAATTCCGGTCGCATCAACTGTTGGACGCTTGACAGCGGCTGCTTGCGAGCGAGCAATTCATTCAACGTATCCTGCGGGATACCGACCCCGGTAACGCGCCGCAGCAGACCGGACTCCGATTCGACGATGCTCATCAACACGACGCGGAAGGGGGTCGCATCATGGATGCCGCGCGCAATGATCTGAAGCGCCTGATCCATCGGCTGGTCGCTGCCCATGGAATGGCTGACATCGGTCAAACGCACCAGCGTTTCGGAACGGCGGCGCATCAGCTCGCTGCGTTGTTTTTCGACCTGATACCGCTGGGCATTGTTGACGGAAAGGCTCGCCTGTGCCGCCAGCATTTCGATCCACTCAGCGGTTTCGGATGTAAAGAAATCGGGGCGGTTGGCATGGATGGCGATCAGACCGATGGCGCGCGACTGGCGCATCAAGGGGGCGATCAACCCGGAGCGGGCACCGTCATGCGGCGGAAGCTCATCCGCTTGTGCAAAATCAGAAACAATGACGATCTCACCTTTTGCCAATGCCGACAATTCGACCGAGCTCAAGCGCTGCTGACGTTCACAGCCCACCGTCACCTGGAAGCGCGGCGAGGATGAGTCGCTGTCCGGCTCGAACAGGGTCACAGAGGCGCAATCCCCGTGAGCGAGGCGCAGACTTTCATCATGCAAGATCTGAATTAAGTGCTTGATTTCCAGCGAAGCGCCGAGTTCACGCCCAATGCGCGCCACGGAGGCGAGTTGTTCCACGCGTCGCCGCAAGGTGTCGTCAGTTTGGGAGAGCAATCCCGCTGATTCGACAGCGGTTGCGATCTGTCCCGCCGCCGTGGAGACGACCTGAACATCGTAGGAATTGAAATGGTCGGCTTTATAACTGCCGAGCATCAATTCGCCCAGACTTCGTTCACGCACTATGAGCGGAACGACGATCGCAGATTCGACCGAGAGGGAGGTCGCCAGCGGACGATACGCGGGCAGTATCCTACGGTCCACGCTCAGCCGGTTGGAGAGAAAGGGTTGTCTACTCCCGGAAACCGTGTAGCGGAAACTGGGGTCATCTACAAAAATCTGCATGAAGTTCCTGGTCACTTCATCCGAGACGCCGTAGGTGGCTTCGCGGTTCAGGCGCAGCATGCCTTGTGTTTCGTCAAGCAAGAAGATGGTGCCGGTATCCGCCTGGAAGAGGTGGACAAGTTCCTGCACTGAATATTTCAGGATCTCATCGAGCGTGGCAGAGGAAGAAGCAAGGCTCGCAATGCGGCGCAGCGCATCCGCGCGCATGGCGCGGGCGCGCGCCTGCTGGACCAGCAGGACGTTCTCGATGATCGCCGCCGCCTGGTTCGCAACGATATTCATCAGGCGGATCTCTTCGGCTGAAAAAGCGACCACACCCCGGGTGTGATGACCTACCTGAAAGTAACCGAGCAGTCGTCCCGAAGAAAGAAGCGGAACGAGTGCGTTATCACGCAGACTTGCCGCCGTCGCCACATCCGCCAGACCGAGCGCGCGCCAGCGTTCATCCGCCATTGCGTTCTGAGTGAGGATGGGTTCCTGGCTGGCGAGCACACCTTCCGCAGGGCTATCGGCTGGGACGCTGGTGCGATAGATCTCGACCACATGCGCGGGCAATCCCTGAAATGGAACACGTCCTTCGAGCGTGCGCTTCTCTTCATCGTACAGAAGGAAGCCGGTGATCTCCGCCTGGAAAAGCGGGGCGGCGCTTTCGACCAGCCGCGTGAACACATCATGTTCTTCGCGCACGAAGCCGAGCGCCTGATTCAAATTCGCAAGCCCCGCCAGTTCGGCGCGGCGCTTCTGTTCTTCTTCGAATAATTTTGCATTCCGGATCGCGACAGCCGCCTGCCCGGAGATCAGAATTAAAAGGTTGAGGTCATGCTGACCGAAGGAGCCGCTGTTTAACTGTCCCGCCTCCAACACACCGACAAGTTCACCGCCTGCGATGAGGGGAATGCCCAGATAGGAACGAACACCGAGCAATTCACTGCCCACCGTGGGGTCGGAACGAATATCGCTCAACATGAACGGAGTCCGGCGTGAAACCAATTGGTCGGTCAGACTGCCGAATTGAGAAAGGGACGCTGTGACGACCCGCCCCGAACTCTGCTGTTGGAACCGGTAGGGGATCAGCGCCTTGCGTTCCTCGCTCCACAATTTCAACTCAAGAACATCCGAGGGGACAAGACGCCGAACATGTTCCAAAATGGAACGCACTGTGGTGTTAAGGTTAAGGCTGGCGGCAATCTCCTGGCTGAACTCGGTCGCCAGTTGCAAGATCTCGTTTGGCGCGCTGCCGACTTCATCCAAAAGGGCTGCGCCATCTCTCCCCCGCAGCGAAACCAGCATCATCGGGTAAACGCCCGGCACTTCGTACGATGCCACCTCCACCGGCATGCCGCCGATCGAGATCCGCTTGGAGCCAGGGACAGCACACAGGTCGAAGAAATCCTCCGAGGGGCGCGCCAGACGCGCAAGGCGTTCCAGATCAGGGGATTCATTCTCGCGCAGGTCAAAGTATTCCCGTGCGCGCGCGCTCAAATAATCCACCCGCCCGCCCGGCTGGAGGATGATGACCGCTTCATTTGAATTTGATCGTGTAGATTCTGGGAAGACGGGAATGGATGTAACCGCCCGCTGCGCCGCCCGCGAACGCGGCAACATGCGCAGGATCAACCAGGCCAGCGCCACAACCACCAGCCCAGCGACAAACAGGCTAACTCCCAACCCGGGATTCATGAGAAAGGCTCACTAACGATGCTAGGCGGCAGAGGATGCCGCGTCTTGTCTTCGAGCTTCAGCCGCCAGTTCTGTGATCTCGCGAATATCCGCAAAGGCATGCAGTTCCGGTGAGACCAGCCCGGCGGAAAGGGTCATAAAGCCCACCTTTTCCACGCCGCCCTCGGTTTTTGGGGCTTGAATAAATCCCTGTTGACGGTCAATGAAGTTATAGTGACTCTGCACTTCCTCGGCAAAGCGTTGTTTGATCTTCTGACGGATGAGAGGCGTGGTTTCGTTGTTCGAAATGATGATGAAGTTATCGCCGCCCGCGTGCCCGATAAAATCGGACGGGGAGCCCACTTCATCCACCACCTCGCCGATGAGCATTGCGGCAAAGCGCAGCACATCGTCACCTGCCACAAAACCGTACACATCCTTGAACGGTTCGAAGTTGTTGACGCGCACATCCAGCAGTGCCCAGTTCTTTTCGCGGATGATACGCCGCAACTGCTCTTCGATCAACCGTCCTGCCGGAAGCCCGGAGCGGGGATCGGTGAGGCTTTCCCGTTCCGAGCGGCGGATGGCGCCCTGCACGCGCAGTTTCAATTCTTCGATATCGAAGGGTTTGGTAATGTAATCGTCCGCGCCGAGTTCGAGACCCTGCAATTTATCGCTGCGCTCATCCTTCTGTGTCAGGAAGATGACCGGGATATGGCTGGTGCGCATGTTCGTGCGCAAAGTACGGCAGACTTCATAGCCGTCAATATCGGGAAGCATGATATCCAGCACGATCAGGTGCGGCAGGACCTGGCGCGTTTTATCCAATGCGTCACGTCCGCGATTCGCCACATCCACGTCATATTGCAGACCCGTGAAATAGATCTTGAGCATGTTGGCGATATCAACATCGTCTTCCACTACCAAAAGGCGAGCATTACCCATGAAAGCCTCCTGCCGCTTGTTGCAAAATGTTTCCAAATATGTTTTTGATATTTCGACTTGATGACATAATTCCGGTCCGATCAACTATGCGGCACTCTGTTCGCGCGTCGTTTCCCATTACGGGCATTTTTTCGTACGGCTTCGATCTGTTCTTCGGTCACTTCGCGCTCGAACGAACGGAACCCGCTCAGGCGGAAGCCGTGCCTCTCCGCGATCAAAGTGATCTCCTGAACGCGTTCGAGCGTCAGGTCTTTCCCAACGGTGTAATCTTCAAAACGTCCTTCGAGCGCAAGGGCGATCGTCTCTGCCATACAGGCGTACGCCTTGCCCTCGGGAAAGCCAAAATTAAAATGGAAATCCACGGGACCTGGCACATCCACCATGCCGCCGTCGATGACTAATATATCATCTCTTACCGCCGCCACCATTGCAGAAACATCGCGGGGGCGGGCGACATCGCACACGACACTGCCCGGTTGAAGGTGTTCCGGGCGGATGACATCGTGGATCGCGCTCGTGACCGTGAGGATCAACTGGGCGTCCTTGAGGACATCCATTTTGGTGCTCACACACAGCTCGCCTCTGGCACGGGTCTGGAGCCTGTCGCGCAGGGCTGCGAGCTTTTTCTCGTCCCGGGCGATGAGCAAGGTCCGGGCGGCTTCCGCGGCGATCAGTTCCGCGCAGACGCGACCGATGGAGCCCGTGGCACCCACGACGGCGACCGTCGCATCCGCCATCTTAATATCCATGACCTTCGCCGCCTCGCGGATGGCTTGCACCGCCATCATCACCGTGTACGAGTCGCCGGTGGTCACGGGGATGTCCAGGTCTCTGGCGATGGTCACTCCGGCGTCCCCCACCACCGAGGTGAACGCGCCGAGACCGAGGATATTCGCGCCCAAACCTTCCGCCATGCGGCCTGTCTGGATAATTTTACGATAGACCGTACGCTCAGGCAACTGCATCATACGGCGCGGAGTGTACGGGCAGGCAATGAACCAGCCTTTGATGGTCTTGCCCGTAGCCTGCGAGGTGATGCCCTCGATCTCCGAAATGTACACCGGAGGAAAGAAGGTGGAGAAAAAATCGATCTGTTTTTCTGACAGAACCTTCCCCAGGAAAGGGAATTTTCGGCTCACATCGCGCTTGGGATCGATGGGGTGAATGATGAAGGCGAAGCTATCCATATTTTGATCGGGTTCAATGACCATTTACCACGACTCCACCTCGGCTTTTAGATGTCTGTGATAAGGAGTCTGGTGCAGGTGCGCTAGTTTCAATTTATGATGATCGCTCTGGTCAAACGTGATGTCACGGTCGATGACCCTTCGTTCCGCCGAAGCCGCCAGCACCACATCTGACTCGATGGTGCGTGCCGGGTAGATGATCATCCCCGAGCCGATGCGGCAGTTGTGTCCCACTGCCCCGCCCAACACCGGGCGGTTGGACACGCTCAAGTTGCCATTTCCATCCCGGGCGCGGAGGGGCGCGGGGATCAGGTTGTAATCCGTGAATGTGGAACCGGCGCCAATAAAGGTGTTACGTCCGATCACGCACATTTGCAGGCAGGTATTTTGCGCGATCATGCTGTTTTCCATTACGGTGGTCATGAACATGGCGGTGCGGAACGGCAGGAAAGCGCCGTCGCCGATCACCGAAAGCATCAACTGCACATCCTGCGAAACGTTGACGTTGTTGCCGATCACGCAGTTCTCGATGACCGCGCCCGCGTTGATGGTCACGTTGTCGCCGATGATGGTCGGTCCGTGAATGATGGCACTGGGGTCGATCACACAGCCTTTCCCCACCTTGACCAACTCCGAACATTCCAACACCTGCCGTCCCTCGTAGACCGCCTTGCCGATGATCTTCAATTTGAAACCCAGATCTTCGTTGAGGCGCTTCTCGAAACGCGCCCCGCGCGCGAACTGGCTGAAGACCATATCCGCAATGAAGACATGCACCCAGGAATCGATGGCGATCATGGCGCGCAGCGGCACTTGAAAGACTAGGTCGCCGCTTTGGTCTGCCATGTAGGTGGGGACGTGATAATAGCCGATCTCACGCGACTGCATATCAATGACCAAGGGCTCCGCACCCGCCACCGGACCGTTGGGGTAGTACCACAAGTCGGCGAGGTACAAGCTCCCAGCCGGGGTGTAAGAAATGGAAAGGGGCAGGGCGTGCTCACGGAAGGCGGGGTCGTCGGCGCGGAATGCCGCCCGGACAGGGCGATTGCGTTTGACCGCTTCTGCGATGAAAGTATTTATATAGAATTCATCGAAAAACAGGTTGTCGCGGTAGACAATCGTAGGTTCGCGGACGGGCTGAAGGCGCTCCCCTTGCTTCAGTTCCATTTCCCGTGTCACATAAGGGGCAAGCAGGTTGCGCTGGTGCAGCCAGAGCGGGGTATTCTGAATCCGAAGTTCGCGTGCCGTCTCACAGAAGGGCGTGACGTGATTCGGCGCGTGGAGGATGATCTTCAGCATATTTGAGATTATAAATCATAGAAGGGGCGAAAATGGGGCACCGACAAAACAAATTTGTTATTAACACGTTCATCGCTAAAGGGGAGATCCTCCTGTAGGCGGCTGATCGCGGTTCTCAATCCCCCCAAAAATTCCAAACTAAGTGAACGGCGTCTTGTCGATCGAGATCGTACAGGCGGGGTCACCCTTGGCGATGCAGGCGATCTCTTCCACATTGAAGACTTTCCCGCCGCTCAGCCAATACAGCGCTTCCTGCAACAACCCGACCGCCAGGTGACAGACCGGCTCCGACTCATGCCTGCCCCAGCACAGCGGACAGCGCTCGATATGCCAGAGGATCTTCTCCCCCGTCTCTTCCACGCGCACGATCTGACCGGTGTGTTTGTTGAACAGGTCGGCGAAGGTCTTCGCCCCGGTATGTAGCTTTGTCGATAGCGGCAGCAGGCGGAATGCCATTTCGGTAAGCCCCAGCATGGTGCCGTATTCCTTCAAGCCATATTTGAAACAGGCTCGCCCCGCCCGGAGAGCCAATCCACGCCCGCCGCGCGGACCGTATTTCTCTTCAAGGGTCTGTTGCAGCAGGCTGATGGTTTCAAATGAAAAATCCTGCCGTGGGAATGTGGATGGATAATTCTGCGCGAGTTCATCGAGCAAGGCAAGGCTCAGGATGGATTCCACCCCGCTCTTGCCGATCACCTCCTCCATGCCGAGGAATATGATCCTTCCCATTTTTGGGGGATAAAAGAAGGCTCCGGAGCTCATGTATTGGTATAGTCGGAATCGAGGAATTTTTTCAGCTTCTGGCTGAAATCAGTCGGCTCTTCAAGCATGGGAAAATGCCCTGCCTTCGGGAAGCGTTCGATCAACGCATGGGAGATGCCGTTCTTCATCGGCTGCCATTGCATTGGATGTACGATCACGTCCTTGTCGCCGTACATGCCCATTGCGGGGACCTTGATCAGTGGGAGCATCGGCGTCAGGTCGGTGCGGCGCAGCGAAGCGATGGAACGCAGGAAGGATTCGACGGTCGTGCGGGAAAGGTCGCGGTCCATCATATCCGGGAAGCGCGGGTCGCTGCAGATCTGGCGCGAGTAAAAATACTTCATCCACGCGCGGAAGGGACCCATCATGTTGAAGAGCATAAAGGCGATCGGGCGGTATCCCGAGATCTTGAGCAGGGGCGCGAGCGAAGAGCCGACCATCGGCGACCCGACCACCACCACCTTGCTGACCCGCTCCGGGTATTGGATGGCAACTTGAAGGCTGACCGTGCCGCCCATACTGTGACCGACGAGCGGCGCATGGACGATGCCCAGTTGATCCATGAATTGATTGACAAGGCTGACAAAATCCGAAACGGCATAGGTCTCCCGTTTTTTACCGGATTCTCCGAACCCCCAGAAATCCATCGCGTAGGTGCGATAAAACGCACCAAGGTATGCCATGGTCTCCTGCCATAACCCCCAGGAACCAAGCCACCCATGTAAGAGAATTACCGGGCGTCCACGCCCGTATACTTCATAATGAACGATTCCTTGATCAGTCGTAATTGAAGACACAGCAATAGATCATCCAACCGTTATTTTCCGGATTCCATTTCCTGAAGGATGCTGTACAACAGTTCCAACAGAATGGTTTTGACGGAATTTCTATCAGTAGCAACGCAGGGAAGCAGTTTTGTGGTTTTGTCGAGCCGGAGCGCATGCCCCATATCCTCGAGATCCCAAGCGTCGTCCATATCCTGTTTGTTGGCGGCGACGACATAGGGCGTGGGCGCATACGCGCGGAAGGTCTCCAGGATCGAGCGCGCTTCGCGGAAGGTCTCGGGGCGGGTGCTGTCCACCATCACGATGAATCCCAACATCCCCTCAGAGAGGATCTCCCACATGAAATCGAAACGCTTCTGACCGGGAGTGCCGAAAAGATAAAGGACCAGGTCTTCGTCCACTGTGATGCGTCCAAAGTCCATGGCAACCGTAGTGGAATTCTTGACAGTGCGTTCCTCATCCGAGGAGATCCTGCGTTCCGTGGCAACCACATCAATTTCGCTGACAGACTGAATGAACTGGGTCTTGCCAGCGCTGAATGGACCTGTAACTACCATTTTGACCGTTTGCATAATTCCTATCCTTTCGGCCTGAAAAAAAAATTAAAGCTGACGAATGCGGCCGATCAGTTTGTTGATCAATGATTTTTGCTCTTCCTTATCCTGCGTCGGGTACGTCTTCGCGCTCGGTGTGACTTGCGCACTGGCAGGACGCACCAATTCCACCAGACCCGCCTGCAGCAGACCGTACACGATCCTGCGAACTTCGAGTTCGGTCAGTTTGTTCGTCTTGGCGATCTGGCGCATCGTGTTCTTTGGATCCACGAACTTTACCACTTTCCATTCATCCACGCTCAGGTTGATGTTGGTCAGCGGTCGTTCGGTGAATTTAAGCGCCATATCCAGGCTGGGAATTTCATCCTGCAACTGCTCCAATTCACGCAGTTGGCGCGACCCTTCGATGATAATGTTCTCAAGGTCCAGACGCACATTGATGCGGTCATCGGGCGGCAGGGTCTCGTTCTCAAAGCGGAAAACGCCCTCCACCCAGGTGAACAACCGTCGCACAAGGTCTGTGAAATACGCCTGCAAATTCAGCAGGATATCTTCCTGGGTCACGTAGCCTGCGTTGATCAGAAGCAGACCGAGTTCCTTATCCGTCATCTGACCGGAGCGGTCGGATATCGCCTTGAACTGGTTGGCATTGATCTTGTTCGCCTTGTACAGGACGGACGCAAGGCTGCCATCTTCCCTGCCGATCCTGGCGTGAGCCAGTTTCCCCTCACGAAAAGAAATATACGCCTGTTCCGAGGCGCCATCAACGACCAGGGTCCCTGTTTTGCTAGCGAGATTGATCAGGTTTAATAATTGTGTAATCGTAAAATCGCGTAAATTTCCGCGCAGAGCCATGTTGCCTCTACTTCCCAATTAAGAGGGATAGACTGGGGGATTATACATGCAAAATTCTTCACATGCCAATGAATCTCTTTACACTCTTGTTTGGGCTGATAAAACATGAAAAATATTGAATTATCTGAACGCTACTGGGAGATTCAAAGTCATTTATCTGCCAAAAAGCGTAAGAGCGACCAGCCCTGCAAATGCAGATGTTCCTGACATTCACGGACGGGTCGCCCCTACTACATGTTCAAAACATCAAAAAACGGGAAAAACGTTCGAGGGGCGCTTGGAGAAGAGAGCATTCAACAACACGCGCGCGGTGTTGTTCTCCCAGTAGCAGTCGGTGAAGGCGTGTCGTAGTTCATCGAAACTGCGGTGACCGAAGATGAGGTGCAGGAAGGTCAGGTCGGGGAAGCTTGCATGGGTTTCGATGCCGGGACCGGTCTTCATCGGCTCGACCCCGGAGATGCAGCCGTGCTCAAAGAAGATGCGGATTCCGCTGCGGTAGAAATCGAGCTTCAACTCGCCGCTGTATCCTGCCGCAATGGATTCCGCCAGCCGCTTTTCCAGCGCCGGTTTGACGTGCATCAGGAAGGCAGGTAGGTCTGGCACGCGGACATAGTAGGCATACGGCTTGCGGGCGGCAGGAAGCCGGTCATCGAGCGCTTCGTAGGAGGGATGACTCTCGCCTAGATGGAAACCGAACGAGGTGCGGGGCATTGCATCACGCTCAGCATATTCCCCTGCTTTCTTCCATAAATAACGGGCTACGCTGGGCGAGATATCCAGCCAGGAACTTCCTTCGTCGATCTCAAATTGAACGGCGTGGCATCCCCCGCTCCACAGATCAGTAGTGTGCAGCAGATAACCGATCCGTTTGCCTTTCGCATCGAGGATGATGGTGTTATCGTAGCGGATGATGCTCTCATCGCTCTGACCGTTCCATTCGTAGCGGATATTTTCCAGCGAACGTTTGCAAGAGATGGCATAACGGCGCTGACCGAGTTCGTACATCCGCAGCATGAACTCCAGGTCGGTTTCATTCGCCGGGCGGATCGTGTATGGTTCGATTTCACCGTCTTTCAATGCCGGGAGATTGCCCTCAAAACCGTACCGCCGGCCGGCAAGGATGAGCGTCATTTCATACCCGAACTGACGATAGAAATACGGGATGCCAGTAATGATCTGCACGAGATGACCGCGTTCCTCGCTCCATTTATGGACTTCATCCATTTGGATGCGCACGAGTCCGCGTTTGCGGAATTCGGGCAGGGTGCTGACGAGTTCAGGACGCCCCACGCCAAACTCAATGCCTTCGTACGTCCAGGTTTGGGGGATCAGGCATAAGGTCGAGACGATCCGTTTCGTGGATGTCTCTTCGACGATGGTGAAATCGCCCGCGGTGAGAGTCGGATGGGGTCGGGCGACCAGGTCACGGGTCCAAGCGCCGATGCGTGTGTTTGGTTTGTCGGGACCATCGTCGCTGTGCATCATGCTGTTCAACGCAGCAAGCGCGTCGGCATCTTCCACAGAAGCGCGGCGCAGGATCAATCCGTCACCGAGGTCACGCAGAAAAAGTTCAGTGTATGTGTTCATGTTCATTCTTTCAAAAGATGTCTCAATTGATTCATGGTGTCCTGCGGATCCTTGAACAGGATGCCTTTCATTCCAACCTGTTGACAGGCTTCGATATTGGCGGGAACATCATCGACAAAAACCGCCTCGTTTGCCTTGACCTGCGCCTGTTCCAACGCGAGGTGATAGATCTTCGCCTCAGGCTTGGCAATACCGACCTCGGCTGAGATGGTGAGCGTATCGAAGGCATCGTCTATCTTTTTTCCGACGAGATAATCGCGCATATCCGACCAGGCATTGCTGATAAGCCCGGTCTTGAAACGCGAACGCAGCGACCGAATATAATTGAGGATGGACAGGTCGAGCACGTCACCGGCGAAGAACTCGGCTTCGAACTCGGTAATCTCGTCTTTCTTGAGCTTCAGACGTTGGGCGACTGCCTTCCAATGTTCTTTCACATCGATCTCGCCGATGGATGCGCGCGCGGCGGTGCTGTTCGGTCCGCTGCCGAAGACGAGTTTGTCGATGTCGTCGTAGTCCATGTTGAAGCGTTGGGCGAGCTGCTGGCGCGGTGCCTGGAATTCGGTGCGCTGGATGACTCCGCCAAAGTCGAAGAATACGGCGTGGATGGGCATAAGTTTCCTTTCAGACTGCAACGCCTGAAGACGTTGCAGTCTATTCAAATAAAAAACCCGCAAGCGAATGAATCACGCCTGCGGGTATAGGGTCCGGTCGGTCCGTTACTTCTTCTTGTCTTTCGAAGAAGGCTTGCTGGTCTTGGTAGACGAAGGCTTGGGGGTCGTCGTCTTTTTAGCGGACGCGGGTTTCGAGGCGCGTTGTCGTTTAGACGCGGATGGCTTGGCTGTACCAGCGGCGGTCTTATTGGAGGCGGCCGCTTTGGAAGCCGTACTTTTGACGGCTTTCGACAAAGGTTCTGTTTTCACTAATGCACTGGCAGGCTTGGATTCTGCGGGTGCAGGTGCCGGAGGCGCGTTTTTGGCGACTTCGCGCCAGTTAGGGTAGAAGAGTTCCATCCGCTGGCGGGAAATGGAGTTGGCGCGACGGCAGCGCGGGCAGTGCGCATCGTAATGGTTCTGGTTCTTCTCGTTCATGGTAATGAGCGCGGTGAGCATTTCCGTCCGTGGCAGGGTGAACGGGGTCTGACAATAAAGACAACGCAGGTTCATCATAGGAATCCCTTTCTGAGTTTGCGACTACCGTCTGATTCTACACCGAATTTTTGTGTGCTGCGAATCGGGTTTTCCGGCGGTTTTGGCTGCCTCAGATCACAACCAGTCCAGTACATTGAACCGCCAAGCCCGCGAAGAGCGCGAATCCTTTGCGTTCTTCGCGGTTTATTTTGCCCAAACCCAAGAGAGACGTCCCCAGAATCGTAAATTTGAGGAATTCCCATGAAATCCATGGAAGAGAATGGAACTTACCCACGCGCGCTGGCGTCTTCCAGGTCTCTGCCGGGGCGGAGTTCCTTTTCGAGGGTGATGAATTCGCTTGCCACGTACATACCCACCCGCTCGTATAGACGGGTCGCGCCAGTGGAATTGGACGCATCCACACCCAGACCGATGGTGGCTATGCCGCGTTTGTAGAACTCACCGAAGGAATGCAGGAGCAAAGCCTGTCCCAGCCCCAACTTGCGCCACGGCTTGCGGACGCCGAGCGTGCCGATCCAGCCGATGCCCATGCGAAAGCGGTTCTGCGAGAACCCCGCGATCTCGTCGCCGTCCCAGGCGATCATCCACAGGGTCGGGTCGAAGTCGGATTTGTCAAATCTCCAGAAGCACCACTGCTCGAAGGTGGAGTCATGCGAGCCCCAATGCTCACTGAAAGACTCATTGGTCGCCTGCCAGACGAGCCGGGCATGCGCCTCGCGGTCGAACAGACGCAGTTCAATGCCGTTCGGCAAAACGACCGGGGCTGGCGGGGAATCGAGCTTGATCTCCATGCGCCAGTGATATCGAACCGGCGTAAAACCCATCCGCAGATGCAGGGATTTTCCGGCTTCATCCTTGTTATCCATACTGCTGTGAATATACACCCGCAGATCCGATGCGGCGCGCGCGATCTCTTCGCGTGCGCGTTGTTCGATGCGAGCCAAAAGCGTTTCGCCAATTCCGCGCTCTTTGAAGGCGGGGTGAACATACATGTCCGTGTTCAGATGCGCATGGTCTTTCTCGTTAAATAGTTCAATGTACCCGACGATCTGCCTATCACTGGTTTCCACAACGAAGGCATCGGTCTCGAGCGTAAAACCCTCTTCGCGCCATTCGTGTTCCATTTCTTCCGCCGAGGCGGCGACCGACGTATCGCCGTCGGCTTCGCAGACATCGTAGATCAGTTTAGCCACAGCGTTCACATCCGCCCAGGCGGGGGTGCGCAGTTTCAGGTCCGTACTAAGAAGCGTTTCCTTTGTTTTTAAGGTGGTCATGATTCATCTCCAGCCATTCCTCGCGCAGCAGTCCCATGACAAGGTCATCATAGCGGACTCCATCGCGCAGGAAGACGTCGCGCTCGCGCCCTTCCACTTGAAAACCGACCTTGAGATAACTCTTCAAGGCGCGTTCGTTGAAGGCGTGCAAGCCAAGTGAAATACGCCGCAGATTGAGTTCGGCAAATCCGTAGCCGACGATCAGGCGCATGGCATCGGTGCCAAAGCCCCTGCCCCAATACTCGCGGTCACCAATATAAATGCCGAGCCAGGCTTCGCTGTGGTTCCATGCCTGGATCCACAGCGAAGTGACTCCAATAAACTTGTCCTCCGCCAGGGTGCGGATCGCAAATTGAAAACTACCGTCTTTCGGTTCGAGCCGTTTTTCGATGGACTCTTTCAAGCTCTTTTCAGAGCGCGGCATCGAAACCGCATAATCAGCCAGACGGTGCGCTTCTGAGTCCCGGTCCCAGGCGGAGAAATATTTCGCCATGACTTCGGGAGACTCAGACGCGAGACAGACGAGGGCGCCTTGATAAAGGTCTTTCATCGTCCCGCCCCTGAACCGGTCAGGACTCCGCTCAAAGCGGATTCGCGCCATTCGGCATTCAACAAGCCGAAGCCGACGATGTCCCAGAACGCGCCGTCGCGGTGTAAAGCCTTGCGGCGGCGGACTTCCTCCACGAAGCCGAACTTCTGGAAGAGTCTCAGCGCACCTTCATTGTAGGCAGGCACGACCGCTGTGACGCGATGCAGGTTCAATTCGCCGAAGGCGTAGCGCAGCAGGATGTGAAGCGTCTGCGTGCCATAGCCTTTGCGGCGGTAATCGGCTTCCCCGATGCCGAGGCGGAGGTAGCTGTTGCCGTTCGTCCAGTCCACCCACTCGATGACTGCTTTGCCGATAAATCGATCATCTTCACGGGCGCGAATGGTGAAATAGAACAGGTTCTTCTGCTCGTCCATTTCTTTTTCGATGGATTCGTATTGCTTCTTCACCATCGCAGGCGAAAGCGGACGCACAGGCTTGAGTTCCATCAGGCGCATGAATTCGGCATCATGCGTCCATTTAGATTCGATCTCGGGATGCGTTTCATGGTCAATGGGACCAAAACGCACATCCTGTCCTTCGAACAATTGTGTTTGGATGTCGAACATGGTATTCCTTCTACTTTCAAACAAAAAAGCGGTCACAGGAGACATAGCCCGCGGCCGCTTTTGGGGGATTAAAGAAAAACGACCACGTGCCTGGGGGCGCCGTGGTCGTGAGACTACGAAAAGAGTCTAACGACGAGCAGGCGCACCACGAGAATCAATACCAGCCAAGCCGGTAAGGGAGAGGAGGATAACGAATTTGCTCATGAACATTTGCAGTGCGCTCCTTTCTTTAGTATTCCTTTTTCAAGGTTGCTGTGAGTTTATCATGCAAGCCAATAAGCGGTCAAGATGAATTTTAAATGATAGTACCAACGGGTCAGACCTTTTCTTTTTGCTCCTGCCCACTCAGTAGAAAAGCAGAAGAAATGGAAGGTACCATGGCAGCCCAGACAAACGAACCAACCCGCAATGAAACGCAAGCCATCCTCATCATTTCACAGGATGCTGAACTCCGAACCGTGTGGGGATCTTATTTCGCAAACGAGAATTACCATTTGGTGACGGAGGTTTCCCCGGTCAACGGGCTTCAGACCGCGCGCCTGCTCTCCCCCGCTTTGATCGTCCTCGACCTTGACCTGCCCGGTGGTGACCTCCTGCGTTTGTGCCGGGACCTGCGCGCCACGACGAACGGCACGCTCCTGCTGCTCCTGCCGCAAGCGGATATGGCCGGAATCACCGAATACTATCGCGCCGGCGTGGACGAGTGCATCCCGAATCCCGTCAACCCGATGGCGCTGTTGATCAAGTCCATCACCTGGCTCGCGCGTCAGGATTGGATCGTGCCGCGCAGAAAGGTTTCATTGGCAAACATATAGAAAAAGAAGGAGCGACCTGACAAACTCAGTCGCTCCTTCTTCATTTTGAAATCAATAGGGGAAAACCAAACTACCAATTTCTACATTTACCAACCTACGGATTCGACGTCAATATCCTGCCAGCCAAAAGACTATCGAGCGTTTCTTGAACGAGGCGAAGCTTTCCGGCGGGGAGAATGCTTGGGTCCACATCTGCAATTCCGAGCGGGGATTGAACGTTGATCCCTCCCTGACCGGCGATCAGGCTGGGCCATGAACTTTGGATCGCCTTGATCGTATCCGGGCTAACCGTCATCACCCAGCCACCGGGGCGTTGCTCTGGCATGGAAGTGCCGATCAGCAAGACACCCTGCGTCCCAACATAGGCAAGGAAATCGTCGCTGGTGAGGCTGGGATAAATGTAGAGCGCGTCCACGTCACGGTCGTTGATGAGGACGTTGGCGTAGCCGCCAAATTTGGCGGGGTCTTCTCCCTGCGGAACACCGAGGAAGGTTGGGTACTCGATGGTTGTGAAATACAGCCGGTTGCACAACCCACAGTAATAGCGCATGCCATTGTTGAACGCGTTGACGGCGCGGGTCGCATCCGCATCGCCGTCAGGATATAACATGCCGATATGATATTCCTCGACGAGCAACGCCAGGGTATATCCAGCCAGGAAGGCGGGAAGTTCCGCCTGTGTATCCGGCGCGAGAACGCTCACATTTCCGCCAGCGGTGAGGTTTGGAATGTTGACCGCCATGAACTGAACGTTGGGTGCGGATGGCGCAAAGGTTGCGATACCGGGGTCGGGCGGCAGGGCAATGACCACCTTCAGGGTGGGGTCGGCAACCACCTCGGGAGTCAACGCGTTACGGACCTGAAACCGAAAGCCGGATGCCTGCGCAAGGTCATAGACGGTCTTTTGATACAGGTCAGAGGTCGTCTTGTCCAAATCCGCTGGCAGGACGAGGATCGCCAACGGTGTAGACGCTGTGGGAATGGTAGTGGACGTGGGCGGCGGCGTATGCGAAGGGACAACCGTCGGAGCGGGGATCTCCGGCTCATCGTTCCCGCCACACGCGCTCACGATGGCGATCATCAGGATGAAGATCAGAAAATGCTTGATACGCACAGGGTTTCTCCAGAACATAGAATTCCAGAATTATACCCAGCGTAGTCAATCTGTGTCCCTGCGTTGGAATGAAAACCGTAAGTCACGTTTGTAACGTGACTGTCTTGATAAAAAGTTGTCATGCTACAAGCATGACCTACGAAGTTTCAACACCATCGTGGTTAAAACAAACTCACCCCGAAACAAGATTTCGAGGTGAGGCATGCATACCAATAATCTTAGAACTTGTCTGATAACGAACCACAAAGGCTCGATGTCTCAAAGTCACAAAGCTTTGTTCTCTTTGAGCCTTTGTGCCTTGGTGTGTTTGTGGTCAAGATACCAGTCTACTCAGACAATTTCTTAGTTCAACGAATTAGTGGACTTCCACTTTGATCTTCTTCGGGCGGGCGGATTCGGCTTTCGGCAGGGTCAGGGTTAACACGCCGTCGGCGATCTTCGCTTCGACCTTGTCCGCCTGGATCATGGCGGGCAGGCGCAGCGCGCGGCGGAAGGAACCCTGCGGGAGTTCGCTCAGCAGGTAATTCACTTCCTCTTCAGCCTTGTACTCACCTTCGATGCTGACCACGTCTTCGAGCACCTGAATGTTCATGTCTTCGGCTTTCAGACCGGGAACGAGCGCGGACAGGATGTAAGCATCCTCTTCTTCGCGGACGTTGACACCGAGCGAGCGCTGCTGGGGTTGTTCCACCCAGCGGCGGGCGGGGGTGCGGAAGGCTCTGCGCTGGGCAAAACCAAAGGGATTGGATTGGATATAGAGTGTCATGTGTCTGTCTCCTTATTGATTGATATCGATGCCCCAATATTAAATTTTGAGTGTAAGAAAAAAGATAACAGGGGATAGATTTTTCGTAAGAAAATGTGGGGAAATATAGCTTTCCGCTACTCTGCACTAATCCACGTGAATTGTTGCTGTAATCATGGGAACGTAAACTAAAGAAGCATAGTCTTCTCGCGCTGGGTATAATCCTTGCGATGTCAAAACGAGCTTACTACATTCTTCTCATTCCCGTTATCATCGCGGCAGTCGGTATCTATCTGTACTTTACAAATGGACGGAGCGCCGCCCGCACGGTGGAGGTGATGGGCTATCTTCGTGACCCATCTACGCGCCCCGAGTTGCGGATAACAGCTGGAACGGCCTGCGGCGAAGCCCCGTTCGCTTTCCCGACCGACGGGTTGATCGGCTTCATATGGGACGATTCCTTTCGACCCGGCCACCGTCACTCCGGGTTGGATATTTTCGGCGGGACGGATGTAGGCATGACGCCCGTCGTTGCTGCGTATCCCGGGTACCTCACCCGCGAGGCGGATTGGATCTCCACGGTCATCGTCCGCGTGCCACAGGACCCGCTCGACCCGTCCCGCCAGATCTGGGTGTACTATACTCACATGGCAGACCCGAACGGGAATTCCTTTGTCTCGCCGGATTTTCCACAGGGTACAAAGGAAGTATTCGTGGAAGCGGGCACAGTGCTGGGCTATCAAGGCAATTACTCCGGCGACCCGAACAACCCGGTGGGCGTGCATTTGCACATTTCCATCGTGGAGGATGACGGCTTTGGAAACTTCAAGAACGAGTTGGAGATCGAGAACACGTACGACCCCACGCCGTATTTCGGTCTGCCGTTGAATGCCAATGAAAACCCGGATGTGATCCCGGTGTGTGAGTAGGGTTGCAAGTTTAAGGTTGCAAGTTCAAAGGTGAAGGTTGAAGGTGACAGGTTAATTATGGCTGATTTGAAGGATAAGGTCGTTTTGATCACAGGCGCGGGCAGGGGGACGGGGCGCAGGCTGGCGGAGGAACTCGCGGCGCGAGGCGCGGTCATTGCTGCGAACGATATTTCGCCGATGAACGTGGAAGAACTTGTGGATGGAATCCGCGCGCGGGGCGGGAACGCCAAAGCCTATGTTGAAGATGTCGCCAAGAAGGTCGGCGCACAATCGCTGATAAAGGATGTGGAGGATGACTTCAGCACGATAGATATCCTCATCAACCATGCGGCGGTAGACCCGCACACACCGCTGCTGGTGTTGGACGAATGGGACTGGCACCGTGTCCTCGATGTGAATCTGACGGGCGCATTCTTAATGATGCAGTCGGTGGGACGCGTGATGAAGGCAAAAGGTCACGGGGTGATCCTCAATCTCGTCGCAGGGACAGGCTCCGGGTCCGAAGGTGAGGCGGGAGCGTATTTGGCGAGCAAGGCGGGGCTGGCAGAGTTATCCCGCCAGACAAACGCGGAATACCATCCTTTTGGGGTGCAGGTTCATGCTGTGATGTCGTTTGATGAAGCGGTCAAGATTTTGGAGGAAGCATGAAGGAATTGATGGAGTATCGGGTAAAACTGCTTGCGCGGCTGAATGAAGCCATGATGGAATTCTGTGCGGCGTGCGAATCTTTCAACGACCCGTTCACAAAAGCCGATGGTGATTGGACGGTGCATCAGATCGCGGCGCACACACGCGACGTAGACCAATTCGTTTATGGCATGCGCATCCGCCGGACCTTTAGCGAGGATAACCCCCAATTCCAGAACTTTGATGGGGAGGCATGGATGGCAGAGCATTACCGTTCAGACGAACCGCTGGCGAAGATCTTGAAAGAGTTCGCCGCGAGCATCCATGACCTGCATCAGATCCTGACAGCAATGCCTGTGGAAAGTTGGTCACGTGAAAGCCGTCACGAAACCATGGGCGGCGGGATGACCCTGCAGGTCTGGGTGGAGCGCAGTCTGGCGCATATTGAGGAACATTTGGGAACATTGAAAAAAAGCTGAAATGCGTGAATTTTGCCCGTTTTTTACTACTTCATAGGGTAAAATTAGAATTATGAAGAAACAACGTATCATACTTGTAGACGACCATGAAGTGGTGCGCCTCGGCTTGAAGTCACTGCTCGAGCGGCACCCACAGTTCGATGTGGTGGGGGAAGCCGGTTCGGCGCGTGAGGCAATGGAACAGACGGCGGCGCTCAAACCCGATGTGGTGGTGATGGACATCCGCCTGCCGGGCACTTCAGGCATCGAAGCCTGCGAGCAGATCGTCAATCAATTCCCCAACACAAAAGTTATCATGCTCACATCCTACGCGGAAGATGAAATGCTCTTTTCCGCCATCCGCGCAGGCGCATCGGGATACATCCTCAAACAGATCGGCAGCGAAGATCTGGTCAAGGCACTCGAATCTGTCGGACGCGGCGAGGCATTGCTCGACCCCGCCGTGACCCAGCGCGTCTTCCAGGAAGTCCGCCGTGCGGTGAAAGAGGAGGAGGCGTCTGCGTTCGCACATTTGAGTCAGCAGGAGAAGCATGTGCTGCTGCTCGTCTCCGAAGGCAAGACCAACCGCGAGATCGCCAAGACCCTGTTCCTCGGCGAAGGCACCGTGCGAAATTATGTTTCGAGCATTCTCTCGAAATTGAATGTGAACAACCGCGCCGAGGCGGCGGCTTACGCGGTGGAACACAATTTGAGAGATTACATTTCCTGAAATTCTTTTACAGGCATGAACGGAGACACTCCCCACAAGCTTGTGAAGACGTGTCTCCGTTTTTGTTTAATCCGCAGCTAACACCATCAACCCATGTTCCCTTACGCAAACCTATCCGATGGGGTCGTGAACATCCGCCCGTTTGAATTTGGGGAGGAATTGGAACTGTTCAAGGCAGTCAGTGAGTCGCTCCCCGAACTCAGCCCGTGGATGTCGTGGGCAACTCCCAGTTACACCAGCGAGATTGCCCGCAATTTCATCACCGTCACACGCGCAGAGTGGTCGCGCGGCACGCTGTATTCCTTCGCCATCCTCGACGCGCACACAGGCGAATTCCTAGGCGGCTGCGGACTGAGTCATATCCATCCCATTTATCGTTTCTGCAACCTCGGCTATTGGGTGCGCACTTCAAAACATGGAAAAGGCATCGCCGGGCGCGCCGCGAACATGATCGCGCGTTTTGCCTTCGAACGCATCCATCTCATCCGCACCGAGATCGTGATCGCAGTCGGCAATGAATCCAGCCGCCGTGTGGCGGAAAAAGTGGGGGCACATTACGAGGGTATCTTGCTCAACCGGATGACCGTCGGCAGGTCGATCTACGACGCGCACATGTACTCGCTTCTCCCTTCAGACTTTGGGCTGAGTAATCCATCATAAAGCTGGTGCCCCGCTGAAAGCAGCACAGGCATGTGTTCCTAATATATTTAGCCGACATTGATTCTTTTTTTCTCTACCGTACATTTTCTTTTTTTTACCGCCAAGAACGCCAAGTTCGCCAAGATTTAATGGTTTTCTTGGCGCTCTTGGCGCCTTGGCGGTTCATTTTTTTTCGTTTGTACGGTAGCAAATTCTTTTTTGGGATAAAAAATCGAATTGGAACAAATCACATGGAAGTGGCGTTATATGCGACACCATCTGTCCTATTGACATTCACCGGAAATTCCATATCATGGATATAGAATAGACCAACAAAGGAGGAACTTTTTATGAGTGAGGCAAAAGCCAATCACGAAAGAAAGCACGTCTGGCGTGACGAGATCGTATTGATCGTCAGCCTGGTGGCGTTCGTGGGCATCGTATACGCGTTGGATGGCGCGATACAACCGGTGTTCACCCCTGCCACCCTATTATTGACAGGCATTTTTCTAGCACTTGTGCCAGCCGCCATCTGGTTGATATTTTTCTATTTACAGGATAAGGCGGAACCGGAACCGAAAGGTTTTGTTTTGGGCGTTTTTGGGTTGGGGGCATTGCTCGCGGCCGCGGTCGGGATCCCTGTCCTTGATACCGTTTTTCGCGTCCCCCACTGGATCCACACCGATACGCTCACGACCATCCTGGGCGGCATTCTCGTTGTGGGGTTCACACAGGAATTCCTGAAATATGCTGCGGTGCGTTACAGCATCTACAACTCGGGTGAATTCGACGAACCGACGGACGGCGTCATCTACGCCACCGCGGCGGGTCTCGGCTATGCCACCGTGTTGAACATCCAGTTCGTCGTCTCCAACGGCGGCGTGGACCTGGGCGCGGGCATCATCCGCATTGCCGTGGTCGCGCTGGCACAGGCGGCGTTCTCCGGCATCACCGGCTACTTCCTCGGGCGCGCTAAATTCGAATCCGAACAGGTCTGGTGGATGCCGCTCGGCATCACGTTCGCCGCAGTC
This sequence comes from uncultured Anaerolinea sp., assembly GCA_964372045.1. Lineage (GTDB taxonomy): Bacteria > Chloroflexota > Anaerolineae > Anaerolineales > Villigracilaceae > Villigracilis. Next base: position 38,695 of record CAYJPO010000031.1, read on the forward strand.
TTCAACGGATTGTTCAACTGGCTGCAGGGCGTCGTCACCCGACCCGTCATCACCTTGAGCGGCGCAACGAACAACACCTGGATGGGACTCGTCCTCGCGGCAGTCGTCGCGCTGGGCACCACCGGTGTGATCCTCTGGCTGGTGCGGCGCAGTGTCAATACCGCACAGGCGGGGAAGTAGGAGAGAGAAAACATGGCTACCAAACAAAGCTCCCTCGGTGACCGCTACGCGGAGATCACCGTCGTTCTCTTAACCATCGTCGCTCTTGTTGTGGGATGGTTCTATAAATCCGGCGTGGAAAACGCCAGCGTCCCCTTCGAACTGGACGGCATCACCGCACAAGCGCCCAAGGGCTGGCTCCAATCCTCACCCGAGGGCGATGTGCTCCTGCGCACCACCGATATCAACTCACAGGGATTTGGCGCGACCTACACGCTGCGCAAGATCACGATCTCAGAAGAAGCTACAGCGTCGGAGATCTCGAGCCGCGTTTCCCTGGAATACGCCCAAAGCCTGATCGCCTTCCGAATTCTGGATCAGCGCGCAGTGACCGTCTACGGGCGTGAAGCCTTTGAAGTCGATTATGTCTTCGTCGAATCGAACCCCGACCTGACGCACACCGAATTTCCAAGCGTTGTGCGCGGCACAGACTATGTCTTCCTGAACGGAGATCATGCTGTTGTCGTTTCGTTCCAGGCGGATGAGAAGACCTACGATCTCGACCTGAATCGCTTCCACCTCTTTCTTCAATCCCTTAAGTTTTAGCAGAGGCGAGAATGAAACCAAATACACTTAAACCCTTTTGGTTCCTGCTGACCATCCTTGTCATCACGGCGCTCGCCTGCAAAGGTGGGCAAACGCCGGTGGAACCGATCACTCCCACGAATAACACAGATACCCCCGCAGACCAGCCCGGCGAACTTTCGTCTGCAAAACGCGCACAATTAATCGCCGCCACGGTGCAGATCTTCGGGTTATTCAATGAGAACGGCGAACTCGTTCCCGGCTATGTCGGTTCGGGTACGATGATCTCCCCGTATGGAATGATCCTCACGAACGCACATGTTGCCAGTCCCGCCTCGCAAGGCGATACCGGCAGTGAACCGGATTCACTCGGTGTTGCCATTATCGTCTCGGAAGATAAGCCCGCTGTGCCATCCTATCTCGCAAGAGTCCTGGCAGTGGACGGGTTCCTTGACCTGGCGGTCATTCAGATCACATCCACGATCAATGGCACAGCCGTGGACCCGAACAGCCTGAACCTGCCCTACGTTGCATTGGGTAACTCGGATAATGTTCATGTCGGCGACGGCATCAACATCTTCGGCTTCCCATCCATCGGCGGGAATACCATCACCTATACACGGGGGACCATCTCTGGGTTCTCCTCCGAAGACCAACTCGGTGACCGCGCCTGGATCAAGACCGATGCGACCATCTCCGGCGGAAATTCCGGCGGTCTCGCCGCGGACAACAACGGCAACATTATTGGTGTGCCCACCATCGCAGCCGCCAGCCGCGATACGGAAACGTCGGACTGCCGCCAGGTGCAGGATACCAACGGCGATGGCGTACTCGACCAGAACGATAGTTGTATCCCCATTGGCGGGTTCCTGAACGGCATCCGCCCGGTGAACCTTGCCACACCGCTCATTCAAGCGGCGCAAGCCGGACGCGACTACACCAGCCCGTACGGACAGTCTGGCGTGGTCAGCCAGCCCGGCGGCGGGAACGAAGCGGCGACCGGGTTCGTGTGGTTGGACACATCCTCCAGCGGCTCACAAGGCTGTGATTGGAATGAGACCACCGTCAACGCGTATCCCGAAGGCGCGTTATGTATCGCCTCTGGGTTCGAATATTCCGGAATGACCAACGGCGAGTTGATGGTCGAATACTGGTATCAGGACGGTCAAAAGGTCGGTGAATACAGCTATGCCTGGGAATGGGACGAATCAGGTCTCTTCGGAACCTACCTGCCGAACGACGGCAACCCCTTGCCAGCCGGCAACTACCGCGTGGAGTTGTACGCCGGTGACAGCATGAAACCCATCGGTTCCTCCAGTGAAGTGACAGTCGGCAGCGGAGGCGGCGGGACAACACAACAACCGCAGCAGCCGACTGGCGATACGATCACAGTCTATGGTCTTGTTTACGATGCCGCGACCAACAAGGGCATCCCCGGTGCGTATGTGTTCGTCCTCACACCGGGAACCACCTACGATGAGTGGGTGAATGCGAACTTTGCCGAGAGCTACATCAACACCTATCTGCAAACCGCCAACGACGGCAGTTATGAGGTCACTGGTATTCCGCGCAACACAGAGTTCACGCTCGTGTTCTCGGTGGAGGGATACTACGACTCGTATGCTGACAACCTGATCGCGAATGACAGCGACCCGGTCATGAACGAATTGAACGTCGGGTTGAACAAGTAAGACTATGAAACACAAACATCCCGTTCGCCGAAGTGGTGAACGGGATGTTTTCATTTATCGCAACGGAGTCCAGAAGTTCTACTTCTGGATACTCTGCGTAGAACTTGCAGAGTGCGTCTTTTTATAATCTCCGTGGTGAAAGTCCTTTATCCCTTCTCCCCGCTGATCTTCATCCACGCTTTTCTCATATTCAACGCATCCTCTTCCATGATGGGGCTTTCGCACAGGATGCGCCCGCCGCAGCCGAATTCGTTCATGGCTTTGAAGAGAGCCTTCAAATCCAGATCCGCATCGGCAAGCGGGAGGTGATTCTTCTCGCCCTTCGGTCCGTATTCGATGCCGGAGAGATGGATGTGCAATTTCTTGAGCGCCTTCGCGCCAAGCGTCTTGCCGTATTTTTCCAGCAGGCGTGACCATTCATCAGACGTGTTCATCGAGCCATCGCCGGGGCGCGCGTGCAGGTGCGCGAAATCAAGGCAGGGTTGGACCATATCCATGGCTTTGCTCATCGCGAGCGCATCCTCGAACGAGCCGAGCATGGCAGATTTGCCCATCGTCTCCGGGCGCAGGGTCACCATATCGCCGTTCTTCTGCAACTCCTTCACACAGCCTTCCAAACGCGGGAGCGCCACCTTCAACACCTCTGCCGGGTCATTGCCAAAATACGAACCGGGGTGAAAAATAATATCCGTCGCACCGGCGAGATAGCCGTAATGCGCGGCATCCATCAGGCGTTTGCGCGATTTGGGCCACTCGTCAGCCAACGCATTCAAGTTGATGAAATACGGCGCATGTACGCTCAATGCGACCGAATGTTCTTCGCCCGCAGACTTGATCGCGGAGCAGGTCGCTTCGGTCACACGCACCGATTGCACCCAGCCCAACTCGAGCGTATCCAACCCGATAGTTTTACTGAACGCGATCGCGCCGATTGTTCCGCCCGGTTTCTTGGGTGTGCCCGTAGGCGAACCGACGGTTCCAAATTTGAAAGATAAGGTCATGGGGTCTCCGATTTGAGTAAGAAGTAATGAGGAATGAGTAACCAGTTATCAGATATCAGTGAATAGTGGGGTAACTTTTTGCAACAACGGCGGACCGAGGATGAGCAATCCGATCAGGATCGCCGCCAGGGCAGCGACCAGCACCGCAGCCGCACCAACATCCTTGCCAACCTTGGCAAGCGGATGATGCTCTACGGTGGCAAGGTCTACCACGGCTTCGATGGCGGTGTTGATGAACTCGGCGGAGAAAACGAACGCGGCGGTGAGGATGATGACTGCCCAATCACGCGCGGGAAGATTCAGCCACCAGCCAATCATAAAAACCACGGTAGCAATAAGGCTATGGATCCATGCATTCCGCTGGGTACGCAAAACATATCCCCAGCCTTGAAACGCATACCGAAAGGAACGAGCACGCGAAGCGATGAACTCTTTCACGTCTATTCCTGAATTTTTATGCGCGAGAGACCCAGCCGTTCGAGCACCTTTGCCTGCTCTGCCCACATCACAGTTTTTTCTTCATCGGTGGCGTGGTCATAGCCCAGCAAATGCAATGTGCCGTGAACGACGAGCAATTGCGCCTCCGCTTCCACGGGATGACCAGCCGCCTGTGCCTGCGCGGCAGCGCGCGGGATCGAAATGACGATATCGCCCAAATATGCAGCGCCCGTTTCCGGGTCCGTTTCTGAGGCGGGGAAGGAGAGCACATCGGTCGGAGCGTCCACACCGAGATAATCCAAATTTAGTTCGTGTAATTGGCGGTCATCGGTCAGGACGATGGTGATATCCCCGTTCGCAGACTCAGATCCTGCATCCGGGTCGAGATGCGTTGCGGTTTCCAGTGTCAGCAGGGCTGCGCGTTCGAGCATGGACGCATCTTGAAAATCAACTTGGTTGTCAATCGAGATCATTTTTCTCTTTTCGCCGTCAGAAGGGTTGCATCCTGATCCGGCACGACGGCTTTTGGATATTGGATGCGTGGGTGATACGTGCCGCGCAAGGTGGTCACGAAGGATTCAGTGATGAGTTTGAGGTCGCGCAGGGTCAGCAGGGTGTCGTCGAGTTGATTGTATTTCTGCACCGTCTGAATGACGCTGGTAATGAGCGCGCGGATCTCGTCGTCGTTCGTGGGACGTTCGGCGCGGGCGCGGGCTTCGGTGGCATCCGCCAGCATGAGCAGTGCGGTTTCTCGCGAAGCGGGTCGTGGACCGGGGTAACGGAATTTTTCGATATCCACTTTCGATATATCGCCGCCCGCCGCTTCCATCGCCTGGTTGTATTGATAATGAGTGATGAGCGTGCCGTGATGTTCGAGGATGAAGTCATGCAGGCGGCTGGGCAGACGGTGTTTTTTTGCGAGTTGAATGCCGTCGGTCACGTGGCGGATGATGGTCGCGGACACCTCTTCAGGGTCGGCATCCTGATGCGCGTTGACGTTGCCGGGCATTTGATTCTCGATGAAGAACGTTGGGTTGAGCGCCTTGCCAATGTCATGGAACAAGGCTCCCACACGGGTGAGCAGCGGGTCCGCGCCGATCTTTTCAGCGGCTTGTTCGGCAAGGTTGGCAACTTGCAAACTATGCTGGTACGTCCCCGGCGCATTGCGCAGGAAGAATTGAAGCAAAGGCAGGTCGGGACGGGAAATATCGAGAAGCTGCAGGGTAGTGGTCAGACCGAGCATTTGCGCCATCAGATATTGGAGCAGGAGCGCAATGCTGGCGGAGGAGAATCCTGCAAAGGCGAGGACGCCGATATATTGAAGGATACCAACCCAGTCCAGCGTGATCAACGGGATGCGAAATGCGAGCAATGCCGCCGCACCAAAAATGGAAATGGCGAGCCCGGCGCGCAGGAAACCCCAGAACCTTCTGGCAGGACCAAGTGCAAGCAAACCGATGAGGGATGAAAACAGGTAATACGGCGTGAGATCTAATGAGTTGGGCAGACCGAACGCGGCAAGGATGCAAAGTGGAATGGAAAAGACCAGCCCAACTTCCAAGCCGAACAGGGCTGTGAAGATCAACGCCGCAGATTGGATGGGATAACCATACGGAGCGAGCGTCCGCCCGACGAGCAGGCGCGCACCGACCAAAAAGACGATGAACAAGATCGAAATGACGATAATGTTCATGGGCTTATCCATCACCACGGAGCGGCGGCGGCGATAAAAAAACAATGGGACGAATGCTGCGTTTATCATCACGATCGCCGCGGCGGCTGCCATATCCTCCCAGCGCTGACCGGGGCGGATGATGCCCAATTGCTGAAAGGCTTCCATATCCGCCGGGGTGATGATCTCGCCTGCCGGGACGATGGTCTCGCCAGCCTTGTAGGTCTGCACGATCGGCTTGACCGCGTCGCGCGCCGATTGTTTTGCGGCATCGGTCAATTCCTGGCTGAAGAAACTGTTCGGCACCACATACGCCGTAACCAGTTCCGTCACCAGCATGGATTGCTGTTCGCTGTAAGTCAGGCTTACGGATGAGGCGACACCCGCCTGCGCCTGTTCCAGCCGGTCTTCGTAGATGGCGCGGCGCATCACCTGTTCCAGCACGCGCACCGCCTCCGATTGTACGGAATCCCAGCGCGAGTCGGTGATGCTGATCAGGTAATCGACGGTCTCGAGTTTCAGGCGCACGTCGCTGAGCGCGAGCAGGCTGTTGCGTTTTGCATCCGTGGTTAATTCGACATCGGATCGAATGGATGTGATATTTTGCAGGGTTGTGCGCATGCGTTCGATCTGCTGACGCGCAATGGCGGGGTCCGGCTGGCTGTACACCGGCTGGACGGCGCTCTCCGCCCCTTTACGCGCCTCTTCCGTCCGCACCTCGCTGACGTATTCAATATCCAATGGTGATTGGACGGTGGTCTGCGCCACATCACCGACCTCCACGGTCTGAGTCGTGGGGCTCAAGCCGAGCGGCACGGTCAGCACGCCAAAAGAGACAAGGCTGACCACCACGATCAAGCTGACCTGGAGTATTCGAATGCGGCGGGAAACGGGGGGGCGGGCTGACATAAAAATAAACCGCAAAGAAACAGGCGCGCTGTAACTGCCCGTCTCTTGCGGGGTCAAATCATTTCGTGAGGAGTTCCTTCACGGTTGCGCTGATCATATCGTTGGGGGCGCGTCCCGCCACTTTGGGCATGACAACCTTCATCACCTTGCCCATGTCGCTTGGGGCGGCGGCGCCGGTTTCCGTAATGGCGGCTTGCACCAGGGCGCGTAGTTCCTCGGCAGGCATTGCCTTGGGAAGGAAATCCTCCAACACTTTGATCTCATCTTCATTGGCGGCGATCAGGTCGGCTCGATTGGCTTTCTTTGCCTCTTCCAGCGCCTCGCGCCGGTTCTTGACCTCTTTCTGGATCAATGCCATGACAGCCATTTCATCGACATCGGTGCGCTTGTCCACTTCCACCTGTTTGACGGCGGCAAGCACCATGCGGATGGTGCGCTTGCGGACTTCATCGCCGCTCTTCATCGCTTCCTTTACTGCTTCGTTCAGTTTCGCTTTTGTATCCATGAGTTTGATTATACCTTTCTTGAGATTAACTTTTCCGTCACCCGTTGGTCATCTGCTTACTTATCCGTGAACCGCGCGAACATCTCCGGCGTAAGTAGTTTCCGCAAAAGGTCCAATTCGTGCGCGGTGCGCTTCGTACCGGCGGCGATGGCGTAGGGAAATTTCGGTCCCTGCGCGGGCGTGTCGAGGTTCATCCAGCCGTGCGAATCCTTCGGCAGCAGTTTCAACATCAGCGGGCGCAGGAACGGGATGAATGCAAGCGCATCCATCGGCAGGTAGATCTTGCCGGAGTGAAGCTGCGGGCTTTTGACCAGCTCCTTCTGAAGCGGCTCGATCTCCTCCGGCGGAGGAAGCAAGCCGTTATGTTGTTCCACCCACATGGTCACATAATTGGTGTGGGCATAGAAATCCTGCGCCGTGTGCAACAACCGACCAAAGGCGATCCACGCGCCAAGGATGCCGGGCGAAAGCAGGGTTGCGATCACATATCCGCGCTGCTCGATAATGTAACGGTCGCCCTTATCGATGGCGTTGTTGTCGTAATGGATCTCATCATGCCCAAACTGGTATTGGATGGCATCCTGTTTGAGGTTGGCGGCGATGATGACTTCCAGCGCGCGTTCGCTGAAATGTTCACCCAGCGCCGCGCGGGTCATTTCGATATGGTATTTAGAAATCATGGACGACATTATATACGAGCAATGCCTTAAGTTGTTATAATGCCCGCATGACTTTTTATACTGCAAAAGGCGACGACGGCACAACAGGCTTACTCGGTGAGGGTCGCGTCCCTAAATATCACGTTCGGATGGAAGCGGTCGGCACGTTGGATGAAGCCTCCGCCGCGCTCGGTCTCGCCCGCGCCCAATGTTCCGCGCCTCAGACTCCCCGAATCCTGCTCGACGCCCAACGGGATCTGTACAAGCTGATGGCGGAGATCGCCTCCACGCCGGAGAATGCCGCAACCTTCCGCTTCATCGACGAAGCGCGGGTCAAGTGGCTGGAGCACGAAACCGACGAATTGAGCAAGGTCGTGGAAATGCCCAAGCAATTCATCCTGCCGGGCGACACACTGGGCGGCGCGGCGCTTTCACTGGCGCGAGCCGTCATCCGCCGGGCAGAGCGGCGCGTGGTCGAACTCTTCGACGGCGAAGTGGTCGTCAACCCGCACTTGCAGCGCTATCTCAATCGTTTATCTTCGTTGTGTTTTGTGTTGGAATTGCACGAAAACCAGCACGTGGGAAAAAAGACTTCGCTGGCAAAATCGTAATCCCCAAACAATCCAATTTTATAAGGTTATCATGGTCGGAACCATCATCAATGTCATCGCCGTCCTCGCGGGCGGCACAATCGGTTTATTGTTCGGCTCACGCATACCGGAACGATTCAAGAATACGGTCATCGCGGGCATGGGCCTTTTCACGGGTGTGATGGGCGTGCAAATGTTCCTCAAAAGCGGGAACCAGTTGATCGTACTGGGTGCGGTCATCATCGGCACACTGCTCGGCGAGTGGTGGAAGATCGAAGATGGCTTGCAGGCATTGGGTCAGATGCTCGAAAAACGCTTCTCGAAAGATACAGAGACCGGCACAGGCTCCCGCTTCGTGCGCGGATTCATGGTTGCCTCTCTGCTGTTCTGCATCGGTCCCATGGCGATCCTCGGCTCCATTCAGGACGGGCTGACCGGCGACTACAACCTACTGGCGGTCAAATCCACATTGGATGGTTTCGCCTCCATCGCATTCGCATCCACGCTGGGGATCGGTGTGCTGTTCTCCTCACTGATCGTGCTCGTCTACCAGGGCGGCATCAGCCTGCTGGCAGGCGGCTTGAGCGCCATCATCACCGACCCGATGATGAACGAGATGACCGCTACCGGCGGCGTGATCCTCGTGGGTCTTGCCATCAGCAACCTGCTGGAGATCAAAAAGATCCGCGTGGGAAACTTCCTGCCTGCGCTGGCAGTTGCGCCGCTGATCGTATGGGTGCTTGAGTTGATAAAGTAAACATCAAGCCAGGTTGTAAATAAAAAAACATCCCGACAGTGGGATGTTTTTTTATTGGATGACTCCGGGGGGATTCGAACCCTCAACCAATTGCTTAAGAGGCAACTGCTCTGCCATTGAGCTACGGAGCCAAAAAAACGTGCGGGCGGTATTATACCGCAAAGGAATAGCCTGTCAATAATTATAG
>CAYJPO010000032.1:0-47175 GCA_964372045.1 uncultured Anaerolinea sp.
TGTACCCTGATCTACTTTCTTTTTGTGGCACCCTTGACTTCCCACTTCATCTGTGCACGCTTTGTTAGCCCGTTTTTGTCTGGAAATATTTTTCTTATTTCAAACTAAACACGTAGCAAATCTTGATAACTATGCAACTTTATTTCAGCATCAATACCCATAAAAGTATCTTTTAATACACTCACCATAATCACTATTTTTTCTCCGTCAAGTAAAGACAGATTTGTTCCTGTAATTATATTGAATAACCAAGGAGCAATTGCAATTAAACCCAACATAAACCCTCCCCCTATTGAAATTTTTAGATTTATCTTTTCAAGATATCTCCGAGTTGGTTCACCTGTATGTACACCAGGCACGCTTGCTCCTACACGTTTTAGGTTTTCTCCATAATTTTGTTCTTCAAATAATATCTTGCTATAAAGAATTGAAAAGATAAAAACGCTGAAAAATACAATTGGACCAAATAATAACCCTTTCTCTGAGAAAACCGACATCGCTCCAAGTGCAAGAGCATTTATCCATTGAGTACTAGTGCATGTAGCAAGTGGCGCATAAAAAGTTGCTATAGCAACCAATAACTGACTTCCAATAAAGCCTTGAGAACCTCCCATATTAAGCAAAATCGGAAGAGTTCCTTTTACAGGCATGGACATACGATTTCCCATTCGCCTTCCAGGATATTCTAGTGGAACATTGCGCCTTGCAGATTGGAGATAAATAACCGCAACAATTGAAACTAAAAATATAATGATGTAAATGGTGATATTTTTTGCGGGATTGAAACTAGCAAACAATTCAGAAATTTGATTAGGAAGTCTGCTAACAATGCCACTAAAAATAATAATTGCCATACCTTGTTCACGAAGTCCAAATTCGCTGATTAGCATAGCAATCCAGATAGTAAAAAATGAACCTGCAACGAGTATTGAAACAAGTGTAATTTTTGAAATGGCGTTGGAATTTAATTCCATAGTCAAAAATTTCTGATTGTTGCAGTTCATAGTGATTAAGCCAATGAAAAGTAATGCTTCTATAATTCCTAATGGGACGGTTAAATAATATGTCCACTTTTCCAAGAGCCTTCTTCCTCCAGAAGGGTCTTCTATAATAAGTCTTTGTAGTGCGGGTATTATTGGTGTCGAAAGTTGTATTAGTTGTTGCGCAAAGAGGTATGGGAAGAGTCCCAGTCCGAGAATAGATGTTTTAAGTAAAGAGCCGCCTGAAAGCATGTCAACAAATTCAACTAAGATGAATGCCCCATTACTGGATTGTTGATTCATACTGGCTTGTGAGGTAAATCCTGGGAGGGGAATATTAAGGAGAACTCTGTAGATAAGTATTAATCCCAAAGTAGTCCATATTTTGCGACCAATATTGCCCGTAAAGATATAGCGTAACTTATCTTGCATATTTCTCTCCCAATATAATAGCAGGTTGTAAAGGGCGGGCTAACTACGGTTAGACTGCACCGAATATAATTGCTTTTGGACTGCATTTTCTTTTGCAAACTAATCCCCCAAATTAATATAGGAATTAGATTGCAGAACTGGTACAATCTATTTTAAGCAGTATAGCACGGCTTTTTTTGCTCTGCAGAGGGAGAATCACACTATGCCTAACCAGCCCAACTATGTCTTAACTGGAACCATTCCGTATAAGACACCGATTTGGGGTGATATACGGAATGGTTCCGCTTAAAACCTTTTATCTTCCGCACTTTTTTACATTATACGCCCGAATATTTCACCAGTGAGAAAATCCCCACCACTGTCCACTGCTCACTGTCTACTGATTACTGCCCGCTGCTCACTATCCACTTCCCACTGCCCACTGCTACCTGCTCACTCCCCACCTCCCACTCACCATGCCCCACTCCTCGATCGAAAGCGTCTCCGCCCGGCGCATGGGGTCGATGCCCGCGGACTGGAGCAGGGTCACGGCGTCGGCGGGTTTGATGTGCAAGCCGGAGGATAATGAATTGCGCAAGGTCTTGCGTTTTTGGCTGAAGCCTGCTTTGATGAGTTTGAAGAATACGGGCAGTGTCTCCTGCGGGATGAGCGGCTCGGGGTAGATGTCGATGCGCAGGACGGCGGAATCCACGTTGGGGATGGGGTGGAAGGAACCGGCAGGGATGCGCGCGGCGATGCTCGGCTCCCCGTACACTTGCACGCTCAACGCCAGCAGACTCAGGTCACCGGGTGCGGCGCAGATGCGCTCCGCAACTTCTTTTTGGATGGTCAGCACGATGCGGCGCGGTTTGGGTTCGCTTTCGAGCAAATGACGGATGATGGCAGACGTGATGTTGTACGGGATGTTCGCCGCCACGATGTAACCGGGCTGGTCCACGAGGTCGGCGATGGCGAGGTCGAGGATGTCACCCTGGATGACGCGCACGTTCGGATACGGGGCGAGAACTGCCTGGAGCGGCGGCAAAAGATCCGGGTCGAGTTCGACCGCTGCAACGATGCGGGAAGAAACCGCCAAATAGCGGGTGAGACTGCCCAAGCCGGGACCAATTTCAAGGACACAGTCATCCTCATTGATCTCTGCGGCGCGCACGATCTTCTCGAGCGCAGAGGAGTCTTGTAAAAAATTTTGCCCGAGGCGTTTATCGGCGTGCAGACCGTAGCGTTTGAGCACGGCGGCGGCATTGAGTGGGGGAATGGAAGCAAGGTTCATTGGCAGACGCTGGGAAGGTCTTCTTTTTCATCGATCTGGATGGATGGCTCGCTGGAGGGCCACTGACCCATTTGGAAGCGCGTGACGTAATCGCGCAGGACCGCGAAGTCGGCGTCGAGGATGGCGATGCGCTTCTCGAAGACCGGGTCGTAGACGCGGGTTTGTTTAAAGAGTTCGTTGGGGAAACTGGCAAGCACAATGTTCTGCGGCGGCATTTGCGTGCCGAGGCACGCGAGCTGACCGAGCTGTTCGGGCGTCAAGTCGGTGCGGATGTTGTCTTGAAAGGCTTCGATGAGTTCGGGGATCTGCGTGACCACTTTAGGGCTGGTCAGTTTTTCCTGCAAAGCGCACAGCGCAAGGTTCTGATTATCGGCGCGTTCGAAACTGCCGCCTTCCCGGTTGCGGACGAGCTTCAGCGCTTCGCCGCCGTCGAGATGATTTTTGCCCACCGGCAGGTCGGCGGTGCGCGCGGTTTCCTTATCCGGGATGGTCACGTCGATGCCGCCCACTGCGTTGACGATGTTGACGAAGGTGCGCATGTTGACCGTGATGTAATGGTCGATCTGTGCGCCGAAGTTCTGGTTGAGCGTCAGCGCCAGCAGACCGGACCCCTCGCTGGGGTCGTCCCAATATTTGAAGCCGGGCTGACCATACATGAATGCCTGATTTATTTTTTCGTGGTCCTGCCCATCCAGGTTGTCTGCGATGTGCGGGATCTCCACCCACAGGTCACGTGGGAATTCGAGCACGCTCACTTTGGGGGTCGTAAAATCGACGCGCACGAGTCGGATGGCATCTGCCAGCCCGTAGGTGTAGTTATCGCCGCGTGCATCCGAACCGACGACGAGGATGTTCATGGTCACGGGTCCGCCGCAGCGGGCAGCCGGTGTGCTGGTCGCAAAGGAAACCGTCGGCGCGAGCGTCACCAGCCCGGCGGAGGTCGGCGATGGACCGGGGGAGGGAGTCCACGTGGGCGGGAGTTGCTGTGCCATGAACGGCAGGACGGGTCCCAGCGGTTGTTCGGCGATGGATCGGTACATCCGATACGTATACATGCCGAGCGCCGCGGCAAGCGACACTGCGATGATGGTCAGTATGGTAATGATGATGCGTTGGGTTCGGGTCATGGGGTTTGGAAGAAGTAAGGGACCTCGGCGGGTGCGGGTTCAAGGAAGTATACCGTTACCCAGCCGGTCAGCCCGCCGATGTTGTTGTCGTCGTAACCGAGGTCGATCCACTGATAGCGCGGCACACCGAACGCCGTCTCGATGATCGGTCCGCCGCCGGTATCGCCGATGGTCGCCACGCCGTAACCGGGGATGTACACGCGCATCCCGGCGAGATACGAATAATAAGAATAGTCCACCGCCACCACGCCGAAACCTGCGCGCGCGCCGCTGGCGGTTCCATAGGCGCATCCGCCTGTGCCGGAGTTGCAGGGTGAATACCACGAAGCATACATTTGAGTCGCATACCAGTATGGATAGGGCGCATTCCCATCCACTTGCGAAAGCACGATCTTCGACCCGCTCGCCACGATCTGCTTCTGCGCTTCCTGCAAAATGGTTTCCTCTTCCGATACGCGGCTGACCTCGCCCCCATCTTCAAAGCGGATGCGCGTACGGATCATTTCCACGCCGTTGACGCCCGCCTGCACGATCTTTGTTTCACCGAAGGCTAGGTCTTCTGATTCGGTCGTCTCTGTTTCAAAAGGAATGGATCGAAGTTCTACGCTGACCGACTCCGTCACTCGAATGACTCGGATTTGCCCATCAGCGGGCAGCGGCTCATTTTCCGCCGGAAGGCTTTTATCCAAACCCTGGAGCGGGAGCCCCGCCTCAGCCAGAGCCTCGCCCACCGTCCGCGCCGCCGAGCGGATGTTCATCACCTGCCCGCCCACGCTGACGGTCAACTCGCGCGCCGGGATGTGCGTGATGGTCATCTCTGCAATGACCGGCGAATCGAGCGCCGGGTCGATCACATCGTACTCGCCGGGTTGGATCCCCGCCTCGCTAAGGACTTCCCGCACCGTCAGCGCGGAGGTTTGGATCGTCTGCCGCCCTTGCACTGTGACCAGAGTCACATTCACACTCATCACAGGCGGAGTGGGTTCTTCCGTCGCGCTACATGCAAGCAGGAAGAATGCAATCAAAATCGCCCAAAGGCGCAGGGATTTCATGGGGATAATTATAAGGGAGAAGGGAATACAGAATGCAGAATGATGAATGCGATTACAGTTCGTAACCACCTACCATTCACCATCCACTATTAACCATTCACTATCCACCATTAACCGATCACTACTCCTTACAATCCTCGTCTTCGCAATCGCATTCCAACCCCTTCGCCTTGTCGAAGGCTTCCTTCCCTTCGTTGACCGAGAAATAGATCAAGCCGAGCGCGCCGAGGCTGTCCACGAAGCCAAAACCGGTCAGTTGGTAGATCAGGCTCGAAACTAACAGCACCACCGACATGTAAATGCAGACCATCGTGCAGTTCGCGTCCGCAAGGATCGGCATGGAATTGAGCGCGTGCCCCACCTTGCGTTTGCCGGTTACCAGCACCCACATCACCGCGATCGAAATGAGCGAAATGACCAATCCCGGCAGCGTCGTCTCCGGCTTGTGCCCCGTGACGATGTTGTATACCGCTGTCACACCCAGCCCAACCGCCAGCAGGTAGAACGCCGTCCCGGTCACTTTCAGCGCCGATACTTCAAAGGCTGTCCGAGACGTATCCGGGTTCTGTCGGATGCGGTTGACCATCACCAGGATTCCGACCCCGGACATCACCTCGATGAACGAGTCCACGCCGAAGCCGAACAACGCCAACGATTCATCACTCACGCCGAACGCGATCGAAACCAACCCTTCGAAGATGTTGTAAAAAACGGTAAATACCGCCAGCCAGAGCGCATAATTCCAATACGTTCTCTGCGCGATTTGTTTTGTAATAGTAGCCATGTCAATTCTCCAATAAGGACTTTTAGGCAGAGTAGCGGACTCAACACCTATCTTGGAAAAGCAGATGGAGCGATCGCGCCGTTGTGATTTTCAAAATCATACTACACAATTATCGGATACAATTCCGCCCATGGACATCCTCACCAGCACGTCGAATCCCTTCATAAAAGAAGTCCGCGCCTTGCGGCAAAAAAAAACTCGCTCCGAATCGGAGACGTTCCTTGTGGAGGGCATTCATCATGTGGGCGAAGCCATCGAAGCGGGTTGGGATGTGGATGCCATTATCTTCGCCCCCGAACTGCTCACCAGCGGATTCGCCAAAGACCTGCTCGCCCGCGCCGCGCGCCTCGAACTGCGGCTTCAATCAGTTTCTGCCGCGGTGATGGAATCTCTGGCTGATAAGGAAAATCCGCAGGGCATTCTCGCGGTGGTCAAGCAAAAACAATTTTCGTTTGCCGATATGAAGTCCATCAAGAGTGCCGTGGCGCTGATCTCCCCGCAAGACCCCGGCAACGTCGGCACCATCCTGCGCAGCATGGACGCGGTCGGTGTCGATGCGCTTTTCCTGATCGATGGCGGCGTGGAGTTGTTCCATCCCACCGTCATCCGCGCCAGCATGGGCACGATATTCTGGAAACCGGTCGTGCAAGCCAGCTTCGAATACTTCCAGACCTGGTCACGCAAGAGCAACTGGCAGCTCATCGGCACCTCCGCCAAAGCGGACGTGGATTATCACACGCTTGTCCCGCAGGTCCCGTGGGTGCTGGTGCTCGGCACCGAGCAAAAGGGACTCTCCTCCGAGCAGATCGCCGCCTGCGATGTGACCGTCTCCCTGCCCATGCGCGGACGGGTCAGCTCGCTGAATTTATCTGTGGCGGCAGGGGTGCTGTTGTATCAGTACACATTCGTGGGACGAAATTAATTTCGTCCTACTTTTTTCTTTTCAACTCGGCATTCTTCAAATTTTCAGCCACACGAAATTTCACAATTTTCGTGATCAACTTCAGCGGCATGGGTTTCTCGATGGGGAATTGCACGGAACCTTTCGCACCTTCATACACCGATAATTCATCCTTGAATGCTTCGACTCCGCTCGGCGTGGGGTAAAACCCGATGTGGGATTTGAATGCGGCGAAATGCACCAGATTTCCTTTCAGGAAAAAGGTCGGCATCTGGTAGCTGATCTTTTCCTCAGCATCCGGCGCGGCGGCTTTGATCGTCGCCCGCATCTCTTTCAGGATTCTTTGCGTCTCTTTCGGGAAGGTCGCAATGTACTCGTCAATGGAAGTAAAACCAGCTTTTTCACTTTTCATCGTCTCTCCTCTTGATCTCTGTGTATTGATCTAATATAAGATGAATAATTTTTTCATTTTTAGTATCCGCGTACGAGATCAATTCTCCCATGGGGTAGATAACTCCCGCAACTGCGGCTCGACGTTGACCGCCAACTCCCCGGCTTCCGCCACCAACCCTGCGATGACAGCAACAAGCGCACGGAATAATTCATCCCGCGTCAGGGTCTTGACCAGCGTGCCGCTGAAACGGTCGCGCACGTCAGGCGGGAGTTCATCGTAGCCTCTGCCGTTGTTTGCCGGAAATCCGCGGCTGAGGCAGGCGATGTTCAACGCATAATCACGCGTCTGGCTGATCCAATATTCGGCTTGCCAGAAACGTCCGCGTTCGATGCAGAATCGGGCGCGTAAGGCGTGATGCACGGCATACCCGAATAATTCCTTCGCCGATGGCGGCTGGATGAATGGCTTGTCGACGGCAGTGCCAAAGAGTAATTTGAACTTCGGTCCCGTCGCCCCGAATTTGGATGCAGGCGTGAACGATAGGTCGAATTGCAAACAGCCGGGCAGCAAGAACACGCGGTAGATGGATGGTCCGCTCGGCAGGTCGAACAGATGCGCCGCCTTGAAGTCCTGCGTAATGGAACTTGTCCAATCTTCGAGCACAGCGAACATGGAGGCTTCATCAGCAACGCCGAAGGTCAGGTCGAGGTCCGACCAGCGATCCCCGTCGGTCAGCGCGAGCGAGCCGACAACCGCCGCGGCGACGACGCGCTGGTCCGAGTCGGCTAGGTGGAGCACATAGTCGCGGATGCGATTCCGATCTTCGATGCTGTACATGTTGAGCGATTCCTTATCAAAGCAATTTGCGGCTGAGTCTCAACAATGGAGTTTCCACCAGCCAGTAGCTCACGAATCCGACAGTGATCGCCAGCGCGAATGCGATCGTGATGCCGATGACGTTATCGAAGATCCCGTCCACGGCTACCAACGCCCAGAGCCTGCCGACCACGTTGACCGTGAACAGATGCGAGAGATAAATGGAATAAGAGGCATTGCCGGTCTGAACCAGCGCAGGCGGGAAGACAACCCCGTCCCGTTCGGCGTAGATCATACAGGTCACGATGATGAAAGCGGGCACACCGTAGATCAACACCCGCCACCAATCGTAGGGAATGGCGCCAGTCACGGCGTGGAATTGAGCATGTCCCGAGATCACTGCAACCAGCGCGAGGGTTGCCAGCGCCACCAATGCCCATCCGCGCAAAGGCAGATGCTCGCGACGCTGAATGAAGAGCGCCAGCAGACACCCCGCCAGGAACTCGACCGTCAGCGGATGGAAGACCAGTTGATATGCCGGGCTGTTCGATAATGCCAGCCAATAGAAGACGGTCACGACCACGCCCCAGGCGGCGATGGCGTAGGTGAAGAATCTCTCCGGCAGCATGAGCATGATGAGGAAGAACACCAGATAGAAATACATCTCGTGGATCAACGTCCAGCCGACCTGTACCAGCGGAAGCAGGTCAGAAGGCAGGAGCAGGAACGAGGCGAGGATATCCGCCTGACTGCCCTGCGAACTGTTGATCCATTCAGGGCGGATCAAAAAGACCGCCAGCGCCATCAGCGTATAGGCCCAGTACAAGGGATAGATGCGTGAGGCGCGATGATAAAGGAACAACCCCGCCTGTTTTGCGGAGCCGAACTTTCCCCGGGTCACCGTCACCATCACGAATCCGCTGATGACGAAGAACAGGTCCACGCCGAAATTGCCGAATTCGAGGATCTCCGAAAGCAGCGATCGTCCCCCGCCGTATTTCTGTTCGACGATAAAGAGGTGAAATAAAAGGACTGAAACAACAGCGATCCCGCGCAGGGCTTGAATGTTATTTATCTTTTGCATGATCGGGTATTATACGGTTGCAAATGGAACGGGTCAAACAAGGGTCGAAATAAAGAAGCCTTCTCGCGCAGAGAAGGCTTCTTCTAATTGATAAATTATCGGGTCGGGGATGCAGCGCTAGAATTCGTCTTCGTCTTCCAGCCACTCGTCGTCTTCCTCTTCATCGGCATCCTCGTCCTCCCATTCATCCACTTCCTCTTCCTCGTCCCATTCGTCTTCGGCGGCAGCAGCGCCTTCGGCGGGGGAGTAGGTGACACAGCCTGTGTCCGGGTCCAGCTCCACTGCGGCGGCGGAGCAATAACCTTCATCCAGAAATACACAATCTGCGTAATGACACTTGATGCGGGGCATTTCAACATCCTCCTAAATTTGGGGGTTTCTGATCAGGCGAATGACGGCGATGATGAAGATGATGGTCATTGCCGCCTGCGAAGTAACACAAAACGGGCACAAGGCACTGAGAAGCGCGATCTCCACATAGATCAACCAGAGCGTGAAGAGAAATCCGGTGAGCGCCATTCCAAAGATCGCCAGTGTGGCGTTCTGCCGGAAAAAGGGTCTGCTGTTCTCAAAGTAATGCACAGCCAGGATCGCCAGGTATCCGATCACACCCACCACCGCCACAGGAATACCGTTCACTTCCGAAAAGCGGCTGGCGTTCACGGTGGAGCAGTCGCCGGACCCGAGGCACATACCGTCATTGCCTGATATCTTGTAAATTGTCATGTAGATCGAAACCAGCAAGCCGACGATCACGAGCGCAACCGATGCGCGATAGAGCCATTTATCCATGTTGCCTCATAAGAGATACGCGTCCATTTCCTGTCCAGCAGGCACGCATTTTACACCAGCGGGGATGATTAGTAAAGCATCCGCTTGTACCAAAGATAGCAGGTTGCCCGAGCCTTGATGCCCGGTCAGCCGTGCCGTGTAGATGCCATTTTCGACGCTGATCTTTGCCCGCAAATAACTCTCCCGCCCATCGGATTCGATCTCTTCCCCGCATCGCACGCGGACCGTGAACCGGCTCCCGTCCATTTTGCCGTTAAGCCGCTCGAGCGTTGGACGAACGAAAACCTCGAAGCCGACGAACGCCGAGACCGGGTTGCCCGGCAAGCCGATGAAGTTGATATTGCGATAGGCGCCGAACGCCAGCGGTTTTCCGGGGCGCATGTTCACGCGCCAGAAGTCCATGCTGCCGTTGGCTTCGATGACTTCCTTGATGAAGTCGAATGCGCCCACGCTGACGCCCGCCGATGAGAGGATCAAGTCCGCGTTTGCGTTCGCGGCTTCATCGAGCAGGCGTGTGACAGACTCGCGCGTATCCTGCGCGACACCCAGACGGATGACTTCCGCGCCGGAGCTTTCGACCAATGCCGCCAGCGTATACGAATTCGAATCGCGGATCTTTCCGGGTTCGAGCGGCGCATCCACTGCGAGCAGTTCATCGCCGGAGGAAAGCAGCGCCACCTTGGGCTTCTTATGAACCGTCACATTGGATATGCCCAATGTCGCCAACAGACCGAGGTCCTGCGGCTTGAGGGCGCGTCCTTTTTGCAGAACAATGTCGCCGGCATGGATATCCGTGCCGCGCATACGGACGTTCTCCCCGGCTTTGACCGGTGTTTCAATTGAAACGGTCTCAGGGGCTTGGATACCGGCATGTCGATTCTGGAAATCGGTATTCTCCACAGGGATGACCGCGTCCGCGCCTTTGGGCAATTGCGCACCGGTCATGATGCGCGCGGCTTGACCTGCGCCGAGAGTCACTGTCGGTGTGGACCCGGCTGGGATGTCAGCGACCACGTTCATGGTCGATGTCGATGCGCTTGTGTCACCGGAGCGGAGGGCAAATCCATCCACGGCTGAATTGTCAAAGGGGGGGAAGTCGTCTTGCGAAGTGATATCCACTCCCAAGACACGGTTTACAGAAGCAATCAGTGGAACGATTTCTGTTGCCGTAGGTTGGAAGTGGGAAAGGATGCGCTCGCGCGCTTCTTTTACAGATAACATTCGGAAGCGCCGCGATTATACCCCACACGCGGTCAATTGGAATCTAACGACTCCAGTCGTTAGATTCGCATGCCTTCACGCCAAAGTCTGGAGACTTTGGAATCCTACCCCGGTTTGGTGCGCAGGGCTTCCATCACGTTGGGTAGATTTTCGATGCGGGTCAGGATGCGGCTGAGCTGCGTGATGTCTTTCACTTCGATGGTCAGGCGCAGGTCGGCGATGCTGCGGTTGACGTTGACCGCGACCTTATCGATGTTGATATTCTCATCAGCCAGCAGATTGGAGACATCGCTCATCAATCCCTGACGGTCATACGCCTTGATCTTGACCGCCACCGGGTAGGTGCTCTCCACACGTCCCCAGCCGACCTTGAGCAGACGCTCGCGGTCTTGCATCTTTAAAATATTGGGGCAGTCCTGCCGATGAATGGTCGCGCCGCGTCCGCGCGTGACAAAGCCGATGATCTGGTCGCCGGGCATCGGGTTACAGCACTTCGCCATGATGGAGAGCATGCCTTTCAGCCCCACCACTTCAATCGCATCGGTGGAGGTGCTTCGCGGCGTGGTCGCATTCGCTTCGAGGATGTCCTTGCTCTCTTCATCCTGCGAGAACTGCTTGATGATCTTGCTCGTGGAAAGGTCGCCGTTGCCGATTTCGATGAACATCTCATCGGGAGTCTTGAAACCGAGTTCACGCGCCAGGTTTTCGAAATTGAGTTCGGTGATGCCCAGGCGCTGGAGTTCGCGTTCGAGCGATTCGCGTCCCTGTGCCAGGTTCTGCTCGTCTTCCTGCTTCTTGAACCAGGCTTTGATCTTGGCGCGTGCCCGCGATGTGCGGACGAGTCCGAGGTTGACGTTCAGCCAGTCGCGGCTGGGTCCGCCGCGTTTCGCCGTCAAAATTTCGAGCTGGTCGCCGGTCTTTAATTCCTGATTCAGTGGCACGAGTTTACCGTTCACCCGCGCCCCGCGGCAGCGATGACCGATGTCTGTGTGGACGTGATAGGCGAAGTCGATCGGCGTAGACCCGGCGGGCAGGTCGATGATATCGCCGCGCGGGGTGAAGATGTAGACCCGGTCACGGAAGACGTCACTGCGCATCGACTCGACGAACTCGGTCGCATCGTTCACGTCGGAACGCCATTCCATCATCTTGCGCAGTGAGCTGATGCGCTGCTCGAAATTGCGGTCGTGCTTGCCGCCTTCCTTATACCGCCAATGCGCGGCAATGCCATATTCTGCATTCAGGTGCATATCCAGGGTGCGGATCTGCACTTCCAGCGGACGCTTGTCTTCGTACATGACCGCCGTGTGCAGGGATTGATAAAAGTTATCCTTGGGCGCGGCGATGTAGTCGTCGAACTCGCCGGGGATGGGACGCCACGTGGTGTGGATCACGCCCAACGCGGCATAACAGGCGGGCACATCCGGCACGATCAAACGCACGGCGCGCACATCATACAGCAGGTTAAAAGGCTTGTCCTTCTTCTGCATCTTTTTGTAGATCGAATAGATATGCTTCGGACGTCCGCTGATCTCGGCTTTGATGTTGTTCTTTTCCAGCAGTTTGAGAAGGTTGTCTTTGATATCCTCAAGCTGCTGTTCGCGGTCGGGGCGGCGTTCCGCCAGTTGCTCGGCGATCTCCTTATATTTCTCCGGGCTGACGTACCGGAAGCTGAGGTCTTCCAGTTCCCACTTCAATTGCCAGATACCGAGCCGGTTGGCGAGCGGACCAAAAATATCGAGCGTTTCCTGCGCGATGCGTTTGCGCTTGTGCTCCGGCATGTGACCGAGCGTGCGCATATTGTGCAGGCGGTCTGCCAGTTTGATCAACACCACGCGCACATCCTCGCCCATGGCAAGGAACGTCTTGCGCAAAGTCTCGGAGACCATATCCGCGTCACGACCGAATAACGCCGGTTCCGGCTCCGGGGGTTCGTTTTCGTTCTCGTTTTCACCATCGCCATTTTCAGCGTGCTGGTCACCGCGTGAGACGCGCGGCAGTTGAGTCAACTTCGTCACCCCGTCTACGAGCAGTTTGACCGTGTCCCCGAACTCGCGGCGGATATCCGATAACTTGATCGGCGTATCCTCGACCGTATCATGCAAAAGCCCGGCAGCGATCACCTCCGCGGGAACTTTCAGATCCGCGAGGATGCTGGCAACCGCGATGCAGTGATTGATATACGGCTCGCCCGAATGACGCTTCTGTTCGCGGTGCGCTTCCTCCGCCACGTGATAGGCGCGCATGACCAACTCCCGGTCGGCGACTGTGTAGTCTTCGGGGAGTTGTTCAAGCAGTTTTTCAAGTGGAATGGATGCAGTCGCGGATTTCATCTGGTAATTGTACTACGCTGAAGTTTTGGGAATCAAAACGGGCGAAGCGCTTCATGCCCCGCCCGAGCTTTTCACTGTTTTCTGGAAGTTAAGTGACGGTTGCCGGTTCGTTCGCTTACATGGTCTTCAATAACGCCTGCCGGCTGTTGCGCAGACGGTCGGCGATGATCTCGGTGATACGCCGCATCACAACGAAACCTGACTCCGGGTTCGCTTCGAGCAATTTCATGAACGGCTCGGCGGGGATGATGAGCAGGCTCGAGTCCTCGTCACATTCGGCACTGGAGGTGTAATGGAACGGCGCCACAATGCCGGACCAGCCAAAGCTCTGGTAGGGAGTGGAGACGAAAGAGACGGTGACGCTCTCCGGGCGGGAGGTCAATTTGACGCGTAGGGCGACACTTCCGTTCAACAGGAAATGAAGCTTGTCCGCTGCTTCGCCTTCACGGAAGACGATCTCGCCTTTCTGCACGGGGACTTCCCTGCTTATCTTCCCGATCTCTTCGAGAAGCGGCTCGGGCAGTCCGTTGAACAGGTTGAATTGCGATAATGTTTGGGTGCTGATCATGGTGGTCTCCTTTGGTTCGGGCGTGTGAAATGTTCGGGCGCGGGTCCCGTTGACGGGTCCGGTGCGCGGCGAGTGATGCCGTTACTTGAGGTTGTCGCGGATATTGTCGCGCAGGTCGAGCGAGTTGCCGAGGATCAATCCAAAGATAATGAACAATAAGGTTGCGGCTGCCCCGACCAGGATGGCGTAGGGCGAGTCCCAGAACATTGGGAGTACGAAGACGACCACGATGCCGAGCAGTAACCCATAAAAAGGTGTTCTGAAAAGGTGGGGAATGTCGCTCCATGCTTTGCTGAACGAAAAGGGTTTTCTCATCCTTTTTGTTTTCACAGCGATGTCTCGTTGGAATTTGCGTTGCTTCACCAAAGGGTCGCGGGCGGCGATCTGTTTGTCGCGCAGACGTTTGAGCTTGTCTTGATCCTGACCAGACATGTCAGCCTCCTGGGTGAGTATAATAATTGTACAGGATATTTTTTCAGATGACAGTCACAAATAATGTCACCAGATTTTTGGATTCGCGCAAGGTCAAATACGAGGCGCATGATCTGCCCGTGGAAAAGCTCGGCGCGATGGAAGCCGCTCAACTTTTGGGCGTGCCCGCGGAGCAGGTCTTCAAGACCATCGTCACCAAACGGGAGAAGGGCAAACCTGTGCTGGCGGTCATCCCCGGTTCGCGCGTGGTGGACTTGAAATTGCTCGCGTCGTTCCTGGGCGAGAAGAAGATGGCACTGCCGACCGAGCGTGAAGCCGAGCAATTGACCGGCTTGCAGGCGGGCGGCATCTCGCCGCTGGCGTTGATCAATAAAGGCTTTCAGGTTGTGATCGATTCGTCAGCGGAATCGTTTACAGAGATCTATATTTCAGGCGGACAGCGCGGTTTGAATATTCGACTGGCTGTGAAAGACCTGGTTGAGCTGGTGAATGCGCGCCGGGGGGGAATTAGCAGGAGTTCCTGAGGTTGCGAAGTGCCTGCGTCATTCTTTGAAATTTCTTGCTTTTTTTACAAAAGTGTATTACAAACACGCAATGTTTTGAAAGGAGGCCAAACAATTCATATACAACAACATCGTCATTCCATCGAACAATATTTCGCCAAATTAGGATAGTTTCTCTAAAGGAGGAGAAATGCGTAAAACACTTTTGGTCGTCTCTATGTTGTTTGTAGTCTCGAGCCTTGTACTGGCTGCCTGCGGTAGTACCGCCGCACCAGAACAGCCCAGTGGCGGCGGCGGTTCCACAACCGTTGTTGAAACTGTAGTTGTGGAAGTGACCTCTTCTGCCCCTGCGGTTGTTGCCCCGGCTGGTTATGGCGTCACTCTTGAAAACGTAAAGGCTCGCGGCAACCTGATCTGCGGCGTCAACGCCCAGGTCCCCGGCTTTGGCTATGTGGATGCCAGCGGGAACTACTCCGGTTTCGATGTGGATTATTGCCGCGCCTTAGCGGCTGCCATTTTTGGTGATCCTGCAAAAGTGGAATTCCGCCCCGTGACCGCTGCCGAACGCTTCACCGCCTTGCAGTCCGGTGAGATCGACATCCTCAGCCGCAACACTACCTGGTCTCTTGCCCGCGATACCGAGTTGGGCGGTAACTTTGTCCACACCACCTTCTATGATGGTCAGGGCATAATGGTTACCACCGAGAGCGGTCTCACCAGCCTCGAAGACCTGGATGGCGGCACGATCTGCGTCCAGACGGGTACCACCACCGAGCTAAACCTTGCAGACGTGATGGCTTCCCTGGGCGTCTCCTATACCCCCGCAGTCTTCGAAGATGCCGACTCCACCTTTGCCGCTTATGCGGAAGGTCGCTGTGATGCCGTCACCACCGACAAGTCCGGTCTGGTTTCGCGCCGCACCGTTCTTGCCGACCCCGCCGCGCATGTCATTCTCGATGTGACCATGTCCAAGGAACCGCTCGGACCGATGGTTCGTCATGGTGACGATCAGTGGTTTGACATTGCCCAGTGGACCGTTTTCGCCATGATCGCCGGTGAAGAATTTGATGTTTCCTCAAGCAATGTGGATAGTGTCATGTCCAGCACCGTCAACCCTGAGATCAAGCGCATGTTAGGGGTTGAAGGCGACATGGGCTTGAAACTCGGTCTCGATAATGCATGGGCATATAACATCATCAAACTCGTCGGCAATTACGAGGAAGTCTACAACCGCAACCTCGGACCCGATACCGCGACCTACATCCCGCGCGGTCTAAATAGCCTGTACACTGACGGTGGTGTGCTTTACGCGCCGCCATTCCGCTAACCGAATCATATGGAAAGTTCGAGGGTGGGGAGTTTCTTCCCGCCCTCGTTCTTCATTTGGAGGCTGGCTGATGCAGCGCGAAGGTACTCAAAAAACAACCATCCCGTTCTGGCGCGATGAACGCATCCTCAATATCCTCGGGCAGGTTGTATTTGTCCTGGGAATGTTTTTCGCCGGATATCTCATCTTTCAAAATATGAAGGCGGGTCTTGCCAAACAGGGAATAACCCTGACACTCGATTTTCTAAAAGGCATATCCGGCTTCGATATCTCTGAATCTCTCTTTCCATATGACCGCAGTTCATCCTACTGGCAGGCATACCAGGTTGGGTTATTGAATACGATCTCGGTCAGTATTGTGGGAGTCGTCTTTTCGACCATCTTCGGCGTGGTCCTCGGCGTGGCGCGCCTTTCCACCAACTTCATCATCAACCGACTGGCGGCTTTTTATCTCGAACTTATCCGCAACCTATCGCTGCTTGTGTTTTTGATCTTCTGGTATCTGGGTGTATTTCTCAAACTGCCAAAAGTGAAGGATGCCATCATCTGGCCCGGTGACATCATTTTGACGAATCGCGGCGTGGGCATTCCCTGGGGGATTCCAACCGCCTCCTACCCGACCTTTCGCCTGCTTCTGCTCATCGGCTTGATCCTGGCTGTGATCGTTTTCTTCTCCCTGCGTGCCTACAGCCAGCGGACCGGGCGCGCTCCCTTAACCCTGCTCTGGGCGTTGCTGACCCTCATTGGTGTGGGTCTGGTGGGGTGGTTTGTCCTGCCCGAAAAACCGCTCATCCTCGACCTGACCTATGTGAAGGGACTAAATCTGGCTGGAGGTAAGATCCTCAGCCCTGAATTCATGGCGTTGACCTCCGGTCTTATCCTTTACACATCCGCTTTCATCGGCGAGGTTGTGCGGGCGGGGATCCTGGCTGTCTCGAAGGGACAGGTGGAGGCATCCCGCGCACTTGGCTTGAACAGTTTTCAAACGCTTCGCCTGGTCGTCTTTCCGCAGGCAATGCGGGTCATCATCCCGCCGCTGACAAGCCAGTATCTAAACCTGATCAAGAATTCGTCGCTTGCCATTGCGGTCGGCTTCCCGGATGTCTTCTACGTATCCAATACCATTCAAAACCAGACGGGACGGGCAGTGGAAATGATCACGGTGGTGATGTTGACCTATCTTGCATTCAGCCTGGTGACCTCTCTCTTTATGAACTGGTACAACCAGCGTATCAAACTCGTGGAGCGCTAAGATGACAGAAATGGATTCCGTCCTCCCTCCACTTACTGAACGTTCGAATATTCTGCGTTGGATGCGCAGGAACCTGTTTGGCTCCTGGCTCGATACGCTGCTTACCGTTTTGGGTATCCTGATCGTGTATTGGGCGGTCAAGGGATTCTTCACCTGGGCATTGACCGTTGCAGAGTGGGAAGTGATCGCCGCCAACATGCGCCTGCTGATGATCGGTCAATATCCACTCGAACAGGCGGGCAGGTTATGGGTGGGGCTTGCCTTCCTGATGTTCCTCTCCGGGAACTCGATCGGGATCTGGGTGCGCCAATCCCGATTCGCTCCGCTATTGCTGTTCGCACCGGCGGCGCTGGCTTTGCTTCCGTTTGGACAGGAGCCGCGCACATGGTTCATTGTGCTAACGCTTACGGGTTTGCTCGGCTGGGGGATCGGACGCACCAAGCCAGAGGTCATAAAAAGAAGCGTGATCACTGGGTGGGTCATCTCCCTGCCCGTCTTTATCCTGCTCACGCGCGGATTTTCGGGAACCGATTCCATTTTTATGCCCGCCGTGCAAACGAACCTATGGGGCGGTTTGTTGCTGACCTTCCTGCTGACCGCGGTGGGGATTCTATTTTCGTTCCCGATCGGCGTGCTGCTTGCGTTGGGTCGCCGCTCCGAATTGCCGGTCGTGCGGCTTGCCAGTGTGATCTATATCGAATTGGTGCGCGGTGTGCCGTTGATCACGATCCTGTTCATGGCGCAATTAATGCTGCCGCTCTTTTTGCCGGCCAATGTGACCATCGACCGTGTGCTGAGAGCCATGGTGGGGATCACATTGTTCAGCGCGGCGTACCTGGCAGAGAATGTGCGCGGCGGGTTGCAAGCCATTCCCAAGGGGCAGTTTGAAGCGGCTCATGCGCTTGGTTTGAGCAAGGCGAAGACGATGGTGTATATCATTTTGCCGCAGGCGCTGCGGTTGATCATCCCGATCCTGGTCGGGCAATTCATTGCGGTATTCAAGGATACCTCCCTTGTGGCAATCGTCGGTTTGCTCGATCTGCTGGGCATTGCCAAGACGGTGCTGGCACAGCCGGACTTTTTGGGCTTGCAGCGCGAGGTTTATGTATTCATCTCCCTGATCTACTGGGTCTTGAGCTATGGAATGTCCTACCTCAGCCAGCGGCTGGAAGAACGCCTTGGCGTTGGAAATCGATAAGACTTTGGAGGCGTGAGCGATGTCACAGGAATACGATAGCATCATTACGGCGCGTGATCTGCATAAATGGTATGGAAATTTCCATGCCTTGAAGGGCATTAATATGGAAGTAAAGCGGAGGGAGGTGATCGTGATCTTTGGTCCCTCTGGTTCGGGCAAATCCACCTTCATTCGGACGATCAACCGCCTCGAAGAGCATCAACGCGGCGATATCATTGTGGATGGCATCGAGTTGAGCCATGATGTGCGCAACATCGAGCAGGTCCGCATGGAGACGGGGATGGTCTTTCAACAGTTCAACCTGTTCCCGCATCTGACGGTCCTTCAGAATATCACCCTGGCTCCCATTCAAGTCCGCAAGTGGACGAAAAAGAAGGCGGAGGATGTTGCCATGCAACTACTCGCGCGGGTGGGCATTCCGGAGCAGGCGCAGAAGTATCCGGGTCAACTTTCGGGCGGACAGCAGCAGCGCGTGGCAATTGCGCGCGCGCTTGCCATGCAGCCGAAGATCATGCTGTTCGATGAGCCGACTTCCGCACTCGACCCGGAGATGATCAAGGAAGTGCTGGATGCGATGGTGGAGCTGGCGAAATCGGGCATGACCATGCTGGTGGTCACGCATGAAATGGGGTTTGCCCGCGCCGTTGCGGACCGCATGTTCTTCTTCGACCAGGGGCAGATCGTGGAGAGCGGCACCCCGGATGAAATCTTCAAAGCCCCAAAAGAGGAACGCACCAAGTTGTTCCTCTCGCAGATCCTCAGTCATTGAGTTTCAGTATTAATACAAAATTGCCACAGAATTCAAATGAATCTGAATTCTGTGGCAAAACTTTTAAGCAGGAGGTGGAATAAAAAACTTCGTCACAAGGTCAAGCTTGGAATTCGGAAACCATCTCGCCGTTCACCCAGATGGAATAATTACCCTCCGGAAAACTGCCAAGCGGAACGTTGACATCGAACGGCTGCAGGACTTGTGCGCACATCCGGTCCGGGTCGGAAACTGAATACACATCCACCATGATCTTCTTCTCCGCATCGGGCGCGGAAACCGCGACGCGCAGCGCATTACAAGGCGTGGGCAGATTGCCGACGATGTGCAGCATGAATTGCAGCGGGAAACTTTCCAGCGTAAGTACATCGCTCGAGTCGACGTATGCATTTCCGAGGTTAAGTGCGGCATCATCCGGCTTTGGGGAATATTCGCTCATGGGGGGAGTAGCGCTGTCATTCGGGTAATTGGTGCTTTGCGGGGTTTCATTGGGATAGCTTACGACCGTCTCGTCCGCGGCGGGGGCGCAGGCAGCCAGGACCAGGCTCAGCACAAAAACGGTTGGGATCAAATATCTCATGGTCGTCTCCTTACTCGTTAAGAATCTGACGAAATCAACGCGGAAAAGTTCCTCAATATGAGACGAAATCGCCGACAAGCCCGCCATTGACCCAGACCGTGTACCTGCCGCTGGAGTAGGTTCCCATCAAAATATCAGCTTCGAATTGCTGAAAAACATCATCGCATTTAATATCCGTGTCCACCAAACTATATGCCTCGATGAAGATCCGGAAATTCTCATCCGGCAGGCTGATGGTCACCCGCAGTTGATTGCAAACGCTGGGCATCGAACCTTGAATGCGCAAGACCACACGGGTTGGGGTGAGGTCCAATCGTTCCGAAAGACCGACGGAGGTGACCGTTACACCGGCAAGTTGCAGTCCCAAATCGCTCGTCTGCGGCGTGTACGGATTCTCTTCCGGTGTGATGCGGTATGGAGCGTATACGGTGGAGGTCGGTTCAACGGTCGGCGCAGGGATACAGCCACCGATCAGAGTGATGAAGATGAGAAATTGGATGGCACGCAATGCTGTTTTCATGATATCCGCGATTGATAATATCACGGTCTTTTGTCACGAGAAAAACCCACCCGAAAACGTTCCGGGTGAGTTTTGGATGTGGTTATTTTTTCAGACTTTCCAATCCTTGCAGGAGCGATCCCGCGACGGAAAGGATCGGACCGGCGTACGGGTCTTTCGAAATAAAGTCCCCGGTACCCAGCCCGTGATAGATGCCGCTTGGAGTGGCGATGCTTATCAGGATTTGATCCACCTGTTGAGGCGGTTTCGGCAGGATATCCACCACAACCAGCGGGATGGAGTTCACTGCATTTTCGCCTGCCTTGATCATGGCGTCGATCTTTTCGTTCAGTGAATCATTCGGCTTTTCCCAAATGCTCCCGCCGCCGGATGAATGCAGGCTCCGCGCGGAATGGTCAGGATATGCGACGACCGACATGATCCCGGTTTGGGTGAACACTTCCACCATTACGCCGTACACTTTTTTAGCGGCTTCTGCAGGCGGTTGAACCTTCAAATAAGAGCGCAGGAACAACCAGGCTTGCAGATAGTGACGGGGTTCCAAGCCGGGTGTCTCGGTGATCTGACGGTAGAGCTTTTCTGCTTCCGAATTATTTTTCGCTGTTAAATGATTTCGCGCTTCGACAAAAAATGACCAGGGATGTCCGTCGATATCTCCTTTGGGCCACTCGTTCAGGTTCACATTCCCAATGTAAAGAATTCGAAGTTCGGGAAATGGGTTGTGGGCTTTCTTTTCTTTCTTCTTGAATAAATTAAACATTGTATCTCCTGTTTTTAGCTTGCACGAGTATATCCATTGCTCTTTGCAAGTAAATAGGAAATTTGGTCAATAAAAAGTACTGTGACTTTCAAGTCGCAGTAAAAAGGGCGATGAAAAATTCTAACGGCACTACTACAAGTTAATCTCCCAACGCCTTATCCACCGCCGCTACCGCGTGGATGTAGGTCGTGGGGAAGAGCGGCACGCGGCTGTCACTTTGCCCCACCAGCAATTCGATCTCGGTGCAGCCGAGGATGATGCCCTCCGCGCCCTGCGTAATCAGCCATTCCATGATGCGCTTGTATTCTTCGCGCGAGGCATCCACGATCCTGCCTTGCACCAGTTCATCGTAAATCACCCGATGCACAATATCGCGGTCTTCTTTTTCGGGCACGATCACGTCCAATCCAAAGTTATTGATCAGCCGCCCTTTGTAAAAATCGTGTTCCATCGTGAAGCGTGTACCGAGCAGACCGATGCGCTTCATCCCCGCTGCGATGATCTTCTCCGCGGTTGCATCCGCGATGTGCAGGAAAGGTATCTTTACGTTCGCTGTGATCTGGTCTGTCAGTTTGTGCATCGTGTTGGTACACAACACAATAAAGTCCGCGCTGCCGCGTTCGAGGTCTTGCGCACACTTCGCCAGAATTTGTCCCGCTTCCTCCCAGCGGTCTTCATGCTGAAGTTTTTCGATCTCCGCAAAATCCACAGTGACCATCAGGCTCTTCGCAGAGTGCAGCCCGCCCAGCCGCGCTTTCGTGGTCTCGTTGATGATGCGGTAATACTCGATGGACGATTCCCAGCTCATCCCGCCGATCAATCCGATGGTCTTCATGAGTGCATTCCATTGGAGATGGCGTTCTCGAAAAAGCGGGATGCGATCACATACACACCGCTTCCTTCCACGGCGACGGTTGAATCGGGCAGTTTGATTTTTCCTTCGCTGATGATCTTTCTTCCACCCACTTCCGTGATGCGGGCTTCTGCCAGCAAGGGTTGATGCAGCGGCAGGGGCTTGCGATAGTTGATGTTGATATTGGCAGCCAACACCTTATGCCCCGCTGCCCAGACCACCAACCCCATAACCTCATCTAATATCGCCGCAGATGCCCCTCCATGCGCATGCCCGGGCGGACCCTGATGCCGGTCTGTCAACGTAAATTCAGAGGTCAAAACTCCTTCATCGTCCACAAACATCGTAATTCCAATACTATGCGGATTATCGTGTCCGCACACGAAACACCAGCCATGATAGGGAAGTTGTCGTTTCATGGCGGGTATTGTAATGCCCGTCTCAGCGGTTTGCCAATCTACCCTTCCCCATGCTAGAATCGGTCAGATGATGATCCACATTAAAATGATCGCCAA
Source organism: uncultured Anaerolinea sp. (assembly GCA_964372045.1). Taxonomy (GTDB): domain Bacteria; phylum Chloroflexota; class Anaerolineae; order Anaerolineales; family Villigracilaceae; genus Villigracilis. Next base: position 22,464 of record CAYJPO010000032.1, read on the forward strand.
CTACCGCGCAGTCCTGCCGCCGGAGGCAAAACATGGGGTGATCGAGATCGACGTCCCCGACGGGACCACGGTATACGAAGCCATCTCGCGCTTCGACATTCCTCTCAATGATGAAAGCGTCATCGTATTGAACGGTCTGACCGTTGACCTGAACACCCCGCTCAAAGAAGGGGATATGGTCACTGCCTTTTCCGCGATCGCAGGCGGATAATAACCTTCAACTTGTAAGCTGTAACTTTCAACCTGTAACCTTCACCTCAAGGAGTACCCATGTACGGCTGGCACCTCAAGCTTTTACGAGTAAACCTCACCACTCACAAGGTCACAACCGAAGACGTAGACCCGAAAATTGCGCGCGACTACCTCGGTGGGCGCGGATGGGCGATCCATTATCTGTACAAGGAAATGAATCCTGCTGTTGACCCGCTCTCGCCGGAGAACATGCTCATCTTCGCCACCGGTCCGCTGACCGCTACTCCCGCGCCGACGGGTAACCGCTACATGGTGGTCACCAAATCCCCGTTGACGGGTGCTCTGGCGCACTCCAATTCCGGCGGCGAATTTCCCACATGGATGAAGCGCACCGGTTTCGATATGTTCATCTTTGAAGGCAGATCCCCCGGACCGGTGTATCTCTTCGTTAATGAAGACCAGGTCGAGGTCCGGTCTGCGGCGCACCTATGGGGCAAGGATACGCATGAGACCACCGACATCCTCAAGGCAGAGAACTCCGAAGAAGCGCGCGTCGCTTGTATCGGACCAGCAGGGGAGAACCTTGCTCTGATGGCGGCGATCATGAACGACAAACATCGCGCCGCGGCTCGATCCGGTGTGGGCGCGGTGATGGGCAGCAAGAACCTCAAAGCCGTGGTGGCGATGGGCAATAAGAACCCGCCGCTGCACGACCCCGAAGGGATGCGCTCCATCAGCGTGGAGACCTCCAAGAATGTGGGCGCGGATGTGAAGAAGGGCTCGAACATGCGCATTTACGGCACGTCGTATGTGCCGCAGGTGACGAATACGCTCGGCATTTTGCCCACGCGCAATTTTCTGCAAGGCACGTTTGAGCATGTCCACAACGTGGATGGTGACGCGCTCAAGAATCAATACCTCATCCGCCACACGCCTTGTTATCGCTGTCCGCTTTCGTGCGGACGTCTCACCGAAGTTCCCGATGGAAAATATAAGGGCAAGGGGGAAGGTCCTGAGTATGAAACGATCTCATCGCTGGGAACAGGCTGTGGGGTGAGCGACCTCGCCGCTCTGCTCAAGGCAAATTATCTCTGCAACGAATACGGCATGGATACCATCACCACCGGTATGACGATTGCTGCCGCGATGGAAATGTATGAGAAGGGGTACATCCCCGAAGATGTGATCGGAATGCCGCTCAAGTTCGGTGACCATGATGCGATGATCGCGATGATCAAGAAGATGGCGTACATGGAAGGTTTCGGAAAAGACCTTGCGATGGGAAGCTACCGCCTCGCGGAAAAATACGGTCATCCCGAAATTGCCGTCACGGCGCGCAAGCAGGAATTCCCCGGCTATGACCCGCGCGGTTCGCAAGGCATGGGTTTGCTGTATGCAACCTCCAACAAAGGCGCCTCGCACATGGAAGGTGACGTGGCGTATGAAGAAGTCTTTGGTGTGCCGGTTAAGGAAAATCCACACTCCACTGAAGGCAAGCCGGAACTCGTCAAACACTTCGAGGATTCCTTTGCGCTGATCGACTCTTCCGGTCTGTGCGTGTTCGTTGCCATTCGTTATGTGTTCAATAAAGACCGCTTGATCCTGCCCGAGAGACTCTCCGAAATGATGAACCTCTCCACCGGCGCAGGCTACACTCCCGCCGAGGTGATGCAAGCCGCTGACCGCGTCTACACCCTTGAGCGCATGTTCCTTATCAAAGCCGGTTCGGGTCCCGAACACGACACGCTTCCGTATCGTATGCTGCACGAACCTCTGCCCGATGGTCCTGCCAAGGGCATGGTCGCGGAACTCGATAAGATGCTGCCCGAGTTCTATCAAAAACGCGGCTGGGATGAAAAAGGCTATCCCACTAAAGAGAAGTTGATGGAATTGGGATTGCCGGTAAATTAAACATAAGGCATTAAAGGTTTTTAGTGCCTTTAGGGGCTTTTCATATCGATACATCTTTTGCGCGTTTGGTGGTTTAAAAAAAGTCTGGTATAAGCCATCGCGGAAGATGTCGTACCACTTGCATTGCAAAGTAATGAGGGGTAAAACTGGTTGAAATTATTTTTGTGGGAGGGTAAATGTCGGACTTAGAAAATGCCATCCAGTTGATCCACCAGGGGCAAAGGGTGGAGGCTCAGTCGATTCTGCAGGCGCTCATCAAGAGCGACCCCAGGAATATTCCGGCTTGGTTCTGGTATGTGGAAACCTGCACGACGACCGAGAGACGCATTCAAGCATTGGAGATGTGCTTGAAAATGAATCCCGGCAACCCGCAGGTTGTTCAGGCGTTGCAGAAGTTTCAAGCTCAATTGCCTCCGGTTCCCGTTCAACCCGAACCACTCAAGCCTACAATGCCGCCACCATCGACATTTTCCTATCATGATGAAGATCCCGCGCCTGTACAGAATGACCGGTACGATGATCGCTCGTACCGGTCGTCCTTTGTGCCGGAACGAACTTCAAGAGATTACTCCGATGCGGGAGCGTCTTCGGCGTTGTATCAGAATGATTATGGATATGAACCCTATAAGTCTGAGGTGGAAGTAGAACCAGAGAAATCCAAGTCAACTCCAAAAGAACAGTGGGAAATCGAATACGAAAGTTTTACAGGCAAATCCAGGTCTCTCAGAAATTCAAAGATTTCCAAATCTTCAGAAAAGATACGTACCTATAATTTCTTTGAAGTTTGGTCAACAGCTCTCACCGTTCAAGATCATGCCGATTATGCAGATCTGCTCGATGACCCCAAGGCATCCCTCGGGCGTGCTTTTACCTGGGTCGCCCTGGCAGGTTTGGTGAATGCCGCCATTCTCCCGGTTTTTATGTTATTGAACCCGGCACTTGGTGACTTTTCTGAAATGGGTATATTCATGTTTGGAATGCTCATCGCCGTGCCGATTATGGGTATCATCGGTTTTGCTATTTGGGCAGGGATTCAAAATATATTCGCTGTGTTGTTGGGCGGTACCGGTTATTACACCCGCACAGCCTACGCCCTTGCCGCTTTCACTGCGCCCATAACGATCCTGACTTCGCTTTTCTTGATCGTGCCGATCGTTGGGCAATGCCTTGCCATTCCACTGTCGCTCTACACTCTTGTATTGAATGTTCGCGCTTTGCGCGCATCTCACTCGCTTTCCATTCTTGCTGCGCTAGGGGTGGTTTTTGGACCTTCGATTTTTCTTATGATTTTTGTCTGTCTGGCTATGGTAATGGGGATGTTCAGTCTCCCTGCTTCATAAGGAATGGACAATGCTGCCAGCGGATGCGGTTCCAAACGCATCCGCTTCTTTCTTAACGGATGGTTGCCTCTGTTTTCTGTATCTTTTCTCTACGCCTCATGCCCGCGCGGGGATTAACTTAACCCCCACGCTATTCCTACGAAGCCCCCTAAAGGGGACTCTGTTATGATTCCCCACATGACCGATTCCCCCGCCAACCTTCTCTGCAAAGCCTGCGGACTGTGCTGTTCCGGGCATCTCTTCGCCTGGGTGCGGCTCGACGCCACCGAACTCGATAAAGTGGCAAAGCTCGGACTCAAAGTCATCCGTGATGACCCGCGCCAGCGTGGATTTCTGCAACCCTGCCCCGTCTGGGATGGGACCTGCACCGTATATACCTCGCAGGATTATCCGCGCAGTTGTGCGAGATACAAATGCAAGCAGTTCAAAGAATTGGCAGACGAGAAAACGTCTCTGCCCGATGCGATGGAGAAGGTAGAACAAGCGCTTGAAATGATCCGCGAAGTGGAGACATATTTGCCCGTATCCACCACGGTCAGCTTTCGGGAACGATTGCTCACAAAAATGGAAGACCGCAGCCCGGAAAATGAAGCCTTCCGCGAGAAAGCCCAGCGGCTGATTTCCTATTTTGAAGACTTTTTCGGGGTGATGGATTTTTTCGATTGAATGTTCAGCGGAATCTAAAGCGGACATCTTCCATCAACGAGTGGATATTCCTCTCGATCGCAGAAAGCGCATTTTCCGAGTTCGTGATATGCAAGTCAGCGACATTCCAATAGATTACTTTTTCAGCCCAGGCAGGGAATTGCTTTTCCATCATTGGCTGATGTTCCACACGGTTGATCGCAATAATATGACCTGCTTCGTGCAGGTCTTTTTCTTCCAGTTGCAAAGGGGATCGAATCGGGTCCCCGGGTGAAATTCCGCGCTGGGTGAGGCGCTCCAGCGCGAATGTAGAGATGGGACCGATATTGTTACTTTGTTCGGCGGCAAGCCCACGCGAATCCGCCTTCCATTGGATCGGCATTTTGGAGGCGAGGTCATTGAAGAAGATCTCCGCATATCGACTGCGGTAGTAGTTGCCGGTGCAGATGAATAAAATGGTATTGTGCATATCAATTATGGATCGCGTCCACCGTTACCCGCCGGGCGTGGATGCGGCAAATGACCCGAGTTTCCATCTGTTGTTTTTCATATGGAAAGACATAGCCGTAATACTGCGGATGCTTTGTGTACTGGCGAGTGACTTCGTCTAGATGGGGGAGTGCGCCGTCGGTAACCAACTCCACCTCGCCGCGAACTTGAATGAAGCGACCTGTGTTTTCCGGGTCCACGATGAGCAGGGACACGTTGGAATTGCGGCTCATATTCTGTCCCTTTTGGCGTTCGAGCGAGGTGTTGACCCTTGCACATTCGCCGTCGTAGTCGCACCACACGAGGCTGGATTGAGGCTGTCCATCCGGCATCAACGTGGTCAACACTCCATGGACGGGACGAGTCAACAGGTCCAGATGAGAGGCGGGGATCTCATTCATGCCACTGCCTCCTTCTTTCTCGCATCCAATGTCACGATATGTCTCGGAAGAATTTTGCACAAGACAGGGATCTCTTTTTCTTTTAATTCTGCAGGGACGCACGCGCCGAAATAAGGTTTCTTGCCAATGTAGCCGAAGGTGAGGTTATCTAGATGTTCCATCGCGCCGTCTTCGGTCATTTCAATGACTTCGCCGCGAATTTCGAGCGAGCGCAGAGGTTCGCGCGGGTCATAGCATAGCAGGGTCACTTTGGGATTGGCGCGCATGTTCTTTTCTTTACGGAATCCGCGCATGGTGTTGATGCGGACATACGTCCCGTCATAGTCGCACCATACGGGGGTGGTCTGCGGTGAACCATCCGGCATGAGCGTGGTCAACGCTGCCACTCGCGGATACATTACCAGGTCAAGAAACGAGGCGGGAATTTTATCGGTCACATTTTCCTCCTGAATGATTCTACACCCATCCTATGGGAGTATCAGGTGATGGGAATCCGGCATGGATTGTGTAAGAATGTTTTCATTGTGTTTCATAGACGAGCAAGGAGGTTTACATGGAAGGACAAAGAAAACCCAATCGGGCTGCCGGTTTGTTCATGGGATGTGTAACGTGGATATTGGTCTTCAGTGCATTGCTTAGCTGCCTGTTGCCCATCGTCATCTTTGGCGGATTGCTTTCAGGTTTCATGGCAACTGATGTGGTCGTTCCGATCGTCGGACCGATGCTTTGCCCGGCAGATACGACGCCTTATATGAATTCCTATCAAACAACTTCAATTGGTGAGAATGGGGTCGAATATCCCGCCACTGCGGTTGAAATGCTTTGTAAACAGGCAGATGGCTCTTCGGTGGAGCCTTCGATGGATTATCAGAATGCGTGGATCGGGCTGCTGGGCATCGCCGGGCTGATCCTCTCCGGCGTGGTTTCGATTTTTATCGCGGGTCCGGTGGGAATTTTGGTCAATAAATTACTGGATCGAATGCGGAAGCGTCCCTAGGATTTCGAAAGTAGAAATTTTGGTAGTGGATTTGTATAAATGATGTAGCGCGAGACATTAACTCGCGCTACATCATTTATTTTGACATATCGCCTGAACCTTTACTTTATCAATTGTTTCAGATCGTTTGCGGTGGCGAAGTATTTTCGATAAGCGGAAGTCTCATTCAACACACCGCGCAGAGCGATGAACAATTCCGCTTGCAGGTAGGGATTTTTCTCCTGCGTGTCTTTCGATAATGCGACCGCATCGTCCTCGATGGTCACAGTTAGTTGACCGCTCGCTGCGAGCCATTGCAAACCAATTTGAATCGTGCCTTCCCGTGCGGCGGATGCGGCGGCAAGTTCGCCGATGGTCGTTTTCCCCCGGCGCTGGTTGAGGACGAATTTACATAACCCTGCCAGATAGGTGAGGAATTCATCGGGTTTTTGTTCGGCGGGCGGGATGCAAAAGGCGTATACGATTTTCGGTTTGACGATCTCCAACGCTTTTCGTAATTCCGCGGGGGATGGGGGCGTGGTGTAGAGGGTCAGTTCGTCGGCTTGAGTTAGTTCGAGGCGGTTGACGCCTGCGGAGCGGTCGGGTCCTTCTGCCCAGATGAGGGTGGAAGGTTGAAGGTTTAAGGTTGAAGGCTGGAGACGCATATCCCGAATATCGAGTTTCGACTCTCGTGTTTCGATAGGCGCTTCTTCGGTGACGCGGAATTCCTTGAATTGCAGGTTGACTTGGCGCTGTCCGCGGTAGGAGGTGGCGCGCAGGGTATAGGCAATGTCGAATTTACTGCCTGATTCGGGCAGAGTCTCGCCCGCGCCGCCCCACCAGAGGAAGCTGGTGATCTCACCGTTTTCATCTTCCACGTTCAGGCGCAAGTGTTCTTTCGTTTTTCCGATCTCTTTCACGGACTTTAATTTGACATTGCGGGTCGCAAGCGTTAATTCCGGGTTGCCTGCGCCGAAGGGAGCGAGCAGTTCCAAGCTATCGGCGAGGTCGAGGTTCAGGTCGGTCAACCCAAGCCAGGCGTCGATCTGAAGCGTGGCTTCTTCGAAGACGATATTGCCCAGTTGCTTTTCGATGGCTTTGCCGAGTCCCTTGCGGAAGGCGGTCAGGTTATCTTTTTGCAGTGCCATGCCCGCCGCCATGGGATGTCCGCCGAAACCGAGCAAAATATTTTTTTGAGTGGTGATCGCCTCGGTGATGTGCAAGCCTTCGATGGAACGCGCCGAGCCGCGCAGGATGCCGTCATCCGATTCGTTGAAAAGGATGGACGGTTTGTGATAACGCTCGACCAGTTTGTTCGCCACGATGCCGACCACGCCGCCGGGCCAGTTGGGATGCGAAAGCACAATGACCGGTTCAGAAAGCAAGGCGGGGTTTTCATGCAATTGCGCTTCCGCCGAGTCGTAAACTTGTTTGGTGAGCATGCGCCGCTGGGCATTCAAGCCTTCGATCTGGGCGGCGAGCACGCGGGCGCGACCAGGGTCATTGGTAATCAGTAATTCAACAGCCGGGTTTGCGTCGCCCAAACGACCGAGTGCGTTCAAACGCGGGGCAAAGGTGAAGCCGATGGTCTCTTCATTAAGTGAGTCGAATGTCGCGCCTGCCAGTTCTGCCATCACGCGCAAGCCGAGTCGTTTTGTGTTTCGTAATTGTTCAATGCCTTGTTTGGCAAGTGCGCGGGTCTCGGATTTGAGGAGAGCGACATCGGCGATGAGACCGAGGGCAACGAGATCGAGAAGTTCTGACGATGGACGATGGACGATGGACGATGAATGGTCTATGGTCTGTGGTCTATCGTCCATCAGCGCTTCCGCAAGTTTATACGCCACCCCCACTCCCGCCAGGTTTTTCAGCGGATGATCTTCCGGCAGCATTTTCGGATTAATAATTGCTTTTGCGTTTGGAAGATTTTCCCCCAGATCATGATGGTCGGTGACGATCACATCCACGCCGCGCGAGTTGGCATAGTCAATCGCTTCGTGGGCGGTGATGCCTGTATCGCAGGTGAGAATTAATTTCGCGCCGTTCTCGATGATCGGCTTGAGCGACTCGATGTGTACGCCGTGGCTTTCTTTTCCGCGCACAGGCACGTAATAACTCACATTCGCGCCGAGTGCCTGTAAAGTTTGTACCAGCAATGCGGTGGAGGTCTGCCCGTCCACGTCGAAGTCACCCCACACGCAGATTTTTTCTCCGCGTTGGATGGCGGCTTGCAGGAGGGCGACGGCTTTTTCGATTTCGGGAAATTGTGAAGGAGGATTCTTTTCGGGATGAAGAAACGCCTCAACCTCGACGGGGGAGTGGATGCCCCTGCGGAGGAGAGTCTGCGCGATGAGGGGGGGCAAACCCAGGTCAGAAAATGAATCGGGGATGTCTATAGGATGGGGATCAAGCCAGCGTGTCATGGTTTCTTGATTCTATCGCACCTTCCTCATCCTTTTAAGATTTTTAATTTGGGTTATGCAACTCACCTTACGCAGTCAATCCCGAAGGGATGAAAGGATTGTAGTAAAAAGTGGTGTGCTAGCTCAAATCCCGTAGGGATGATATGGATTTTTAACGGCTATGACACCCATTTCGACAAGCTCAATGCAGCGCCTTCGGGGTTGGATGTATGAAACCATTCTTTCTATAATCATTTGACCCCTACGGGGTCATCGCATTGGCGCGTAAGGTGAGTTATGTAACTTTCTTTGCGCATTGACGCCTTTACGTTAAATTTTTTAGGTGTATTCTACGCGGATCGTAACTTGGGTTTATTAAGAACATGATTAGCTGCCATTACGAACTGAAATTATTTCACCCGTGATGCGATCTGCCGCAGTTGGATCGGGCTGACCGGTTTGAGCAGGACGAAATCTGCCTGGTCTTGGAGGGTATCTGCCTGACGGTGATCGGCGGTGGCGAGCATGACGACGACACCCTTGAGTCGTTCGTCCGCGCGGATGTGTGCCAGGATCTCGTTCCCGGGAACGCCTGGCAGGTTCAGGTCGAGGATGAGCAAACGCGGGACGATCTGCGAAAGCCTTTCCAATGCTGCGTTCCCGTCGGTATAGGTCTCGGTTTCGAAATCTTCATCGAGGGTCAGGGAGAATATCTGGCTGAGGTTCGGGTCGTCTTCGATGACGAGTGCGAGGGGTTTCATCTTTGCGGCTCCTTGATGGATGCGGCGATCTTCAGCAGGCTGGCGACGCTGACCGGTTTGATAAGCACATGGTCGGCCCGGGCGGGCAGGTTCCTGGCTTTGATGAAGTCGGCGGTGACGATGGCGATGACAGTATTGGGATAGCGGTCACGGATATCCACGAGGATGTCGGTGCCGGAGGCGGCGGGGAGATGAAGGTCGAGGACGACGAAATCGGGTTCGGCGGCGTCGAGAAGCGCGGGGTATTTATCGCCGCTGATGTCGAGGGCAGTGTCGAATCCCGCGGCCTGCAATGCGTTCAAATAGATCACGCTGAGTTTGGGGTCATCTTCGATAACGATGGCGTATGGCTGGTTTACCACGTTCATTCTCCCGGTGCGTTCAAGATCGGCAGGATCACGGTGAAAACACTGCCCTTGCCCAGTTCACTTTGAAGAGTGATCTGGCCACTCATCAATTCTATCAGTTGTTTGGTGATGGCGAGTCCCAGACCGGAACCGCGGTTCTCACGCGTGAGCGCATTGCTGACCTGGCGGAACGGTTCGAAGATATTCTTCTGTTCCTCAAGCGGAATGCCCGCTCCTGTATCGGTGACGGTCATCGACCATTTTGCAGGGCTGGGTCTGGTGATGCTGACACTCACCTCACCGCTCGTGGTGAACTTGATCGCGTTGCCGACCAGGTTGGTGAGGATCTGTTGTAAGCGGGTGGTATCCCCATATAGCTTTTCAGGAAGGTCCGGTGAGATCTGCACGTGGAACTCCAGTCCCTTTTTGTGGGCGAGCACCGTCGTCGAATCCTTGATGCGGTCGAGCAGGCTGGCGGGATTGAATGGTTCGTAATGCAGGGTCAGCGATTTGGATTCGATCTGGGCTTCATCCAAAAGGTCGTTGACGATGTTGGTCAGGTAATTTGTGCTTTCGATGACGTGACCGAGGGCTTCTATTTGTTTGGCGTTGAGATCTCCGAACGCTTTGAATTGGATCAGTTCGGCATACCCCAAAATACCGCCGAGCGGCGTGCGCAGTTCGTGGCTGACCCTGGAGAGCAATTGACTCTTGAAGCGGCTGGCTTCAAGCGCCTGATCGCGCGAAAGGGCGAGCGCCTCCTGCGCCTGTTTGAGCAGGGTGATGTCGCGTCCCACCGCCTGGAAGCCGGTGATCTTCTCGCCATCCATAATGAGCTGAACGTTCTGCCCGACCCAGATGGTGGTCCCGTTTGTGGTGATGGCGGGGAATTCGTGATACGTGTTTTTCGTCTGGCTCAGGAACTGATGATCGTAGATGCGTTTGAGCCTTCCGCGTGCCTGTGGTGTGGTGAGGTCGAGATAGCTTTTACCGAGTACTTCCTCTTCGCTGGCATAGCCCATCACGTTGAGGGCAGAGGGGTTGGCGTAGGTGAATTTTCCTTGCAGGTCTATGCGGTAGATCATGTCGCTGGCGTTTTCCACGATCTGGCGGAAACGGGCTTCACTTTCCTGCAGCAAGGACTCGGCGCGTTTACGACTGAGGATGCCGGAGATGGCATCGGCGGCGGCGCGCAGGAAGGTTTCGTCGTCTTCATTTCTTGCGTAGCCGTGCGGCAGGTACAGCACCATGACACCCAGCAATCGTTCGCCTTGCAGGATGGGCACGTTGTAATGCCCGTGTTCCTCGATGCCTTCATAGCGGATCACGTGCCGGTCATCGAGACAATCGGAAAATTGGATCTGGCGCTGCAAGGCGGCGAGTCCGCAGAGACAATGTCCATATGCGATCTGCGCGCAACTGACCTGCAATTCCGGGGCGAGGTTGCGGTGGGCACGCAGGCTCAAGGTGCGCGAGTCTTCGTCGGCGAGGAAGATGCCACCTTTGGGGGTCAGGCGCATCCAACTGATCGAGAGCATTTCCGCGATGACTGCATTCAGCAGTTCATCCTGAGATTTATCGTCGAGGCTGATGCGCAGCAGCGAATCGATGATCTGCTGTTGTTCGTGCGAGCGCCGCAGAGATTCCTGAAGGAGTTTTTGCTCGGTGATGTCCTGCTTGATCTCGATGAAATTGATGGCGCCCCCATCTTCGTTGAAGACAGGTGCAATGGTTGCGGATTCCCAGAACCGTTCGCCGCTCTTGCGCCGGTTGTGGAATTCACCCTGCCAGATCCTCCCGCTGTTGACCGTCAGCCACCAATCCTGCGTGTGGAAATCGGGAATATTTTCGGTGCCCAGCATCAGTTGCGAGGGAGCCTTGCCCAGCGCCTCTTCAAGCGAAAAGCCGGTGACTTCCGAGAATTTTGGATTTATATATTCGATCAAGCCATCCTTGTTCATGACGATGACTGTATTTCCGCTTTGCTCCACAGCCTGCGAGAGTTTTCTTAACTCATCTTCGACACGTTTCCGTTCGGTGATATCTTCCTTGATGGCAACATAATTGGTGATCGTGCCGTTTTGATCGAGCACTGGTGCGATGGTGGCATATTCCCAATACAAGGTGCCATCCCTGCGTTTGTTGAGGAATTCACCATACCAAACCTCCCCGCTGGAAATGGTGTGCCATAAATTCTCGTAGAACTCACCAGATTGCCTGCCTGATTTCAAAAGCCGCGGGTTTTTCCCTTTCACCCTTTCGAACGGATATCCAGTCGCTTTTTCGAACTGCGGATTGACGTATTCGATGTTGCCTTTGATATCCGTGATAACGATGCTCGAACCGCTTTGTTCGATGGCGCGGTAATACTGCCGCAATTCGCCGCTGGTCTTCATGGCATCATCGCGCGCACTGGAAAGTTCTCGGGTGCGTTCCTCTACGCGCTGCTCCAATAAGTCGCGTTCCTGCTGTAGGAGGTTGGACGCCTGCATTTCCTGCCGCCAGGCGCGGTTGAGATTTTCGAGAAGCACGGTTATCGCTGCACTCAACGCGCCTGTCCCTGCGCCGATCACAAAGAGGCTGCTCACCGCTGAGGATACGCTGAATGGTACCGGGAGCATGCCTTCATTGGAAAGCGGAATGAACGCGCCCAAACCGATGATCCAGCCGAGGATTCCCATCGTCAACATGGTGATCGTCCATCCCCAAATTCCCCCGCGGCGTCCATGCAGTAACGTCGCGGTCATTACCAAGGCGATGAAGAAGACGATACTCTCCACAGAGAACCCGAAGTTGATGATCTCCACCAGACCGAGTCCATAAATGAGGTAGAGGAACAAGATCGTTCGGATCCGGAAGTTGATTCCGCGGATTGCCCCCAGACACCAAAGCATGGAAATGATCGCGGTATACGAAGCCAGCACCAGGGTGAATCGCGAGAGCCCCGGTCCTAAAAAGAGCAGGGCGATCGTACCCACCAAGGCGAGGATGCGCAGGGTGATCGTAAAGGCGCGTTCCAATGCCTGAAGCCAGCTTGGGTTCACATCTGGCGGGATGACCAGGTCGGTCTTGATCGGCACATAAAAGAAGCCTGCCACAATCCTGAAGAGGGATCTTTGTCCCTGTTGTGGTGAAGTGCCCGGTTCCGCCTGCGGATGCGCCTCATATTGGATGCTGGGAAGTGGGGCGGTGGCTTCGGTTGCAAACCTCGGCAGCGGCGTGGAAATTTCATCCAATGCGCGCAGCAGGATCACCTGCCCAACCAGCCGGTTTTGCCTGTCTTCCAGCGGAGAAAGCCGGACCTCATAGCGGCGGCTTGATGCGCCTGTGCCGACGGTCAGTTCGTCCTTTGCTTCCTGCGCTGCATGGGAACGTTCGATGATATGTGGCCAGGGGCGCAGGATTTCGTCTGCGCTTTTGCCGATGGCGGTCGAGACCGGCACGCCGATCATGCGCGCTGCGGCGCTGTTGATATCGATGATATTGATGCGCGTATCGAGCACGATCATGCCGTCGCGTATCGAATCCAGCACCTGGTCGCGGGCGATGGGCGCAATATCCACCAGCCGAAAGCCGAGGATCGCCCACGCGATCGCCGCCAGACTGACAGTGAATGCGAAAGGTGTCAGGTCGAGATAGGGAATGGGGCTGTTGCCGGTCAGGAAAAGGAAATTGCTGATCCACGGAGCAAGCACAGCCACAAGCATGGCGATGACCTGCCGCCGATACAGCCCCTGGCTCCGTAAAAGAGTGCGCGCCAGAAAGATCGTCCCCGCGATGAGCAGGAGATAGGAATATGCCGAATGGACCCAGAACCAGAATCCGTGCGAAACCGTCAGCGCGGAAAACTCTCCGTGGTGTTCGATGCGATACCCGGTCCAGATCAGACCGTTCCATTTCGTTGTGATGGCGATCAGGAGTGTAACAACAGGCAGGATCGCGGTCAGCAGAATAAAGCGCCGGGTATAGATCTTTGTGTAGTTCCCATAACTGAGGGCAAAGAGCAGCCAGAAATACGGCGCGAACGGGATTCCCAAATATTGCGCCACCCCCCAGATGTATTTCGTTTCCACGTCTGCCCCGGCGATCTCGAACGCGTAGGTCGTCGCCCAGGCGAACATGCCCAATGCCATCAGGGCAAGCGCCGCCGCCCCGTTGACGGAACGATTCGACCACGCATAGATGGCGATGTACAGCGCGATCGCCGCGGCTATCGCCAGGGGAAGAATATAAGGAGAATAAATGAATTGCATAGCCGGTCCTGTAATAAAGGAATGCGTATCCGCGTTGGGAAGTCCCGCATCGAACCAGCCTGAAGCGGTTTCTTCAAGCCCTGGCGGATTATACCCGCCGCCTCTCTTCGCCCGAATTACAAAAGGATTATCAGACTTTACAGTTTAATTGCATGAATTCAAACCTATGCACGAGCTGATCAAAGATCGCAGGATAAACGTTCGAAAATACAGCCTCCGAGAAAATTTCGGAGGCTGTATTTTTAGCTTCTGGTCCCGGTTCCCAAATTTCTAAAGACGAAGATCAATGGAATGCCGACCACGAGATAGGCAAAGAAGTACAACAATCCGCCGGGGCGGGCGGCAAAATCGAACAGGCGGAGATAAACGAATGCCGCAAGGGTGACGAATACGATCAATCCGTATGAAGCGATGGAATGATGCAGGACGGTCCGCAGACTCTTATTCCATAATTGCGGGGCGACTGCCAGAGCTATTGCCAGATAGAACGTCCCAAAACTTCGCAGGGTCAGCGGCGTCATCACTTCGGGGAAGATCCCGGCGTTGGTTCCCGGCGCGCCGGCTCCGGCGGTCAACCCGTAGATGCCGAGAAAACTGACGAATACGACGAACGCCCAGGTCGCGGTCATCTGAAAGCGGGTCTTTACCGGACCCACGAATGTGGAAGAGGGACGCAGCCGAAGATAATCTGCGATGCCGATCAGCGCGGTGATCCCATTGACGGCGAGGGTGGCGACATACAACACCGCGATCGGGTGCGCCAGAGATAATTTCTCTCGAAAGCTGAAGAGCACGATCAATTCCCCGATGCCGAACATCCACAAGTAGAGCAGGGAGGTGTACACCAGTTTCCATTCCCAGCGGCGGGCCGATATGAATGCCAGCCACGAGTTGCCAAGGCACCAGCCGCCGATGGTCATCGTCATGAAGGCTGTGACCTTCCATGGAAAGACCGGTGCGAGCTGTTCCGGCATTACGAACAGGAACAGCCCGATCACCCCGTACAACCCAGCACAAGTATAAGTAAGCAGACGCGAAACACTCGATAACATAAAACCTCCATTTCACTTATAAGAAGATATGCGTTTATAACACCCATTAAACCAAATAGTTGTCTGCTGAGATGTGCGATACAGAATCGAGCGGCATGCACACGATTGAATTTTCTGCCATACAGTTGTACTATGAAAAGAATGAAAGAGAGGTTGTCATGCATAAGGTTGTGCGTTTTCTTGCCCTTGCGTTACTGCTCTCCTCATGTAATCTTCCCGGGGCAGTGCCCACAGATACCATCGAACCTCCGATCTTAACTTCCACTGATGTGCCGTCTACAGAGATCGTGGCTCTGCCCACTTCAGCGCTCACCGAAGTGCCATTGATCTGGTTCGCGCCATTGCCCCCGCTGCCGATCGTTGAGGGACGGCGGTTTACCGGTTCAGAAGATTACATGCGCCTTTTCAAACCTGATGCTCCATGGCAGGAAGCTGCCAGCCATATCCATGTGTTTAAGTTTTATGGGGAATGGGTCGGACACACTTCCGACGCGCAGCTCAAACAAGCCGTTCAAGATGCTCAACGGCGCGGATTTGCACTGGCAATGGAATTTGGTCCGCTGGATGCAGAGGATTGTGGAGAAGGCATCGAAGGCTTCTCAGGTGTGAGTTATGCGGTCAACACTGCCAAACGGATCAAAGCGGCCGGTGGGACACTGCATCTGCTCGCGATGGATGAGCCATATTATTTCGGTCACTTCTATGACGGTCCGAATGCCTGTCACTGGAGCGCGGAAAAGATCGCCGGGGAGATCGACCAATTTACCCGGTCTATGCGGATGGTCTTCCCGGAGATCCTGATCGGTGATACAGAGCCGCTTACAGGTCCAGCGGGAGCGAAGGCGTATAGCGACTGGATGGAAATTTTTCGCCAGGTCAACGGCTATGACATGGCTTTCCTGCACATGGATATCGATTGGAGCCGTTCCAACTGGGCGGAAGAAGTGATCCAGATCGAGGAGCACGGTGATCAGTTCGATATTCCGGTTGGCATTATCTATAACGGAAATTCCTTTGATGTAACTGACGAGGATTGGTTATCTGCCGCTGGGGAGCGTGTGAAAAAATTGGAACTCGACCATCACGCCAACCCCGACCATGTGCTCTTTCAATCCTGGAATGACAAACCAGACCGTGTCCTGCCGGAGACCGAAGACTTTACCTTCACGAACTTCATCAACGATTATTTCGCAGATAGATCTTCGTTGGGGTATCGCCGTGAAGGAACAGGCGCAAATCTTGCGCTTGGCAAACCGGTTCGGGTCTCAGGGTATATCAGCGATCAGATCGGTTCGCTGGCAGTGGACGGTGATCTGGGAACGCTTTGGAATTCCGGTGGTGGACCAACGCAGTGGATCGAACTCGACCTTGGTGCGGAATACAACATCGGTCAGATCGAGCTATCCATCAGCCAATATCCAGAAGGCAGAACCGTTCATCGCATATATGGCGCGGGGGCAGATCATCAATTTGCTGAATTGAACGCGTTTGATGGCTTCACAAAGGATGGTGATGTGTTAACCTTCCTTCCTGATGAACCGCTCGCAGCCATCCAATTTATTCGTGTGGAAACAGTGACCAGTTCTTCATGGGTGGCATGGCGGGAAATTGAAGTGATCAATGCTGGAAATTAAGAATCCTGATTTCCCTTTTTGCCCAACCCCGCTTCGCGTGCGCGGACGATGGCTTGGGCGCGATCTGCCACTTGCAGTTTGGTGAGTATGCTCGAAACATAGTTTTGCACGGTCTTGATGCTCAGTGACAATTTATTCGAGATCACAAGATTGTTATGCCCCTGTGCAACAAGGTCCAGGATCTCCAGCTCTCGTTCGGTCAGCTCGGCGAATTCGTCGGGTTGATTTTTTTTCGAAGAAGCGGCTGACGAAGCGGAAAAGTATTGGATCATGCGCTGGGCAATGGCGGGACTGAAGATCGCCTCGCCTCTTTTCACGGCGACAATGGCTCGCACGACCTCATCCTTATCTGCATCCTTGAGCAGGTACCCGCGCGCTCCCGCACGCATGGCGGCGAAGACAGAGTCATCGTCATCGAACATGGTGATGACCAGCACGCCGATGTTTAGGTGCTGTTCGTGGATTTTACGCGTGGCATCAATGCCGTTCATGCCCGGCATTTTCAAGTCCATGAGGATGACGTTTGGTTGAAGCATATCGGCTTGTTGAATGGCTTCTTCCCCATCGTTGGCTTCTCCGACGACTTCGATCTCAGGCACGTTGCCTAACAACGCGCGGACGCCTTCACGATAAAAAACATGGTCGTCTGCGATGATGACTCTTATTGACATTGTTTATTCCTTGCTAATGGGCAGCCGCGCTCGCACACGCGTCCCGCCGGATGAGATGGTTTCGATGGTACATTCGCCGCCGAGTTCCGCTGCGCGCTCGCGCATGGATGTGAAGCCAATGCCTGCGCGTTTTTCGCTCGAAAGCCCTTTGCCATTATCCGATATTTCCAGCAGAAGGGAATGGTCTTCGACTCTCAGCTTGATCTGGCAGATATTGGCATTTGCGTGCTTGATAATGTTGGTGAACGCCTCCAGCGCGATGCGATATGCGGCGACTTCCACCGCAGCAGGCAGGGAGGGGAGCGGTTCGCTCGCGTCAATGGTGATGGTCATCCCGTTGGGTCCGCTGTACTGCGCCACGTGCTCGCGGATGGCAGAGACCAGCCCGAACTCATCCAGCACGGGCGGACGAAGCGCGTAAACCAGCCGCCGAATTTCAGAGACGGTTTCCTTTACTTGTCCTTTCAAGTCTTTGAGCAGTTGCTTGCTTTTTTCGGGGTCGCTATCCACCAACTCGGAGGCGGTGTCGATGCGTTGGGACAAACTTGCCAGGGTGGGACCCACGCCATCGTGCAGGTCACGGCGCAGGCGGCGGCGTTCCTCCTCTTGGGCGGTGACGAGTCTCTCACGCGAGCGTTGCAGGTCGTTGTTCAGGCGCACGGTGTAGGCGGCAACCCCCGCCTGCTGGGCGATGAAATTGATGAGCTTCATATCCGCTGGGGAGAAGGATTCTCCGGGCGCGCGCGGGGCGAGCAACAGCTCACCGACTCGTTCGGTCTGATAGGTCAAGGGGAGATGAATTAACTCGGACGGCGGTTGGCTCAGGGTCGATCTGAAGCGCGGCTCTTCATCCAGTAAAGAAATGGCGGCGTAGGGGAGTCTCAAGGTTTGGGCAAGCGTCTCCACGATGGTCTGCAAAACAGAATCAGGCGCGAGCGCTGAATCAAGCCGTTGACTCAAGCGGGTTAACACGGTAGCGGGGTTGTCGCGCTCGCCGTACATCAATCGGTTCACGCCAAGCTGCAAACGTTGACGCAGCGGCTCGAAGAGAATCGCAACCATGCCTGTGGCGATGAATGAAATGATGATATTGGTTTCGTTGCTGCGGAAGTAAAACGCAAACCCGCCAACGGTAAGGATGTAAAACAAAATGGTCAATAGACTGAGCAAGCCATAGACCAGTGTGCGGTTGATGATGGGGTCGATGTCCCACAGGCGAAAGCGCAGAATGGCAATGCCGATGGAAACAGGAATGAATAGGATGGACAACATCATGCCTGTGATCGAGATCAAACCGTAGGTGGTGCCCTGTTCCATCGAAACGCCAAGCGCAGCGGGGAGCGTGACCAGGAAGAAACCGACAATGCCCGCGGAGATGCCATACACCACCCATTTGGTCTGTTGGCGAAGAACAGGGATGGTAATACTGCGATAGCGATGGATTGGCACGTACACCATGACCATCATTGTGATGAGGGAAAGTGTCGTGCCAACCGCCCAGGTGTTTTGCGGGTTGAGGATGCTCGTGGGAAAAAAGTTTTCGATCACCAGCAAGCCGATCATGACGACTGCGAAAATTCTTGTCCAGCGCGGTGAGAAGCGTCCATCCGGGAAGATCAAAAAGAAGATCAAAAGAGTGCTCGACATCAACAGGTTGGCGATCGCGCGCGGGAACCGCCATGGCTCGGGCTGTTCTGCCACCTGCTTTGCGAGGGGCCAGAACGTTGTTCCAAGCAGGATGAGGAAGAACGCCGTAAAGACTGCGATGCGTTCGTTCGGGCGTTTAAAGATAATGATGGCCGCGATGACCAGATTGACGAGCACATAGATCGAACGCAGGCTGGTCAGAAAGGTGGCGTATGCCCGAACAGTTAATCCATGCGCCGTTAGGTTGCCGTGCAGGTATGCAGGGGGATCCAGCAGTTCCTTGTAAGAGAGACGCACCTCAATGATAAAGAAGCTCAACGCCAACAGGGTCGCAAAAATCCAAAGCACCTGCAAGGCGCGTTGCCAGCGAGCAGGAACCTGCGGGGCAGAAAGATCTGAAAGCATGGCGCGAAGCATACTTTATTGTATTCCCAAAGGGATGGGAATGGTTTCCCAAACTCCTTGGGAAAATTTCCCGCACGATTGGTGAGCCTGCTCCGATGCGGACAGGAAGGGAAAGGCGTATCCTGTGGACATCATCAAACAAAGGAGACAAACAAATGGAATTCATATCTGACTTTCTCTCATGGGCATGGGCGCGTCATCACAACGTGTTGAGCTGGTACATCCGCCCGATGTTCATTCTTCCCTACATTTACTTCGCCTACAAACAAAGCTGGAAGGGGATCGCCGTGACCATCCTCGCGCTGTTCACCAGCATGTTCTGGTTCCCTGCGCCTGAAACGGTTGACCCAGCCGTGGAGCAATTCCTGCAAGCCGAACGCGAATACCTGCTTGGCACATGGACGTTCGGGAAGATGCTCGGCACGCTTACCGTACCGGCTTTCTTCTATTTTCTTGCATTGGCGTTTTGGAAACGCTCATGGTGGTGGGGCTTGGCGGTCATCAACCTGGCTGCATTAGGCAAGATCGGATGGAGCGTCCTCACCGGCGGCGAATCAGGTTGGGCGGTGCTCATCCCCGCTGTGATCGGAATGTTAGTGTGCGATGCGGCAGTGTATCTCGGCATCAGGTTCATTCACAACCGACAGACTCAAAAGACTGCTTCATAATTTAGAAATTCGATCAGGAGTTCGTCATGGCAATTTTTACTGGTTTTTCATCGAACGGTGTACCTTACGCCAAACTCAGTTACAAGGGTCCTGCGCTGGTGGTGTTTACTGGTTCCGAGTTGGAACACCAGCCGCCGAATACAACGGCACAACAAGGTTTTTACATCGGCTTGAAACGGCTGACCCAACAGTACAGTATCTACCTCACAAGCCGCAAGCAAAGCCTGCCCAAAGGCTACACCGCACAGGATATGAGCAACGACTTCGCCGAAATGATCCGCACAGACATCCGCAAGCCGGTTCACATCATGGGCATGTCCAGTGGTGGATCGAGCGCAATGCACCTCGCAGTGGATCACTCCGACCTCGTGAACAAACTGGTGCTGGCGATGACGGGCTATCGCCTCAACTCCAACGGGAAGATGGTCGCTGAGATTTGGCGTGACCTTGCTCTGGCTGGGGATTGGGACGCACTATACCAACGCATGGGTGTGGATGTGGCAGAAGGCTCCGCTCCCGAATGGCTCACCCGCCTGATGATGCGCTTCTTTGGCAAAGCCCTGCTCGGTGCGCCAAAAAGCGGCTCTGACTTTGCCATCGTCCTCGACTCGGACATCAACCTCGATGTAGTGGACAAACTCCCATCGATTCGTCAGCCTACGCTTGTGATCGGCGGCGAGAAAGACCCGTTCTACGGCGCAGACAACATCCGTGAGACGGCGCGGCTGATCCCCAATGCCAAACTCTGTTTGCTCAATGATGGTGGTCATGCCGTGGTCAAGTCACAGACCAAGGCGTTCGAATCTGAAATTCTCAAATTCCTGCAAAGCTAAAGGGAAACTACCATGAACATTCTGCAACTATTTCAACTCGGCATCCTCTGGGGCACGATCTTCGGTGTGGTCTTCAGTGTCGCCATCCTCATCATCGGGCGTATCAATGCCAAAATGATCCTCAACGATTATCCGCCCGACATCCGCGCGAAAGTGGGACCGATGAACAAGCGGACTCGCAAGCAGGCGTCTTTGGCGTCGATCCCGCTTCTGGCAACCCTTGGGCTGGTCGTCGTCATCGGGCTGAGCCAACTCCGCAGCCAAAGCGGAGAACTGACCTGGCTGAACACGTTCATCGTCTCAACGATCATCTTCCAAATGTGGAACCTGCTCGACCTTGTCCTATTGGATTGGTTCCTGCTGATGACCTTGAAACCGCGCTTCATGATCCTGCCGGGCACCGAAGGCATGAAAGGGTATAGAGATTACGCATTCCACTTCCGTAAATTTTTGAACGGGATCGTATTTACCCTGATCCTGAGTGGAATTGTCACTGCCATCGCAATGGGTGTCGAAGCCCTGATCTGATATTCCGGCAGGCGCAGCGATCGGAAGAAAGTTGAGGTTGATATGCAAACGATCCAAACTTCTGAACAGGAATTGATCGAACGCGCATCGAACGGCGATCTGGATGCTTTCAATCAATTGGTACTGGAGCATCAAACCCTTGTCTATCGCTACGCCTGCTCCCTTATGAATGACTCTGCTGCAGCGGAAGATATAACCCAGGAAAGTTTCATCAAAGCGTTCCAAAACATCACGTCATTTCGCGGCGGTTCCTTCCGCGCGTGGCTGATGCGCATTGCCACGAACACCCTGCACGACCATGCCCGCTGGAATCGCAGACATCCCACCACAGCGCTTGTCCCTGAAGATGAAAACGGCGAAGAACTCGAGTCTCCGGCGTGGCTGGCAGATGTGTCTGCCTCGGTCGAAGCGATCACGCAAGGTAGAGAGGAGACCGATCATCTCTACCGTTTACTCAACGAACTGCCTGCCGCACATCGCAATATCCTCATGTTGATCGATGTGTATGAAATGGATTATGCCGAAGCCGCGGAAGTACTCTGCATCCCGTTGGGAACGGTCAAAAGCCGGTTGGCGCGCGCCCGTATGAGAATGCGCGGAAAGCTTCAAGTCAATTCGGGCATGTCATTGTCATGGGCTTTTTGAACGATCATTCCGATAAAGTATATTCAAGATGTGTATGGAGGTATTTTTGAAAAAGATCATCATCATTGGCGGTGGGATCGGTGGACTGTGTACCGCCATTGCGCTTCAATACAACGGCTTTGATGTGACCGTGTATGAAAAGGTCAAGAAACTCGGCGAGGTGGGCGCAGGCTTGACTTTGTGGTCGAACGCGGTCAGGGTCTTGCGTGCGCTCGGTGTTGCCGATACAGTCATTGGCGCTGGTTCGGTCGTTAATCACTCGCTGATCCGTGCCGCAAATGGAGACATGCTATACGATGCCCGCATGGGCGACATGGAGAAACAGTTTGGCGAACCGGTGGTTGCCATTCATCGCGCGGCATTGCATGAAATTTTGATCGCGGCTTTGAAGCCGGATACGTTGAAACTTGGCATTGGCTTTACGAGATTTGAGCAAAATGCCGAAAAGGTTACCGTCTATTTCGATAATGGGGATTTAGATTCGACTGACCTGCTCATCGGCGCGGATGGTGTTCATTCCGCGGTGCGCAAGCAGATGTTCCCCGCGATCAATCTGCGCTATTCGGGTTACACCGCCTGGCGCGGCGTGGTAGAGACCAAGAACGAAGCTGCGCTGGGACTGACGTCTGAGTCGTGGGGCAGGGGTGCGCGCTTTGGCATTGTCCGTGTGGATAAGAGCCGCATCTACTGGTTCGCTACATTCAATCAGCGGGCGGGGGAAAAATCCACGGGCGAGCAGCGCAAGGCGAAACTGCTTCGTCTGTTCAAAGATTGGCATGAGCCGATCCATCATCTGTTGAATGCGACTTCTGCGGATGTGATCTTGCAAAACGATATTCACGACATCCCGCCATTTTCATCATGGACAGAGGGACGTGTGACCCTGCTCGGCGACGCCGCTCATGCGACCACACCCAATATGGGACAGGGCGCGTGTATGGCGATCGAATCAGCCTACGTGTTGAGCCGCTCGCTGAAAGTGGAGGCAGATCACAGGTCCGCTTTGAGGCGGTATGAAAATGAACGCCATGAACGCACAGCGTGGATCACCAATACATCATGGACGATCGGCAAGGGCGGTCAGATCGAGAATCCGCTGTTGTGTGCGGTGCGAAATTTTGTAGTGAAGACAACACCAGCAAAGGTGATGCAGAACAATATCCGCCGCGCGGCTGGTTTCAATGTGATGGCTGATTCAGGCGGCTGATGGGAAATATCCGGTTTATTCGGTGAACCATTTGAAGGAATTCTGTGTAAAATGAAAAGGTAATTTTTATCAATATTTCAACAGAGGAGCTTTAGAGATGAAGAAGGTATTTAAGTGGATCGGGATCATGCTGGGTTCGTTGATCGGTTTATTGCTGGTAGCTGCATTGGGCTTGTTCATGATGGGGAACGCCCGCCTCAACAAGACCTATGATTTTCCCCCATCCAACATCACAATTCCAACCGATGAAGCCAGCATCGAGTTTGGAAAACATCGCGCCGAAGTCTTATGTCAGGGTTGCCACGGACCCGACCTCGGCGGCGTGGAAAACTGGTTCAACGCCGGTCCGCTTGGGACGATAGACGCAGCCAACCTGACCTCCGGTGAAGGCGGGTTTGGGCAGGAGCTTCAAAGCGATGAGGATTTCGTTCGCGCCATCCGCCATGGGATCAACCCCGAAGGCAAGCCGATCTTTATGCCTGCGGTTGTCTCGGGCGCATATCTCAGCGATGAAGACCTGGGTGCGATCATTGCCTATGTCAAATCCGTTCCGCCGGTGGATCATGTTACGCATGGGAATAACTTCACCCCTCTGGCAAAGATCATGCTTGCGGCTGGGATGCTCGGAGATTTGCCCGTTGAGGCTGTAAGTCATGATGTCCATGTGACAGCGCCGGAGGCTGGCGCCACTGTGGAGTATGGCGAGTACATGGTAAACACCAATGACTGCCGTGTCTGCCACGGACCAGACCTGAACGGCGCTCCCTTCCCCGACCCGACGATCGAATTCATTTCCCCAAATTTAACTCCAGGTGGTGACCTGGCCTCCTGGAGCGAGGAAGATTTCATCAACACAATGCGCACCGGGAACAATCCCCAGGGATATGGATTGAACCCCTCCTTGATGCCGTGGAAAGATTACGCTAATTTTTACGATGATGAATTGAAAGCGATCTTCCTGTACTTGAATACCGTGCCCGCGCTCCCGCAATATACAGAGTAGCCGCAACATAAATTAACAAACCACGTTTGGTGAACTGCCAAACGTGGTTTGTGATTATGCATTGAAACTCATCTTCTCTTTGACCGCTTTGGGCAGTTCCGGCAGTTTACTGTGTTCGATCAGGAACGTGGAGACCTCGGTCAATTCCTTGAAGATGTAATGCTGGCGCAGTGCGCCTTCCAGGTAGCCAGCTCCGCTCGTGCCGCCGGTGCCCACGCGCATGCCGATCAGCGCGGTGATCCCATTGACGGCGAGGGTGGCGACATACAACACCGCGATCGGGTGCGCCAGAGATAATTTCTCTCGAAAGCTGAAGAGCACGATCAATTCCCCGATGCCGAACATCCACAAGTAGAGCAGGGAGGTGTACACCAGTTTCCATTCCCAGCGGCGGGCCGATATGAATGCCAGCCACGAGTTGCCAAGGCACCAGCCGCCGATGGTCATCGTCATGAAGGCTGTGACCTTCCATGGAAAGACCGGTGCGAGCTGTTCCGGCATTACGAACAGGAACAGCCCGATCACCCCGTACAACCCAGCACAAGTATAAGTAAGCAGACGCGAAACACTCGATAACATAAAACCTCCGATTGACAATAAGTTGACGATACCGTTAATTACACTCGTTCATTGAAATAGTTCGCTATGTTGACGATATCTCGATGTGGATGCCACGAAAGTATGCCTTGAAAATGTCCCGCC
>CAYJPO010000033.1:0-46175 GCA_964372045.1 uncultured Anaerolinea sp.
GCCGTATTCGAACGGCTTTACATGCCATTAGGGCAAACCCGAATCTGGAGCTGCAGTTGGTTGCGGCCGCATCC
Organism: uncultured Anaerolinea sp.; assembly: GCA_964372045.1. Lineage (GTDB taxonomy): Bacteria > Chloroflexota > Anaerolineae > Anaerolineales > Villigracilaceae > Villigracilis. The sequence goes on from CAYJPO010000033.1 coordinate 75, forward strand.
ACTCTGCTCGACCGATATGGTAATGCTGTCAAATATATGGAGCGGGATGGGTTTGATATCTCCAGCAGAGTCTATATGGTGGTTGAAGGAGAGAACCTTGCTACCATGGCAAAAACAACCGGGTTGGGACTGCTTGAACTTGCTACCGCTTTCGATAATTTGAATCCGGATCTGGTAGTGACCATTGCCGATCGCTATGAAACCATAGCTACTGCAATCGCGGCATCCTACATGAATATTCCGCTGGTACATATTCAAGGTGGTGAGATTACAGGCACAATTGACGAAAAAGTCCGCCATGCCGTTACAAAACTTGCCGATATTCACCTTGTATCAACCAAGAAGGCGGCAGAGAATGTAATCCGTATGGGTGAGAATCCAGAATCGGTTTTTATCACAGGCTGCCCGTCCATTGATATTGCCGCTAATGTATTAAGAAAACCTGCCCTCGATTTTGATCCGGTTGCAAAGTATGGCGGTGTCGGTCCGGCGCTTGATACGCAGAGTAAAGGCTATCTTGTGGTGATGCAGCATCCGGTCACCACTGAATATGAGCAGGCGCGTACCCAGGTCATGGAGACGCTCCATGCAGTAAAGGAAATAGGGCTGACAACCTTCTGGTTCTGGCCAAATGTCGACGCAGGTTCGGATGGTACATCGAAAGGTATTCGCGTGTTCCGCGAGAACGAAAACCCGACAAATATCCATTTCTTCAGGAATATGGAATCAGAGGATTTTCTGCGCCTGGTTTATAACAGCCGATGTTTGGTCGGAAATTCCAGCGTTGGTATCCGCGAGACCTCTTTTCTTGGAGTCCCAACAGTAAACATTGGCACGCGCGAAGCGGGACGTGAACGGGGTAAAAATGTTATCGATGTGGATTATGATCGTACCCAGATCCAAGAAGCAGTAAAAAAGCAAATTTCGAACGGCAGATATCCCTCAGATCCGCTTTATGGAAATGGTGAAGCTGGTGAGCAGATTGCAAAGATTTTGGCGGAAGTTCCGCTGCGATCAGAGAAAAGATTGAACTATTAAGAGCGTTATCAGATAGAGGAATGCTGTGAAAAAGATTTTGGGAATTATTCCAGCTCGTGGCGGTTCAAAAGGCATCCCAGGAAAGAACACCCGCTTATTGGCAGGGAAACCTCTCCTTTACTATACTGTTAAAGCCGCGGAAGACTCCGGGTTGGTTGATCGCCTTATTTTGACAACCGACTCAGAAGATATAGCAAGTGTAGGCAGGGATTTGGGTGTTGAAGTGCCATTTCTACGTCCCAATGAGTTGGCACAGGACGATACGCCAATGCTGCCTGTCATCGAACATGCACTTAACTTTGTGGAACTTCAGGGCTGGCAGCCAGATATCATCGTACTCCTCCAGCCTACAGCACCTCTCCGACAGGCTGAACATATCCGGTCAGCGATAGAGATGCTTGTCAAATCGAAATGTGATTCGGTGGTTAGTGTTGTGGAAGTGCCGCAGCATTATGTCCCTGATTTTGTGCTGCGATTGGAGAACGGAAAGCTTAAACCATTTCTTGATGGGCAGTTGGTTACTCGCAGGCAAGATGCCCGCCCCGCATATTCACGGGATGGAACGATCTATGCGTTTTGGCGGGATATGTTCGTCAAGAAACATAATATTTATGGAGATGACTGCCGCCCGCTTATTGTTCCAGGGGATCAGTCTTGCAATCTCGACACAATGAAAGATTGGCTGGAAGTCAAGAAAATATTGGAAAATAAATGATCTCGTTGAGTGCTACGCGTAGTTGCGATCCGTTATTAACTGGGTTTGCAACATATTCAGAGGAATAAGTTTATGCGTGTTTTGTTTGTATCTGCCAATTACAGTTATTACTTTGCCATTGACCCTGTTGTGCGGGAACTTTTTCGGCGCGGACATGAGGTTTATCTCATCACAGGCAGAAGGGAGAAGCGGAATTTCCCTGATGATTCACTTAAGAATGCCCAGAAAGATCATCTAAACCTGGTGGTGCGCCCATTGTTGAAGCGTCGGTACCTGCGTGGCTTTGTGCGTGACCTGCAGGAGTTGATCAATTTTGCGCATGTATTGAACCGTCAGGCATTCAGGCAGTGGGATGTTTTGCTCTGGGGACGTTTTTTTCCAAAGTGGTTATGGCGAATTGTCAACACTTCTGCAGCAAAGGCAAAGTTAAAGGATCCTACTTTTCAGCGTACTTTAATTGCGCTTGATCAAAACATACCGGTTGATGCCGGGATCCGAAAAGAAATTCAAAAGATCAACCCCGATGCGGTATTGATGCTACCGCTTGTAAACCCCGATTCTCTTGAGAACGAATATATGCGGGCTGCACAAGCATTGGGAATTCCTGCGATCTATGCGATGTCAAGCTGGGACAATACATCCACGAAAGGGACATTTCACGGCTACCCGGATTATTCCCTTGTTTGGAATAAGCCTTTGGCAGATGAACTGGTTTATTTCCACGGACATCCGCGCGAGACCATATACATGACAGGCACGCCCCGCTTCTCGCATCTGTTGAACGGTTTTAATGAGAAGGAACACATCCTGTCACGTGAGGAGTTGTGTCAACAAACCGGTTTAGATGTAAACAAACCTTACGTCCTTTATGTTTGTTCGACATTTTTAGTCAACTCCAAAAGAAAAAAGGAAATTGATGAGGCGATCATCATCCGCGAAGTTACCCGTGCATTGAATGCAGACCCGCGTACCCGGGACGTAAATCTCCTAATCCGCCCGCACCCACTTAATATGGGATTCATCCCAAAGTTTCTTGAAACAAAACCACAAAATGTAGTTGTCTACCCTGTGAATGGGGAGATACCTGACACAGAGGAAAAGATAAAACGATACAATAGTTCGATTTATCATGCGGCGGCTGTGCTGGGCGTGAATACAACTGCATATTTGGAGGTCGCTGCGCTCGATAGACCCTGTATTACCCTATACTTCGATGAATTTGCAGAGACCCAACAATTGCCTCATTTCCATCACCTGACCGATGCAGGCTTTCTGGAAATCGCCAACGAACCCGTGGAAGCGGTTGAAATTGTCAAGAAAATTCTTGATGGTATAGATGACCTTGCCGTTCAGCGGCACGAGTTTGTAAAGAACTTTCTCAAACCTGTCGGGTCGGATAAACCCTCTGCCGAATATTTTGCCGATTTAATCGAAATGATTGCCTCAAAAAATAATCCCTTGAGCTGATTGGAGAATGATGAAACAACGAAAACTGAATCTCAATGGCTTTGAAATTTCGGACGACAGTGACTGCTTTGTCATCGCCGAGATCGGTAACAACCACCAGGGCGATTTGCAGAAGGCAAAGGAAATGTTCAAAGCCGCAAAAGACTGCGGCGTGGACGCAGTTAAACTGCAGAAGCGTGATAACAGGTCCCTGCTGACGCGCGCAGCGTATGACAAGCCGTATGACAACGAGAACAGTTTTGGCGCAACATATGGCGAACACCGCGAGGCGCTGGAATTTGGAAAGACCGAGTATGTTGAACTGCAAAAGTACGCGAAGGAACTTGGCTTGATCTTTTTCTCCACCGCGTTCGATTTTAACAGCGCCGATTTTCTCGCGGAACTCGATATGCCGCTCTATAAGGTCGCTTCGGGCGATCTAAAGAACACGCCGCTTCTCAAGCATATTGCCAAGATCGGCAAGCCCATGATCATCAGCACCGGCGGCGGGACGATGGAAGATGTGCAGCGCGCGTATGACGCCATCATGCCGTTCAATAAGCAGTTGGCGATTCTGCAATGCACCGCCTCTTATCCTGCCGAGCCGCAGGATTTAAATTTGCGGGTTATCACTACCTACCGTGAGAAGTTCCCCGATGTAGTGATCGGGCTCTCCGATCATGAAAATGGTATCGCGATGGCATTGGCGGCGTATGTGCTTGGTTCACGCATGGTGGAACAGCACTTCACGCTCAATCACACTTGGAAAGGCACAGATCATGCTTTTTCGCTTGAGCCAATTGGGATGCGTAAACTTGTCCGCGATCTGCGTCGGGTAAAGGTAGCGATGGGTGATGGTGAAAAGCGTATCTACCCAAGCGAGGTTAACCCCATCACCAAAATGGGCAAAAAACTTGTCGCCGCACGCGACCTCAAGGCTGGTCAGAAATTGACCCACGCAGATATTGCTATCAAGTCACCCAGTGACGGTATCCCGCCGTACGAGTTGGAAAATGTCATCGGCAAGACGCTCACTAAAAACTTGCTCGAAGACGAAAATTTTGCATTCGAGAACTTGAAATAAAGCGTACCGCAAAATTTATTTTTCGCGCGACATTTATGTCGCGGTACGAAAAGGCACATTATGCTCCCCAACCAAATCCCCAACTGGATCGGCACACAAGAACACCCCACTCAAACCAATGAGTGGTTCAACAAACTCAACCCCGCAAACGGACAAGCCCTTTTTAAAGTGGCGCGTTCAAAACAAGCGGATATTCAACAAGCTGTCGAAGTGGCAAAGAAAGCCCAGCCTGCCTGGGCGGATACGCCTGCGGTACAGCGCGGTATGATCTTGCACAAGATCGTGGTTGGGATGCAAGACCGTCAGAGTGAGATCGCGGCTATTGTCGCCGCCGAAACTGGAAAGTCGATGAAAGAGGCGTTAGGCGAAACGGGCGGAGCCATCCAATGTGGATTGTTCTACGCCAGCGAAGGTCAGCGTCTGTATGGTCGCACCACCACGAGCGGCACGGCGAACAAATATGCCATGACCATCCGCCAGCCCATCGGTGTGGCGGGACTCATCATTGCCGCGAACACGCCGATCGCGAATGTGGCGTGGAAGGTTTTCCCGGCGCTTATCACCGGCAACGCTGCCATTTTGAAAGCCGCCGAAGATACGCCTGCAACGGCATGGATCTTCGGGCAAATTGCAAAAGAAGCGGGCTTACCCGATGGTGTGTTGAGCATTATGCAAGGATTTGGTGAAGAGGCGGGCGCGCCATTGGTTGCGCATCATGATGTGGGCGTGATCAGCTTCACTGGCTCGACCGAAGTAGGACGCATCATCAACCGCGTGGCAGCAGAACGCTTCGCGCGCATCTCGCTGGAACTGGGCGGGAAGAATCCGCTCGTAGTGTGTGATGACGCTGACTTGGAGAACGCTGCCAAGTGGGTATTGCTTTCCGCGTTCAGCAATGCTGGACAGCGTTGTGCATCCACAAGCCGCATCATTATTTTTGAATCGGTTTACGAGAAGTTTCGCGATATGCTTGTGGAAAAGACGAAGAAGTTGAAGGTTGGCATCACGGATGATTCTGATTTTGGTGCAGTCATCAACGAAGGACAGTTACTTGGTATGGTTTCCGCAGTGGAAAAAGCCAAGCAGAGTGGTGCAACGATTTTATGTGGTGGCGAGCGTATGACCGACCCCGAACATAAAGACGGCTACTACATGGCGCCAACTCTGATCGAGAACGTCGACCCGCATGACGAAATTTCCGAATGCGAGTTGTTTGGTCCGGTGGCGTTGTTATTCAAAGTGAAAGATTTTGAACACGCGCTTCAAATGGCGAATGACACGCCTTATGGATTGACTGCCAGTATTCACACCAAGAGCATTCACCGGGCTACACGGTTTTATGACAAAGTTCAAACAGGCGTGGCAGTCGTCAACGCTGGGACGCACGGCTCCGAGCCGCACATGCCGTTTGGCGGGCGTAAACTTTCGGGCAATGGTTCACGTGAGCCAGGCACCGAGGCGCTCAACATTTATTCTGAATTGAAAGATGTTTACATCAACATCGACCCGATGCAGGTATGAGCAAAGAGAATCCTTCGATTATTGCGTTAATTCCTGCTCGCGCCGGTTCAAAGCGCGTGCAGGGTAAAAATATCCGCCTGCTGGCGGGGCATCCGCTGATTGCGTACACGATCTGTGCCGCGAAGCAAAGCGGGATATTTTCTGATATTCTCGTCTCAACAGACTCAGAAGAATATGCCGAGATTGCGCGACAATACGGCGCGGAAGTTCCCTTCCTGCGCCCGGCTGAGATTGCAGGCGACCTTGCACTCGATATCGAATGGTTGGACTTTACACTTCACAAACTAAAAGAGATGGGACGCGAGTATGATTGCTTTAGCATCCTGCGCCCGACTAGTCCTTTCCGTTTGCCGAGCACAATTCAGCGGGCGTGGAATGCGTTCAAAGCCGAAGAAGGTGTAGACTCGCTCCGCGCTGTGGAGAAGGTCAAAGAACACCCCGGCAAGATGTGGGTGATTCGCGGCAAGCGCATGATGCCTTTGCTTCCGTTCGGACCGAAGGAACAACCCTGGCACAGCACGCCCTATCAAGGTTTGCCCGAGGTCTATTCGCAGAATGCCAGCCTTGAAATTGCATGGTCACGCGTGGTTTTCAATGGGCGAACCATTGCAGGCGAAGTGGTCATGCCGTTTGTTTCCGAAGGCTATGAAGGCTTTGATGTCAATCATCCCTATGACTGGGATTTGGCAGAACGCTTGATCGCGAGGGGAGAGGCGGAACTTCCGAAGGTATTATAAAGACGGATCCGATAAGATTGTGAAGTCTTGGCTTTGGTATTATCTGTTCCTGACCTGAACTTTGATCGTGTATGAATAATAACTTGACGATAGGAGAAGTTAGCATGACCCCAACCGAATCATCATCGCGCAATTTGTACGATCTTATTTGGGGCGTAAACCGCGATGCTCCAGATTGGAGCGTTGGTCGTTTTGACAAGCTTTATGGACTGTTGGGCACGCTTGATATCAATGGCAAGCGTATTCTGGATGTGTGCTGTGGAATGGGTACCAAGGCGTATGCCGCGCTTGAACTCGGCGCACGTGTATGGGCATATGATGGCTCTGTGGAAGGTCCCAATCTTTTGAGAAAGAATGTGGAGAACCAGACCGCTGTCCCTGAAAAGATCAAAGGCTGGAAGCGCTACAAACTGATAAAACCAGATGTAAGCAACCTGACGATCATCCCCGGAAAGGATATCACTAACATCACCGCTCACTTTGGCGACCAGAAATTTGATATCGTATATATGGGCTGGGCGCTCATGCATGTTGCCGACCCCGAGCGTGCTGCCACGGACCTCCAATCTCTGACCATACCTGGCGGCTTGATCGCACTGACTTACTATAATCAAAATTACCGCTCACAGCTTACTCTCGATATTCACCAATACACATACGGTCTGCCCCTCGACGAAGCGGCGGAAATTACTGCGAAACTCGGTAAGCGTTGGGGCTTCGAACGAACAACTTCTCTTCGCGAACTGCTGGAGCATTCTGAAGGTAACCAGACTCTGACCGCCCTCAAGAAACTGATCGCTGATAAGCACTACACAATCGAAGAAGTGGAAGGCTCGCTTCATATCGAAGATATGGCGACCCCCTACCTTCGCAACCTGCACGATGATGTCGTTGCCGGGTATTTTTCAAAACATTGCAAGATCCTCCACCGTCGTCCTGGTTTGCTGCGTGTCCGAAAATTTTAACCAGGCTTTTCAAGAAATACGAAAATAAGAAAGACTCTCATGGCTGAACTGAAATTAATTTCTGTTGAAGAATTTCAACGCGTGCGAAATTCGTCCGCCATCAAATATAAGAAACTCCAGATCATTGCGGATATGTGCCGTGCAAACACGCTCGTGGAAGTGAAGCGCGCAGGCTCGGGTCATCTCGGCTCGAGCTTTAGCGCGATGGACGTCGTGGTCTGGATGTACTACGAAGAGATGAATACGATCAAGGTCGGTTTTGACAGCCCCGACCGCGATATCTATTTTTCGTCCAAAGGACACGATGTGCCCGGCTTGTATGCCGTGCTCCATTCGCTTGGCGAGATTCCTGAAAACCTGCTTTTATCTTTGCGCCGCCTCGGTGGCTTGAACGGTCACCCTGATATCAGCAATCGCGGCATCGAAGCCAATTCGGGCTCGCTCGGCATGGGCATCTCCAAGGGACGCGGTATGGCGTGGGCGAAGAAACATAACGGCCATCAGGGACATGTCTTCGTGATGACGGGCGATGGCGAACTGCAGGAAGGCCAGAACTACGAAGCTTTGCAGGTCACAGCGCATCACAAGGTGGATAACCTCACGGTTATCGTGGACAACAACAAAGTCCAGTCCGACAAACCTGTTGCGGAGATCATCGATATTGGTAACCTCGATGAGAAATTCAAAGCATTCGGGTGGCATGTCATCCGAATCGATGGTCACGATTTCCGCCAACTTGAAAAGGCGATTGCTGAGGCGAGACAAGTTAAAGGCAAACCACAGATCATCATCGCCGATACCATCAAGGGACGCGGCATCTCGTTCATGGAACATCCCGCTGCGCTTGAAATTGGAAAAGGATTGTATCCATGGCACTCCGGCGCGCCGGATGATGCCGCCTTTGACACAGGATATAAAGAACTCATTGCACGCATCAACACGGACCTTAAAGCTATCTCGCTCGACCCGCTGCGTTTGACTTCCGTTGAGACTGAGGCGAAAGCCGCCGCGCCATCCATGTTAGAAGGCGAGCCGCTGAGTCAGGCTGCGCTGGAGCGCCTCTCCGTCAAGCCGACGGATGAATATGTCTCGCGCGCATATGGCAAAACGTTGGTGGAACTCGCCGCCAAACGCAAAGATATTGTTGTCTTGGATGCAGATCTTTCCTCTGATTGCAAAGTCCGGGATTTTGAGAATACCTATCCCGACCGTTTCATCGAGAATGGCATCGCCGAACAGGACATGGTCTCAATGGCAGCTGGTCTGGCTCGTCAGGGACTTCTACCCGTTGTGAATTCCTTCGCTAGTTTCCTCGCTTCACGCGCAAACGAACAAATCTACAATGCTGCGAGCGAGAAATCCAAGATCATTTATGCCTTGCATTACGCAGGCTTGATCCCTGCCGGTCCGGGTAAATCCCACCAAAGCCTGCGCGATATTTCGCTCTTTTCCGCGCTGCCGAACTGTCTTATCATTCAACCCTGTAATGCCGAAGAAACACGCCTGGCGATGGAATACTGTGTTGAGCAAACGGATGAAAACTCCGCATTGCGCATCATCATCGGGCCCAGTCCGCGCCGCATAACCCTCCCGGCTGGGTATGAGTTTAAGCTTGGGCACGGCTGTCCACTCACCGCGGGGAAAGATGCGGCCATGTTCGCCTATGGACCTGTCATGCTTCACGAAGCCTTGCTCGCCAGCGAACTCCTTGCCGAGCGCGGGTTCGGCTTGAAGATCATCAACATGCCCTGGCTCAACCGTGTGGACGTGAAATGGCTTGCTGAAACTCTCAAGCCCTACTCTACCATCTTCATACTTGAAGATCATCACCCCGCTGGCGGCCTGATGGATAACGTCCTCACTGTATGTGCTGAGAATGGACTGCTCAACAGTAAGCTGATGGTCAAATTCGCCGTCGAAGGCTATCCTGCCTGCGGCACGCCTCAACAAGCATTGGCATTTCATGAAATGGACGGCTTATCTTTATCGAAACGGGTGATGAAGTATTGCGGTTAATTTAATGTCCGAGATCAAGATTGGTATTCCCCTGCACGGAAAAATGGCGGCGCGCGCTTTCCATCAGCAATCCTTTCGCCAGCATTTGGCGGAAGGTGGATTTAAGCCGTTGTTTTTTCTCAGTCCCGTGTACTTCCGCGCGTTCGACTTTGACCCGCAACAGTATTTTGAACTGCAAGTAGACCAATACGACGAACTGTATAAAAAGCATTTTCTGTTGCAGCAGTTGAGGATGCTGCGCCGTTTTGTGGTTGTGACGGAGACAACCGACTTGCGTTTTCGCGAGCTGATCGAATCCAAATTATTTGACGCCACCCTGACCGGCATGGCCGTTCAAATGACCTATGTCAGTATCCTTCGGCGTATTCCCGGTATGGGAATACTGCTAGCATGGATGGAACGCCAGTTTTTCGAGACGCATGCTCACGATGATATTTTTAAGCAGCAGGACATCTCCTGCGTCTTAACTCCGGGCATGGGTAATTTCGGCTTTTGGAATGAGAACAAATTCACTCATGAAGCCCAACGCTTGGGAATTCCTACCTTCACCGCCATCACGAACTACGACAATATTGTCAACATGGGCTATCGAGGTTTTGAGCCCATCTGCCTGGCAGTGTGGAGCAGGCAGATGGCAGATGAGGCGATCAAGTTGCATGGCTATCCCGCAAAAAAGCTTGAGATTACAGGACCCGTTCAATATGACCGCTTCATGATGCCGTTGATTCAAACACGAGAACAGTTTCTAAAGTCGCTTAATCTCGACCCAGATAAAAGGACCATTATCTTTGCAGGTGGCGTGAACATTAATCATTATTTCGACATCTACCATGTTTTGGTCGAACAAAGGGAAAAGTTCTCGCGAGAGTCGTTCAATCTGGTTGTTCGCCCATACCCACACATCAAATTGCTCGGTTCACCTGCCTGGCATGTACTGGAGGGGTTGTTCCGAAAGGCTGGCGCATATATCTCCAATCCAGGGTCGATTGACGCCAGCGGTGACCGCACCGCCGAATACCGCGTAGACCTCGCCTTCGAAGAAGGTCCCGATGAACTCAATTATCTTCTTCGATACAGCGATGTGATGATAAACTACTTTTCGACCATTGGTTTGGAAGCGGCAATATGTGATTTACCAACCATCCACGTTGCCTTTGATCCTTATACCTTTGGCTTGCGGTTCAGCGTGACGACCGGCTTTCTCCAAAGGCAGACACATAATCGCAGACCATTACGCCTTGCTGCCGCTCGTGTGGCGAAAAACGAAAAGGAATTATTCACAGCTCTCGAGAACTATCTCAACGACCGAACACTTGACCGAGATGCTCGTCATGCCTATGCCGTGTCCGAGTGCGGTGAATTGGATGGGGAAGCTGGGGTGCGGCTGGTGAATATGATCAAAAGCAGGATGTAGTATGTACTTAGTCGAAAAAGATATCCTCCCTGAAAGATCCGGCTTCTGGAAAAACAACTATGTGACATACCGGCGTTTGTGGCTTGACGCTAGTCTGGATGCTTTTTCCGATCAAATGCGCGGCGTGGTGTTGGATCTTGGCGGCAAGCGTGAAAAAAAACGCGGCAGTTTTCAGCCGCCCGAAAGTCAGGCACGAGCCTGGTGGTATCTAAACCTGGATTTTGAAACCCATCCCAATATTTTTTCTGATGTGACCTGTGTGCCGTTAAAAGAGAAAAGCATTGATTGTATTGTGTGTACGGAAGTACTGGAGCACCTGCCTGATCCACAAGCCTGTGTCGATGAAATGAACCGTCTCCTCTGTGACAATGGTTTGGTCTTCGTTTCGGTCCCTTTTTTATACCCGGTACATGCGGACCCATACGACTTTCAGCGATTTACCGAAGACGGTCTTCGGAACTTGTTTAAAAAATTTAAATCAGTCGATGTTTACCGTATGGGAGGGTATCCTGGTGTGCTTGGTTTGATGCTCGAATTGGGTATTCCTAACTTGGACGGTAGAACTATTGCTTCGAAATCCCTGCGCTGGTCTATGAAGTGGGCCTCCCGTTGGTTATGCTGGTATGATATGTCGGTTTTTAAAGCGGATACACCTCGTTGGAAGAAATTTACAACAGGTTACTTTGTAAAAGCATCCAGATGACATCTGACATGCTGGGTCTATAAAATAAATCTTTTTTTGGAGGATACCAATGAAATCAGTTTTAGGCGTGACCCTGGGACACGACACAAGCTTTTCACACATCGTTGATGGAAAAGTTGTAGGTGTGATGGAGGCGGAGCGTTATTTCCGCCAAAAACGTTACAAATTGCATTGCATCACACTGGAACCAGGTAAACATCCCAGTGGATATCAGGAAGTGTCGCTGGATGATATGGAATTATTTCTTTCGATTGTTGCGAAGGAATGGGGAACGAAATTCGATGCGCTTGCCGTTCAAAATCAGGGCAGGGTTGGGGAATACAATAATTTCAAAACAGTTCTTGAAAAATCCGGTTTTCAATTTGGATCATCGCACCATGTTGACCATCACTTAAGCCATGCCGCTTTGGCATACTACACCTCCCCTTACGATGATGCGCTTGTCCTAAGCTATGATGGTGAAGGAAATGATGGACAGACCCTGATCTTTAAAGCCAGTGGGAAGGGACTGAAGTACATTCATAATAATCCGATACGCTTCGGGCAGAGTTACAACAATATGGGATATATAGTAGGGATCAAGCCGGAAGTCGAAGGGACAACCTCTGGAAAAGCCATGGGGCTGACCGCCTACGGTGATGTGATCGATGAATGGAAACCGTTTGCCAAAGAGTATGTCCAAAAATATGTCAAGGCTGCTCCGCGCCAGATCGAGGGGTTGAACAAATATGGGAAGGCACACCACATCAACGCAATTGGGTTGAAGGATATACCCGATCTGGCAAAATTCCTTGTGCCCGATGAGGACGATGCAGCAGGCGTCAAGGGCGCGGTCAAGAAGATGCTCGGTGCTCAGAAACAAATCCTGCGCCTGGCTGGGCCAGAGGATAAGACCGCTCAAAGCCTGGCGCGCACCGTCCAGGCTGTGTGGACCGAAGAGGTAATCGAACTCCTCAAGCCGTATTTCGGTGAGTCAAAGAATCTATGCGTGGTGGGGGGCTGTGCCTTGAACGGTATTACCAATTATGAGATCCAACAGCTCGGCGTTTTTGAGTCAACTTACTTTGTTCCCAATCCATCGGACTGCGGTCTCTCTGCGGGAGCAGCGCTGTATGTATATTGGAATAATGGCGAAAACGGCGATTTCAAAGGATATGGTGAATACTTCTCACCGTATCTTGGCTCAGAAGTGTTTGATAAGAATGACCTGCCAATGCTCAAGGGCAAATATCCCTTTGCTGAATTGGAGTTGGCTCAGGTTCCAGCCATTTTGGCAAAATTAGTTCACACTGATTATATGGTCGGTGTGATCCGCGGGAGATACGAGATCGGTCCACGGGCGCTGGGCAACCGCTCCATCCTTTGCAATCCTCTCAATAAGGATATGAAGGATATCGTTAATCGTAAGGTGAAGCACCGCGAATGGTATCGTCCCTTTGCCCCGATCGCTGCTGCCGAACGCACATCGGAGTATTTCACCAATACTGCTGACATCCCATATATGTCCGTGATCTGCTATACACGTCCCGAATATCGTGAGCAATTGCCATCCATTACCCATGTGGATGGAAGCTGCCGCCTGCAATCCCTGCGCCAGGATCAACACCCTTTCATGCACCAGACCCTGATGGAGTTCGAGAAGCTTTCAGGCATGCCTATCATGCTGAATACTTCGTTCAATCCTGGTGGTGAACCCATCCTCAACTATTATGCCGTCGGATTGGAAATGCTGAACTCCACCGAATTGGATCTTGTCCTGATCGAGAATACGCTCTTTTGTAAACCTGGGCGTGAGGAAATTTTCACCTCGATCCGGCAATAAAGAAGAGGTCTCAATTCGGACGACGAATAAAACACATGCTGGTGGGAGAGACTTGCGATATCTACCAGCATGATTGTTGCAGTGTTTTGATCTGGATCCATGAACTATTAATGAAACTTCTCACCCGGCTTCGTCATTTTGGACAGGGGAGCCAAAATGACGAAGAATAAAGCCGGATATCCTATGAGAGCGAATCGTATAAAAGATAACTATAGGATACTTGTGATATGCAGAATCCCCAGATCGTTGGAAGTGTTCAGGTTCGAAACGAAGACATCTATATCGAACGCGCTGTTTTGAATATTTTGGATTTTTGTGACAAAGTTATCATAACCGACCATCAATCCACGGACCGAACATTCGAAATTTGTAGATGCCTGTCAGATCAATATCCGAAAATAGAACTGACCACCATCCAGAATCTCCGCGAAGCCACTGTTGCCCTTGAACCGTATTTTGGAACGAATACATGGATCTTTGGGGTGGACGGCGACGAGATCTATGACCCAGTGGGGTTGGCGACCTTGCGGTGTAATTTGCTGGCAGGTGTTTTCTCAAAACATTGGTGTATATTCGGAAATGTTCTGAACGTCACATCTATCGACCTGAAGCATAAGACTGCCAAAGGCTTTCTTGCACCGCCATCCCGTTCGATGACCAAGCTCTACAATTTTTCCATGATAGAAAGCTGGAATAATTGCTCTGAACGATTGCTTGGTGAAGATATTAGGTTTAAGGATGGATTCAACACAAAGCTGCGCAGATATCTGCACCTTGAAATGTCATGGGACCAATCTTATTATCGATGTTTGCATTTGCCGTTTATGAAGCGAAGTTCACAGCAAAAATTAAAACTTGCGCGGACTCGGCTAAACCCGGATGAGATCAATACGATGAAACTAGAAAAAAATAATTTGATGCGAATTCTGAGATTTACTCAAATTCACACTCGGCGATTATTTGGAGTGGATTGGAAGGGTAAAAAATATCGACAAGGTCCGCTTGTTGAGAAAGATGTGGCGTCCTTTCAGCTGTTATAAACAACTGAGGCTTGGTTATGAATGGGATGCCAGGAAAAGACTTTTATTGAATCATATGGGAATAAAAATCGGATTACGCAGAACAATTTCGAATTTTCTCGCCCTGGTCGAAGGTTGGCGATCCTCGGCTGACCTATCCATCTTTCATGAGTTCGAGCCGCCTCCCACAGGCGGTGGGCATCAATTCCTGCGAGCGTTCATGCGGCAAGCCCATGCGAAAGGTTTACAACTTGAGAATAACCGCCTTTCACGTACAACACGAGCCTGCCTTTTAAACTCCTTCAACTTTGATGAAAATCGGCTCAAATTGGTGAAACGAAACCGGGTTCTGTTTGTCCATCGTGTAGATGGTCCCATCGATATCTACCGTGGACAGGACGAAGGAGTTGACCGGAATATACAAGCTGTCAATCAAAAATTTGCCAATAAGACCATTTTCCAATCACGTTATAGTCTTGAAAAACACTTTGAACTTGGCATGGAATTCAAAAAACCAGTGGTTATCATGAATGCGGCTGACCCTGAAATTTTTCATCGGCAGGGTAGGGTTTCTCTTTCACGCGATCGGAAGGTTCGCCTGATCGCCTCAAGCTGGTCGGATAATGTCAATAAAGGCGCTTCTGTCTACCAATGGCTGGATGAACATTTGGACTTGGATCTATTTGAATTCACATTCGTAGGGCGCAGCCCCGTCGTGTTCAAGAACATTCGCATGATTCCCGCAGTCGATTCGTATCGCATGGCAGATTTATTCCGTTCTCACGATATTTACCTCACTGCCAGTCGAAATGACCCGTGTTCTAATTCGCTCATCGAAGCGTTGACCTGCGGACTTCCTGCAGTTTACCTCAAGAGCGGAGGTCACCCTGAGATTGTGAGGCAGGCAGGCGCGGGATTTGATTCGGCGGAGGAGATCCCCGGGTTGTTGAGCCAGGTTGCGGACGGGTATGATGCGTTCCAGTCCTGCATATCTCTTCCATCCATTCAGGAAGTGAGCGAACAATATTTAGACGTTTTGGAATTAAGTCGAAACCATGAATAGGATCTTACAAAGTACAGCAAAGGCGCTCCTGAAGGTAGTTTCCTGGAATTGGAAGCCGTATTCCCGTTTGATCATGTATGGCGATAATGTGGGCTGGTCGCTGGATTGGGACATGCGCGAGTTGGCTGAAATTTCAAGAAATCTTGGGATAAAGATTGCTAGTCCATATTGGAAGCATGCTGCCGCGCCACAGACTATTTTCTTTGCAAGCCAGTTCTTTTTGACGAATGATGATTGGCTGAATTTAATACCGAATCGAATTGGATTTTCTTATTTTCACGGCGCGCCGGGCAGTGGGGAAGCAGAGTTTGATGCAGTGTATGCCGGTTTGTCCCGGCATCACGAACGCATCTCTCGTATTCAGGTTTCCCACATGGAAATGCGCGATGCGGTTTTGCGAACGGGGATCGAGGCGTCAAAAGTATTCGTGATACCGATCGGGATCAATCTGGATTATTTCCCTTATCGAAATATGGAAATGAAGCAGGTTGCCCGCCGGGAGTTGAATATTCCACAAACTGCTTTTGTGGTGGGATCGTTTCAAAAGGACGGTGTGGGGTGGGGCGATGGCATGGAGCCGAAGTTGATCAAAGGTCCTGATATTTTTGTGGAGACCATTAAACGCTTGAAGAAGGAGATTCCCGAACTCTTCGTCATGCTATCCGGTCCGGCGCGCGGCTATGTCAAAAAAGGATTGAAAGAGGCGGGTATTCCTTACCGGCATATCTATCTAAAGTCCTACCCGGAGATTGCCAAATTGTTCCAGACGCTGGACCTATATGTAGTGTCATCTCGTCAGGAAGGTGGACCGAAAGCGATTTTGGAAAGCATGGCGAGCGGAGTCCCTCTTGTTACAACTTGTGTGGGTCAGGCAATGGATTTGGTTAAACACGGTGAAAACGCTTTTATGACTGCTGTGGAGGACGTGGATGCGCTCACTTCCTACGCCCTTCAAATTTATCACTCATCCCAAGCCGACCTCCAGCCGATGCTGACTGCCGGGCGCATGACCGCCGAAGGCAATAGTTATGAAAGCCAAATTCCCTTATGGGCTGATTTCATGAAAGGATTTGTTGAATGATCTCATTCATGCAGAAAACGTCATATTATCTTTTGCCTCGTGGTTTACGAAGGTTCATCATCAAAACCATGATCGGCGCAGAGCGATCTTCCGATCCGCGCGAAGCGACCCGCTGGTTGTTGGGAATTTATGACTTTGTCAATTACGAGATCGACCTGCAATGCAAACGCTGGGGTGAAGGCGTTCATATCAAACATGAAGTGATGGATGGTATTCATTCGTTCTTCTATGACCGCATTGATAAAAATGCCAAAGTGCTCGACCTTGGCTGTGGATATGGCGCGCTGGCTCATGCCATTGCTGTACACTCCGATGCAAACGTCCTGGCAATTGATTTCGACGCAAAGCAGATCGGGTTCGGAAAACAGCGTTTCGATCATCCGCATATTGAGTTTGTTGTTGGGGATGTGTTCAAAGATATTCCTGAACGCGGCTCATTTGATGTGGTCGTGCTCTCCAGCGTCCTCGAACACTTGAAGAACCGCCCCGAATTTCTCAAAGACCTGACCGTGCGATTCAAGCCAAAGAAATTCCTCATCCGTGTGCCGACCTTTGAACGCAATCTGCACGCCGCGTTGAAAAAGGAACTTGGTCTGTTTCCTTACACCGATGATACCCACGAACTCGAATATTCCAAAGACATCTTTTATGATGAAATGAAACAAGCAGGGCTTAACGTGACTCATTTTGAAATTCGTTGGGCAGATATTTGGGCTGAGTGCATCCCTGCAAAATAACATGCTGAGAACCCTGCTCAATTCCCTCAAGCAATCCTTTCCGAACTTCTTTCGGACGGTGTTCGCTTTGCGAGATTGGGCGAAGTCTCTCCCTGCTCGTTTGATGCTTTCCGCTTTCCAGAAAGGAAATGGCGGAATAGTCGTCTCTTATCTCAGTCCAAACTTTCCAGCACCGCCAGCGAAACGCAGTGAGTTTGCACATGGTGGCGCAGTGAAGCTTACCTATCTAGCCGAGCATCTTCCGCATCATTTTCCCGCTGCGAATTTTCTTTACGCGGTCAGCAGTGTTGCACATCCTTTGCAGTTCGAAGTTCTCGCACAGGCAAAACTTAAGGGTTTGAAAGTCGTTGTGAACCAGAATGGTGTTGCCTTCCCTGCCTGGGATGGCGAGAACTACGAAGCTTCGAACCATTCCTTGAAACGGATGATCAGCTTCGCAGATTTCATCGTCTATCAAAGTCAGTTTTGCATGGATAGCGCGGAACGATACATCTCCCCACCGGATGTGCCGAGCGAGATCGTCTACAATCCTGTGGACACCCGCCTCTTTTCACCCGAAGCCTGCCAGCCGAGACCCGATGCTTTGACCCTGCTATTGGGTGGAAACCAGTACGAAAAGTATCGCCTTGAATTGGCACTTCAAACGCTCAAGGCATTGCATCGTGATATTCCAAACGCAAAGCTGATCGTCACCGGCACGCTTTGGCTTCCGCGTGATGAAGCCAAAGCGTGGACCAGGCAAGCTTTGCATGACATGAATCTGACCGAGCATGTGACCTTCACAGGGATGTACACGCAAGCGGATGCCCCCGCGCTATACTCACAGGCCCATCTCTTGCTGCACACCAAATATGCCGACCCATCGCCGGGTCTGGTTTTGGAAGCGATGGCATTGGGGATGCCGATTGTCCATTTGGATAATGGCGGCGTGCCCGAGCTGGTAGGGGAGGCTGGTATTGGCGTTCATGTGGAGCATGATTGGGATAGGATCAACCTTCCCGATGCGCAAACGATGGCAGATGCGGTTATGCAAGTCTTTTCCAACCGCGAAGAATTTTCACAAAGAGCGCGCCAACGAGCTGTGGATCTATTTTCTCTGGAAAAGTTTATTGCGAGACATAAAGAAATCTTTGAAAAGGTGTTAGGTGACAGTCACCTTTAAGGTGACTGTCACCTCTTGCGACATGAAAATCTCAGTCATTATCTGCACCCGTAACCGCTTCAACGATTTCGCGAAGACGCTGCCCTCCATCACCGCGCAAACCCGTCTGCCAGATGAGTTAATTGTTGTCGATTCGTCTGATGAGAAAAAGCTCGAGGCATTTCTTGGTTCGGCTAATTTACCGTTCTCCGCTCGCTATTTTCACTCCCAACCCGGGTTGACCTTGCAGCGCAATCATGGCATCCGCGAATGTACAGGCGACTTGATCTTCTTCTTTGATGATGATGTTGACTTGGATGTTAACTATCTTGCCGAAGTTGAAAAGGTTTTGGCGAACGATGTAAAGCGTGAGATCGGTGCAGTTGGCGGGCGGATCGTGCCGCCCAAAAATGCTCCGCCCCTGTCTCTTCGCCTTAGGCTGGAACGAGTTTTATTTGGAACCATTCGCGCTGTGTTCGGCGTGGTTGGGACGGGTAATGGCAGGTTTTACCCATCCGGGATGCCGTCGCATCCGCGCAAAAATCAAAGAAGCGGATTCATCGAATGTCTTTCCGGCTGCTGCATGGCGTTTCGGCGTGAAGTGTTCGAGAAAGCCAGATTTGACGAAGCCCTTGCCCATTACGGCTTGATGGAAGATGTGGATATTTCCAAGCAGGTTCTCGATGCAGGTTATAAAATCTATTATCAAACCTCCGCAACCCTTGTCCACAACGAAAGCCCCATGAATCGTCTCAAAGTTCAGCAATGGGCGGAAATGAGCGTGGTCAATTATGATTACCTCTTCCGTAAAAGTTGGAGCAAAGAAAAATGGCGCTGGCTTTTTTATTATTGGGCGTTGATTGGTTTGTTCGCGGCAAATTTCCACAGCCTCAAAGGAATGCTGGGTACATTTAGTGGAGTGAAAAAGGTCCTTGGCAAATGATGATTGTGCTGTTTACAAATAATTATCCTTATGATTCATCAGCGGAACAAAATTTTCTAAAGGGTGAAGTGGAGCTTCTCAGCAGGAAGTTTGAACGCATTATTCTTGTTCCGCGAGAAGCGCGGGGCGAGCTCTTGCCATTGCCAGCCGGTGTGGAAGTGGATGTTCGTTTTGCAAAAAGCTATACCCTTCTAAGGAAAATTTTTGCAAGTATTCTTGCCCCTTTCTCGAAGGATTTTTATCTGGATATCAGGGAACGACTGCCCGGTTCCCTTTCACCCTTGTATTTGTGGAGGTTGTTTTTCTTCCTAGGGGGGGCGGTCCTGACTCGGAATTGGGTGGAAAATTTCCTTGCAGAAAAAAAGATCTCTTCGGCAAATACCGTCTTTTATACGTATTGGTTCAATGAGATATCAATGGGCATTGGGCTTGTGAAGGAAAAACATCCGGCAATGCGTCTTGTTTCCCGGGCTCATGGATATGATATTTACGAGGAATTGTACAAACCCTGGCACTGCAGAGATAGGGCAATCTCGTTTCTCGATGGCTTATATTCCGCTTCAGAGGCTGGCACAAAATATCTTATCGAAAGATATCCACAATACGCTGAAAAATATAAGACAGCCCTTTTGGGTGTTCCGGATCCTGGCGGTGTGACCAGATCATCGAGCGACGGCATTTTTCGGATAGTTTCCTGTTCATCCATCAATCCTATCAAACGGCTTGATCTGCTTTTTGCCGGGGTAAAAGAGGCGGCGCGTTTGCGAAGTGACCTCACATTCGAGTGGCATCACTTTGGCGATGGTGATCGTCTCGAAGAGTTCACCAGAAAGGCTCGAACGGAGACCAGCCCAAATTGTGTGGTTAAGTTTCATGGGAATATCCGCAAGACCACGCTTATCCAAACCTATTTAACCCAACCATTTGATATCTTCGTCAATGTCAGCTCGACCGAAGGGACGCCCGTTTCCATCATGGAAGCCATTAGTTGCGGCATCCCGGTCATTGCCACAGCGGTGGGTGGCAATGTGGAGATAGTCAACGAATCGAACGGATTTTTGTTGACTCCCAACCCCGCCCCTGAGGAGATCGCAAAAACTCTGCTCAATGCCTGTGACCAGCATGAGCAGATGCCAAAGAAGCGGCAGGGCAGCATTGATATGTGGCTGGAAAGATATAATGAGACGAAGAATTTTGAAGAATTCGCCCGGACATTAATTGAAATAAGGAAGATTTAATCTATGTGTGGAATTACTGGCGTTTGGAATTTGGATGGCAGACCCATCTCCCGTGAGGAATTGATCCGCTTTACGAATCAGATCGCTCACCGAGGACCCGATGGCTGGGATATCCATGTGGATGAATCTGCGTCTTTGGGCTTTGGTCATCGCCGCCTTGCCATTATTGACCTGAATACAGGCGATCAGCCCATGTCCTTTGCAGATGGGCGTTATTGGATCGTTTTTAATGGCGAAATCTATAACTTTGTCGAACTGAAAAAAGAGCTTGAGAATTTGGGGTATCAATTCAAGACCGAATCTGATACAGAGGTTATTCTGGCTGGCTATGATAAATGGGGAGAGGATTTCCAGTTCAAGTTGAACGGTATGTGGGCAATGGCGATCTGGGACAGCCGCGAGCGCAAGCTTTTCCTCTCACGTGACCGTTTCGGGGTCAAGCCGATGATTTATTTTTTCGACGGCAAGCGTTTTGCTTTTGCATCCGAGATGAAGGCATTCCTAGGACTGGATGGATTTCATCCCGAATTCGCACCGTCTCTTCTCGCAGCATCTTTGGAAACTCCCTCCTTGGTGGAAGGCGCAGAAGATTGCCTATTACTGGGATTAAAGAACTTGTTGGGAGGGTATTGTATGACCCTCACTGCTGATGGACATTTGACGCTTCGCCGTTGGTGGAATACTTTGGATCACCTGCCGGAAGTCCCTTCAGATTATGAAGAGCAAGTGATTCGGTACCGCGAATTGTTCCTGGATGCCTGCCGAATTCGAATGCGCAGCGATGTGCCGATCGGTACGGCTTTGAGCGGCGGTTTGGATTCCAGTTCTGTGCTTAGCTCCATGAGCTACATCCGCAGATCAGGAGATACCACAATGCGGATGGCACATGAATGGCAGAAGGCATTCATTGGGACGTATCCAGGGAAGGTCATTGACGAGCGAAACTATGCCGACGAGGTCATCCGACAAACAGGCGTGCAGCCCATTTACTGTGAGATGAACGCCGGTATGTATCTTGAACACTTTCATGAGGTTCTTTATCAACTGGAAAACCTGTCCGATATTCATCTCGGTCCATGGTATGTGCATAAGAAGCAGAGAGAGAACGGAGTCGTTGTCACGATCGATGGACATGGTGGCGATGAGGCATTGGGCGGATACACCTGGCATGTCTTCGCGGCAATGCATGATGCGCGCAAAAACCCCGTCCGCTGGCTTCAGTTGGCATCCATTCGGAATCAAATGAGCATTACCCATACATTGGGTTCCTATGTTAACGCCATTAAGAATGCAGGGGAAAAATATTTGGGTAAACAGGATAACTCTGCCTGGTTGTCCGTGCAAACGTCTATGCTGGAGTTGCCGGTGAAGAATGCGGATAAAACCCGTCTGGCGGGCTTCGACCAGCTCTATCAAACGCTTTATGCAGATTTTCATTACCAGCACCTTCCGTCTGTACTGCGTAATTTTGACCGCCTTTCCATGGCGCATGGAGTCGAAGTCCGTTCTCCGCTAATGGATTGGAGGCTGGTGACCTATGCTTTCGCCCTTCCTGCGAACCGAAAGATCGGCGCCGGGTATACCAAACGCATTTTGCGGGATGCGATGAGGGGTATTATTCCTGACGCGATCCGGGAACGCACCAAGAAGATGGGCTTTCCCAATCTTGATGAAGGCTGGGATTCGCCGCGCGGACATCAATTCATTCGAGAAACTGTTTTATTACAAGGCTTTCAATCTTCCCTGTTTTGGGACGGCGGCCGCATCCGCGATAATTTGGAGCAGGCATTCAAGACCCATGACCGTGCCGTCATTAATAAGGCATGGAAATTTGTGCAGGCCTATGAGTTGAGCGAATTGTTCCGTAAGAAAAAACAATCGTTGCAAATAACATGAGTGAACGATACACCCTGTAAAAGCACCAGCCATGCAAATCCTTGATGGATGAGCATGGCTGGTTTGTTGTGGTATTAAGAATATCGCGGACTTTGGTCGCCCCGCCAAGGTGTTTCGTGTGATGCTATTTTTCTGCCTTGTCTCCATCTGCCGGGTCATTATTGGATGGACGCTCCACCACATCAAAGTCGACAAATTGTTTCTGGCGGCTGGTGTTCCAGAGGGAAGCATTGTGTAATTCTTCCAGGAACAATTTGGCGCTTTCACCTTTCCCAAAATGCAGGCTGGGTTTTACTGAAGAGGGCAGCCCTTTCAACGTCTCAAGAATGGCAGTTTTGCTGTAGTCCACATTGAAAATGGACGCGTATTCATAGCGGTTCAATTGACGCGTCCCAATGTTGATGGTGGGTACTCCATAGACTGGCGCTTCCCGAATCCCGACGCTCGAATTGCCGAGGATCGCTTTCGCGTTTCGCAGGAGCGTAAGAAAATGCTCGAACCGCATGGAAGGGATCATCCTGATCTTGGGATTTCCGTCGAGACGTTTTAATTCCTGCAAAATAATGCTCGCGCCGACATCGTTGTTCGGATAGATCACAACATAGTTCATCCCCGAATCGATTACGGCGTTTATTACTTCGTGGATGTGGTCAGCCAGTTCATCGATCTCAGTTGTGACGGGGTGATAGATGAAAATGTAGTATTCCTGAAAAGGAATGCTGTATTTTTCTTTTACCTCTGAAAGTTCCGGTAGTTGATCGGAAAGCATGACGTCAATGTCCGGTGACCCGATCACAAAAATGGAACTGGGTGACTCGCCCATTTGAATTAATCGGTTGCGCGCCTCATCATTGGAGACAAAGTGAATATGGGATAACTTGGTGATCGCATGACGGATCAGCTCATCGATGGTCCCGGATCGTTCCCCGCCTTCGATGTGAGCGACCAGAATATTATTCAACGCCCCGACAATGGCTCCGGCGAGCGATTCGACCCGGTCTCCGTGGACAACCAACAGGTCCGGTTGATACTCGCGCACGTAATATGCCAGACCCTGCACGGTTGTTGCGAGGACCAGGTCCATCTGCGAGGTGATCGCGCTGTCCTGGTTGATAAATGAGTAGACATTGTCAAAACCAGCTTTGCGGATCTCATGCACCGTCAACCCGTAGACCGACAACATGTGCATTCCCGTGGCAAAGATCTGATAAGAAAAATCCTCGCAATCCTTGATCTGTTGGATCAAGGGCTTGATCTTTCCGAAATCTGCCCTGGTGCCGGACACAAAAAGAATCTTTTTGCGAAGGTCTTCTTCGTCCATACTTTATCCTTAGCTGAAGTCGGTCCATTTCAATTGCGAGTTCAAGGGAATATCTTTTTGGGCTTTCTTCCCGAGCACGCTTTCGAAATCGACCGCTTTGATTTCGCCCGTTCCGGGGCGTTTGACCCAGATATTTTCCCGGGTTAATTCATCACCCGTTGCAATATCCTTGATGGATACGACACAGGCGTAGGCGAAATCAATGGTCGGCTGTTCCTCCGGCAGAATATCCTTTGAGCCGGGCAAAGCCTGAAAGATCGCCTTGGACCCTTCGACCAGTTCTTTCAATTCCTTCGGGTCGATCGAGATCGGCACGTCCGGTCCGGGCCAGGTCTTGTCGGACGTGAAGTGCTTTTCAAGAATGCGCGCCCCAAGAGCGACCGAAGCGAAGCAGGTGTAATTTCCGAGCGAGTGGTCGCTTAACCCAAGGACGGCATTGGGGAATTTTTGCGCCATGCTTTTCAATGCGCCAAGTCGGACTTTATCATATGGAGTTGGGTACATGGAGGTGCAGTGGGTGAGCGCATACGGCACACCTGCCTTCTCCAGGATCTCAACGCCGGGTCGAATGGAGTCCAGGTCGTTCATCCCGGTGCTGAGGATGACCGGCTTTCCAAAGGATGCAATATGGGCAATGAGCGGGTAGTTGTTGCATTCACCGGAACCGATCTTGTAGGCGACCACATTCATCTTGTGCAGGCGGTCGGCGGCAGCGCGTGAGAATGGAGTACACAGGTAGATCATCCCCTTTGATTCGACGTATTCTTTGAGTCGGATCTCTTCTTCCTCGCTCAAGGCGCAGCGTGCCATGATATCCCAGATGGATTCCTTTGCATTCCCAGGAATCACATTGTTCGGGATCATTTCGTCTTCGATCACATGCGATTGGAATTTGACGCATTCACAGCCAGCCGCATGGGCGTCATCGATCATTTGGATCGCTTTTTCAAAGCTGCCCTCGTGATTGATGCCGATCTCTGCCAGCACAAGCGGCGGGTGGTTTTCGCCCACCCAGCGGTTTGCAATTTGAAATTCTCGAGCCATTGATTCCTCCAGGGTCTACCAGATCGTCCAGCCGCCATCGACGACCAGATTATGTCCATTGCAATATGCCGAAGCATCGGATGCGAGATATACGACCGCGCCGCGCAGTTCTTCCTTCTGCTCCATCCGCCCCATGGGATTCAGATTGGAAAAACGCTCGACGAACAGTTCGTTGTGATTATTGTAAACGCCGCCGGGGGTGATGCAGTTCGTGCGGATGCCTTTCTCGCCCCACAGCCCCGCCAGATAACGAGTGAGCGCAATGACGCCGGATTTGCTGACCGAGTACGCGACCGGCTGGTTGATGCCCGTGCCGGGGTACATCTTATGATTTGGGCTGACCACGCCATACAACGAGGCAAGGTTGATGATGCTGCCTTTGCCTTGCTCCAACATTTGTTTCCCGACCACCTGACATCCAATGAAGGAACCTGTCAGATTGACGTTGAGGATCTGATTCCAATCCTCCACCGGGAAATCGGTGAACGGGGCGGCGAAATTCGCCGAACGGGACTGGTTCGTGAAGGCGGCATTGTTGATCAAAACGTCAACGTGCCCGAATTCGCTGATGACCTTCTTCAAGACCGATTCCCAATCTGATGTCTTGGTCACATCACAGGCGAGTGCCAGGCTGGGGGTGCCCGTGCGGGCTGTGATCGCCTTGGCGCGTTCCTGAATGATGTCAGTGTTCAGGTCTGTCAGCACCACGGAGGCACCGAAATCGCTCAGGGCGATGGCGTGTTGTTCGCCCAGCAGACCGCCTGCCCCTGTGACAATCGCCACCTTGCCTTCCAGTCGAAATAGATTTTGAGTATCCATTTTTTGTGTATCTTCCATGTTGCTTTATCCTCTTATTGAGAGTTTTGTGTTGTCATCAAAAATTCCACAAAACGGAAATCCAGTTCCGTATCGATATCTACTGCCCTTTCGTGGGGTAGCAGGCAGATCTTTATTTTCGAAAGTGCCCAGTGATCATATTTCCAGAGCGCGTCCCGGCGGATGGCGTAGGCGGCTGGGGACAGCCCATAGACATTGGGAGCAGCCTGGCGGCGAGTGATCGGAGCGCTCAATGGCTTGCTGACCCTGGCATACCCTTCCGCATCGACTTCGACCATGTTGAAGTATGGGTTCCGGTCCGGTACATAAGCCGTGACCACCACATCGGCATCGCTACCAAGCAATGTATTGATGCACATGGAAACATCCTGCGGCTGCCGCAATGGGACGCCCGTATCCAGGTCCACCAGAACATCGACGTGGCGTTGGTCGATCGCTTCGAGCGTTTCCACCAGATGCCGGAATACGTCCCATTTTGACGACGTATCTTGCGCGAGATGAGCGGGACGCATGAACGGCACGTCTGCACCGTACTGACGCGCGATTTGGGCGAATTCCTCATCGTCTGTGGAGATGACGGTTCGATCCAGATCAGGGCAGGCGCGGGCGCACTCGATCGTGTAGGAGATGAGAGGCTTTCCGTTCAATGGGCGGATGTTCTTGCGCGAAATGCCCTTGGATCCGCCCCGCGCGCAAATTGATCCAACAATATATGGCTTTGAACTCAATGTAAAACCACTGCCTTTCCGGTCTTTCCAGACTCTTTTGCCGCTAACGCTATTTTAAGCGACCGGGCACCGGTTTCCAGGCTCACTTCCGGCTGGGCTTTCCCATCCAGGCAGTCTAAAAAATGTTTCATTTCGGCGAGAAACCGGTCATTGCGCTGAAATCCGGCATAAGAGAATTCATACCATGATCTATCTGTGCTCAAAAACCAGGAGACCTTTTGGTTCATGAGGTCCCAATTGAGCGTTCCTTCTTCACCGACCACGCGGCAGGAACGCGAGATGGTGCGCTGTATGTAATCGAGATTGATCGTACCGATAGCGCTACTCATAAAGCGGATCAGGATCGCTGCCGTGTCTTCGGTTTGGATATCCAAACTGCTGACACGGTCATTCATGCACATGATTTCTTTGGCGTCCCCCATCAACCAGGTCACATAGTCGATCTCGTGAATGAGGTCCAGAATGACCCCTCCACCTGTATCCACCCGGGCGCTGACACCGTTTCGATAGTCCTCCCACGGATGCCAATCTGGAAGGTATTGACCTACCTGGGCTTGGATCGCGGTAACACGCCCGATAAGCCCGTCCTGGATCAGTTCGCGCATTTTCCGAAGACCCGGGTCGAAGTGCATGTCAAAACCGACCATGCTGATGGTCTGTTTTTCTTTGGTGATGGAAAGCAATTCATCGACATCCTTCCATGTGTGGGAAAGCGGCTTTTCAATGAATAGGTGACAGCCAGCCCGAGCCGCCGGAAGGGCAACTTCCAGGTGATGTGATGTCGGGTTGCTGACGATTACGGCATCAGGTTTTTGGTTTAGTGCGTCATGGAGTTTGGTGAATACTGGCAGGTGCGGGGCTTCTTTCACAGGTTCGTTCCGGGTACGCAGCAAGATAATATCGTCTACTCCCAATTGAAGTAGATTATTCAAATGCCGAAGACCGATAGAGCCCAGTCCGGCAAGTAGGATTCGTGGCATTGTAGTTCTCCAGGGATGCAGAGCAGATATTTGAGGGCATTGTAGATAAATTTTGCCTACCTAAAACGACCACTCGGTTCTTATTGTACTAGACTTATCCAAAAAATATTATGACGTACGCCTCTCGCAAAGAAGAAAATTCACCCATCCTTTTCTTGAAGTACAATCTGGCGTGAAGTTCACAACTGACCAAACACTGTTTAGAAGGATGCTCAAGCAATGCGCATTGCCTACGTTACCATCCACATCGCACCGGAGATCATGCAGGGCGGGGTGGGGAAGAAGATCAAGACTCACATCAAACTGTGGCGGGAGCAGGGACACGAAGTCACTCTGTTCAGCCTGACCCCTGCGGAGATCTCCATCCCCGGCGAACGGCTCTTTTTATTTGACCCGCAGGGTGGACTTTTCAAACGCGAGGTCAACCGCGCCAAAGGGCTGATGCGTATGCTTGCCGCCTTGAGCGAATACCGACCGGATATCATCTACCTTCGCTTTGGTCTGTATTCT
This sequence comes from uncultured Anaerolinea sp., assembly GCA_964372045.1. Classification (GTDB taxonomy): domain Bacteria; phylum Chloroflexota; class Anaerolineae; order Anaerolineales; family Villigracilaceae; genus Villigracilis. The sequence goes on from CAYJPO010000033.1 coordinate 28,074, forward strand.
TATCCCTTGCATCGCATCTACAGAATTGCACCCGTGGTGTTGGACACGAATTCCAACGATGTGGACGAGTATCGCAAAAAAGGTGCTTTCTTCTACTGGCTAAACCGCATCACCCGCGGAATAACATTCGGTCTCGCCAGCGGAGTGGTTTCCCCCTCCCATGAATTGGTGGATATCCTCGTGCCAAAACACGATAAGCCGGTGCGGGTCATTGCCAACGGGGTGGACTTAAGCGATGCGAAGCCGCTTCCGCCCACCAGGCATGAACATCCCGCCATCACGCTGGTTGGGACACCTGGCATGAGCTGGCACGGCGTGGACAAGTTGATCGCGTTCGCAAAGTTATATCCCGAGATGATTGTGAATATTGTCGGCTACAGCGACAAGGATATGGATGAACCCGTTCCATCCAATGTCCGCTTGCACGGCTTTTTAAGTTTGGAAAAGGTTCGTGAAGTTCTCGCTGAGACAGATGTTGCCTGCGGTACGCTTGCTTTGCACCGCAACAACATGCAGGAAGCATCGGTGTTGAAGGTACGTGAAGCGCTTGCCTATGGTATCCCTGTTCTTATCGCCTTCCGCGATACGGACTTGCACGAAGTGGATCTCGATACCATCCTGCGTATCCCAAATACGGAGGATAATATCATCGCCAATGCGGAGCGCATCCGCAAGTTCGCGTATGACATGATCGGCAAACGGGTGGATCTTGCCATTGTCGGACCCTACCTCGATCAACGTAAGAAGGAAGCATCACGGTTGGAGTTCTTTCAAAGTGTGCTGGCGGGGAAGAGGAATCAGTGAAGATTCTTCTTCTCGGCACGCAAATGGCGACCGGTGGGGCGCAAAAGGTGCTGCTCGATCAGGCGCGCTGGTTCCGTGAACGCGGACATGATGTGAATGCCGTCTTTTTCTATGACCGCGAGGCATTACATGAGGTGTGGCAGCGTGATGCGAAATTTCCCATCGTCGATCTGCATGGGTTTAAGAAAGGCGTTGGGGCGCTTGCGAACCTGATCTCCTTAATTCAGGGATTGGCTCGCCTTTGTGCTCTCGCTCGCAAGTGGAAGCCCGATGTCATCGAATCATTCACCCATGATAGCAATGTGCTTGCCCTGCCGGTTGCCTGGGCATTGCGGATCCCTGTGCGGATCGCAACGCATCATGGCAGGATCGAAGGTTTTTCCCGTTGGAAGGAGATTGTCCATGCCGCGATCGTCATCAGCATGGCGGATTGCATTGTGGCGGTCTCTGAAAAGACCCGACAAATCTCGCTGGAGGAAGGCATCCGCGCGGATAAGATCGTGATGATCCCCAACGGCATCACTCCCGTGCCGATCACTGACGTGGATAGGCGTTCCGTTCGCAGGGAACTTGGCTTCGCAGAAAATGATATTTTCCTTCTTTCCGTCGGTCGGTTGGTCTATCAAAAGGCGCATGAATACCTTGTCGCAGCCATGCCGGTTGTCGTGAAGGAAATGCCAAATGTGAAGGCAGGCATCTGCGGCGACGGCGTTTTGCGACCCGAATTGGAAGCACAGATACGTTCACTTAAGCTGGAAAACAAAGTTAAGCTGTTCGGGATGCAAGCGGATGTGACCAGGTTCCTGGCGGCGGCGGATATCTTCATCCTGCCTTCGCGATGGGAGGGGTTGCCCATCGCCTTGCTCGAAGCGATGAGCGCAGGTTTACCCGTTATTGCGACCCGCGTCGAAGGCGTTGACCAGACCGTTGAGCATGGCGTTCACGGGCTGCTGGTCCCGCCGGAATCTCCTGAGGAATTGGCGAAAGCTATATTACAATTGTCCGCCGCGTCAGACCAGCGCCATGCAATGGGCAATGCGGCGCGGGCGCGAATTCTCGATATGTATACGATTGACCAGATGTGTGAACAGTATTTGAAACTCTTTGAACAAGGCTTGGGCGAAGGAAAAACTTCCACAGCAGAAAAAGGCACGGGCGGAGCATGAAGCGTTTTTCCATCCAGCATGGGATCGCGTTCTTCGCCGCTGCGTTTTTCCTGACCGGCGCTTGTGTCGAGTTTTATCATGTGGCGTGGGGCACCGGCGAAGCAGTGGGACAATTCTCGTCGAAATGGCTGGTCCTTTTTCTTCTGTTCGTTCTGTTTTGCAGTTTCGTTTTTGCGGGTGTATTCTTTGCGCTTCTCCGTCAGGAAATATTCTCTACCTTTACCCAACGGTTCGTTTTACTTCGCGATAAATTTACACTGGTCAGCTGGCTGCTCGCGATGGCGGTTCTATTGCTGCCCGTCTGGTTTCTACAGCAGACGATGTGGGGCATTGTCTTCGACGGTGGGAATTTCCGCGCTCTGCTTTGGGCGCTGACAGTGTTCCTGCTTTCAGTTCTTATCTCCACTCGCGGCAAGCTCCTTGTTTGGAAATCGTTCCTTGCATCACTGGTCCTAACCTCAAGCGCGTTCACGATCGCGGTTTCATTGCAGGGCGTTACCGATTTTCCGTTCTCAATGGGATGGTCCGAGGGCAATCGAATTTGGGATTATTCCATTCTCTTTGGTCGTGAGCGTTATAACATTACTGTCGATCAGGATATTTACGTTCTGCTCGACCCGGGACGTATGTTTGTCGGCGGCATCCCATTTCTGATCCCCGGCGTGACGATTGATCTGGTGCGGCTTTGGATCGGGCTGACTCTGGTCGTCCCGTATTTTTTGGTTGGGCTGGCTGCGTACATTGCCGCCGATAAAAACATCCGTCTCTGGTTGTTGATGACCTTGTGGGTGTTTTTGTTCCTCCGTCAGGGACCTATTCACACGCCGCTCGTGCTCGCCGCCGCGCTGACAATTTTCCTCTGGCGCAAACCATTGTGGCTTGCGATCCCTTTGATGGTCTATGTTGGAAATTTTGCACAATCGAGCCGCTATACCTGGTTGTTTGCTCCCGGGATTTGGATCGGTATGCTTGAACTTGCCGGCGCATCATTGCGCGACGGGAAAGTGGATCGAGCCCATTGGATTCGGGCGATCGCTTTGGGCTTTGCGGGAGTCTTCGGCGGTTATCTGCTTCCGAAACTCATGCCCTTGCTGAATCGCCCGGCTGAATCCTCGCAGACGGTCACAGATCTCAGCGAGCAGATCGCCAATTCAGGCGTTTCTTCGGAATTCCTTGCCCAACAGGTTTCCGACCAGCCCCTGCTGTGGTATCGCCTGTTTCCCAACCCCACCTATGGGACAGGGATCTTATTGGGCTTGCTGATCGCTGTGTTGCCGGTGATCGCGCTTTTGGTTTGGCTCTCTGCCAGCCGAAAATGGCAGACGAACATCTGGCAAAAGCTCGCCATCCTCGGTCCGCTGACGGCGTTCCTAGTGGTCGGGCTCATCATCAGCACCAAGATCGGCGGCGGCGGTGACCTGCATAACATGGATATGTTCCTGATCGGAGTGGCGTTCACTGCGCTTGTGGCGTGGGTCAACGGCGGAAGGGAAGCGCTTCTCGAAGGCGCAATGCCCGTTTGGGTGCGGTTGACGTTCGTTGCCGCTTTGGTCATCCCGGCGATAACGCCCTGGCGTCAACTGCGCGCGAATGATTACGGGGATGAGATATCAACTTTGATGACGCTCACGGATACGCCTGATAAGCGCATGTTCGATATGCTTCCGGACAGCGCCACAATTGAAAGTTCGCTGCAGGAGATACAGGCTGAAGCGGATTATGCAAAACAATATGGCGACATCCTTTTCATTGACCAGCGCCAGCTTCTTACCTTTGGCTTTATCAAGGATGTGGCGCTGTTCCCTGAATACGAAAAGAAAGTCCTGATGAATGAAGCCTTGAGCGGGAATATGGATTACTTCTCGCGCTTTTACTCGGATATTTCCTCCCAGCGGTTTTCCCTTATCATTTCCGAACCGCTGCGCACGCCCGTCAAGGATAGTTCCTATGAATTTGGCGAGGAGAACAATGCGTGGGTGAGTTGGGTTTCCATCCCCGTGCTTTGCTATTATCAGGAAATCCAAACCTTTAAAGAAGTTAATGTGATACTGCTTGTCCCAAAACCTGTCCCGGATGATTGTTCTGAATTCATGCCGCAGGGAAATTAACCTGACCGTGCTCGTTCGCGGACTCAAATCCCAGACGCGCATAGCGTTTAAATGGAATCAATATGAATCTTCGCTATCTGTTTCTTCGACTCGTTCGACACTTCATGCCTGAAAGCCTGGCACGCTTCCTGCTCAAGCGGCGCTGGATCATCAAACCCGGTTTGGAATCCAGTGATCCATCTGCGGCGGTGGGGCAATATGTCAAAACGCTTTCTGCGAATGGCGCATCCATTGAAGGGAAACGGGTGCTTGTATTCGGGTATGGCGGGCGTTTCGCCGTTGGTGTGGAGCTGTTAAAGCGCGGCGCGGCGCATGTGGTATTATGCGACCACTTCGTCCTGTTGGATACCGAACGGAACCGGGAACTGCTCCCGGCGTATGAAAGCTATCTGAAACTTGAGCAGGATGAGGTCCAGCCGCGAAGCGAATACATCACATTATTGCATGGCGACATCCGCGATGAGGCGATCCAAAAGCAAGTCTCACTGGTGGATGTCGTCCTCAGTACATCGGTCTTCGAACATTTGGATGATGTGCCGGGTATTACACAGGCGCTGGCGAAATTGACCGCGCCACAGGGAGTGCATGTTCATTTCGTGGACTTGCGTGACCACTTCTTCAAATATCCATTCGAGATGTTGAAATATTCCGAAGGCGTTTGGAAGAATTTTCTCAACCCCACCAGTAATTTGAACCGCTATCGTTTGAACGATTACAAACGCGTATTCGAATCGAATTTTGTAAACGTGGAGTTCACTGTGCTGGAACGACTCGAACAAGAGTTTCGGAAGGTGAAAGACGCCGTCCGCGCTGAATTCAAAAGCGGTGATGATGCCGTGGATGCGGTTACGCTTATACTTGTGATCGCGCGTTCATAAAAGGTTTTATGCAAAAGAAATTAGATTCATTTTTCTCGCGGTATGAATTGTTGATACCGCTTTTTATTTTCATGCTTTTCCTCGCGGCGTCCCTGCCGGGTATTCGCTGGGGTGCGCCTGCGTTGTGGAATCCCGATGAACTGATCTGGCGTGTGGATCAAGCCCTGGGTGGGTACATGCAGTTCGATGTGACCGAACCGGATTTCAACTATCCTTCCATGCCTAAAACCATCATGTACCTGATCGGGTCCATCACGTATGGGTTGGGATTTTCAACATTTGCATTCATTGTGTCTGCGCGGATCTTTTCCGGCATTCTGGGGGCGTTGGTAGGGGGCTTGGTGTATCTCACAGCGCGGACTTTAGGAGCAGGAAAATTTACGTCAACTCTGGCAGGTGTGTTGTATATCACCAGCGGAGTGGCTGCTGCAAACAGCCGTTTTGCTCATAATGATTTATACCTTCAACTTTTCGCATTCTTATGCTTGTATTTTGTGCTTAAGTTCCATTACACAAAAAAGACAAGCTGGCTGTTTGCTTCTTTTGTTACTGTCGGGATGGCTGCTTCCAGTAAGTACACGGGTGTTAGTCTGGTGCTGCTGCCTGTAGGTGTGCTTACCTTTATGAATTGGGAATATGTCTGTGAGAATGCGCTACGTTTCCTTGGAATTTTAGTACTTGGCGCACTGCTTGTGATTGGGGGCTACGCGTTGGGCACACCACGTCTCTTGATCGCTCCAGTGGAATACTTGAGTAACGCCATTCCTGCAGCCTTGCGCTTCTCACAGTATGGATTCAATTCCGGCACATCCATTGGTTTGTTCGGTCAATGGGTGGTGTTTGAGGATGCGATAGGAATTTTTTTGTATTATCTTTTCCTGTGCGCATTCACCTGGTTTGTTGTGCAACTGGTTTTGTACCGTCTTGGCAAAGCAGATATGAAGCATGGAGGTGGGATTGCTATTCTGGTTATGAATGTGATCCTCTTCGACTTACCGTTTTTGATCTCTATCAATTACATTCCACGCCATTTTATACCTTTCGTGCCATTGTTGGCTGTCTTAGCAGCGCTTTTTCTTGACGAACTGGTTGGCTTGGCACGAGCCCGAAACTGGACATTGGTACCGCCTGTTTTAATGTCTGTAGTGTTTATTGGCTTGGTTTATTCTGCCTTGCGCCTGTTCAGTATTGCCTTGTTGTTCATGAACGATGCGCGTATCCCCGCTACTGACTATATTGCCCAAATTCGTGGTTATGGAAAAAGCATTGAGTACACTTTATATCCACCGAATGTGGAAAAGAAGCGTTTTTCAAGAGCGCATAACTATCCCATCTACTTTGTGAAGTATGCAGATGATGTTGTTCCAACTGGCGGACGTTATGAATACAATCTTGGCGAACAGGGATTGTTGGAACGCAATACCGATTACTTTGTCATCGACAGTTACACCTATGATCGGTTCTATACACCCTCAGTCTGCGAAACCAACCCCGTAGAGTGTGATTTTTTCAAACGGTTAATCGCGGGAGAAGTGGAGAGCTATCGTCTTCTTGCTGAGTTCCGATACTATCTGCCAGTGTGGCTGCCGCAAACCAGCGTATCGGCGGTTGATCCCGACATTCTTATTTTTGAGCGCGTGACCCAGCCATGAGAACAACTCCACCTGTCAAAAGGCTCTTTGCAGCATGGATCATTCAAGGTGTTATCGCTTTTATTTGGATATTGCTCATTCCCACCGACGCGGAGAATGGGATCTTTTTAGGCTTTACACCGGCACGTCTGTTGTTATTAGCCACTGTCCTTATATTGACTTTGGTTTCCATCGCACTTTTATTCCATGAACGCTTATTCACGCAGGCATGGCTGCACGAAGCGCTGAAAATTGAGGAAATTCAGGACGGATTTTTTATTCTCGCATTCCTTGTGAGCATCCTTTCTCCAGCCCTGATCTTCACCCTAAACTCTCTTCCCGATGGGACTCAATATGGCGCATATGCAGAGCGTTTAACCCCACTGTCTGTATGGTTCACTCTGGCTGGTGCGGAATTTATTCTCTATGTTATGTACATTCGCCGTGAACAGGGCACACACCTCATTGGCAGGCTGGATGCCACCCTATGGCGGACGATGGCTTTCATGTTTGCCGGGCTTTTTCTGCTTGTGTGGTTCGTGGCTCAAACGAGAATTGGCATCACGCCTGATTACAACATGGGAGCACCAGCGATACCCTTGTGGGAATGGCAAATATTTCTGATCGCTTTGGTATTAACCAGTCTTGCATTTCTTCCTGAGAAAAGACTAAGACGTTGGGATCATTTGATAGCACCTGCGGTCTATCTGGTTACAGTTGTTGCCTGGCTAAGCCAGCCGATCAACCCAGCATATACTGCCACGCCTCCGCGCGCCCCGAATTTTGAGATCTACCCATTCTCCGACCCGCAAATCTACTCGCAATATGCGCAAGCCGCTTTGGTAGGTAATGGCTTTTTATACCCCGATGTTCCCTCGCGTGCTTTTTATGTTGCATTTCTCACATGGGCGCACTGGCTTGGTTTTCAAAATTACAACCTTGTCATCATCCTGCAGACCTTGCTGCTGGCATTTTTTCCAGTTTCACTGTATTTGATTGGTAGAGAATTGGGCGGGCGGGCGGTTGGGCTAGGCTTGGCTGCCATGCCGATGTTTCGCGATCTCAATTCCAATGTTGTCGTGCCTTTTGCCAGTAATGTCACCTATTCTAAGCTTTTACTCTCAGAACTTCCCCTGGCATTGTTCCTTGGGTTCTGTATTTGGGTTGTTATTCGATGGCTAAAAGATGACCAACGTTCCATTTCTTTGCCAGTACTCGCCGGTGGTTTACTTGGCGCGGCTGCGTTGGTGCGCACGCAAAGCGTTGCCCTTCTTCCGGTGATCGCGCTTATTGCGTTTCTCGTGATTCGCGACAAAAAACAGTGGTTGATCGGCATGCTTACACTTGGCATTGCCCTCACGTTCACTCTTGTGCCCTGGCTGGTGAGAAACTACGCTGCCACTGGCGGCTTGGTTGTCGATAACCCTGTCTCTCAAATGATGACAATGGCGCGCCGCTGGAATGGGAGTTGGGGCAATGAAACCTTGCCGCGTCTTCCTGACGAAACCGATGCCCAATATTCCAGCCGCATGACAGAGTCCGCTTTGGATGCGTTCCGCCGTGACCCGCAATATATCTTGAGTACTGCTGCAAATCATTTTATTAATAGCGAGATTGCCAGCCTCATGGCATTCCCTTTGCGAAGCGAAATTCGTTCGTTTTCCGAGCTTGTCACCCCGCAATTTGCGTTTTGGACGACAAACATTAAACGGCACCAACTGCCACTTTTTGCACTATATCTTTTCCTTTTGGGGATCGGGCTTGCGGCTGCCATTCACCGTAAGGGCTGGCTGGGTGTGTTGCCGCTTTTTCTCGGGCTCACCTACAACTTGTGGACTGCTCTATTCTTTAGCTCAGGTGAACGATTCATCGTCCCGCTTGATTGGACCGTGTATTTTTACCAGCTCTTTGGACTCGTTACCCTTGGAGTTTTATTCCTCGGTTTTACAAAAAACGGATACGAAAACGCCTCTACTTGGATAATAGGGTTGGCACAACCCCATCTGAAATTTTCCACACCTGATACTTCTCGAACATCACTCTGGCTTGCAGTTGTAGTTGTGGCCTCGCTTGCTATCTTCACGCCTCTGACCGAATTCATTTTCCCCATGCGCTATACCTCTGCATTCATGGCTGAGTTGGAAAAGCAGGCTGGCGTTCTGCCTCGTGAAGGGGAAACTGTGATTTTCGGGCGCGCGATCTACCCGCGTTACTACTTTTCAGGCGAAGGAGAGCCTGATTCCGCAAAACTTGGCTATGCAGCATCAGAAGAGCCTCGCTTGGTCTTCTTCGTCGCAGGTTCTTCAAATGGTTTGGTTATATTCAATTTGGATGATGCCCCTGTCTTCTTCCCGCATGCTTCCGATATATACCTTGTGGGTGAGTGGACTGAGAAGGGCTATTTTGCACCACGGGCAGCGTATGTACTCAAGGGTGAACAGTCTGCTGTATATCAGCTTCCGTAACCGCTAAACGAACTTAATTCGTCGTGCCGCAAATGCCACCATGCGGAGCAATAATACACCATGCTTCCAACGTGAAATATTGGTCGTGCCGTAGGTGCGTTCGCGGTAGCGGATGGGCATATCGACGATCTTGCGATTAAGCTTTGCCGCGCCGAAGATGAGATCAAAGTCGCCAAAGGGATCGAAGTCGCCGAAGTAGGAACGGTTGGCGGCGATCTCTTCGTAATCTTTACGCCACATCACCTTGGTCCCGCACAATGTATCCTTGATGGATTGCCCAAGCAGCCAGGAAAATGCAAGGCTAAAGAATTTGTTGCCAAGGAAATTCAACGTCCGCATGGCTTCCTTTTCCATCGGGTAGACGAGGCGTACACCGTTAATGAATTCGCCTTTGCCGGAGGCAATCGCTTCGTAGAAACGCGGCAGGTCTTCCGGCGGGACGGTCAGGTCGGCATCGAGGATCATGAGGATGTCACAGGAGGCTTTCTCGAAGCCGAGCCGAATGGCGTCAGCTTTGCCAATGCCTGGCTGGTGGAAGAGCAGGCTCGAGGTCCGGGGGTGAAGCGCCATTTCCTTTTCGATGGTTTCGTACGTTTTATCTTTGGAATGCCCTTCCACGAAGATCAACTCGGTCTTCGATCCCATTTGTGGAACGCGCTCGAAGATATTCTTTATATTGCCTTCTTCATTGCGCGCGGCGACTACGACCGAGACGCTGGGTTCCTTTACTGGCTGGGGGGCAGGCCGTGCGATCACAAAATTGGAGAGCGCGAATTCGCGCAGGAGCCACAGACGCACAAGATAACGGTTGGCAAAACCGCCGAGGGGAAGAGGCAGGAGGATTTCATTCGATGTTCGGATGGATTCGAATCCGGCGAGGCGCAGGAGGTTATCCACGTCGGCTGGGGTAAGCCAGTTCTGGTCGAGCATGGGGGCGGCAAGGTTGAGCGCTTGTGCGATCGTGAGGGGCGCCTGCCAAAGGTGGCTGTAAAAATTAAGAATGAGGCGTGTGTGAGGCGTGCAGAATCTTTTGATCTGTTCGAACGCGCGCTGGACATCCCACAGGTCGTTGATCGTGTCTGAAAAAATGATGATGTCGAATTCGCCTTCGAGGCTGGAAAGGTCGTGTGCGTCGAGGTGGTGGAATTCGATCTCAGGGTGGCGTTGTTTTGCCCGGGCGACGGTCTCGGCAGAGAAATCGATGCCGACCCCGTGTGAGGGTTGCAAATGTGCAAGAAGATCGCCCATTCCGCAGCCGATCTCGAGAATGCGCTGGTTTGGGTTGACAAGGAATTTATAGATCTCGTTCACTCGCAGGTGATACCAGCGTCCCAGCCCGCGCCAGGAATCGCGTTTTTTGGCAACGCGGTCCCAATGGGTTATGCGGGTTTGTTGGTAGTTTTTTCCTGTTTCATCAAAAAGGGCGGAAATGGTCATTATCGAGTACCTGGTCGATTCTCTGTGGGAATGGGTGGTCGTCCCAGTCTGAAAACTGGGTTATAATTCAGTGACTGAATTTTGGAATTATAAAGCATGAGTGTCGAATCTACAAACGAAGAACTGCGCGAACTGACATTGCTCGAACAGATCGAGAATGACCCTGATGTCAATCAGTCCACGCTTGCCACCCAATTGGGAGTGGCAGTGGGCACGGTCAACTGGCATATCAAACGGTTGATCGCAAAAGGGGCGCTCAAGGTTTCGCGTGCCGAGCGAAAGAAATTACGCTACATCATCACGCCGGAAGGTCTTGCTCTGCGAGCCCGCCTTGCCGTGGATTATGTCGAGCGTTCCTTTTCGGTTTACCGCCGTACGCGTCAGAAAGTGAAAGATCACCTGACAAAAGTGCGCAATGCCGGATATGTCCGTGTGCGGATCGTCGGTTCCGGCGATGTGGCGGATATTTGCAAACTGACCTGTATCGAGCAGGGCATAACCGTGGTTAACGATAAGTCTGTCCCGGCGCTTATTTTGGATGGATACAAGATCAGATTGGAGGGCTTGGAATGACGGATCGCCACATTTTGATCACGGGGGGAGCGGGCTACATCGGTTCCCTCCTGACCTCGGAACTGCTTCGGCAAAATTACCGGGTCACACTCCTTGACTCTTTGCTCTTCGGCGGGGAGAGCATCCTGCCGTTTATGAGTCATCCCAAATTTCACTTCATCAAATCAGACGTGACCGAGTCTCGGGCTGTGCGCGATGCGGTCAAGAAGGATTGGGGCAAGCCCGATGCGGTTGTCCATCTTGCGGGGATTGTCGGTTTCCCTGCCTGCCAGGCGGTGGGGAAGCAGGTGGCGTGGAAGTACAATGTCGATGCGACCAGGCTGGTTTTTGAACAGTCCGCTGACCTTGGCGTGGAACGATTCGTGTTCGCCTCCACGTACAGCAATTATGGCTTGTCTGAAGATGGCAACCCGGTGACCGAAGAGACGCCGCTCAATCCGCAGTCGCTTTACGCTGAGACGAAGATCGCAGCAGAGGAATATCTACTCTCCCAAAAAGATGCGGCGTGTGCTCCTTTGCTGTTCCGCTTTGCGACGCTGTATGGCATTTCTCCGCGCACCCGCTTTGATCTCATCGTCAATCAATTCGTATTGGAAGCGTTCACCAAGCGCCAACTCATCATCTATCAGCGTGGATACTCGCGTTCGTTCGTCCACATCCGCGATGTGGTGCGCGGCATCATCCTGGGACTGGAAGCCGAACAATCCAGGATCCGCGGGCAGGTCTTCAACCTCGGCACTGAGAAGGGGAATTACTCCAAGAACGATATTGTCGGTTATGTTTTGAAGCGCATGCCCGAAACGGTGGTGGAATACAAGGACCTGACCTTCGGCGGTGACATGCGCGACATCACGGTTTCATTTGAAAAGATCAAACGTGACCTTGGTTTTGAGACCACCCTCACCGTTGATGACGGTGTGCGCGAGGTTTTATTCGCGCTGAAATCCGGTTTAATCAAAGACCCAACAGATGATCGATACAGAAATGCTCAATTCATCGTACAGTAAGGGTATACAGGTAAACAAGTAGTCACGTACTTGTTTACCTGTATACTTATTTACTTTCTCAAGGAGAATACCATGGCAGAAAATTTTTGGAAAAACAAAAAAGTGATCGTTACAGGCGGAGCGGGCTTTCTCGGCTCTTTCGTCATCGAAAAATTGAAACAGCGTGGCGCGACGGACATCTTTATCCCGCGCATCGAGAACTACAACCTCGTTGACCCGAATGACATCAAACGCCTGTATGTGGATACGCTTGCTGGCATTGACCCGAAGAACGTCGTGATCATTCATCTTGCCGCGAATGTGGGCGGCATCGGCGCGAATCTCGAACATCCCGCCGATTTCTTTTACGATAATTTGATGATGGGCGTGGAACTCATGCATCAGGCGTATAAGAACGGCGTGGGCAAATTCGTTGCCATCGGCACGGTTTGTGCCTATCCCAAATTCACGCCTGTCCCGTTCAAGGAAGACGACCTGTGGATCGGCTATCCCGAAGAGACCAATGCGCCCTACGGTCTGGCAAAGAAGATGATGCTGGTGCAGGCGCAGGCGTATCGTCAGCAGTATGGCTTCAATGCCATTTTCCTCCTGCCTGTCAACCTGTACGGTCCGCGCGATAACTTCAATCCCAAATCTTCGCATGTGATTCCCGCTCTGATCCGCAAGGCAATTGAAGCCACCGAACGCGGCGACAAGGAACTTCCCATCTGGGGTGACGGCTCACCCACCCGCGAATTTTTGTATGTTGAAGATGCCGCCAATGGCATTGTAACTGCCGCCGAAAATTACAACGGTGACCTGCCTGTAAACCTTGGCTCCGGCTATGAAATCTCCATCAAAGACTTGAGCGAGATGATCGTCAAAATGACGGGCTTCACGGGCAAACTTGCCTGGCAGACCGACAAACCCAACGGTCAGCCCCGCCGCGGATTGGATGTCACCCGCGCGAAGGAACTCTTCGGCTGGAGTGCGCAGGTGCCGTTCGAAGAGGGCATGAAACGCACGATCGAGTGGTTCAAGGCAAATCGAGACAAGATCAAGTAAGTCAAAAGTCGAAGGTCAAAGGTCTCCTGACTTTTGACCTTCGACCTTCGACAGAGAAAAAATGAAAGAACTTTCGAAAGTACCCTCTCACGAACCCCATACCATTTACATCAAGCCGTCCAAAGGACTTGCCGCATTGAATCTGCGCGACCTGTGGATCTACCGCGAACTGATCTTCTTCATGGTCTGGCGTGATGTGAAGGTGAAATACAAACAGACCCTGCTCGGTATGGCATGGGCTGTCATTCAGCCTGTCATGACCATGCTGGTCTTCTCCTTCCTTTTTGGCAAAGTTGCCAAACTTCCCACCGAAGGCATACCCTATCCCGTCTTCGCGTTCGCCGCATTGCTTCCGTGGGGCTTGTTCGTCACGGCGCTCAATCAGGGCAGCCGCTCGCTTGTGGCGCACAACAATATGGTGACGAAGATCTACTTCCCGCGTCTGATCCTGCCGATGTCTTCGGTCTTTGCCGGGCTGGTGGATTTTGCGATCGCCTTTGTCATCCTCGTCGTGCTAATGTTCTATTATCAGGTCGCCCCCGCCTGGAATTTGATCTGGACCCTTCCGCTATTCCTTTTGCTTGCGATCGTGACCGCGCTCGGCGTGGCGCTCTGGCTTTCGGCGATCAACGTCCAGTATCGGGATGTGAATCAAGCCCTGCCGTTCCTGACTCAGTTTTGGCTGTTTGCCACACCCGTGGCTTATTCTGCCTCTGTGATCTCTGATAAATGGCAGGTTGTTTACTCGCTCAACCCGATGGCAGGCGTGGTCAACGGATTCCGCTGGGCATTGCTTGGCACAGGGTCGGGTCCCGATACGGCGCTTTGGGTCTCCGTCGCGATTTCCATTTTGATCTTCATCTCTGGTCTCTTCTACTTCAGAAGTATGGAAAAGACCTTTGCGGACACCATATAAGTCAAAAGTTGAAGGTCGAAAGTCTCTTGACCTTCGACTTTTGACCTTTGACCACAATAACTTATGACAATAGCCATTTCAGTACACAACATCGGCAAGCAATATAAGATCGGCGCGGCGGAGACGAAGTTCCGCTATAACATGCTGCGTGACGTGATCGTGGATACGGTCTCTGCGCCCATTCGTCTGGCAAAGGCGATGATCGGCAGGTCCGACCGCCGCATGAACCAGAATTACGTTTGGGCGTTAAAAGATGTTTCCTTCGATCTGGAAGAGGGCAAGGTCCTCGGCATTGTGGGGCGAAATGGCGCGGGCAAATCGACCTTGCTCAAAATACTTTCCCGCGTCACAGAACCGACGACTGGCACCGTCAGCGTTCGCGGACGAGTCGGCTCCCTGCTCGAAGTGGGGACGGGCTTTCACCCCGAACTGACCGGGCGCGAGAACATTTACATGAACGGCGCCATCCTTGGGATGCGCCGCACGGAGATCGACTCCAAGTTCGATGAGATCGTGGACTTCTCCGAAGTGACTCAATATATCGACACGCCTGTCAAACGCTATTCCTCGGGCATGTACCTGCGACTTGCGTTTGCCGTCGCCGCGCATCTTGAACCTGAAATTCTCGTCGTCGACGAAGTGCTCGCGGTGGGTGACGCCGAATTCCAGAGGAAATGCCTGGGCAAAATGGGGGACGTGGCGCAGCAGGGACGCACGGTGTTGTTCGTCAGCCACAACATGTCTGCGATCCTTCGCCTCACGCAGGAAGCCATTGTGCTGAACAAAGGTCAGCTCATCATGCGCGCATCATCGCAGGAAGCGGTCGACTTTTATCTGTCCTCGGGGCAGTCGCAGGCGGGAGAACGCACCTGGGAGGCGGATGAGGTTCCAGCGGCGAGTCAGCCTTTTACGCCGATCAGCCTCAAAGTCAAAGAAAGAAGCGGAAAGGTTATAGATACCGTCCGCTCCACCGAACCGGTTATCGTTGAGCTCGAGTACAAATTATCCTCGCCTGTCACCGGTCTGCGCATTGGACTTTATGTCAGCACCATGCGCGGCGAATATATTTTCACCTCGTTCGATACCGACAGCCCCGCGCTCTATGAAAAATTTGATTCGCGCACTGCGGGTCATTACATCAGCCGCGCCGAAATTCCAGCCGACATTTTCAACGAGGGTCGTTACACCGTTGGCGTGAACGCGAGTTCGTTCGGCGTGCGCCGCTATTTCATGGACGAGAACGCGCTGGCTTTCAGCGTGGATATTTCCGGCGCACCCGGCACACAGTGGGGCGAACCGCGTGTGGGACCGGTGCGACCGAGACTTGCGTGGAAGATCGAGAAGATAGATTAGTAGGTTGGTAAATTGGTAGATTGGTTACCAATTTACCAACCTACTGATTTCCCAATTTACAAAATTACCAACATGCCAAAAACAAACCCTCTCCGAGAATTTCTGGGCGACCTGCCCCTGACTGCCGAGATCGACTGGATGCTTCGGTCGAAGAACCGTCCGCGCAAGGATCACTATAACCTTGGGCGTCTGTTGGAGTCATTGCCTGAAGCAGTGAACGTGGTAAAGCCGTTTGCGGAAAAAGCGCCGAGTGGCAAAAAGGTGTTGTTCTTCGCCACGCTGCATTATTGGATCGAACAATCTGCCTATCTTGGCTTGGCGCTGGCGGGCATGGGACACGATGTCACTTTGTTGACGCTGCCCTACTCCGAGTGGCACAAGCAAAAGGATAAGTTCACCCAGCGTCAGCGCATTCTTCATACGCATGACGCGCTTTCGATCCTCTCGCCGTTGGTGAAGCATGTGTCGATGCTGGACATGCAATCTTCATCCCGTTTAGCGCATGGGACCCTGCGCGCGGTTCAGCATGATGGACTACCGGAGAAGATACTGACGGATATCAGGGAAGTTTCCCTTTGGGATGCGCAGTACACCCTGATGCGTGAAGAAGTGAATATGAACGACACAGGCGACCGCGCGCTCTACGACCTGCGCATCGAACGCAATACCTTCGCCGCCAAAGCCGCGCTTCAATTCATGCAAGTTGAAAAACCTGATGTGGTTCTGATTCCAAATGGTCTGATCCTGGAAATGGGAATTGTCTTCCGTGTAGCGCGTTATCTTGGCATCGACGCAGTAACCTATGAATTCAACGACCAGCGCGAGCAGATATGGCTGGCGCAAAATTCATCCATTATGCAGCAGAAAACGGATTATCTCGTGGATGCTCGCTGTGGACTGCCGATGACCGATGAAATGTTCGAGCGTGTCGCGGATCTGGAAAACGCCCGGCGCGGCGCTCGCGTATGGGGTAAATCCAAACGCCTCTGGCAGTATGTCTCTTCGCAGGGCGCGGCAGAGACTCGCAAAATGCTCAACCTTGATGAACGTCCCGTGGTGATGCTGGCTGCCAATGTGCTTGGTGACAGCCTCACGTTGGGGCGTGACATCTTCGCCGCATCCATGACAGAGTGGATCACGAAGACGGTCCAGTATTTTGCCAGGCGGACAGATGTGCAATTGGTCATCCGTGTTCACCCCGGCGAGAAGTTGGTGCCGCAAGCCAAGTCAATGGGAACGGTTGTGCGCGAAGCGCTGCCCGAACTTCCCAGTCATATCCACGTTATCGGTGCGTTGGACAAGGTCAACACGTATGATCTGATCGAGATCGCCGATGTCGGGCTGGCGTACACCACCACCGTCGGACTCGAAACTGCCATGAATGGACGACCTGTCATCTCGTGCGGGCAGACGCACTATCGCGGGCGCGGCATCACGCTTGATCCGAATTCATGGAATGAATATTACGCCACCCTTGAAAAAGTTTTGGGCGATATCCGCACCCATCAAATGAATGAAAAACAGATCGAGTTCGCCTGGAATTACGCCTATCGATTTTTCTTCGAATATCCACGCCCCTTCCCCTGGCGTTTGATGAACTTTTGGGATGATCTCGCCGAACATCCGCTTGAGAAAGTTCTGAGCGGCGAAGGCATGGCGCAGTTCAAGGATACATTCGGCTTTTTGGTGGGTGAGCCGTTTACATGGAAATAAAAAAGACCATGGACCATGGACGATAGACGATGGTCCATCGTCAGAAGGTAATACATGACCAACGATACAAAACAAAAAGTTCGCGAGTTTTACGATGAGATCGGTTGGATGCAGGAGGATGACGGCAATTATCAGAATGCCCGTTACGAAGACCTGCGACCAGTTTCACGCGAATACATCCATAAGACACGCCTGCGCGTGCTGAATGGACTTATCCCCACCGGGCGCTTTATGCTGGATGCGGGCTCGGGTCCTGTGCAATATGATGAATACAAGGTCTATTCGCAGGGATACCAGAAGCGCATCTGCCTTGATATTTCCATTCAAGCCTTGCGTGAGGCGCGGACTCGCATCGGCGACCACGGTTTGTTCGTCGTCGGTGACCTGGCGAATCTGCCCTTCAAGAAAGGTGCCTTCGATGGCGCGGTTTCGATGCACGCGATCCATCATTTGGCGTTGCCCGAGCATCCCAAAGCCTACGCGGAAATTCACCGCGTGCTGGCTCCCGGGCGGACGGCTGCCATCATCAACGGCTGGAGCGACCCGCTCATCAGCCGCATGGCGGAACCGTTCATCGGGTTGGTGCGCAAATTGTCGGGGCGGGATGCGAAGAAGAAAAAGGAATGGCTGAGTGAGGATGCTCCCGCCGGGACGTTCGTCGAAAAAATGACCCCTGCCTGGCTCAAGCGTGAGATCGGCTCGAAGATGACCATCGAACTCAAACCCTGGCGCGGACTCAGCACCCGCATCTTGCGCAACTTTGTCCGTCCTTTCGGCGGGCGGGCATTCTTGAAATTTATTTTCTGGCTTGAAGGTGTCTTTCCAAAATTCTTTGCGGAGAACGGGCAGTATCCGTTGATCGTAATTCGTAAGTCGTAAATCAAAAATCGTAAACCGCCAATCGTAAATGAGAAAACGACTTCCCGAAATTATTTTCCTCCTTTTCATCTCCGCCGTTGTGTACCTTCCGCACATCGGCAATTTGACGTATTTCAAGGATGATTGGT
>CAYJPO010000034.1:0-45985 GCA_964372045.1 uncultured Anaerolinea sp.
GTAGCGTGCAAATTGCTGGGGAGTCTGCGCAAATCTCAAGCAGTTTTCTACGCCTTATCATTTTTCTGGCTGGACGGCTTCGCCGTCCCCGCCCCAGCGCAGGTATCCCGTGAAGATCACAATGGGCAAGCTGAAAACCGTTGACACACCTCTTGAAAAATCCAATAAAAAGGTGTATCTTTGTTGTAGAAACAGACAGGAGATACCCTTATGCTCACAAAAATTCAGAAATGGGGCAATAGTCTTGCCCTCCGAATACCAAAAGCCTTTGCCGTTGACGCTCAATTGGAAAATGATTCCTTTGTTGAAATCAGCATCGTAAAAGGCAAAATTATCATCACGCCAGTCCCGGCACCCAATTGGACACTCGATGAATTGATTGCAGGCATCACAAAAGATAATCTTCATAATGAGGTTGATACGGGATTTGCCGTAGGAAACGAAGTTTGGTGAGTCTATGGCATATGTTCCTGATAGCGGTGACATCGTTTGGATCATGTTCAATCCACAAGCAGGTCATGAGCAGGCGGGACATAGACCAGCATTAATCTTGTCTCCAAAGGCTTATAACGGAAAAGTTGGTTTAGCAATCCTTTGCCCTATCACAAGTCAGGTCAAAGGATATCCTTTTGAAGTTTTAGTACCTGAAGGGCTGGAAGTAAAAGGTGCAATTTTATCCGACCAAGTAAAAAACCTTGATTGGAAAGCCAGGAAAGCGCAGTTTAGTTGTAAGTTGCCGCCCGAACAATTCAATGAAGTTGTCAAAAAATTTAGTACTTTAATTCGTGAGCAACTTCATAGCATGTAGAGTCTAAAATCCAAAAGCGCGCCAACAAAGCAAGTACCTGACCCTCGGAAGAGCGCCGAGGACAGGCACTGGGGACTGCCCATAGGGTAAGTCCGCGCAGACCGTTAGTCATCTATGCATGAGTGACGTATAATGGGGAAAAGTGTGGGTTCCTGCGGAAATTCAAGCGTTTTCCACATTTCCAGTTTACAAATCCGAATCTTTATCCTTATCGGTTCACTATAAACGCTGCCTTCATTTGCACTGAAACATTTCAATTACAAGGATAAAAAATGGAACCGAAAAAACTGGAGCCCAGTGTTTGGGCAATAGTAACCATTACAGTTGCGATCATTGGATGCCTGGGCTTGATCGGGCAAAGTTTCATCACGATTCTGCCGGACTTGCTAAACAAATCCGAATCGACCAGCACGGTCCAGGTATCAACGGATATTCCGATTCAAAATACGCCCGCCACTCAACCTGTCGAATTGACCGTTGAAAGCCTCACGGCTGCGTTCCGTGGTCAGGACGGAGCGGATTATGCAGTTTCGGGATGTCTTGACGGTTCAGGCTCAAAAGGGATTGTTGACAATCACATTTCCCTCTCCGGGGTTGAAAATGCGCAGGAAATCGAAAGGATAGATATCCAATATGGGAACTGGTCGTCAGAGAGAGTGCAGAAGGTATATTGGATTTATATTTCGAACCAGAGGGCAGCAACTCCAGAGAGGTTACCTTCCTGATAAACCTGACCTATCAAGATAGCCATGTGATACAAACCACAGTTGTAGGAACTTCGGGATTCGGGCGATAAGTTCTCATTCAGTTTCCACGCTTCGATTATTTTTCTGCTCCCAAGCAGTGTCCACACCCGGGGATGAGAAATCGCTCGTCGTTCCGGGACCACAACATCATTCAAATAAGGAAAATAAAATGAAGACCTTGAAGCAGCTTTCCGTCATGATCCTGGTGGCATTGGTTCTCGCGGCGTGCAGCACCGCCACAGCTGAGCCGATCCCCGCCACTGAAACGCCCCTCCCGCCGCCAACGGATACGCCCCTTCCCCCCACTGCCACGCTTGAACCCTCCCCAACGCCAGACCCGCTCCTCTTCCGTGATGACTTTGAGAGTGCTCTCGATGAAGGCTGGTCATGGACAAGTGAAAACAGCCAATATTGGAGTCTGACGAACAACCCCGGCTGGCTGGAGATCACCGCGCTCCCCGGTCACATCGGCGACGGCACCATCAAGAATATGTTACTGCGCACATCACCCGATGGAAATTTTGAACTGGAGACTCTGCTTAAATTCCAGCCGACGGGAAATTACCAGATCGCCGGTTTGTTGATCTATGAAAGCGCTTCGAACTTCACGCAATTCGGGCGCGCCTATTGCAACGCTCCCGGCTGCCCGGGTGACGGCTATTATTTCGACATGACCTCCGGCGGAAACTTTGCCGGGGAAAACTTCGCCACTGAAGCTCCGGCAACTGACACTATTTCCCTCCGCCTGCGCCGCGAGGGCAATGCATACACCGCCTACGCCAGCGAAGACGGCACGAACTGGCAGGTGATCGGCACACACACCAGCGAGATGTCGCCCATGTTCGTTGGCTTGGTCGCCGGTCAGGCGGTGGACTCGCTGCCCAAGCCTGCTCAATTCGACTACTTTGTCGTCAACGCCCTGCCATAGGGAATTCAGGTGACAGTCACTTCTTAAGTGACTGTCACCTCTTTTAAGCACACCAATATTTTGGGGGTATGATTGCACCTTCTTTACCCACCTCCCCATTTAAGGATTTCCATGTCACGTAATCGAATTATCCTTGTCACCATCGGCATCATGCTCAGCCTGTTCCTGGCTTCGATGGAATCGACCGTCGTGGCGACCGCCATGCCCACCATCGTGGGTCAGCTTGGCGGGTTGGAGCATTATTCCTGGGTCTTCTCAGCCTTCATGCTGACGTCCACCACCACCGTTCCACTGTATGGAAAGTTATCGGATCTCTTCGGCAGGCGCAGCATTTACCTCTCCGCGATGGTGCTTTTCCTGATCGGCTCCGTTCTCAGCGGCATGGCGCAAAGTATGACGCAACTTATCTTAGCCCGCGCCCTGCAAGGGCTCGGCGCAGGCGGCGTCGCGCCGATGGCGTTCATTCTCATCGGCGAAATGTTCACGCTTCAAGAACGCGCCAAAATGCAGGGATTTTTCTCCGGCGTGTGGGGCGTCTCGTCCATCGCCGGTCCGCTGTTGGGCGGCTTCATCGTGGACCAGCTATCGTGGCATTGGGTCTTCTACGTCAACATCGTTCCGGGTTTGCTCGCGGCGGCATTGGTCGCCTTCGCATGGAAGGATCAACCCCGCCCGCATCAACGCCCATCCGTGGACTACGCCGGGGCAATTCTGCTCACCGCGAGTGTGGTCGTCCTGCTGTTGGGATTGATGGAAACCGGCTCCACAAGTTGGCTGTTGATCGGCGCTGCTGTCGTGCTTTTTGCCCTGCTTCTGTGGGTGGAAACCCGCGCCAAGGATCCGATCCTGCCCATTCCTCTCTTCAAGCATGACCGTCTGTTCGCCTCGTCCATCGCGCACGGAGTATTTTCCGGTTGGGCATTGTTCGGCACGGTCTCGTTCATTCCGCTCTTCGTGCAGTCCGTGCTCGGCACCAGCGCCACGCAAGCCGGGCTGACCATCACGCCGCTGCTGCTCGGATGGGTCACAGCCAGCATTATCGGCACACGGCTTTTACTGCGCACAGGCTATTTCAAACTGGCGATGGCAGGCACCTCGCTTTTGTTCGTCGGCGCTGCCCTGCTTGCCACCGTCAACGTAGATACCGGTCAAATCCTTTTGATGGTCTACGTCACCACGATGGGCATCGGCATGGGGTTGGCTGTGCCAGCCTTCCTCATCGCGGTGCAAACCAAAGTGGAGCGCCGCCATCTCGGCACTTCCACATCCATGCTGCAATTCAGCCGTTCGATGGGCGGGACTCTCGGAGTCAGCGCGATGGGCGCGGCATTGGGAGCGCGCCTCGCTGCGAACCTCTCCGCCTCAGGTCTGGACCCGGAGTTGGTCACCGGACTCCTCAACCCTCAACCCGGCTCCGAAGCGCTGATCAACCCGGGCTTACGCCTCGCTGTTGCAGACGCGATCGGCATCGTCTTCATCCTTGCCCTGGTCGCCGCTACGCTGGCGCTGATCACCGTCCTCTTTTTCACCCCGCGCTTGAAATTGTCCGATATGAAATCATCTTCACCCGAAGAAACCTCCCTGCCCATCAGTGCGGATTGACAGCGTAATATACCCAACAAAAAAGACCTCCGAATTCACACTCGGAGGTCTTCTACTACTCACTATCCACTATCCCCTTTTCACTGCTCTTACCCATTCTTCTTCTGAAAATCCTTCATGAACTTCACAAGTTCCTGAGCGCCTTCAATACTCATCGCATTGTAAACAGAAGCCCGCATACCGCCGACAGAGCGATGTCCCTTGAGACCGATCAGATCGTTCTTTTTGGCTTCCTTGGCGAAGGTATCTTCCAATTCTTCACTCGGCAGGCGGAACGGAATGTTCATCAGCGAGCGGGCTGCGGGCACGGTGTGACCGCGATAGAAACCGCCGCTCTCGTCAATGGCTTTGTAGACGATACCGGCTTTTTCGCGGTTCGTCTTTTCAACGGCAGCCAAGCCGCCCATCTTCTTCGCCCACTTGAAGACCAGTCCCACCATGTAGATGGCAAAGGAAGGCGGCGTGTTGTGCAGGGAACCGCTCTCAGCGAGGGTCTTGTAATCGAGCATCACGGGCAGGTTCTCGGGAGTCCGAGCGATCATGTCGTCGCGCGCGATCACCACCGTCACACCGGAGGGTCCGGCATTTTTCTGCGCGCCGGCATACAGCAAAGCATACTTGCTTACATTAATGGGGCGGCTGATGAAATTGGATGAAGTATCGCAAACCAGCGGCACACCATCGGGGATGGTCGGCTCATTGAAGAACTCAACACCGTGAATGGTTTCATTCATGGTGTAATGCACATAGGCAGCCTTCGGGTCAAAATCATATTTATCAGGCAGGCAATTGAAATTCGCCGCTTCGGTATTGGCGGCAGTCCGCGCCGTGCCGAGCTTCTTGGATTCCTTCAACGCGATCTTGCTCCATGAACCCGTCACAACGTAATCGGCAGAAGCGCCAACCGGGCGCAGGTTCATCGGCAGCATCGCAAATTGCAGCGTCGCGCCGCCCTGCAGGAACATTACTTTGTAATTTGAGGGGATTCCGAGCAGTTCGCGCAGATCCGCTTCCGCAGTTTGGATGACCGCTTCGAATTCCTTCGAACGATGGCTGATCTCCATCACGGACATACCGGTGTTCTTGAAGTTCAGCAGTTCCGCCTGCGCCTCCTGCAACACTTCCAAAGGAAGCACACCCGGACCGGGATTGAAATTATAGACACGTTTTAAGTCAGACATGGATTAGAGCTCCTATTATGATTTGCTTCGCCTCAACCTGGACCGTTGACCGATTCTGCTCGAAATGGCTTGCCCTACACCGTGGGCGGGTGCGTCGTTTCTGAACAAAAGGCAGTATCCATTGGGGCAAATATGTTTAGTCAAATGTTTGTGACGCACTCCACAATACCATTCGTCTCATTATATAACTTGTCTGACAAATCCACAAGAACGATTGACACGACTCCTGCCTGATTTATGTCGTTGACAAAGGTTACCCCCATTGTTAGAATGACCGGCGTGTTGCGATTGTTTTCACAAACAGGAATGCAGCCGGCTCGCCGGTTGGGTTCCTGTTATTAATTTCCAGCTGCGTACCGCGCGCGACATATCGCGCGGTACAAAAGAATTTCACATAGGAGTAAAACCAATGAAAATCATCATCTGTGACAAAACAGAAAAGGAATACATCGAACAGATGCGCGCCGCGGGTCTCACCGTGGATGTCCGTGACGATATCACCCCCGAACAACTGATGGTCGAACTGCCCAACTACGAGGGCATGGTCGTGCGCTCGCGCACCAAGGTGCGCAAAGACCTCATCGACGTGTGCCCCAACCTCAAGGTCATCCTGCGCGGCGGCGCCGGTCTCGACACCATCGACCACGAATACGCCAAGACCAAGGGCATTGCGGTTATGAACACCCCGCTCGCCAACTCCAAGTCTGTGGCGGAACTTGCCATCGGCTACATGCTCATGCTGGCGCGCTCACTCTATGCGGCAACTGCCACCATGAAAGCAGAGAAATGGGAAAAGAAAGCCTTCACCGGCGACGAGATCGGCGGCAAGACCCTCGGCTTGATCGGCATCGGCAACATCGGCAAGGAAACCGCCATACGCGCCATCGCCATGGACATGACCGTGGTCGCCTACGATCCGTTTGTCAAAGAAACATCCAACGGCATCAAACTGGTCACGCTCGATGAACTGCTCGCCCAGGCAGATTACATCAGCCTGCACCTGCCCAAGACCAAAGAATCTGCGAACATGATCAACACTGAGCAATTCGCCAAAATGAAGAAGGGCGTGCGCATCGTCAATTGCGCGCGCGGCGGAATCGTCAACGAAGATGCACTCTACGAAGCGCTGACCAGCGGCAAGGTCGCAGGCGCGGCGTTGGATGTCTTCAACGAAGAGCCCCCCAACGACTGGAAGCTCGCCAAGCTCGACAACGTCATCGCCTCGCCGCACATCGGCGCTGCCACCAGGGAAGCCCAGGCTCGCGTCGGCGCGGAAGTGGCAGAGAAGTTGATCGCGTTCGCGAAGAACGGGAAATAATTCGAATCCCCGTAGGGGCGGGGTCCCCCCGCCCTGGGCGAGTAGACCTCGCCCCTACGATTTAATGGAGACATCTTATGAAAATCATCAGCGACATCGGCATTCAGATCCCCCAGGTTTATTTACCCAAACCCGGCGTTGACCCGCACAAGTGGGCGGTCATTGCGTGTGACCAGTTCACATCCGAGCCGGAGTACTGGCATGAGGTGGAGAAGATTGTCGGTGATGCGCCATCCACGTTAAAGCTGACCTTCCCCGAAGTGTATTTGGAGAAGCCGGGCGGCGAGGAACGCATCCAAACCATTCAATTGTCTATGCGCAAAACAATGGATGACGATGTGCTTCAACCGTATGATGGGTTTGTGTATGTTGAGCGCACTGTCAGGGGCAAAGTCCGCAAAGGCGTGATGCTCTGCCTCGACCTCGAATGCTATGATTTCAATAAAGGTTCCTCCAGCCTGATCCGCGCCACCGAAGGGACGATCATCGACCGCCTGCCGCCTCGTATGAAGATCCGTGAAGGCGCGATGCTCGAATTCCCCCACATCCTCGTGCTGATCGATGACCCGGATCATACCGTCATCGAACCGTTGACCGAGGCAAAATCCAAGTTCCAGAAGTTGTACGATTTTGAAACGATGCTTGGAAGCGGTCACCTCGCGGGATTTGCCGTGAACGCGGACTCAGAAAATAAAGTCGTCGAAGCCCTGCGCGGACTCGTCAAGCCCGAAACCTTCGCCGCAAAATATGGTGTGGATAAAAGTCTGCCCGTTCTACTGTTTGCCATGGGTGACGGCAATCACTCGCTCGCCACGGCAAAAGCCATCTGGGAAAAGATAAAGAGTGAAGTCGGCATGGATCACCCGGCACGCTATGCTCTGGTCGAGATCGAAAACGTCCACGATGATGCGTTGGAGTTCGAGCCGATCCATCGTGTGCTGTTTGGCTTGAAGAAGGATATCTTCGCCGAGATGCAGTCGTTCTTCGGCGCGAATTTCAAGTACTCCCCCGTCGCCAGCGGCGCGGACATGATCCAGCGGGTGGACAATGCCGATGGTGAGAGTCAACTCATCGGCGTGGTCGGAGGTGGGAAGCAATTTGGCGTGATCGAGATATCCAATCCACCCACCAATCTGGCGGTCGGCACCATCCAATCCTTCCTCGATGGCTTCCTGAAAAATGGCGGCGCGGAAAAGATCGATTACGTCCACGGGGAAGATGTGGTCGAACGCCTCTCCCTGCAAAACGGTAACGTCGGCTTTTACCTCGCCGGAATGCACAAGAACGAACTGTTCAAGACCGTCATTCTCGATGGCGCCCTGCCGCGCAAGACCTTCTCGATGGGTGAAGCGCGCGAGAAGCGTTTTTACATGGAAGCGAGAAAGATCACGAAGTAGCAGTAGCAAATAGTGAATAGAAAAAGAGGCGGCGCTCACCATACGAGCGCCGCCTCTTTTATGTCCGAAGGATTCTGATTATTTGTGCCTGAAAGGGATCATGAGCAGGAACCCCAAGACAATGATGCCCTGACCGATCAGCACGCCGGTCGCCTGCCAGGGACCGAAGTAGGGGATTTGCGGAAAGGAGTGGGAGCCCATGCCGAAAATATCCGCGAGACCGGAGAAGACCGAAAACACGTAACCGGTCGAAACCAACCGCGAGCCAATGTCGGAAATGATGGTGCGTTCCAAGCCCCACCACAAGGAGTGCAGACCGATGTATCCGCCCAGGCAGATGAAGGCAAGCCCGATCAGAAAGACAATGATCTGAACAAAGCCGACGATGGGACTGCGGTCCCAGCCGAAGAGATCGGGTTTGGCACCGACAGCGAAGATGAACAGCCCGACGAGCGTAATGATGACGCTCATCCGCAAACGGGGCGTGACGGAGTCATCCGGGCGTGGGCTGGTTGGGACGGGTGTGGAGGCTGGGAGGGGTTGGTTGGACATAAAATTATTTTTTACTCGATGGTCGAGTAGCCCTGAGCGATAGCGAAGGGTATATCGAGACCACCAGTTAGGGGGAAATTTTCAATAATTGGTGGTCTCGATACGACAACGAAAGAACCGTTGTCTACTCGACCACCGTGCTAGATGTTACGGCAGATCTCTTTTCAAACGCGCAAGCCAGTTACCGCTGAGAATGTTTTCAACATCCTTTTCGTTGTAACCGCGCGCCTGCAACAAGGATACCAGATTTTGCAGGTCGGCGACTGTGTCCAGATCGTGCGGAACGGATTGCAGACCAAAGCCGCCGTCGAAATCCGAGCCGATACCGGCGTGGAGCGCGTCACCGGCGATCTGACAGACGTGGTCAATGTGATTTACTACGGCATCCAACGAGACCTCTTCCCTTCGGCTGCCCTTATCTTTCAGCCAGCCGACCTTCAGGTACGTGTTGAACGGGACGATCCCCACCACCCCATCGCGTTCGATGATGCCTTCGATGATGCGGTCTGGCAGGTGGCGGTTGGTATTCGCATTCGGCATGAGCGCGGCGCAATTGGCGTGTGTGGCAACGATGGGACCTTCGTACATATCCAGCGCTTCGACCGCGGCGCGTTCGTCCATATGGCTGAGGTCAAGGGTGAAGTTGAAATCGGTCATTGCGGCGAGGAGCTTGCGCCCGTCATCCGTCAGCGGACCGGGTTCCTTCCAGCCGCCGCAATAACGCGTGCCGACCCAGGCGGGACCGATCAGCCGCACGCCGCGGTTGTGCCACATCTCCAACTCGGAGAGTTCGCGGATCGCCTCCGCGCCTTCCATGAGGATGACCATACCGACGGGATGACCGGTCGCTTCCGGCGTGGACTGATTCCAATGGTCGAGATGCAGTTCCAGGTCCCGTTTTGAGCCGATGATTCGGAATTTATCCGGCGTGGAATCGGTCATCCGATGGTAGGCATCCAACTGATCGCTGTACAGTTTATGCGCTTCATCGAAATTTTTATAGATCTGTTTTTCGGTCTCGTAGGTGCGGAAGCGAATGGGAGCGGCAAAGAGGGTCGCAAAGATCAGGGCGACCTGTCCACGCTGGTAATCTGCCCAGCCGAGCAGGGTATCTCCATTATCTTGCACGGTGTGACTGCCGGCTTCGAGTCGGCGGGTTTCGGCTGCAGAGCGAGTGTAATCCCGCCCGTATTTGAGCATGTTGTAGGCGATGTCGGCGTGGGCGTCTACGATCAGTGGCATGGGTTTGAAAAAGCGCACCTTGCGGTGCGCTCTGGTTTATTCCTTGGTTTCTTCGCCGGGAGTTTCGGCTGGTTCTTCGCCGGGAATTTCTTCGGCGCTGGCTGCTTCGTCATCCTGGTCGTTGAAGCCCTGGGTGAGGAGCTTAAAGTCCTTGTCGGCGAATGCGGCGGAGTCCACTTTGCGGAGGCTCAAGCCGATGCGGTGCTGGTCGGTGTCGATGCGGATGATACGCAGGGTCTTGACTTCACCTTCCTTGAGAACTTCCTTGGGATGCTCGACGCGGTTCTCGCTCAGCTCGGAGATGTGGATGAGACCTTCGATATCGCCTTCGAGGCGGGCGAACGCGCCGAACTTGGTCAGGCGGGTGATGACACCCTCCACCAGTTGACCGACGCTGAACTTCGCCATGCGGTTCTTCCACGGATCGTCCTGCAGGGCACGCATGGACAAGCCAATGCGCTTCTTGTCGCGGTCGATGTTGATGACCTTGACCTTGACTTCCTGACCGACTTCGAGGACTTCCTTCGGGTGGGCGACATGGTCCCATGAGAGTTCAGAGAGATGGACGAGACCATCCGCGCCGTTGATGTTGACGAAGGCTCCGAAGTCGGCGAGGCTGGTGACGCGACCCGTGTAGGTCTGTCCTTCTTCCAGTTCGCTGATGACGCGGTCTTTCATGGACGCGCGGGACTCAGTGCTGGCGGCGCGCTCAGAAAGGATCAGGCGGCGGCGTTCGCGGTCCACTTCGATGATGCGAACGGAGATGGGCTGCCCGACCATTTTCTGCCAGCGCTGTTCAGGCTTATCCCCCGCGGACTGCGCGCGGCGCATGGCACTGATCTGGGAGGATGGGATGAACCCACGCAGGTTCCCCACCGCGGCGATCAGACCGCCCTTGTTGAAACCGATGATCGATGTGTCGATGACGGTTTCATCAGCGATCATTTTTTCAACATTATCCCAGGTCAACTGCTCAAGGGCTCGCTTAAGGGAAAGCACGACATTCCCGTTTGAATCTTCGGGGCTGATCACAAATACATCAATTTCCTGACCAACCTTCAGAGAATCGCGCTCTTCTTGGGTGAGCATTTCCAATTCCTTACCGGAAACAACACCTTCGGACTTCGCACCAATGCTGATCAGAATCTGATTCGGCGAAACACTGGCGATCGTCCCTTTGCGAATTTCTCCAGCCTGGGGAAGATCAATGCTCAATGATTCGGTTGCTAACAACGACTCCATCGATTGATTATTATTGTTCGCCTGATCTCCCTGCGCATTCGTAGCCCCGCTCAGGGCCTCATTTTGTTCCATCACTCGTGAACTCCAATTAAATGAAATATGGGTTGGATTATACAAGTGAATGGGGAGATTTGCAACCCTGATATGAGCAGATTAGAAAACCTGCCTATTGTTTTCGCCAACTGGCGTTATAATCACGGGCTGGAGTATACAAAATGCCTGCTATTTTCCCATTTACAGCCATCGTAGGACAGGTGCGCATGAAACGCGCCCTCATCCTCAATGCTGTGGATACCCGCATCGGCGGGGTGTTGATCCGCGGTGAACGCGGTACTGCCAAATCCACTGCCGCCCGTTCGCTTGCCGCCCTGCTACCCCGCGTCAAAATTGTTCAAGATTGCCGCTTTGGCTGCGACCCGGACAAACCATCCACCTGGTGTACGGAATGCAAGGAACGCGCCTCAGCCACAAAGAAACTTCCCGTAAGCGAACGCGCAACACCTTTTATCAATTTACCCGTCTCCGCCACCGAAGACCGCGTGGTCGGAACGCTCGACATCGAGAAAGCCATTCAAAAAGGCGAACGTCATTTCGAACCGGGTGTGCTCGCCGGAGCGAATCGCGGTCTGCTTTACATCGACGAGGTCAACCTGCTCGACGACCATGTGGTGGATATTCTCCTGGACTCGGCTGCCATGGGCGTCAACACGGTGGAGCGTGAAGGGATTTCTTTCGCACACCCCGCGCGCTTCATTCTCGTCGGGACGATGAATCCTGAAGAGGGAGATCTTCGCCCCCAGTTGCTGGACCGCTTCGCGCTATCCGTGGAGATCGTCGGCATCCGTGAGGCGCGTGAGCGCATGACCATCATGGAACGTAATATCGCCTTTGAAAGAGACCCGGAAGCCTTCCGCAGCCAATGGCTGGAGAAGGAAGATGAGCTTTCCAAGCAGATCGCGCGCGCCCGCGAACTCGTGGACCAGGTCAAATATACGAGCCGCGACCTGCTCTCCATCGCCGCCCTGACCGCATCCCTCAACGTGGACGGTCACCGCGCAGACATGGTCATCCTCAAAGCCGCGCGCGCCGAAGCCGCCTTCGAAGGCCGCACCAAGATCAACGACCATGATATTGCCCTCGCCGCGGAACTGGCTTTGCCGCACCGCATCAAGCGCACGCCCTTCCAGCAAGCTGAAATGACCACCGAACAACTGCAGGAACGCATCGAGCAGTTGGCGGGTCAATCCATGCCTGGCGAAGAGGAAGAGGAATCCGAAAGCCAGCAGGAAGGCGAAAAAGAGGAAAAAAAAACTTAAAGCTCGAGGATGAGCAGACCGAGGAAGGTCCGCAGGAGGGCAACCCCGAACCCATGCAGCAGCAGGAAGTCTTCGCGAGTTCCAATGCCAATTGGTGGGAAGGCGGACAAAAGGTCAAGGCTGGCGATACTTTCCAGCCGCGCAAGCTCAACACTCCGCTCGATAAACTTACCCGCAAGCAGGCGGGACGTCGTTCGCTCACCAAGACCGAGCGCAAACACGGACGTTACATCAAAGCCCGCCCTGCTGGCGATAACCTGACCGACATTGCATTCGACGCCACCATCCGCGCGGCGGCTCCTTTCCAAAAACAACGTGTAGAAGAACGCAAGAAACTCGCCTTCTCGATCAAGAAGAGCGATCTCCAGCGCAAAATCCGCGTGAAGCGTGTCGCGAATCTTGTGCTCTTCCTTGTGGATGCTTCCTGGTCGATGGCTGTTGCCGAACGCATGAATGCTACGAAGGGCGCGATCCTTTCGCTGCTCACAGATGCGTATCAGCGCCGCGACCGCGTGGGGTTGATCGTCTTCCAGAAAGACCGCGCAACGCTGGTGCTCTCCCCCACAAACTCTGTTCAACTCGCCCAGCGCGCGCTGATGGATATTCCCGTCGGCGGCAAGACACCGCTTTCAGCGGGATTGTTCATGGCGCATGATGTACTCATGCACGAGAAGCACGTCCATCCGGATGTGGAACCGCTGCTCATCGTCCTGACGGACGGCGCGGGGAATGTATCCATCGGCACGCTCCCGCCGCAGGAGGAAGGCTTCAAATTTGCGGAGATGATCGCATACGAGAAGGTCCGCTCGGTGGTCATCAACATGGAACACGCCGCCTTCGATCAGGGGCTTGCCCAGCAACTGGCAGACCACCTCGAAGCGCCGTGCTACTCGCTCAGCGAGTTGAAAGCCGAAGTGTTGTATAACGCGGTTGTGGACGAGATGTCCAAACCGGCGAAGAAGTAGAAACTAAGACCTCCGAGGTTTTGGAAACCTCGGAGGTCTTAGTTCAATGCGTTACCCTTGCCGCGCAACGAAAACCAACAGTTCCTAGTCCGTGAGGTGGTTTGCCATACTTGCTAGTATCAGAATAATCCGGCACAAGCCGACTTCGCAGATCAGAACGGATAAGATCATTTACTGGAATGACACCATATCTGAATATGGAACGAAGGCTTCCTTCTTGAAAATACCACGAACCTCCTCGCAAACTTTTGACCTGATTCGGATCGTAGTCGCTGGAAGCCGGACCAAGAGGGTTTTCATCTGGCATAAATTGGTAGTAGCTTGAGTGATACCAGTCATTCACCCATTCCCATACATTCCCGGCCATATCCATTGCTCCATACGGGCTTGCGCCGTTTGGATACATCCCGACTTCACTCGTATCTCTGCTTGGACTGTTAAAGTTCAAAAAACTATCATTTGGAGTTTCATTTCCCCACGGATACATATTCCCATCTTCCCCACGCGCGGCTTTTTCCCATTCCGCCTCTGTTGGCAACCTACGACCCGCCCACTCACAATAAGCTTTCGCCATATACCAATCAACATACACAACTGGATAGTGGTCATATTCCGTCTGTCCATAATAGCGGGAGCGAGTAACTGATTTTAAATTTGTCGGCAAAGGACAATTACCAGCAGAAACACACATGCCATATTGTCCATTGGTAACTTCAAACTTATCAATCCAAAAAGCATCGAGAAAAACGGAATGCTGGGGATGGTTATCATAATAAGAGGGGGATTGTTCACCGTTAAGTGAAGAGCGAGGTTCGTCAGAGCCCATCAAAAACTCACCCTCAGGTACATAGACAAGCACAGCTTCATCCCTTTCGCTTACCATTGTTGAGCCAATATCAAATATTTCCTCTGTCTCAAAATAACTAGTTGATGTAGATATAGGTGTAGGTGTATCTGCAACAGAAGTCGAGGGAGTAGTGGCGGGCAGGGAAGTTAACGTTGGCACAGTCATTGTTGGCGCAGTCTCTGAACAAGCTGTGAGCGCGAAAAGTACGAATAAGCCAATTACTTTTTTCATTTTGCCTCCTATACCCATTCTGCAAGGTGCTTTCAGGCGAGTTTAGATCATCTAAATTTCGACCTGCATACTGCTACAATCTATCACGAATCAAACCCCAACCCCAGCGCATCCAGCGTCTTCAACCAAAGATTCCTTCGTCCCTGATTTCGGTCTGCCTGATCGAGTGACCATCTC
The DNA here is from genome assembly GCA_964372045.1 of uncultured Anaerolinea sp. Taxonomy (GTDB): domain Bacteria; phylum Chloroflexota; class Anaerolineae; order Anaerolineales; family Villigracilaceae; genus Villigracilis. The sequence continues at coordinate 14,553 of CAYJPO010000034.1, forward strand.
GTGAAGTTGATGACCGGTGATCGGAACGGCTCGGGCGGGAATGGGAATGGTTTGGATTTCACCATCTGCAACTCGGTGAGTTCGGTCTGTTCGCCGTTCAACAGATCGACCATTACCCGCGCGCCGAAACGAGATGCGCCAACGCCGAGTCCCGTGTAGCCCATGGCGTATGCCAATTTTCCGCGATACGCTTGGCCCCAAAACGGGGCGTAGCGCGAGCAGGTATCGATCACGCCGCCCCAGGCGTGAGTGAAGCGGAGTCCTTGCAGTTGGGGAAATGTTTGGAAGAAATGCTCAGCTAAAAGTCCGAAGGAGGCGGGACGATTTTCGAGCTGCGGCGCGACTTCGTTATTCCGATAATAGATGGCATCGAATCCGCCCCACAAGATGCACCCGTCCGATGTCATTTGCGAATAATGGAATTGATTGGCGTTGTCGCTCAAGCCTTCACGTCCATACCAACCGATGGCATCGTGTTGTGACTTTGAAAGCGGCTCGGTCATCAAAACATAATCATAGACCGGCACGACATAAAGCGAAAGATGTTTGAGAAGCGGAGGGAAGGCATTGGTTGCCATCGCAACTTTACGCGCTTCAACTTGACCGTGCGGAGTTTTGAGGATCAAAGTCTCACGTTTCTCTTCCAACGCCGTGACCGGAGTGCCCTCAAAAAAGCGGACTCCAAGCTGGAGGCATGCCTGCTTTAATCCCCACGCCAGCCGCGCAGGGTTGAGCATGGCATTCGACATGTCGATGGCTCCGGCAAGGAATGACGGCGAATTGACGTGCGAACGCATTTCGTTTTGATCGAAAAATTGAACCGGCACGCCGTATTGCTTCGCCTGTTCGACCTCTTCAAGCAGGTCATGGATCTGATAATCCTCGTTGGCTGTCCCAACCTCACCCGAGCGGATGAAATCGCAGTCAATATTGAACATGTTGATCGTGGCTTCGATGCCGTCGAGATTCTCATTGCCCAATTTGATAAGCCTGGGAAGGTCTTTCTCCCAACGGCTCTTGCCATTGTCAATGCCATGCGTGATCGATGCGGCACAGAAACCACCGTTCCGTCCACTGGCGCCGATGGCCACTTCCCCCGCTTCGAGTAGGACGACATCGCAGCTGGGGTCGGCTTGCTTGGCTTGCAGTGCCGTCCACAGTCCGGTGAAGCCTCCGCCAATGACAGCGAGGTCGGTTTGGATATGAGTTGTAAGAGATGGGGTTATTTCCGGCTTGGCGGGATCGTCCAGCCAATAGGGCACGTGCTTCACATCCGCAATCGCCCGCAGACTCTCAAGGCGCGGTGTGTTCGAGAAGAACATGAAATCTCCGTTTTCGCGGTTCACCCATTTCACAGGGCGAAGTCATAGATTTGATGTAGTTTACCGGGATGAGGTGGATTGAGTCAACTAAAATAACCGGCTTATTTGCAACTAATATGACAGTTGTATAATCCGCGCCTTATGAGGAACAACAAATGAACCAACCAAGCCATGGTAGAGAAGAACCTTTATTTTCATTTTCAGCACTTTGGAAGCAAGTTATCAGGATCATCCCGGCGCTTTTGATCAGCAGTGCGGTTGCGCTGGGCGGTGCAACCATCACCGTGCTGGTTGCCCGCCTGACGGATAACCCCATTTGGAAACTCGCCAAAGACCCCGCTGACGTGATCCAGTTCCAACCGTATATTGGCATGCTCTCCAACTGGGGAGCGCTGCTCTGGATGACGACCGCGGCGATCTGCCTGTTCACGGCTGTCATCTTGAAGACAAGCCGCGCGCGTCTTCAAACCCGCCTCTTTATCTTTTTCTCCGGCGTGCTCAGCTTGTTGCTCGCCGTCGACGACTTGTACATGTTCCATGACCGCGTGCTGCCGAGAGTACTTAACATTCACGAATATTTTTTTTATATGCTGTATATCATTTTGATCCTCGCCTATCTCGTTGCCTTCACGCGCGAGATCCTGCGGCAGGATTTTATTCTGTTCGTGATCGCCTTCGGGTTCCTTTTTCTGTCACGCCGGTTCTTATTCAGGTTCTCATTTCTTGATGAGTACATGACCACGGGCGACATGCTCAAATATTTCGGGATTGTCTTCTGGCTGGCTTTCTATTATCGCGCCGCCTCACGCGAGATTTCGGCTTTGATCCAACGACCCAAGCCGGATGCCACACCCTAGCCGATTCCCAACTTTTCCTTCAACCAAATCCTTCTCTCCCGCGTGGACTCATCATTGAGCCCGTGACCTGATTTGTAGATCCGCTTCTCCTTCGGCTCCTTCGCCGCGGCGAAGAATTCCTCGACGCGTTCGAGCGGGACGTGGAAATCGTCGTCCCCGAATTGAAAGAGGATCGGTGCGGGGGCAAGATTTGGGATGTGTGTGATCGGGTCAATGACTGACATTTCAGAGATGAATGCTTCTCGCGCCGCACCCTCTACCTTGGGCAGATACAGGTACCAGTCAGAAAAACGAGGCGTAGCTGCCATGCAAACATAGTGCGTCGGACGTTTATCTAAACTGCCGGAGAGAATCCCATACATCCCGCCGAAATCATGACCGACAAGAGCGAAACGGCTCAAGTCTGCGGTAGGCTGTGAGGTCAGGAAATCCATGAAGCGGCGTTGGTTGACGGCTTCCTCCAGCGAGTTTTGCATATCGTCGGCTTGTGCCCGTTTGAGGAAGAAATCCGGGTCAGACCAAAGCGTTTCGACGGTGAGACAGATCGCGCCCGCCTTCGTCATCTCGATGGCTTCGTCAACGAATTGCCCCCGGTTCGAGTCACGCGATTCCGGCTCATACCAGTGGATGAAGAGGATCAGCGGATGCGGCCCCTCCCCTTCCGGTGAGAACAATTCCGCCATGCGGCGATACCCGAACGGGGTTTGAAAGACAAGCAGTTTCTTCTCAAAGCCATCTTCTTTATTCGCGCCAAGCACGCGCACATCGGATGGATCCAAGTGGGGGTAATTCAGCATCTGAGACAGCATACTCGCTCCTAAAGGTTAGTTTCGTAATTAATTCAAGTTGCTACCTTGCACGTTTTGGCGAGGTTGGTCGAGGTTTTTTTAAACGCTATCCATGTAAGTCGCACCTTGGGTTAATTATAGGGGAAGTTCTCATTTCAAAAGTCCTCCCGCAGAAGGGAAACCCAGCCAACGTTGCCCCTCTGCAGGGTGGATAATTTTCCCTCTCATTCTCCTCTTGACAGACTAGAATGTTTGTTCTAAAATCCAGGCACTTATTAGAACACTCGTTCTAAATCACTCGACAAGGAGGTCGAAATGACTACATACCGTCGTAATCCACTTGGAGATGGTGTCAAGCGCCTGTGGAACAGCCTCATCCACAACCGTCAGTTCAATCGCGGTGCGGCGTGGGGAACCATGATCATTGGCGCCCTGCTGGCTTTCGAAGTTTTCAACTTCAGCACCACCCAGTATGCCCTTCACGACATGCTCGGCGACCTTACCTTCGCAGGCATGAAGTGGTCCACCATCCTCGCCATCGCCTTCTGCGGCATCGACTTTGCAGGCATTGCCCGCATCTTCACTCCTGAACAGGGACGGGACGAACCCGCCGAAGTTTATTATCTGTTCGGTGCCTGGCTGCTTGCCGCCGGTTTCAACGCCACCCTCACCTGGTGGGGCGTCTCTGTAGCGATCGCCAACAATGGCAACATTCAGGGCACCGCCGCCATGAGTGCCACGACCCTCACAAAGATCGTCCCGATCTTTGTCGCTGCGATGGTCTGGCTTGTGCGCCTGCTCATCATTGGCACCTTCTCCCTCGCCGGGGAACGGCTTTTCACCACTGCGCAGGTCAGCCAGTATCAGGGCTACAATAACAATCCCCAGCCGCGCTCGAACTATCAGGCGCCGCGCCCTCAATACAACAACCAGCAATCGCAATACAACCAACCCTCCAACCAGCCCGTACTGCGCCCCGCTTCGCAGATCAACCGCCCGGTCAATGCTGCGCCTTCCAACAGCGCCAACTTCCGCCCGGCACCCAAGCCCGTTCAGTCCCAGCAGACATCCTTCATCCCGCCTGAACCGACCTATCATCCCGTTTCCTACGAAGCCCGCAGTTCTGAAAACGGAAGCACACGCCACTACGATGCCTAACTAAGTTCGCGCAGGGACACTCCCTGCCACCTACAACCAAATAAACTCATTTCGAGCCCGGGTCCTGTAGACCCAGAAAAGAGATAAAACGTATGCCCCGCGCTCGTTCTACAAAAACATATCATCAAACAGCCGCTATTCCACAAGACGAAGGTAGCGGCTGTTTGTCTGGTTTTTTGATCGTTCCACTCGCAGTCATTCTCATCAGCGCCCTTTTGGGAACGCTCGCACTCAGAACGATCCCTACACCGCTTATTTATCAAGCCGTAACGATGACGCCCGATTCCACCCCTCGAAACCTTTCCCCCATCTTCAGGGAGGAAGTGCTCTACTGGGCTGATTCCATCTCAAAGTGGGCGTCCGCCTCAAACCTGGACCCGAACCTGGTCGCCACCATCATGCAGATCGAATCCTGTGGGGACCCACGCGCAACATCCAGCGCCGGGGCAATGGGACTCTTTCAGGTCATGCCGTTCCATTTTCACGCCACCGACAGTCCCTACGACCCTGGCACCAACGCCGCCCGCGGACTCTCCTACCTGGTCCGTTCCCTTGCAGCCGCCAATGGAGACGCACGCCTTGCCATGGCTGGCTACAATGGCGGTATCAGTGTCATCCAACGCGGCGAGTGGACATGGTCGTCGCAGACGAAGCGCTACGTCCAATATGGCGCGCCGATCTACAGCGACGCCATCAGCGGTGTGAACCCAAGCAATGCAATGAACGAATGGTATACAAGATATGGTGCAAGTCTCTGTCGCCAGGCACATCAACGCCTCGGCTTGCCCTAATTCCCTGCCCCCAACCTACCAACTTACCAATCTCCCAACCTACTTCTTCAATACATTTAACCAGATCACGAATGTCGTTCCCTGCCCTTCACGAGATTCGACCTTGATCTGCCCGCCGTGATGCTCCACGATCCACTTCGCGATGGAGAGTCCCAGCCCGAAGCCGCCCGCTTTCGAACGCGTGCGTGATTTCTCGGCGCGGTAAAACCGCTCGAAGATGTGCGGCAAATCCTCGACCGGAATCCCCGGTCCCGTGTCGCGGACGATGAGGCGACCTTGATCCCCAAGTTTGGTCAGGCTGAGGAACACATCCCCGCTCGGCGGCGTGTATTGGATCGCATTCGACACCAAATTCAACAACACCTGTTTCAAGCGGTCGCGGTCACCGTTGACGATGACCTGATCGATCTCGTTCAAATGCACATTGACCCGGTTCTTTGCCAATACGCGCATTTCGGTGAAGACCTCGGTCAACAGCAGGTCAAGCTCCACCGGCGCGAAGTTGAGCGCGAGCTTCCCTGAATCTGCCTGGGCAAGCATGAGCAGACCGCCTACCAAACGCGAAAGCCTGCCCGCTTCTTGATCGATGCTATTCAGCGACTCGTCATCCGCTTCCTTGATGCGGCGCATTAGATCCACATTGCCTTTGATGACCGTGAGCGGCGTGCGCAGTTCATGGCTGACATCCGCAAGAAAACGCTGCTGCGAGGTAAAAAGCGATTCGAGTCTTTCCAATGTTTGATTGAACGAAACAACCAGATCGCCGATCTCATCCTGGACCTGCTCCTGCTGCGGGATACGGCGCGAAAGGTCATCGGCGCGGTTGATCTGATCAACGGTGTCGGTGATATCTTCCAGCGGAGAGAGCGCCCGTCCCAGCACAACCCAGGAACCAAAGCCTGCCATCAATACAGCGATGACAGCAACGGCGACCATGATCGAAAGCAGGTTGCCGCGTGTCGCATCCACAACCGCCAGGCTTGCGCCCACTTGCAAAATGCCGATGTGGCGTTCGCCCAATTGCAGAGGGACGGTCAACACCCGCAAATGCACGCCGTCGAGGTATGAATCTTCATACATGGTCACGCTGGATTCGAACCCAAGCGGGTCGAGGAACTTCGTCAATTGTCCAATACTCGGGGAGGATGAGATCAGTTTCCCATCTTTGTTCCAAACCTGCACATACGCATTGGCGGTCATATCCAACTGAGGCAGGCTGACGACTCCCACCTCCCCCATCGGGTTGACCGTGGTGGCGCGCATGATCTCACGTGCCACGCCCGCCAGCATGTTATCCACCTGGTTGAGCAAAATTACGTTGACCAGCACATACACCGCTGCACCAAAAATGAGCAGAATACCACCCATGAACGTTGAGTAGAGCAATGTGAGGCGCAGGCGCAAAGACATGGGGCTAGTTTAATCGTTCGAGTTTAAGAAAGTCTGAGAAAGGAGGTCAATGGCTGGAGCTATTTGACTCCGCGCAAAGAAAAAAGCGGCAGTTGCCTGCCGCTTACGGATTTTCCCTTAAGACATAGCCGACCCCTCGCACTGTGTGGATCAACCGCATTTCGCCGTCGGTCTCCAGCTTCTGGCGCAGGTAGCGGATGTACACCTCCAGCACGTTACTCTCGCCGCCAAAATCATAGCCCCATACGCGGTCGAAGATCACTTCACGGGTCAGCACCTGCTTCGGATGGCGCAGGAACAGTTCCAATAATTCATATTCCTTGGCGGTCAACGCCACGGTGCGATTCCCCCGTGTCGCCTGGCGTGAGCCGGTATCCAGCGAGAGATCGGCAAATTTCAAAACCGGGATGCGTTCAGGCTGGGTACGGCGTAGTAGAGCGCGCACGCGTGCCAGCAGCTCATCCAGGTTGAACGGCTTTACCATGTAGTCATCCGCGCCCGCGTCCAACCCCTGAATGCGGTCCTGCACCGTGTCCTTTGCAGTCAGCATCAGGATCGGGATCGAACCACCCTGGCGCAGGCGATGGCACACTTCCAAACCATCCATGCCGGGGAGCATCCAATCCAAAATAACCAGATCGGGGGTATGGTCACGGGCTGCGATCAAACCCATGCGCCCATCGGTGGCGGTATCCACCGTGTAGCCTTCATATGCCAAACCACGCTGCAAAAGCTTCAGGATCGCCTGATCGTCTTCAATGATGAGGATTCGTTCGTTCATGGCATTGCTCCTTGCTAAAAATATACCATAGTTTCCATGAGCTTATTTTACTCTTTGCGAGTTCACAGCAACCATAAAATCATCAGGATAGTCTGCCTGAAACCCGGTTCTCTTACCTGTCTCAGGGTGGGCAAATGCGACAAAGAATGCATGCAGGGCGGGGCGCCCAATGATCTCCGTCGCCGGTGCGCTGTACAGGGTATCCCCCACAAGCGGATGCCCCAGCGCATACGCATGGACTCGGATCTGATGCGTCCTGCCCGTGACGGGCGACGCCTCTACCAACGCCGAAGCCTGCCAGCGTTCCAGGATCTTGAATCTCGTCTCCGAGCGGACCCCGTCCCGGTCGTCCACCACCGTGCGATGCCTGTGCCCCACATTCACCCGCAGCGGGAACTTTACCACTTTCTCGTCCCATGACGGCACGCCGTTGACAAGGGCATGATACCTCTTCTCCACTTCATGCTTCTCGAACTGGATGCTCAACTGACGGTGCGCATCAGCCGTCAGGGCAAAGACCACAATTCCGCTGGTAACCTTGTCGATGCGATGCACCACCCAAACCTTCTGAAACTGCTCCTCAAGCATCCGTACAAGATGCGGCGCGTCTTTATCCCAGCCCTCCGGCAGGACGGGAAAATTGGCTGGCTTATTGACGATAAGGATGGCATGATCCTGATGAAGAATTTGCATGATGAACTTGAGTGCCCTCACTTACCGAATAGCTTGCGCAGTGATTTTTTCAACTTCATATACACCCTGTCGAGCAGCGGCTCGCGGACAGAGCGGAAAATTGCAAATTTGCGGACGTACTTTGGAACAGTCCAATACGTGACCAAGCCTTCCGGGAACAGCGCAACATCGCCCGCGCGCAATGTGTAGGTCGCCCCTTCCTCCTCGATGATGACCTCGCCTTCGAGAATATGCACAAGCTCGTCGCAGGCATAGATGAATTTGAATTTCCCAGCCTGACAATCCCACAACCCACAGGAGAAATTCCCATCCTCCGCCCTGACCAGCGGTATGGAGCGGGCGGCTGGATTCCCGGCGATGATCCAATCCGAAACCAGCGGCGAGGATTCAAAGTCCGTGCGAGAGGTGGAGCCGGTTTGGATCACAGGGCGGGTGAACATCTTCACCTTGATATCGGCTCCCGTGGCACTGAGTGGGGTTTCAAATTTTGAATTCGTCATGGGGATTCTCCTGACCTGTCAGGCGCATATCGAATTCAGGGATTATACAGGTTTTCTTGACATTTATACTCGGCACGGTTTATGATGCAACCATGAATGAAAACACGAACGACACTGAAGCCAACCCCAACCTGATCGATTCCCTCCTTCATCCGCTTGCACAGCCCATCCGCAAACTGCTTTCGCGGACCGGCAGGCAGGAATTGAACAAGATCCTGATCGATGACGAGGAGAACATCCTCGAAGCGCTCAAAGCGGGAGTTAAGATCGAATCTGTATACTTCGCCGGGGATGACAAACCCTCGGAAAAATTAATGCAAAAGCTGCCCGCACACGTCACCACGCATGAGGTGGCGAAACGCACCACCAAGAAACTTTTTGAGAATGACAAGATCTCACGCATCTTCGCCATCGCGCAAACGCCCAAGCCCATCGGTTTGGAGGCGTTGGAGTCCATCAAGAAAGATGTGGTCGTGCTGGAAGACCTGAGCATCTCCGGCAATATTGGCAACATCACCCGCACCTCGCTGGCGCTGGGCATCGGCGGCATCCTGCTCCTCAACATGGACCCCGTTGACCTATATGATCGCCGCCTCATCCGCGCCAGCCGCGGCTATCTCTTCACCATGCCGATGATCACCGCCTCAACGAAAGATTTTCTCGAGTACTGCAAGAAGAAAAACGAGACCCTGCTGGTCACCGCCATGGATGCGGACAAGACCATCGACGACATTTCCTCCATCCCGAACCGCCTGCTGATCGTCTTCGGTAGTGAAAAGGAAGGCTGTTCAGCGGAGATCGAGAACGCCGCAACCGTGAAAGCGCGCATCCCCATCAGTGACCGGGTGGAGTCGCTCAACGTCTCTGCCTCGGCAGGAATTACGATGTACAGTCGCTCGAAGTTCAACCAAATGAGATAACCTGACCCATGAACCGAGGACACCCCTCGGTTCATTTTTTTCTGGGAACTTTTTCAAGGCGGGCGCGTCAAAATAGTAAGTCCAATTTGGAGAAGCTATTATGAAACTCGCCACATTTCCCGCTCTTGTTCTGTTGACTCTCGTCATGTTCATATTTAACGCCTGTTCGGATACTGGCATCAGCCTGACCGGCGAATGGAAGCTCGTCTCCTATGGCAGTGCTGCGAATCCCACCCCTGCCCTGCCGGATACGGAAACATCTATTTCGTTCGGCGCGGATGGTCAATTTGGCGGCACGGTCGGATGCAACTCCTTCGGGGGCGGGTATAAGGTCAATGGCGGGCAGGTCACCTTCGAAGGTATCTTTTCCACGCTGATGTTCTGCGAGGGAACTTCCGATCAGGAGAGCGCAGTTCTCGCGATCCTTTCGGATAAAACCCTAAACGTTTTCATCAGCGGGAACCAGATGACGCTCACATCCGCGGATGGGACGTCGGTCGTCGTGCTGGCACGAAAATAATCTGCAATTCCAGTACCGCGACATAAATGTCGCGGCAAAAAGATACAGCGAGATGAATCTCGCCGTACTTGATTTAACTGCTCGCGCCGCTGTATTGTTTTAATCCCGCCTTCCAAACTCTCGTAGCGACAATGAAACTGATGATGCTCACGAGGATAAAGGTCAGGATCTGAACCGTGGTCAGTTCCCCGCGCAAGGCTTGCAGGGGAATCGTCGTTGCAACTGCGATGGGGATGATGAACGTGACGATGATCCGCAGCCAGACGGGGTAGACCGTGGCAGGGTAACGTCCCGCATCGAGCAGCGCCTGCAAAATGGTCACGTTGTTGTCGAACTTGACGAACCAGAACGTGAGCGCGATGAGGACGATCCACAAGCTATAAATGATGATCATGCCTGTGATGGCGAGCAGCACAAAGGTCAGGATCTGAAGCGGGGTGGTCAGATCCCCGCCGGTCATGTTGACTCCCACCACGATCAAAACAACGGCGAGGATCAGATCCCAGAATCTCCAGACCGTGATGCGCGAGAACGTGACGAGGAACAAGCTGTTGACCGGTTGAAGGATGGTGTAATCCATCGAACCGTCGCGGATGGATTGATTGAACTTCTCGGTGTTGGGCCAGATGAACGCGATCATCATCGTGTTGACGAGGCGGAAGACGCCCAGCAGCGCGATGAGCTCGCCCAAGCCCCAGCCGCCAAGGGTTTCGGTGTTGTTGAAAATGATATTAAGAGAGAGCAGTTCCCAGCCGAGCCACATCAGGTTGAGCAGAATGTTCACCACCGTATCGGCGCGATACGCCAGCGACATCTGCACGTTCATTTTGAAGAAAGCGGAAAGTAATTTGAGGGTCTGCATGTTACGCTCCCACGGCGGAGTAACGTTTCACGCCTTCGCGCCACACCCATTTGAAGAAGAGGATCGAGATCACCAACCAGACACCCGCCATGACATATCCCTGAATGATCTGGTCAGTAGAAAGCTTGCCGAGGATCAATTGAATGGGATAGTACATGAAAAGCTGGAACGGCAGGTATTGGGCAATATCCTGAATGACCTTCGGCATGAGCGGCAAGGGCACAAACTGACCGGAGAACAGCAGAATGATCGCGAAGTAAAACTCGTGGATGGAGTACACACGCGTCGTCCAAAAGGCGAGCGAGGTGATGGCTGCAGAAAGCAGGTAGCCGATGAAGAATCCCAGGATCATTGCGGGGATGGCGAGCAGAATACCCGAAAAACTCACGCCGCTGAAATCCGGCTTGAAGAGAAAGAACAGAATGACCCAGATGGGAAACAAGCCCATGATGGTCAGAGCTTTGAATGCAATGTTATTGATCAATCCATTCGTGAGCAAAGGGTGGATCGGCTTGATGAGTTCGCCGGAGAGCGAGCCATCTTGAATTTTGTACGCAAAGGTATGGATAACGATATTGCTGGTGATCTGGTCGCAGATAAGCAGGACCATGTAGTAGGTCACGAAGTCGTTGGCGGTAAAGCCGTTGACACTTCCCTTGACGTTGGCGATGCTCGTCCACACGGCGAGATAGATGATCGGGGAAACCAGCCAGTAAAGCAGATACATCAACAGGTTGGCGCGGTATTGCCATTGCTCCGCCCAGTTGACCTGCCAGAGTCGTTTGAAGATTAGGAACATGGGAACTCCTTATGTCATTGCGAGGGCGCTCTTGATCTTCGCCCGAAGCAATCTCTTATTGATGGGAGGTTGCTTCGTCGGAAAGGGCATCCTCCTCGCAACGACATAGATCATTGATTAAACGCCTGCTCGATGACATCTTCGATGGGCGGGTCGGTGATGGTGATGTCGTGGACGGGCAGGTCAGCCAACAGCCGGGAGGTAACACTAGTCACATCCTCCGCCTTGACCTGGATGTACTGCTTCTCTGTATCCTCTTCATTTTGGACAGGTGTGCCGTACTTCACCAGATCATGCAGCTCAGACTCCGCCAGCATGACGCCGATCAACTTGAATGGCGCGATCTTCTTCGAGAGGTCGCTGATGCCGCCGTCATACTTCAACTGTCCGTGGTGAATGATGAGAATGCGTTCGCATAGTGCGGTCACATCCGCCATGTAATGGCTGGTCAACAAAATGGTCGCGCTGGTGCGTTTGTTGTACTCACGCAAGAATTCGCGGATGCGCACCTGACCGGTGATGTCCAAGCCGATGGTTGGTTCATCTAAAAATAGAACCTTGGGGCGGTGCAACAGACCGGCGGCAATTTCACACTTCATGCGTTCGCCCAGCGATAAGTTGCGGACCGGCTTCTTCATCAAGGGTTCAAGCTCAAGCAGTTCATCCAGTTCTTTGTAGGTAGCTTTGTATTCGTCATCGGGGATGCGGTAGATGGCTTGATTCAATAAAAACGAATCCGCCGCGGGGATATCCCACGAAAGGCGGTTACGCTGTCCCATCACCAGCGTGATGGCGCGCAGATACTCAGGCTTCAATTCCCAGGGCGTAAAGCCAAGCACATCCGCGTTGCCACCGGTGGGATGCAGCAAGCCCGAAAGCATCTTGAGCGTGGTGGTCTTGCCCGCTCCGTTCGGACCGAGAAAGCCGACGATCTCGCCTTGCTCGATCTTGAAATCCACCTGCTGGACAGCTTTAACTTCCTTATATTTTCGTTTAAAAAAACCACGGACAGCCGCGCTGAACCCGCCTTCGCGCTCCGGCACTTTATACGTCTTGCTTAACTGTTGAACATGGATCGTAGGGGACATATTAAAAATCTCTCCTCGGGAAGGGAGAGATTTTACCACCGGTAGAACATTCGTGCTAGTCTAAAATTCCGACACGCGATACCAAATATCCACATTAACATGAACCGTTTTGGAATGTTGAATATCCATGCCCAGGCTCGGTTCCGGCATAGCGGCTGCGGTCAGCTTCGCGCCGCGTGTGGCCATCATTTGCGGCTGGAACATCGAGGGCGTTTCCTCGTCAAACGTGTTCTCGATGAAGTCGTACACACCGAGCAATTTCACGCCCAAAGATGCCGCTACACGCTCCGCCTTTGCCTTGGCTTTTTCGATGACCGCTTTCAGAACCCGCTCGCGCGCCCCGTCTTCATCATATTTCCATTCCAGGCGTTCGAGCGAGGCATTCTTTTGCGATGCGATGATATCCAGGATGCCTGCGAACATATTCAAATCATCACAGTGGATCTTGAGACGATAGACCGCGCTGGATGACTTAAGCAGCGCGCCGCTCACATTTTCCACGCGCACTCCCTGCAGCAACACCGCCTCATTCTTGACCCCGAAACTGGTCAGCGCTTCAACGAGTTGATTCACCTCTTTGGCTTTTTTCAGCGCCTCCTCCCCACTGACAATGGATGAGCCTTTGACGGTCACATGCAGATCGGCATGATTTGCTGAAATTTCCTCTTTATGGGCGGCTGATATTTTTATGGTGTCGGGTTTGGATTCCATATTTTTTCCTTTTCACTATGACGGCAGACCACAGACGATTGACCACGGTCTATCGTCCATCGTCCACGGTCAAATTAAGTTACAGCCAACTTCTGTAGCGGATATTTTTCATAACGTTTCTCTTCCATCACTCTACGAATTCTATCAAAGCCTTCCCAGACATCTGCAAAGGAAAGATAGAGCGGGGCAAAGCCCAACCGAAGATTATCCGGTGCGCGGAAGTCGGGAATGACGTTCATCTCTTCGATCAGGGCGCGATTGATGCGGTAGCCTTCTGCGTGGCGAATGGAGATGTGCGAGCCGCGAGTGGCGGAGTCAACTGGAGAGCCGAGAGAAAAGCCAAAGGGGACGAGCCAGCTATCGGTTAAGAAAGAAGCGAAATTCGTCATCACGATGGATTTTTCGCGGAGCGAGTCCATGCCTGCTTGGATCGTCGGTTCGAGTGCGGCTTCCATCGTAAGGAGCGAGATCATGGGCTGTGTGCCAACTAAAAACCGTTGTGCGCCGGGGGCGGGGGTGTAATCGAGGTCGAAGTCGAAGGGATTTTTTTGACCCCACCAGCCCCAGATGGGCGAGGAAAGTTTTTCCTGAATGTTTTTGTTGACGTATAAAAATGCGGGCGCGCCGGGACCGCCGTTGAGATATTTGTAGGTGCAGCCGATGGCGAAGTCTGCGTTGCAGTCGTCGAGATGGATGGGGACGGAGCCGACCGAGTGAGACAAATCCCAGAGGACGAGTGCGCCTTTTTTGTGGGCAAGGTCGGTGATGCGCTGCATGTCGTACATGTAGCCGCTTTTGAAGACGACATGCGAGAGCGTGACGAGCGCAGTGTTTTCGTCAATGGCGGCTTCAAGCGCGGCGATGTCCGGCGTGATGTCGTTGTCGCTGGCGCCGATGCGAATGATCTGGTAGTCGAGTAGCCTCGCGCGATCTTCGCGAGGCGTATCGAGACCACCGTGTGAAAGCAAATGTTTAATTCCTTGAAGGATATAAAGGTCAGAGGGAAAGTTGAAGGTATCTGTGATGACGCGCGTTCGGTTCGGTTGCAGCGTGAGCGCGGACGTGGCGAGCTTGAAGAGGTTGATCGAAACCGTATCACTGACAAGAGTTTGCCCCGCCGCCGCGCCGATAAGCTGACCGATCTTATCCCCCACGCGTGAGGGAGCATCCCACCAGCCCTTGTTCCATCCGCGGATGAGGTCCACACCCCATTGTTCATCCACCACTTCTCTAGCTCTTTGCTGGGCAACCTTCGGCATCATGCCGAGGGAATTGCCGTCAAAATAGATCAGGCTTGGGTCGGAGATGACAAACGCCTCCCGGAAGGAGGCGAGTTTATCCTGTGCATCGAGTTGCATGGCGAAATCGCGGGAAGTTGAGAATTTCATCGGGTTACCTGTGAGTTGATTTTCGCCCGATTGTAATCGGCTTTGAAGGTTTACGGCTTGTCGATGAACTCTGCAGAGACAATGTCCCCGCCGCCGGTGTAATAGAAGCGGCAATTATCACCCTGGTTGATGATGTCCATCAAGTTCTTGCTGACGTTGAAAGAGGCGCCGTCCACACGCATTTGCAGGCTTTGCTCTGTCTTATAGCCGGTCCGATCCTGATTCATGACCTGACGTTCCACCCAAACAAAATTCACTTTGCCTTCGGCTTTTTGAAGAGAAAAATCGTTCTTTTTATTCGTACGGGAAGCCATAAAAACGATCAGGACGATCACTGTGATCCCCGGACCAAGAAAAGCGGAAACAGGCAAGCCGCTTGAACTTCCTGCGCTGGAAGACACCATGCGAACTACAAAAAATGCGCCAACACTGATCATTAAAACGATCACCAGGAAGATCAAAATGCGGCTGTTGAATCGCTGCACTTTGCCTTTGACGTGCGCGCGTTGATTCTCGGTGATACGTCCCTGCTGGTTGGCTTGCAGGTCACTTTGAGTGAAATTGAAATATTGTTGAAGTTTTTCCTTATTAGACATGAAGATACCCTTTATTTATTTTTTTTAGCAGATAAAAACTTGAAGGGATGATTGGTATAGTAGAAAGTCCAATCTTCACCTTGATCGATCAGGCTGGGCAGTTCGTTATTAATGTTAGAGAAGGTCTCGCCGCCAATGCGCATCTCCAACACGCGGACGGTTTTATATGTGGGACCGGTCTTTCTTGTATTACGTTCCCGCCTCTCGACCCACACAAAGTTGACTGTCCCTTCCACACGGCGGACGGTTGTATCTACTTTTTTATTGGCTCGATCAAAGACAACTTTTAGAACAACAAGAAGAACGCCGCCAAATATCACCAAAAAAAACAAAACCATACAGATAATGGGAATTAAGGCGATCAGCGCTTCGGTAGTGACTTTTCCGCTTTCCAGCAAACTTCCGCCCAGTGTGGCAAGGATGGGTGCGCCTAAACCGGTCAACAATGCCCCACCAAAAATAACTGCGATAATCACACCGATGATGGTGTTGAAACTCTTATGGCTTTTTGCCTTCTCTGCCAACTCATTCTTTTGTTTCTGGGTGAGTTGATTCAGCCGGTTGGAAGCGAGGTCGGCTTCATCAAAATTTAGAACTTGTTCCAGTGATTCCGTCATGGGCTATTTTCCTTTCGAAATAAATTCACAAGACAATATCTCTTTTGTATCTTTGGTGTAATAAAATGCATAGGTATCGCCTTCCTCAATAATGTTGAGTAATTCCTCGTCAACATCCTCAAAAGCGACACGCCCGACACGCAGTTCATATTCCTGAACCGTCCGGTAGGTGGTCGAACCGCTGGCGGATTTGGAAGACTTCCGCTTTTCAACCTTCACAAAGTTGACTTTGCCTTCCACTTTTTGGATGGAGGAATCCGTTGAGCTTCGAGAAAGTCGGAACGAGCCAACAGTCAGAAACCCGAGTATTCCCCAGATCACTGTCAACCCAAGGATGGGACCGACCACATCCGATATACCGGTAAATTTCCAATCTGAACCAATCACAGGGCGAAAGATGCCATATGTCCCAGCCAGCGCCAGTAAAATAAAGACCACGCCCGCCCAAACAAAAATTTGGTTAGCACCTTTTTCAATTTCATTTATCTTTCCTTGTTGTTTTGGTGAAAGCCTGCCAGAGCGGTTGGCAAAGAGATCACTTTCATCAAACCCAAAGAATTCTCGTAATGCAAAATCAGACATCTTCTCTCCTGACAAAATGACAGATGACAAGCGCAAGGCGCAGTCATCTGCTGTAGTAAACCCATTGTATGCAAGAGTGTCACGGAGGTGTCTCCCTCTATGGTCATAAAGACCAAGTCCCACTTTTGGGTGATAAAAAAAGACCGCCGACTTCTGTCGGCGGTCATAATTATTCTTCTTTTCGCAGCGCCGGGAACAAAAGCACTTCACGGATGGAGTGCTTATCCGTCAGCACCATCGTCAGGCGGTCGACGCCCATACCGAATCCGCCGTTGGGGGGCATGCCATAACGCATCGCGCGCAGGTAATCTTCATCGAGCGGATGTTTCTCTTCGTCATCGGCTTCGTAGTCGCGTCCCATTTCGAGGAAGCGTTGTTCCTGATCGAGCGGGTCATTCAACTCGGTGAAGGCGTTGCACAATTCAAATCCCGCCACATAACCTTCGAAGCGTTCCACCGTGAGCGGGTCACCGGGCATGGACTTCGCCAGCGGCGAAATATCGCGCGGGTAGTTATACAGGAATGTCGGCTGGATGAGCGTCGGCTCCAAATATTCGCTGACGAGGAAATCGATCAACTTGCCGCGAGTAGACTTTGGGTCTGGCGCCGCCTTGGGCAGTTTCTCGTTAATGGCTTTGAGCAACGCCTCAGCCGTCTTGTGCTCGGCGATGTCGATGCCGCTGGTTTCAAGAATGCCCACGCGCATTTCCACGCGTTTCCACGGCGGTTTGAATTCCAATTCGTGCTCGCCGAATTTGACCTTGGTGGAGCCGGTCACCTGTTCGGCGGCATAAGCGACCATCTGCTCGGTCAATTCCATCACCTGCAAATAGTCCGCATATGCCCAATAGAATTCCAACTGAGTGAATTCGGGGTTGTGCTTGAACGAAACGCCTTCATTGCGGAAGTCACGCCCGATCTCATACACCCGTTCCAAATTGCCGACCAGCAGACGTTTGAGATACAACTCGAACGAGATACGCAGATACATATCCTGATCGAGTTCGTTATGATGCGTGGTGAACGGACGCGCCGCCGCACCGCCATACAACGGCTGGAGGATGGGAGTTTCCACTTCCAAAAAGCCGTGATCATCGAGGAATGTTCGCAGCGACTTGACCAGCTTCGCGCGTTTGCGGAATGTCTCGCGGACGTCCGGGTTCACAGCCAGGTCGGCATAGCGTTGGCGGGCGCGAAGCTCGGGGTCGTCCAATGTGGCATAGCGGACAACCGTGCCGTCTTCCTGGGTCACATCCTTGTCCGCGGGGAGCGGCGTGATGGATTTGGCGAGCAGCTTAAAGTCATGCACGTGCAGTGTCACCTCGCCGGATTTGGTGCGCATCATCACACCTTCAGCTTCGATGAAATCACCGAGGTCGAACATCTTGTTATACAGTTCGAGGCGCGCCTCCCCCACTTCGTTGACGCGGAAGAACAACTGCACCTTGCCGAAACCATCTTCGATGTGCGAGAAGGTCAGCTTGCCCTTTGGACGCATCGAGCGGATACGCCCGGCGAGGATGGCTTTTACTTCCTTCGTCTCATCCTTCTCGAATTCAGCAATGGCTTGGGCGCTGGTGTGTGTGCGCCGCGCGCGCGTGGGGTATGTCTCTACGCCTTCGGCACGGAGCTCTTCCACTTTTTGCAAACGAATTTTTTCGAGTGAGTTGTATTCTGCCATGAGCTTCCTTTATTCCCCTCTCCACATAGGAGACGGGTTAGGGGGTGAGGTTGTAATAAAAAAAACCCGCCTCCAACGCAAATTGGACGCGGGGGAATTCGTTGCGCGTCCTGCGTTTAACCGAACTTGATGATCTTGACGTTGTAGGTTCCGCCGGGGGTTTCAACTTTAACTACGTCACCGACCTTGTGCCCCAGAATGGCTTTGCCAATGGGAGATTCGTTGGAGATCTTGCCTTCACGTGGGTTGGCTTCCGCCGCGCCGACGATGGTAAAGGTCTCAGGGTCGTAGTTGCCTTCTTTAATGGTGACCTTGGAACCTACCTGAATTGAATCTGCTTTTTTTGATTTGCCGTTTTCCTCGATGATCTGTGCAGTGGCAAGCAGTAGCTCAAGTTCCTGGATGCGGCCCTCAACAAAAGCCTGCTCGTTCTTTGCGGCCTCGTATTCGGCGTTTTCGATAAGTTCTCCGCCTTCCATCGCTTCGTGAAGGCGCTCAGCCACTTCCTGCCGCTTGGCAGTCCGCAGGTGCGTGAGCTCCTCCTGTAGTTTTTCAAAACCCTCTTTGGTAAGGAAATTGGTTGGCATTTTATTGTCCTGCTAATATAGAATTTTGCATCCCTTACCAGGATGCAATGAAGAAAAATTTCCGGGGATGTCGTCCGGAAAAGCGCGCATACTATATCATGATTCAAGACGGGTTTCAAGCCCCACAGTATTGCAGAAATAAGGCTATGAAAGGGTCCAAAAACGAATACCGCCGTTCTCTGAACAATATCGCAGAATTTGCTCTCGCATCTGCTCCGGGCTTTCGAACAGACTGGAAAGCTGGGATTCGTACTGAGCTACCGCCTCCACCCATGACCTCAAGCCTGCTGCGCTGACCGTTTGGGCTTCCTCTTTCATCCCAGCCGTGTGCGGAGGGAGGTGTTCCGGCGTCTTGAATAAATAGGGAATATCCGCCAGGTAATGGAGCGGGCGGCTGAGCAATTCCGCCGCGCGGCGGACGAGGACATGGTCTACGTGTAGTCCCACGCCAAATTGGCAGACCAGCTTATCGTCCGGTTTGAGGCGGGCGGAAATGGCTTCGGCGATACGGGCAGGCAGGTCAGCCTCATCGGGGTGCGGCTCCACGAATATCCCCGAGTAGAGCCATTCCCCTTTTTCATTTTGACGGTAGATGCAATCTAGAAAATCGAAATAAAGGTGACTTGCGCCAAGAACCTTCGCCGCCCGCTCTTCCTCCAGCCGTCGCCCGCGGATGACTTCCGCCGCGTCGGCGATACCCCAGCCAAAATGGACCACCTGCGCGAACGGCGACAGCTCGGTCGTTTGCGGAAAACCGCACATGAACGTCCAAATTTCAACGGGGTTATCGGCATGGACCTGGTCGTAGATCCAGCCTCCGGCGGAGAGGGCGGCGTCATCGAGATGGGGGGAAAGGTATATCCAGCGCATGTGCGCATTTTTACCATAAAACGGTAATGAATATTCAGCGTGACTGCCTTTAGACTAGGGCTACACAAAGAGGCAGCATGCGCGAACGTCGAAAACAGGAACGGAAAAATCTTATCGCCTACACTCAGGTCTTCGATCTTTACGGCGGGGTGTTGATCGGGTATCTGGGTGATCTAAGTTTGAAGGGAGCAATGGTGATCACCGAGAAACCGATGAAACCCGATCTTGAGATCACCATCGGCATCGAGATCCCCGAGCTGCCGAACATCCGGGCGACGCGCATGAGTTTGGTTGCGCGGGTCGCCTGGTGTGAACCGGACCTAAGCCCGCAGTTCTACAACATTGGGTTCGAGTTCAAGGAAGTCACACCGCAGCAAAAGAAATTGATCGAATCCATTATCGCGAATTACGAATTCCGGCGTGACACGCCCAATTACCCGCCCAGACCCGGGCAACGTCCCTGAGCCATCAAGGTGACAGCGAAATCGCTGTCACCTTTTATGTTAAACTTCCCCCATGCAAAAAGCAAAGACGCTTTTCTTCACCGCGCCGGGACAGGTCGAAATCCGTGAATGCCCCCTGCCCCACGTTAGAGATGACGAAGTCCTTGTGGAGACCGTTTGTTCCGCCATCAGCGCCGGGTCGGAAATGCTTGTTTATCGTGGTCAATTCCCGCAATTGAAAGATGCGCATGACGTCGTCAGCAGCGAGTTGAAGTATCCGCTAGCGTATGGATATGCGTGTGTGGGGGTGGTTCGAGAACTCGGTGGGATGGTTACTGGAGAATGGAAAGATCGGCTGGTTTTCTCATTCCAACCGCACACCTCACACTTTGTTGCTAAAACCGACTCCCTATTCCCCATTCCCAAATCCCTCTCCCCCGAAAACGCCTGCTTTCTTCCAAATATGGAAACAGCTGTGAACCTTGTTCAAGATGGCGCGCCGATCCTAGGCGAACGGGTGTTGGTTCTAGGTCAGGGCGTGGTTGGCTTGTTGACTGCTTTCTTGTTGGGTGAGTTTCCGCTCGAGAATTTGACAGTGGTGGATGGGATCGAAAAACGAAGACATGCGCTTCGTGTCGATGGTCAAAGGTCGAAGGTCAAAAGTCTTGCACCAGCCGACCTTCGAGCTTCGACCTCTGACTCTTTTGACCTATCCTTCGAACTCACCAGCTCCCCCTCTGCCCTGAACACTGCCATCGAGCACACCACCTTCAGTGGACGCATCGTCATCGGCTCGTGGTATGGGCAAAAGCGGGATGAGATCAACCTCGGCGGCTCGTTCCATCGTTCGCGCATCCGACTCGTATCATCACAGGTCAGCACCATTTCGCCTGAGCTATCGGGACGGTGGGACAAGCCCCGCCGGTTCGATGTGGCATGGAAAGCGCTGGAGCGCATCCAACCGGAGAAGTGGATCACGCATCGCTTTTCGTTGGAACAAGCTGGAAAGGCATATCAATTGCTGGATGAAAATCCGCAGGAGGCGATTCAAGTTATCTTCGATTACGGAACATAAATACCTAGAGACGTTTGAGTCCGAATCGGCTCATGCAGGCGGTCAGACCTTGACACTTTCTACTTAACACAGGAGCACCGAATGTACACACTTGGAGTTCGCAGGGAATTCATCACACGTCATTTTTTGATCGGTGGAGATTGGGGACCGGAGAACTTCCCCAACTCGCATCATTACATCCTTGAACTGCAGCTAGAAGGCAGTGACCTCGACCAGCACGGCTACCTTGTGGACATTGTGGATGTGGAAAAACACCTTGATGAGGTGGTCGGCTATTACAAGGAACAAATGCTGAATGACAAGCCGGAGTTTGCGGGTTTGAACCCATCCATTGAGCATTTTGCGCGCATCCTTGCCACAACGCTGAGCGAGCGCATCCAGGCGAAGAACATTACCGGCTTGAAGGTGGTGCTATGGGAACATGCGAACGCGTGGGCGGCATATTCGGTCGAAAGTCGAAAGTCACAGGTCTAACCTGACCTTCAACTTTTGACCTTTGACATTTCTCAATGAAACTGGGTTTTCTCATCTACGGCTCGCTTGACACGCTGAGCGGTGGGTACATGTATGACCGTCTGCTGGTGGAGTATTTGCGTAAACAGGGGGATTCGGTTGAGGTCATCTCGCTCCCCTGGCGGAATTACGCCGCGCATTTGACGGACAATTTCACTTTTCAGCTTCCCACTGGCTTGGATATCCTCATACAAGACGAACTCAATCATCCTTCGTTGATCGCAGCCAACCATAGACCGCATCCCTACCCCATTATCAGCCTCGTACATCATCTGCGCTGTTCGGAATTACGCCCTAAATGGCAGAACGATCTTTATCGCGTCGTCGAAAAAAAATACCTGCAAAGTGTGGATGGATTCATTTTCAATTCTCAAACGACGAAAGGAGTAGTGAATAGGTTAATAGGGAATATTCTGTCAGATATGGTGGCGTTTCCGCCGACGGACAGGTTTGGGGAGGCGATTTCGGAAGAGGAAATAAAGGAAAGAGGAAAGAAGAAAGAATTGCGGGTTTTGTTTTTGGGGAATGTGATGGAGCGAAAAGGGTTGATTACTTTATTAAAAGCTATCAGCTTTCAGCGGTCAGCCATTGTGGTGGATGTGGTCGGCTCGCTCACAACGGAACCGGAGTATGCGACTCAAATGCAAGACTTTGTCACGGTCAACGGTCTATCGTCCACCGTCACGTTTCACTCTTCACTGAACAACCAACCGCTTATCGACATACTCAAACACGCCCACGTTCTTGTCGTGCCATCCTCTTATGAAGGCTTTGGCATCGTCTATCTCGAAGGGATGGGCTTCGGTCTGCCCGCGATCGGGACGATGGCTGGGGCGGCAAGTGAAGTGATCGAAGACGGCGTGACCGGATTCCTCATCCAGCCGGGAGACGCTCAAAGTTTGGCGGACAGGCTCAATGTCCTGAATGAGCGGCGCGATCTTCTCCTCCAAATGAGTCTCGCCGCGCGGAGTCGCTATCTGCGTCAGCCAACATGGGAGCAGACGGCAAGTCGAATCAGGGAATTTCTGCTGTCATTTTTAGGATGAACGGCTGAAACGATTCGGGAGCTTTTCCGTATAATGAAACATGATGAACAAGGTTTACACGTATCAAATTAACGGCATGCTCGTGCAAACGGGCGATATTATCTGCACCATGAACGGCAAGCCCGATATTCTGCCGGGCGAGTTCTGGCGGCTGGTCGGTCGCCTCGTGCCCGGTGACGTGGACCACGTTGCCATTTATCTCGGTCCCCACGGACGCTGCGCCGAAGCTGGCGCGCGCGGTGTGATCACATTCAACGTGCCGGATGGCAAATGGGACACTGAGCGCATGGCGCGCCAACGCGGATTGTTGTTCGATACGTTCTACGGGATCGTCTCGCCGCTGGATATTTTGGGCTACTCCGACGAAGAGGAGCGGCTTTTGCGTGAATCGGTGGCGAATTATGTACTCTCGCAAGTCGGCAAGCCTTACAACCTTAACTTTCTCAACGCTGAATCAGAGGAATCCTTCTATTGCAGTCAGTTGGCGTATAAAGCGTATCAACTGGTGGGCATCAACTTGAACACCGGGCTGGCGATGGAGCAACTACCGGGGACAAATCAGATCGTCTACCCGCAGGAAATCTGGGATGGGTTCTCGCACAAGCAATCGGATTTGAGTCTGGTGGCAACTCCAGCATAATCTCCCCTGCCTGGGGAGATATTTTTGATATCCCCCACACGATCAAGGCAATATACCGCACTCACATCGCAAGGTGACGATCAGACTATTTCGTTATTTCGGGGGTTATAATGGTCTAAAAGTGCTTACCCGTAAATTCACAGATTTTCGCTAATCACTTCCCTCTTCGCGGATATTCGCGAAAATATGTAGACCTAATTAGGACCTTATGAACTTCTCTCAATTCAATCTCGACCCCCGCCTCATGCAGGGAATCCAAAAGGCGGGTTACGATACACCCACCCCCATTCAACAAGCCGCCATCCCCGCCGCCGTACGCGGACGGGACATTATCGGTACAGCCCAAACCGGAACCGGCAAGACCGCCGCGTTCGTGCTGCCTATTTTGAACAAACTGCTCGAAGGTCAGCGCAACACGCCGCGCGCGCTCATCGTCACCCCGACGCGCGAACTGGCGGAGCAGATCAACGACGTGATCAAAATGCTGTCGGTGGGCACCAAGCTGAAGAGCACCACCATTTACGGCGGAGTCGGAGCCGCGCCGCAGATCCAAGCCTTGCGCAACGGCGCGGAGATCCTGGTCGCCTGCCCGGGTCGTCTGCTGGACCTCATCGCACAAGGACATGCAAAGATGGCGCACATCGAAGTGCTCGTGCTCGACGAAGCCGATCGCATGTTCGATATGGGCTTCCTGCCCGACGTGCGCCGCATCGTCAAAGCTGTGCCTGATAAACGGCAGACGATGATGTTCTCCGCCACCTTCCCAGCGGATGTGGAACTGCTGGCACAGCAGGCGCTCAAGCAGCCGCAAAAGATCGCCATGGGCATCGTCAAGCCGGCGCACACGGTGGCACATGCGTTGTATCCCGTCCCGCCGCATTTGAAATCCAAGCTATTGATCGAACTGCTGAAACGTACCGATACCAACTCAGTTTTGATATTCACCCGCACTAAATACCGCGCACAAAAAGTCTCTCAACAAATTTTGCGCGCCGGGTTCAAAGTGACCAGCCTGCACGGAGATCGTTCGCAGGGGCAGCGGCAGGCGGCGCTGAAAGGCTTCAAGAGCGGACATCACGACATCATGGTCGCCACCGACATCGCCGCACGCGGGCTGGATATTGAAACCATATCACACGTGATCAATTACGACATGCCCGATACCGCCGACG
Source organism: uncultured Anaerolinea sp. (assembly GCA_964372045.1). Classification (GTDB taxonomy): domain Bacteria; phylum Chloroflexota; class Anaerolineae; order Anaerolineales; family Villigracilaceae; genus Villigracilis. The sequence continues at coordinate 38,963 of CAYJPO010000034.1, forward strand.
CCTACATCCATCGCATCGGTCGCACCGGACGCGCCGAACGCACCGGTGACGCGTTCACGCTGGTCACGCCGGAAGACAATGACATGATCCGCATACTCGAACGCATCATGGGGAATCCGCTCAAGCGTGAGACTCTGGATGGCTTCGATTACACGGCTCCTGCCCCACCTCGAAGCGAGTCTGGCGGACGAGGCAGAGGTGCCCCGAGAGATGGTCAACGCCCGCCCAAGCCTGCGCCGACACCGAAGAGTTATGGACGGAATCGATTAGCGCCGCGGAAGAAGTGAGCAGTTATCAGTGAACAGTTATTTGTAAACCGTGAGCCCGTCTCGTGTGAGGCGGGTTTTCGTTATAATCCAATAAACCTTTATCGATTTCCTTTCAGGAGCCTACAAGATGCGAATCGCTGTGATCTCGGACATGCACGGGAATGATCTTGCTTTTGAGCTTGTCGAAGCGGATATTCAAAAACAAGGCGTGGACCAAATCGTCTGCCTCGGGGATGCAATTCAAGGCGGCGCGCAGCCTGCGGAAGTGGTCAACCGCTTGCGTCGGATGAACTGTCCCGTGGTGATGGGCAACGCTGATGACTGGATGCTGACCGGCATCGAGCGCGGCAAAGACGCCATCCCGCCGGAGCGTCTCAAAAAGATGGGGGCGATCCGCGAGTGGTCGTTATCCAAACTCAGCGAAGACGATAAAAATTTCATCGCGGGTTTCCTGCCCACGGTCACAATTCCGCTCGAAAATGGACTTGACCTATTGTGCTTCCACGGCTCCCCGGCTGATTATGAAGATGTCATCCTGCCAACGATAGCGGAAGACGAGTTTCAAAAATTCCTGGGTGCGTACAACGAGAACATCCTGACCGGTGGACACACCCACACCCAGCAGATCCGGCGTTGCGGCGAACATTTCTTTTTCAATCCTGGAAGCATTGGGTTTCCATTCAACTCTTATCAAAGCGGAGGTCAATTCCACGTGGACGCGTGGGCGGAATACGCCATCCTCACCGTGGACAAGGGCATTGCCGATGTCCAATTCCGCCGCCTGCCGTATGACGTGAAGAGTGTGATCGACATATACCGAAAAAGCGGGCGGCCATTTGCAGAAGATGCCATCGCGCAATATTAAGCCAGTTAAATCAAAAAGAGCCGGATGCTTTCGCATCCGGCTCTTTTTAGTTGACTAGCCCAGAACGACGACGTTCGCAGCCTGGAGTCCCTTGGGACCCTTCTCGACTGTGAATTCGACCTTCTGACCTTCTTGAAGGTTACGGTAACCATCACCCTGGATGGCGGAGAAGTGAACGAACACATCCGCACCACCTTCACGTTCGATGAAGCCGAAGCCCTTATCACCGTTGAACCACTTTACCGTACCTGTTATTCTGTCAGACATTTTGCCTCCTATGGCAATTGAGATTTTATAGGCAAATCTGTTTGTTCCATCGGAGGTAAAACAAACAGCTCACAGTCAAACTGTGAGCTGTTGATGTTCTTCATACCAACGTAACCTACCGTTTTCCTATCTGGCTTCAACGATAACACACGAACTTTTATCCGTCAATAAAAAAGAGGCACCAATATTGCGGTTATAATCTTTTCCCTATGAACTTTCTAATCACAGGAGCCGCGGGATTCCTCGGCTCTTCGCTTGCCAACCAGCTTGCCCGCGAGGGTCATCAAGTTCGTGGACTGGACGACCTCTCCACTGGCGACCCAAAGGTCTTAGCCCCCGATGTCCACTTCACACGCGGGGATGTGAGCGACCGCCCAAAATTATGGACCCTGCTTCAGGATGTGGACGTAGTCTATCACCTTGCGGCGCGGGTCTCAGTGCCTGAGTCGGTGTTGTATCCGCGCGATTACAACGCGGTCAACGTCGGCGGGACGGTGGCGCTGATGGAAGCCATGCGTGACGTGGGAGTGAAACGCGTCGTCCTGGCGTCGTCAGGGGCGGTGTACGGCGACTTAGGCGACTCTACGCTGACAGAGTCCACCACACCCAACCCACGCTCACCGTATGCGGTTTCCAAACTTTCGGCGGAATATTACGTCCGCACCATTGGGAATTTGTGGAACATCGAAACAGTCAGCCTGCGCATCTTCAACGCCTATGGACCAGGTCAGCACCTGCCGCCTTCGCATCCGCCTGTGGTGCCGCATTATTTGCGACAGGCGCTACGCGGCGGGACGCTGGTGGCGCATGGCGATGGAAATCAAACCCGCGATTACATCTACGTCGATGACGTGGTCAGCGGCATGGTGGCGGCTTCGACAGCGCCGAATGTCAACGGGCAGGTCATCAACGTCGGCTCGGGGGTCGAGACATCCATCAAGGATTTGATCCGTGTGGTGTTGGATGTGAGCAACAGCAAAGCCAACGTGGTCTACAACACCCAAACCTCCGGCGGCGTCTCACGCATGAAAGCCGACCTGACGCTTGCAAAGGATAAACTGCGCTTCAATCCATCCATCGGGTTGGAAGAGGGGCTGAGGTTAACCTTGCAGCGAGATGCGAGATTTAAGTAATTTGTTTGCAAGTTGGCAGGTCGGAACGTTCAAACGTTTACACCATTAAACCTTCAGAATGAAATATCTTCCCCTTCCCCGTAAATTCTACAACCGCCCCACGTTGACCGTCGCCCGTGAATTGCTCGGCGCGCGGCTGGTGCGAATTTTGGATGGTGTGAAGCTGGTAGGACTCATCACCGAAACCGAAGGATACATCAGCGAGGAAGACCTCGCCTGCCATGCCAAGGCAGGACGTACCAAGCGCACGGCTCCCATGTATGGACCGCCTGGTCATGCGTATGTCTATTTCACGTATGGCAATCATTGGATGCTAAACGCTGTCACAGAAGCGGAAGGCTTTCCGGCGGCGGTGCTTATCCGCGCGATCCAGCCGATCGAGGGGATCGATGTGATGATGGCTCGTCGTCAGGGACGGGATACGTTTGGACCGGGGAAACTGACCCAGGCGCTGGGAATCACTATCAGCGAGAACAATGCCGATCTAACAGAATCAGGCTCAAGTCTATGGATCGAGGCGGGCGTTAAAATCCCCAACAAAAGCGTGACGATTGGTCCCCGAGTGGGTTTAAACAACACACCGGAGCCGTGGCTGAGCAAGCCGTGGCGGTTTCTGGTCAAAGGTTGGAAGATATAATACCCACGGTCACAAATTAAGCTTTCCACCTTTTAAAAAAGCGCAATTTGTGACCGAGTGCGGTATAGATTCTTAACTCGGAGGAACCATCATGGGTTTATTGGAAGGCAAGAACGCTTTGATTTTTGGTTTGGCAAATGAACGCTCCATCGCGTGGGGTATCACTCAAGCTTTCAAACGCGAAGGCGCGAACTTGGGAATCAGCTATGCGGGCGAGATGCTCGAACGCCGCGTCAAACCGCTCGCTGAAAAAGTGGACTGCAAATGGGTCGAAGAATGTGACGTGACCAAGGACGACCAGATCGCGTTGACCGTTGAAAAGGCGGCGAAGCATTTTGGAAAAATAGATATTCTGGTTCATTCGATCGCCTTCGCCGGGCGCGATGAACTAAGCAAACCCTATCACGAAACCAGCCGCGAAGGTTTCAAGATGGCGATGGATATCAGTGTATTCTCCTTCGTGGCGTTGACCAATGCCTTCCTGCCGCTATTGAAGCCGGGCGCTTCGGTGATGTGTCTCACCTATTACGGATCGGTCAAGGTCGCACCGCATTACAACGTGATGGGCGTCGCCAAAGCCGCGCTAGAATCGTCCACCCGCTATCTGGCATATGACCTCGGTCCGCAAAAGATGCGCGTGAACGCCATCTCGGCGGGGCCCATCCGCACGTTGGCGGCGGCGGGCGTGGGCGGCTTCCGTGACATGTACAAGCACTTCGCGGACATGTCCCCCATGCGTGAGAACGTCACCATTGAAGATGTAGGCAATGCCGCCGTGTTTTTGGCTTCAGACCTGTCCAAGCGCATCACGGGCGAAGTGCTGTATGTGGACTCGGGTTTCAATACTATCGGTGTGCAAATGGCTGAGAAGGAAGAGAAGAGCGAGTAGGGGAAAAAGAAAATTGGTAAATTAGTAGATTGGTGCCTTGGTAAACAGGTAGACAGATAAAAATGCCTTGTCTACCTGTTTTCATGTCTACGTGTCTACTTTTTCGTTTCACGGTAAAATTGACTCCATGTTCAAACGCAACGCAACTCCCGCTGAATCCCCGCAGCCTGTGCAAGCCGTCGAACGCATCACCTCGGTGCTTGGCTCCGGTGTCATCTGGCACGGAAGCATCAACGGATCGGGCGGTGTGCGCATCGAAGGCGCGTTCGAGGGTGAGATCGCCCTGCGCGGAATGCTCGTCGTCGGCGAGACGGGACGCGTTACCTGCCAGAATGTGCGCGCCAACACCGTCATCGTGGCGGGCGCTGTGCGCGGGAATATCACCACCCAGAAGCTGGAGATCCGTGCTTCAGGTCGCGTGTGGGGAGACGTGGTCACAACCGCATTCGTGACCGAGGAAGGCGCATTTTTACGCGGACAGATCCGCATGGAAGAATCGGTCGATCTGGACCTCGAACCGGCACCTGAATCCACACCTTCTGAAGCCGCACAAGCCGAAGCCATCGCGCAGACGCCGATCCAAATTCCGCAGCCACAGCCCCAACCGGAGCCCGTGGCAGAGACGACACAGAAATTACCTCGCAAGAAAAAGAGCGAGACGCAGTAATGTACGGGCGACCACAAGGGTCGCCTTTTTTTGGAAAATCTGAAACAACAGGGAATGGACAGCGGCGAGCCCTGTCCCTACGAAAACCATGAAATACACCGACCTCAGAATACAGACCCAACGTGAATTCCCCAACAACGCGCGGACGCAAGGCTTCGGCTGGCTCATCCGCGCGGGATATTTGACCCGCGAAAATCAACTGCTTCCGCTCGGCGGGCAGATGATCGATCGACTGAAAACATCCGAAATCGACTCGCTTGGCTTATCGCTTTTGAAAAATGAAAAGGAAACCTACTTTCCACTTTCCAGCGGAAACCTTGAGATCGCCCACTGTGCTTCTTGCAATTACACCGAGCGGCTCGAACTGGCACAATTCAAAAAGACACCCCTCCCTCACGAGGATGAACGTCCGCTTGAAAAGGTGCTGACTCCCGACTGTCACACCATTGAGGCGCTGGCGAATTTCCTCGGTGTGCCAAAAGAGCAGACCGCCAAGGCATTGATGTATACCCGCATCTCCGATGGAAAATTCATCTTCGTCGTCGTGCGCGGCGATATGCAGTTGAGCGAAGCCAAATTGAAGTCTCTCGTCGGCGATGTCCGCGCGGCGACGGCGGAGGAGATCATTCGGGGTGGCGCAGTTCCGGGGTACGCATCCCCTATCGGGTTGAAAGATGCGCTGATCGTTGTGGATGACCTCATCGCCCAGTCACAGAATCTCGTGGCGGGCGCAAACGAGGAAGGCTATCATCTTAAAAATACAAACACCCCGCGCGATTATCCAGCCGACATGACCGCGGACTTGTCTCAAGCCAAAGCGGGTGACGTCTGCGCCCAGTGCGGGAATCCGCTGACGGTTACCAGCGCCATTCCACTGCGCACAGAATCAGGGTTTGACTTTGAGAACATTCTGCTTGCGCTCGCGGAAACGTATCATGATGATAAGGGCTTGACCCTGCCTCCGTCCGCCTCGCCCTTCGATGTGTACCTGATGAATGTCCCCGGCAAGACGATGGACACGAAAGCCAAAGCCGAGGAAATTTACAACGCCTTACAAACTGCGGGCATCTCGGTTCTATTGGATGACCGTGACGAACGCGCCGGGGTGAAATTCAATGATGCAGACCTGATTGGGCTTCCGATCCGCGTTGCGGCGGGAGAGCGCGGATTGCAATCCAATGCCGTCGAGGTGAAGCCGCGTACGGCTGCCGAGAATCAACTCATCCAACTGGAACAAGTGGTCCATGCCATCCGGGACATGCTGTAATTTTCCGCATGGTAGAATGGCGCATTCATTAGGAGTACCATGGAACAGCCAACCCCAACATTCCGCAGACTCGTCACTCATGATAAAAATTTTCAAACAGCTCTTTTCATGGCGATGGGACCAGTGATCGTTCTCGCCTATTCTATAATCCGGTCTGGAGAATTTTTGAACACGACTACTATTTTCCTTGTCGGGGTGAGTCTCCTTGGTGCTATCTGGCTGACCTATCAGTACCTTCTAATCATGGCGACGTTCCGCGATGGAGTGACGATCAAGGGCAACATCATCCACACCGAAGTGAAATCCCAGTCGCGTCAAAAAGGTGGACGATCCTATACCTACTATGCGTTTCTCGGCTATACCATTAACAACGAAGTATTTGAAAGGCGAGTCAGACTGCCCGGCAATCCGGAATTGTATGGGTTGGCAAAAGGCGTGACCATTGATCTGATCCTGCGCGAGGAAAAACCGAAGACCGTCTTCATCAAGCATATTTACCTCGATTAATGGAAAACCCATCGCGACCCAAGCCGACTTTTTTTCAGATCATCCGCGCCGATTATCTGGCACAGAACTATTTTGTGATGATCTTCGCAGGCTGGGTGATCTTCATCATCGACAAATTATTCGAAGGCGAATTCACTTTTTTCCTGCTGGTCTTCGCCGCCTTCTGCACACCGCTCGGTCTGCTGGCTTTCTTTTGGAGATACCGGCTCATCGCCTCCACCTTCGAGAATGGGACGGAAACCCACGGGCGGGTCACGGAGATCCGCACCATTTCGACCGGTAAAAAGAGCGGCGACTACATCATCCATTACGAGTACCAACTCAACGGACAGATGTATCAATACCGCAATCGCGTAAAGAAAAACTCCTTTGTCAAAGCCCTGCGGCAGGGACGGCAAGTCACCCTGCTGGCGCATGGAAAGACACCACACATCGCCTTCATCAAGGATATTTACCTGGAAGATTTGTAACTCATGAACGTTGGACATTTCCCCCCACCCAAACGGCGCGGACTGATCACCC
>CAYJPO010000035.1:0-45395 GCA_964372045.1 uncultured Anaerolinea sp.
GCCGTTGTGTACCTTCCGCACATCGGCAATTTGACGTATTTCAAGGATGATTGGTATTACGTGTACGATGGTCTGGTCGGGGGCGCGAAGATCTTCCATGAAATGTTCAGCATCGACCGCCCGGCGCGCGGATTTTTCTTCGAGTGGTATTTCTCGCTGTTCGGCGCGAATCCGCTGCCGTGGCATATCGGCGCATTTCTCTGGCGCGGACTGAGCGCTGTCGGTGCATTATGGATCTTCGACATGCTCTGGAAAGAGAATCGAAAATTCAATTTCATCGCCGCACTTTTATTTGCAATTTTCCCCGGCTACTTCTGGTGGATCAGTGCCATCGAGTATCAGCCGATGATCGCCAGCCTGGCGTTGCAGGTCTTTTCGATCGCGTTCACGTTGAAGGCGATACGACCCCGGAAGAGAAGCGAGAAAGCCGCTTACATCATTGGGACTGTTCTAACGGGCTGGAGCTACATTGCCCTCGTGGATTACGCCATCGGCATGGAAGCCTTTCGCTTTATTGCTGTGTATTTGCTGGTGACACGCGATTCGCAGTCCGTATTTTGGAATCGTCTGCTTGTATCTGTCAAAGCCTGGGCGTGGACGGTCATCGTTCCGCTTGGGATAATGATCTGGCGCGTGTTCTTCTTCACCAACGAACGCAAAGCAACGGACATCGGCGGGCAGTTGAGCGTGTTCCTTGGCAACCCGGTCGCTACAACAATGGATTGGCTCTTCCAAATTTACAACAGCCTTTTAAATCTCAGTGTGCTGGCGTGGATCGATCAATTCCCCGCCTTCTTTCAGATGATGCGCTTGCGCGATACTGCGTTCGGGATTTTGCTGGCGGTCGTGGTCGTTCTGCTCGTGGTCTTTACGGAGAGGCGCATCAAACTCTCGGCGGAGTCAAAGGATGTAGATGGCTCGCAGGCTCAGGTCACGCAAGAGGCGCTGATGCTGGGTGGGCTGGGGATGATCCTCGGAGTCCTGCCGGTGGTCATGGCGAATCGAACTGTCAATATTTCCGGTTTCTCGCATTATGGATTGCCTGCTTCCCTCGCGGCGGCAGTCTTCATGGCGGGCGTGGTCGAACTCATTTCCATTCCACGGGTGCGGACTGCGATGTTGTATGCGCTGGTTGCGTTTGCGGTCTTGTCGCATTTTGGGATCGCGACGAATGCGGTGACTGAGGAAGCGGCGCTGCAAAAATTCTGGTGGCAGGTGAGTTGGCGTGTGCCCGCGCTTCGCCCCGGGACGACACTTGTGATTCACTATCCGCTGCCCGGCATGGGTGACGGTGGGTTCGCGTTGATGGAAGCCGCGAATGTGATCTACTTCCCCGAAGCGATGGGAGAGATCCCCGTGCATTATCCGCTGTCTGGCTTAACGTTGAACAGTGAGAATCTGCCCGGCATTTTGGACGGCACGCAGGTAGTCGAGTCGGGCTATCGCAGTCACACGTATACGCTCGATTACAGCAATGTGTTGGTCTTGAGCCAGCCGACGTTGGGTTCGTGTGTGCATGTTATCGACGGAACGCAGCCTTTGCTCTCCGAGTACGACCCTGTGAATTTGCCGCTGGTTGCGTCCTCTTCGAAAATCGAGAATGTGATCACAGGTGTGGAACCGGCATTGCCGCCCATATATATTTTCGGCGAAGAGCCTGGACGCGGCTGGTGTTATTACTTTCAAAAAGCAGACCTGGCGGCTCAACTCGAGGACTGGGAGCGGGTTGCTGCTCTCGGAGACGAAGCCATCGCTTTGAGCTTTAGCCCTGAAGACCGCGTGGAGTGGCTGCCGTTCTTAAAAGCGTACGCCATCACAGGCAATGCGGATCAGTTGGAACAAACCGCCCGGCGCGTGATCGGTGAAAAGTCACTGCGGGTGCAAGCGTGTGAGATGCTGAGCACTATCGAACAGCCGTTGGGCGATGATGTTAAACTGGTTATTGACAGGGATTATTGTAAAAATTCAGAGTAAACTTTGAGTAGTGAAAACAAAGAGGTATTCATGGACTGGAAAAATCAGGTAGTGCTCATCACGGGCGGAACTGGCTCGTTCGGCAAGAAATTTACGAAGATCTTGCTTGAAGAGAAACAGCCGAAGAAGGCTATCATCTTCAGCCGCGACGAGTTGAAACAGCACGAGATGCAGGTGGGCGGATATAACGACCCGCGCCTGCGCTATTTCATCGGCGATGTACGCGACCGCGAACGTCTCGTCCGCGCGCTGCACGGCGTGGATATCGTCGTCCATGCGGCGGCGTTGAAGCAGGTCCCAGCCTGTGAGTACAACCCGATGGAAGCCATCAAGACCAATATCATGGGCACGGCGAACGTGGTCGAAGCCGCGTTGGATGCGGGCGTGAAGAAGGTGCTCACCGTCAGCACCGATAAAGCCGTCAGCCCGGCGAATTTATATGGGGCGACCAAACTCGCAGCCGAGAAACTCACGATTCAGAGTAATGCCTATGCCGGGGGCTCGGCAACCCGCTTCTCCTGCGTCCGATACGGGAACGTCGTCGGCAGCCGCGGCTCAGTGGTGCCCCTCTTCCTCAAACAGCGCTCGAATGGCAAGATCACCATCACCGATGAACGCATGACGCGCTTCTGGCTTTCGCTGGATCAGGGCGTGCGCTTCGTCATCACCTGCATCGAACAGATGGAAGGCGGCGAGGTCTTCATCCCGAAGATCCCGAGCACAAAGGTCACCGACCTTGCGCGCGCCATCGCTCCCGATGCGAAGTTGGATTTCATCGGCATCCGCCCCGGCGAGAAACTGCATGAGATGCTCATCTCTGAAGATGAAGCGCGTCATACGATCGAGTTGGATAAGATGTTCGTCGTTCAGCCTGCCGAAGCGACCTGGTTCGGTTATTCATGGAAGGACAAAGGGTCGGAACTCAAGGAAGGCTTCACGTATTCGAGCGACAACAACACGGAATGGCTCGATGTGGATGGCATCAAACACTACATCGCACCGTTCGAAGAATTATTCGCACAGGGTAAGTTAGAAGGATAAACATGACCCGTATTCTTCTCACCGGCGTCAGTGGTTTGCTCGGCATCAATTTCGCACAGGAATTGATGAACGAACATGAGATCGTCGGCGTGGACCGTGGCAGATTGGCGTATGCGCCGTTCAGGATCTTGAAACAGGACCTGCTCGATGCGAACGCTGTCGATACGGTCCTCGACGCGGCACAGCCCAATTGGGTGGTCAACTGCGCGGCTCTCGCGGACCTCGATTCCTGCGAGGATGACCCGGAGCTTTCCCGCCGCCTGAATACAGACCTGCCCCGCAAATTGGCTCGTGCTTGCAAAAAGCGCGATATTCTCTTTGCCCACATTTCCACAGATGCGGTCTTCGATGGCGAGAAGGACGGCTACTACACTGAAGAAGACAAGCCCAACCCGACGAGCGTGTACGCCAGGACCAAACTCGATGGGGAGTGGGCGGTGCTGACCGAGAATTCCAGCGCCCTTGTGGCGCGGGTCAATTTCTACGGCTGGAGCCTCGGCGGCAAGCGCAGCCTCGCTGAATTCTTCTTCAATAACCTGACCAAGAATAAAAGCATGAGCGGCTTTACGGACGTCATCTTTTGCCCGATGCTGGTGAACGATACCGCCCGTATGCTGGTCAGAATGCTCGACCGCCGATTGGAAGGCTTGTATCACCTGGTGGGGCTGCAAGCCATGAGCAAGTATCAGTTCGGCGTTGAGATCGCCCGCAGGTTCAGCCTGCGCGAAAGCGACATCACCCCCAAGTCTGTCAGTTTTTCGGGCTTATTAGCGAAGCGTTCCAACAATTTGTGGCTTTCCACCCGCAAGCTATCCACAGACCTGGGCATGGAAATGCCCGACTTTTCCACAGGTTTGGATAGGTTTTTCACCCAAAACCAGCAGGGTTATCCACAACTGCTCCGCAGTTATCAACAGCAATAGCCCATATCTCAACCGCGACCTGCGGACTTATCCACAACTATATGGACAATACCCCCAATTTTTCCACAGAATTCGGGCAGTTTTCGGGGAAAAGTCTCATTTTTGCCATAAGTTATCCACAGTTTCCCCTCACTTATCCACAGCCATTTTATTGGAGATTTCATGAAAAACCTGCTTAAACTAGAAGAATTCCTGCTTTTTTGCCTGTCCCTCTTCCTTTTTTCCCAGTTGGACTATTCATGGGGATTGTATGCCTTGTTCTTTTTGACGCCTGATCTGAGCATGCTTGGCTATCTTGTCAATCCGCGCTTCGGCGCCTGGACCTATAATCTGGTCCACCATCAGGGAGTTGGGATCACGCTGTATGCTTTGGGTGCGCTCCTGGCGACTCCCTGGTTGCTGTTCGCCGGGACGGTTCTTCTCGGTCACTCCAGCCTCGACCGTGTCTTTGGTTATGGCTTGAAGCACGAAGATTCCTTCCAGAACACGCATCTAGGTAGGATTGGAAAATGACATCAGAAAATTCCTTGAGGCCTGAACGACTGGCAAGAGAAGTTTTATATGAAAGCAGGTGGGTAAATCTTTATAAAGATACTGTTAAGTTCCCAAACGGTTTTGTGATCGATAAATATCACGTCATTGATTTTGAGCGCGAAGCTGTGGTTGCGCTGATGGAAAATGGTGCGGGAGACGTGATGTTTGCCCGAATTCCGCGGTATGTTACTGGAACAGTGGAATGGGAATTGCCCGCAGGCGGCATGGAAGTTGGTGAAGCGATCCTTGAGGCTGCCAGGCGCGAGTTATTGGAAGAGACTGGTTACAACTCCACCGATCACAGATTGATATACACATATTACCCAATGAATGGAAATGCCAATCAGGTCTTTCACATTGTGTTTTGCAATGCCGGTGAACATGTGCAGGATTTTGACACAAATGAAGTCAGCGAAATCGGCTGGTTTACAAGAGATAAGATCAAGCAATTGCTGAGAGATCAGAAAATTATGGACGGGTTTTCGTTAACTGCATTGCTATTATGGTTGCAAAATTGAATATGTCTGTACTCTGTATAAAGGAGAGATAAAATGGAAATCAAATTTGGAAAACACACCATCGGCTTGAATCACCCCACTTATTTCATTGCTGATATCGCCGCCAACCATGACGGCGACATGGAACGCGCCAAAAAACTGATCCGGCTCGCCAAGGAAGCAGGCGCGGATGCCGCCAAGTTCCAGAATTTCGACGCGCCCAAGATCGTTTCAGATTACGGTTTCAAAGCCATGAGCGGCGGGCAGGTCTCACATCAGGCGAGCTGGAAGAAATCCGTGTTCGAGGTTTACAAAGGCGCATCCATTCCCTTTGAGTGGTCGATGACCTTGGTGGAAGAATGTAAGGAAGCAGGCATTGATTACTTCTCGTCGCCCTACGATTTTGAAGCCATTGATTTTCTCGACCAGTATGTGGAAGTGTACAAGGCAGGTTCCGGTGAAATTGACTGGATCGAATCGCTCGAACGCATGGCGTCCAAAGGCAAGCCCTTTTTCGTTGCCACTGGCGCTTCTGATATTGGTGATGTTCAGCGAGCTGTCCACGCGATTTTGAAACTCAATAAACAATTAGTGTTAATGCAGTGCAATACGAATTACACTGCCAGCCCGAATAACTATGACCACTTGCATCTCAATGTTCTCAAAACCTATGCAGCCATGTTCCCGGATGTGATCCTGGGCTTGTCTGACCATACTCATTCCGTCGCTCCTGTCCTCGGCGCGGTGACCTTGGGGGCGCGCGTCATCGAACGTCACTTCACCGATAGCAACGACCGCGAGGGTCCCGACCACAAATTTGCGATGAACCCCGAGAATTGGGCGAAAATGGTCGAAGAGACCCGTCTGCTCGAGCGCTCGCTGGGCAGTTCCGATAAATTTATTGCCGACAACGAGCAGGAGACCAAGATCGTCCAACGCCGCTGTCTGCGTGCCGCGCGTGACATCAAAGCCGGTGAAGTCTTCACCCGCGATATGATCGATGTGCTACGTCCCGCCACGATTGGAGCGATCAAGCCGTATGAGATTGGAAATGTCATCGGCACCAGGGCGCTGGCGGATATGCCGATGGGCAAGGAACTGCGCTGGACTGATCTGGGCGCGTAAGATTATATTCGTCATTGCGAGGAGCGCTCTTGTTCTTTGCGACGAAGCAATCTCCAAGTCGTGTCATGAGATTGCTTCGGGCGAAGAACATCGCCCTCGCACACGTGCCTGTTGCACGGTACAGGCAATGACGGGCTATTGTTATGAAAATTATTTATTTCTCCCTCGGCTACTCCACCCACGACTATCGTTTTCTAAAAGCCATCTCAGAAGGCGGGCATGAGGTGTACTTTGTCCAACTCGAAGGCAACCAGCGGCAGGTCGAAAGCCGCCCTGTGCCGGAGAATGTCAACCAAGTGATCTGGAAGGGCGGACGCGAACCATTTACGTGGAGCAAACTTTTCCCTCTGACCTTCGACTTTCGACGTTTGACCAAAGAGATCAAGCCGGATCTCGTCCATGCGGGACCGATCCAAACCTGTGCCTTTATCGCCGTCCTCGCTGGCGCGAGACCGATTCTCACCATGTCCTGGGGTTTCGACTTGATGGACGATGTCCACAAGAATAAATGGTGGGAATGGGTTACGCATTACGTATTACGTCGTACGGACTTTTTCACCAGCGATGCGAACGTGACCAAAGATAAAGCAGTGACTTACGGCATGAACCCTGAAAAGACCATTGTCTTTCCCTGGGGCGTGGACTTGGAGCATTTCAAAAAGAAAGAGGAAAGAGGAAAGAAGGAAGGCTTTGTTCTATTTTGTAACCGTGCTTGGGAGACGCGCTATGGCGTGGATGTGCTGGCGCGTGCATTCGTGAAAGTGGCGCGGCAGCGTGAGGATGTCCGCTTGCTGTTATTGAGCGGTGGGTCGCAAGGGGTAGTTATCCGCAGAATTTTGCAGAACGGCGGGGTGGAGGAGTACGTCACCTTTGGCGGGCAAATTTCGCAGACCGACCTTCCGCGCTGGTATCATATGGCGGATTTGTACATCTCGCCTTCGCACGTAGACGGCTCGTCCGTGTCGCTGATGGAAGCGCTGGCTTGCGGGCTGCCGTGCCTTGTGTCGGACATCCCTGCAAATCAGGAATGGGTAATCGAAGGTGAGAACGGTTGGCTGTTCCGAGATGGCGATGCGGATCACCTGGCGGAGAAGATCCTCGCGGCGATGAATCAGCGTGAGAAACTGCCGGGGGTTGGCAAATCAGCCCGCAAGTCCGCAGAGATGCGCGCGGATTGGAAAAAGAATGCCGCGGCGTTGATGGATGCCTATCGAAGTCTAAAATAAAATTCGTCATTGCGAGGGCGATGTTTTTCGCCCGAAGCAATCTCTGAGATTGCTTCGTCGGGCTGCCGCCCTCCTCGCAATGACGGGAACAAAGAGGAACCATGCTCACAAAAAAACAACTCATCGATGGCTTTGGCCAAATTGGAATCAAGAACGGTGACACGGTCATTGTGCATACGTCATACAAGTCACTGGGCGGGGTGGAGGGTGGCGCGGATGCTGTCATCGATGCGTTTATTGAACTGGCGGGCAAGAATGGCACGGTGATGTTCCCTGCCTTCAATTTCCAGTCGTGGACGGAGACGCATTATTGGGATGTGAAAGAAACGCCGTCGAAAATGGGCGCAATCACGGAGATCGCGCGCCTCAGACCAAATGCACTGCGCACACCGCACCCGATCTATAGTTTTTCAGTCATCGGTGCGCGCGCGGAGGAATTCTCGAAAACCGACGATGTCGAAGCCTACGGACCGAACTCGGCGTTCGCATTGTTACATAAGATCAATGGAACCATTGCAAGCATTGGTTTGGATTTCAACAGCACCTTCTCGATGCATCATTACATCGAGTACAACGTCGGCTGTGATTATCGCCATGTGAAGGAATTTGCCGGGATATATCTTGGCTATGACCGTATCCCGAAGATCAAGATGCATTCGATGTTTGTGCGCAATAACGAGCGTGTGAAGACGTATATTGTGCCTGGCATGAATGAACTGCTGGCAGCGGGCGTGATCCGCGAAGTGCAGGTCGGCGCGGCGAAGGTGCATTATTCCACGGCGAATGAGTTTTTCGATAATATGTCAGTCATCGTGCGTGAGCATCCGGAGAAATTGCATTATATTGAAGAGCCAAAGTACTAAGAGCCATAAACCGCGAAGAGCGCTAAGGACGCAAAGAAAAACCAGTTTTTTCTTCGCGCTCTTGGTGTGCTTCGCGGTAAAGTGAATTTTGTATGAAACCCTACACCTCCCTCAAATCCATCCTCGCCGAATTTTTTCCTTTGCACCGCACCCTCGTCTCCGATGACCACGACAAAACGTTGGAGATCGTCGGCTCGTACATGCCCGATTCTTCGAACTACACCATCGAAACCTACGCGCCGCTGACACAGGTCTGGACATGGAAAGTGCCTGAACGCTATGTAGTTCACGAGGCCTATCTTGAGATCGAGGGTGGCGAACGCGTGGTGGACTTTAAGGATAATCCGCTGCATATCGTTTCGTATTCACTGCCCGTTGACAAGATTTTGAGTTTCGACGAACTCCAGCCGCATTTGTATTTCAACGAGAAACGCCCGCATAGCGTGCCGTGGGTTTTTAAATATTATGAACGTGACTGGGGTTTTTGCCTGCCGAAGAATGTCTTCGACAAACTTCCGCGTGACAAGAAATATCATGCGGTCATCCGTTCCGAATTCGTCACCGATCCCAAACAAGGATTCAAAGTTGCCACGGCAGTTGTCCACCCCGAAGGCGGACCCAACCCCGAGGCGGGCGAGTTCCTTGTGCAGGCACATACCTGTCACCCCATGCAGGCGAACGACGATGGTGCGGGCGTGGTCAGCACGATTGAGCTGGCTCGACGACTTGTTGAAAAGCCTTTGCCCGCTGGTTCGATGAGCGTCCGCTTCTGGTTCGGACCGGAGACCATAGGCACGATTGCATGGCTGGCGCACAACGAGAGTCTGATCCCGAATCTGCGCGGCGGTATTTTCATGGAGATGACGGGGAATCAGAACAAAATCGCCTGGCATCATACGCGACAGCATAATCATTTGTTGGATAAAGTAACGAGTTACGTCTTACGAGATACGGATCACGAATCACGTGACTTCGCCGCTGCCCCCGCCAACGACGAACGCGTCATCAACGGGCCGGGCGTCAACGTGCCGTGTATTTCCATCAACCGCTTCCCTTATGACGAGTACCACACGACGGACGATAATCTCGACATCATGCACGAAGATATGCTTGTCGGCTCGGCGCAAACAGCGGAAGAGATCATCCGCATCTATGCCAGCAATTACACGCCGAAGCGCACCTTCCGCGGACCGGTCTTTCTCAGCGGCTACGGTCTGTGGGTCGATTGGCGCGAGAACTGGGCGCTCAACCGCGCCATCGAAAAGATCATGATGCGCTTTGAAGGTCAGCATACGATCTTTGACATCGCAGAGCAGGTCGGGTTGGATTATTGGACAGTGCGCGATTACGTGGAGAAATTTAGAGCGAAGGGGTTTGTCAATCCGCTGCCGATCCCGTTCGAAGGACAGAAAGAGTAAGTCGAAATTAGTTTCGACTTACATTCAATTATGAAACCAAAAATCGTTGCCATCATTCAAGGACGCATGTCCTCTTCCCGTTTGCCGGGGAAAATCCTTGCCGATATCAGCGGGCAGCCGATGTTGAGCCGGGTCTACATCCGCACCGCCAAAGCGACGACTCTCAGCGAGGTCATCTTCGCTACGACGACAGACGCGTCCGACGACCCGGTGGCGGAGTACTGCGATTTCTCGGGCATTCCCTTCACCCGCGGCAGTCTGTTCGACGTGTTGGATCGGTACTATCAAGCCGCCAAAGAAGCCAAAGCGGATGTGGTCGTTCGCATCACCGCCGACTGCCCAGTGATCGACCCGGAATTGATCGACAACGTGGTGAACACCCTGCTTGAAGATGAATATGATTTTGTCTGTAACCGGCTGCCCCCACCATGGACGAGGACGTACCCCATCGGTCTGGATGTTGAAGCATGTACTTTTAAGGCGCTCAAGAAAGCATGGAAAGAGGCGAAAGAACCACAGCACCGCGAACACGCCATGCCATATTTTTATGAGGGAGTGCAGCTTTCAGCGGTCAGCCGTCAGCTATCAGAAGGAACTTCACCAAGAGGGTTTAGAATTGCCCTCTTGCATCACACCACTGATTTTGGTGATTACCGCTGGACGGTGGATACCCCCGAAGATCTGAAATTCATGAGAGAAGTCTATTCTCGATTTGATGGGCGCGATGATTTTACGTGGAAAGAAGTCCTGGATCTTGTTCACGACAACCCCGAGTTGGCGAAGATCAATGCGAATGTCCAACACAAAACTTTGAAAGACCTCGACGAACGAGCCACTGGTAACTGATCACTGTGACACTGATTACTTTATTCTCCGCTCCCAAACCCTTCACTGATCCGCATATTGCGATAATCCAACGCAACGCCATCAAATCGTGGACGTTGCTGCCGGATGTCGATGTTATTTTGCTAGGCAAGGAGGAAGGTCTCGCTGACGCGGCGCGCGAACTGGGTGTGAAGCATATTCCCACTGTGGAGCGCAACACAAATGGGACGCCGCTGATCTCGTCCATGTTCAAACTGGTGCGCGAGAACTCAACAGGTGATCTGCTTTGCATCATCAATGCCGATATGATCCTCATGCCCGATTTTGTCGAAGCGGCGAAAAAGGTCAAAGGTCTAAGGTCGGAGTTCGTCTTGTTGAGTCAGCGGTGGGATTATGACATCACGTCGCCGCTGGACTTCGCCGACGAGTGGCAGTTTCGGCTGAGAGAAGATGTCAGAAAACAGGACCAGCTCCATCGTCCCGCCGGAAGCGATTTTTTCCTTTTTCCAAAAACTTGCTATACCGATGTCCCCAACTTCACCATTGGGCGCGCGGGTTGGGATAATTGGATGATCTATAAAGCCCGCAAGGAAAATTGGGCGGTCATCGATTGCACACCGTCGGTGATGATCGTTCATCAGAACCACGATTACAGCCACCTGCCCGGTGCGAAGCCTCACTATGACCACCCTGACACGAACGAGAATATTCGTCTGGCGGGCGGGCAGGCGAATATCCGCTATACGATCCTAGACGCGACGCATCAACTTGTGGATGGTAAACTTATCCGCCCAAGGCTGACATCGCTTAGCCTCACTCGAAAATTTGAGATGTTCCTGCGGGCAATATTTTTCTTCCTGCCTGAGAATTTAGCGGAAAATCTTGTCAGACCGAAACGTTGGCAGAAACGCATTAAGAAGTTTTTTGGAAAGTAACAATAATTTTTTGAATGGACTATTCCTTATGAAGAAAAAACTAAGCAGACGCGATTTTCTAAAGGTATCAGGTGCTGTTTCAGCGGGCTTGATGGGTTTGCCATATATGAAGTTTATTCCATCTGATCAGCCGGCTTCAGGGAAAAAGAATATTTTGATCATAGTGTTCGATGCATTTACTGCGAATAATATTTCTGCTTATGGATATAAACGCGATACCACCCCTAATCTCTCACGCCTGGCTGAGCGGGCGATCATTTATCACAACCATCACTCCGGGGGGAATTTTACAACCCCTGGAACCGCTTCTTTATTAACGGGCGTCCTGCCATGGAGGCATCGTGCATTAAATCTATACGGCACTGTCGAGACATCTTTGGCAGATAAAAGCGTCTTTCATGCTTTTCAGGACTATTACCGGATCGGATATTCACATAATCCGGCAGTTGTTACTCTGTTGAATCAGTTTTCATCCGGGTTGGAACAGAATATCCCTTTGGAAAAATTCCTTTTGAATAGCGATGAAAAAATAAAGAAGCTTTTCCCAAAGGACCAAGAAACGGCTCTGACCACGTGGGCGCGAATTATGAAAAAAAATGATCAGGGCAATTATTCGTTGTTCCTGCCCTCGATCTTTGAGGAATATCAAAAGAAAAAAATAGAGCCGCTACTGCCTAAATTTCCCCGGGGGTTACCGGCCATCTATGATGATAATTACTTTACCCTTGAAATGGTCATCGATTGGCTGGGTGCCAATGCCGCTGATTTCCCGGGTCCATTTTTGGGTTATTTCCATTTCATTCCCCCCCACGATCCTTATAGCACCCGCGTGGATTTCTTTGATGCGTTCAAGGGTGATGGTTTTCGTCCAACCGTAAAAGCTGACGATAAATTCTTTTATTCGGGTCCACCGGCTGATAAAATGCCGGAATGGCGCCGACCCTATGATGAATTTATTTTGTATGTTGATAGTGAATTCGGAAGATTGTTTCAACAACTTGAAACGGCGGGTATACTTGACGATACATGGGTCGTTCTGACATCCGATCATGGGGAACATTTTGAGCGGGGGATAGCGGGGCACTTAACTCCTGTTCTATATGAACCGGTTATTCACATCCCTCTCATGATCTTTGAACCTGGGCGTTCCTCCCGGACGGATATTTATGCTCCCACCAGTGCGGTGGATGTGTTGCCAACATTGTTATATATGACTGAAGGGACCATCCCGGATGGCTTGGATGGGCTCGTCCTACCTCCTTTTTCCAACGATATATTGACCTCCAATCGAAGTATTTATTCGGTTCAAACGAAAGACACAACTCCCAGCGAACCGCTGACCCGTGTGACCGTGTCGCAAATAAAAGGGGATCATAAGTTGATGTATTTCGTAGGGTATGAGGAATTGAAGGGTAAGGAGCGCATAGAACTGTATAATCTCGCCGAAGATCCTGAGGAATTGCATGACCTGTTCAATGAGCAACCTCTCCTTGGAAAAGCATTACTGGATGAGTTAAAAAACAAGCTTGATGAAATGAATAAACCCTACTTGTAATGATTCAAAGTGGAAATGTATAAGTACGCAAGGAATTTATGCGAAAAGGTCAAAACCCCGCCAAGTTCGTCAAAGACGTGCCCCGCCCCGAGCGGATCACCGTCGCGCTGTTGAATTACATCCCCTTCCTGAGCGGATTCTACGCTGAGACTCTCGATGTGTTGAAAGTCTCGCTCGCATCCATGCGTAAGGATGCGGGTCTGCCGTTTGACTTGATGATATTCGATAACGGCTCCTGCCCCAAAGTGCTTGACTTTTTGATTCAAGAAAAGGAAGAAGGACGGATTCAATACTTGATCTTGTCCGAGAAAAATATGGGCAAGGGCGGCGCGTGGAATGTGATGCTGGCAGGCGCGCCGGGCGAGATTATCGCCTACACCGATGCGGATGTTCTATTCTCGCCGAACTGGCTCTCACGCTCGGTGGAGTTGCTCGAAACCTTTCCGAACGTCGGCATGGTGACGGCGCGTCCGTACCGTACTTCGCCGGAGTTGTACTCATCCACATTGGAGTGGGCGAAGAAAAATGCGATTCTGGATGAAGGTCAGTTCATTCCGTGGGAAACCTTCCTTGAATTCAACCTCTCGCTCGGGCAGACCGAAGAAGAGAATGTGAAAGTGTACGCAGAGACGAGTGACTGGCGTATTCAATACAAAGGCGTGACCGCAATCGCGGGTGCGAGTCACTGGCAGTTCACGGCGTATAAATCCATGCTTCAACAATTTCTGCCCTTTGACATGGACAAGCCCATGGGACAAGTCCGCCAGTTGGACAAGCACATGAACGATGCCGGTCTTTTGCGGTTAATGGTCTCTGATCCGCTGGCGATGAATATGTCCAATACGCTGGGATATCTGCGCGGGGAGTTGAAACAGGTGGGGAAGACATCGTCCCCGAAGGGGAAGAAACCTGTCTCGTTTGGGAAGCGTGTGATGGAAGTTGGATTTATCAAGAAGGTTTTGTTGGCAGTATATAACAAAATCTTTAGTTGGTATTATTCGTAATTAACCCAAGTTGCTACCTGCATGGATTACGCCTAAAAATTTAACGCAAAGGCGCAAGGTCGCAAAGAAAAAGCCTTTAAATCTTAGCGTCTTGGCGACTTTGCGTTAAAAAATCTCGACCAACCCCGCCAAAGTATACAAAGTAGCAACTTAAGTTAAATACTCAAATCGGTTAAAAAGGTGGCTGTATCTTAGACCACAATGCAACTTGATTTCGCCCGTTGTGTTTCGCATGATACAAGGCTTTGTCGGCAGTTTCGAGCACTAGTGCTTCATATTGACCATGAGTCGGGAACTCTGAAATGCCCGCTGAAATTGTGATCGAGATCATGTTGTGATCCACATAGATCGGGGATTCTTGAATGGATTCACGCAGACGATCCGCAATGAGAAAAGCATCCCGTTCTTTCGTATTCGGAAAAGCTATAAGGAATTCCTCGCCTCCATAACGACAAACGATATCGCCTGTGCGGGTAAATTCTGCAAGTTGATCGGCGAGTTCTATCAATACAAAATCGCCAACAGCATGCCCGTAGGTGTCGTTGACACGTTTAAAGTGATCGATATCCAATAGTAGGAAGGAAATCGGATACCGCTCACGCACTGCGCGGGATAATTCGCGGCTCAACGTTTCCTTCAAGTAATGCCGGTTGTGGAGCTTTGTAAGCGGGTCACGAATGGCTTGTTCACGCAGTTCATCCTGAAGTCCTTGAATCTCCTTCATTTGTTCTTCAAGCCTGACATAGGCTTCATGTAGTTTTGCGTCCGATTCTTTCTCGGCAGTGACATCCTCCTTGATGGCAATGTAGTTGACAATGATGCCGTCACTGTCAATGACAGGCGCAATGACCTCAACTTCGCAATAGGGTTCGCCGTTCTTCTTTTTGCTCCAAACCTCACCACGCCAGACCTTGCCGGATCGAATGGTCTTCCACATTTCATCATAGGTTTCCAGAGGCGTGTTGCCCGATTGAACAAGACGTGGATTCTTTCCGATCACTTCGTCCAACCCATACCCGGTCAACTTTGTAAAATGCGGATTGACATACTCAATGTTGCCCTGAATATTGGTGATCAATACAGAGACCGGGCTTTGCTCCACAGCCTTATGCAATTGCAAGAGTCGCAACTCTGTTTGTTTGCGTTCGGTGATATCGCGCAGAATGATCATTCTGCCAACCTGCCCTTTGGGCCATTCATCACGCAGGGGAGAAAGCAGCGCATCATAATAGCGCTGGTCGTCAATGTTGAGCTCGAATTTAACCTCTTTCTCCGGCGCTTCCCTCAACTCTGAAATAAGGCGTGGGAAAACATCCTCCAATTTTTTGCCGAGCAAAGCATTTTCGGTACTGCCAAGAATTTCCGCTGCCGCGCGGTTAATGTCAATAATGCGGTTTTTCATATCGAGCGCGATCATGCCGTCGCTCAGGTTGTTGATCAATTTGTTGCGGGCAATGGGATTAATATCCAATAATTTTTGTCCAGATAGAGCCCATAAAACGAATACATTAGTAAAAGCAGAGGCTATGGAAGTCCAATCCACTCCTGGCATGTCAAACAGATCTAGGTTATAAGAAACATTCAAAAGGATTTGTACGAGAAATGCAGTTATTAACAACCGCGCCTGGCGTTTGATGATATTTGACCCTTGAAAAGACGCAATGACAAACAGGATCATGTCGATCAATGCGAATGAATACCCTGTGATCACTGGAAGAGCAAATGCAGGTCCATGCACGAATAGAACCACATTATCTGCCTGTGGGATGAATTCTTTCCAGAGCAGCCCATGCCATTGGTTCGTGGATGCCATCAATGCATGGGAGAGGACATGAAACATGGCAATGGCTTTTACCCATTTTTTCTCTGCAATATGCTCGTAGCCTGCAAAGCATAAGGCGAACAAAAACAGGAACGCATCTGCGGTCCGGTATCCCCATGCATCCAAAACGGCAAAGAACACCTTTAATTGAAGAGGTACTGCCGCATACCCAAGTGTTACCATTACTCCCCAAAAAGCCAGGCTGGCTGTGAATAGGCTGAAGTAATAGCCAGACCGTTCCTGCCTGCGCTGCCAGGCGATGGTGGTATTGATCGTGAGCACCACGGTGGAAATCAAGCAGGAGATAACAATGGGGGTGATTGTGAACATAATGGCAGTGTATACCTTTTATAATCAAAAATCAATCCTCATCTCTCGTGCTACAATACGAACCCGATGACCAAACGCATCTTCATCTCTGCCGACCACGGCATGGTAATTACCGCGCGGACGTGAACGTCCACACTATACCTAAAAAGCCGACTGAAAGCCGGCTAATCCGCTTGAGCGGATTTTTTAAAATTAGCCCGACGGTTCATCCTCGGGCGGGGTTGAAGGTGAGATAGAATCCATCGGAACAGAATCAACTCAAATTAAGAAAGAAGCGGGCAGTCCCTACAACTTCCCAACTACTTAACCATCAAACTACATGACTAAAAAAATCTTCATTTCCGCCGACCACGGCATGGCAATCATCTACTTCCTGCAAAGCGACGTCGTTTCGACCCTGCTTGATGCGGGCGTGGAGATCGTCGTCCTCACCGACGACGATACCAAAAACAAGATCGCATCCCGTTTCACTCGTCCAGGGCTCAGCTTCGAAGGTTTGCGTTTAAAGCAAGCGAACGACTATGCAAAAAAGGTCAGCCCACGCCTTCAATCTTTGCTCATTTACCTGCGCCGAGTGGGCGGCTCACGCCGCATCAACACCGAAGCCATGGACAGCCACATCTGGGAAGTCTGGGCGGAGAACGGCTGGAAATTCCGTTTGGGCATTTGGCTTCCCTCTGCATTGATGATCCTCCTCCTGCGGAATTTTTCATGGGCACGCAAACTTTTGGTGCGGATACAGAACCGCTTCACCCCCGACCCGGGAATTTATACCGACCTCTTCGAAAAATACCAACCCGACATGGTCATCGCCTCGACCCCCGGCTGGCGCATGGACCGTTACCTCCTGCGCGAATCTGCCCGGCGCGGAATCCCAAACATGACCGTCATCGTCGGCTGGGACAATTCATCTTCGTACAACGTCAGCGGCGCGGATGTGCAGTGGGCGACATGTTGGTCTGAACTGCAAAAAGAGGAACTCGTCAAAGGGTCAGATTGGAATCCCGAGCGCGTGCATGTGGGCGGCATCCCTTCATATGATGGATATTTCCGCAAGCAGTGGCTCATGCCGCGTGATGAATATTTCAAACTGCATGGACTCGACCCGAAGCGTAAGTTGATCTCATATGCCAGCAGCTTTGTTCATTTCGCGCCGAACTTCCCGAACATCGAAGCCCTGGCGAAGTTGGTTTCGTCAGATGCATTGGCGGAACCTTCGCAGTTGTTGATCCGTTTGCACCCGAGTCATTTTCAAGATAAGCCGAAGATTTTCGCCGATGAACGCGCGCAAGTCTTTGAGTTGGAGAAGAAATACCCCAACGTGCATGTCGTTCAGCCTGTTGCTATGGGCGGATCACTCGGCTACTACGGCGGTGAAGACATGGATGAGAAATCATCCATGATGGCGTACTCGGATGTGTTGGTGACGGTCTATTCGACGATGCTGGTCGAGACTGCCGTGCATGACACGCCGATGATCGCCGCAACGATCGATGTCCCCGGCGGATGGAACAAGCCGAAGAAATTTTCCCTCTCGCTCAAGGAGATCGGTGACTGGCCCACCCATCAGCGTTTCCGCTGGGCAAAGGCGGGTCGTGTAGCCATGAATGAAACGGAATTGCGCGATACCCTGAATCTGTACCTCCGCGACCCGAAATTGGATTCGCTCGAACGCAGAAAATTCATCGAAGATGAGATCACATACACCGATGGGACATCCGGCAAAAGAACTGCGGAATTTATATTAAAGGTCTTGAATTCATAATCATTTTGGTGTTTTTTCTCGAATATCTTGAGCCCAAGAGCCTTCTTTCTTTGTGGTAAAAATAGGGCTTGGAGAACAAATGAAACAGAAATTCCTGCTCACCATCTCGATCTTGATCGTCCTTACCATATCCGCTTGCGGAGGCGGCACGGAAGCCGCGCCGACCATGAGTGCGGATGACATTGCCAATACAGCTGTCGCCCAGGCGTGGCTTGTGATCACTCAAACTGCGGCTGCCATGCCGAGCGCCACCCCCGTCCCGCCAACGAATACACCGGAGCCGACATTTACCGCACTGCCGACGATCGCTTTGCTTCCGACCCTCCCGCCTTCCAGTGGCGGCGCACTCGTCACTCCGACTTCATCCACAGACCCCTGCAACCAGATTCCTGTTGCGGAACCCAAAGGCGCGTTGGTCACAGTGGAAATTGAAAATATTTCACAAGGAAGCGCGAACCTCGCCTTCGGTATGACGGTTCCCAATGACAAAGCCGAATGTTTCACCTATTCCTTCCAGATCGGCAGGGGAGATGTCATAACCACCAAGGTTCTGGCAGGCTGCTATTGGGGCTATGCCTGGATCACGGGTGAAGATACATCTGTGGCAAAATCCGGCGACAGGATCATGTGCATGACCGACACCGCTTTCATTTATCACGTGAACGTCGCCGACGAGACGGTGCAATTCAAGTAACCTTTCAATGGAAAAGCCGCGGGCAATGTTCCTCTTCTACTTCTCGATCACGCTGGCGATCTGCTCCAGTGCCTTGTACCATTTTGTTGCCAAAAGCACACCGGCAAACGTCAACTTCACGGTTTCGCTTTTGGTGACATATGCCGTGGCGTTTGTCGTGACCCTGTTCACATTCTTTTTCTTCCCGGTAACGAATGGCATCATGACGGAACTTAAACAACTTAACTGGGCGAGCATTGGGCTGGCGGTCGCCATTGTGGGCATTGAATTCGGATTCCTGCTCACCTATCGCTCAGGCTGGAACCTCGGCATTGCGGCCGTGCTTGTGAACGTTGTCGCGTCGCTCATCCTTGTACCCGTTGCGATCCTTGTCTTCAAAGACAAGATCTCTTGGATAAACATCACCGGAATTCTGGTCTGTTTGGTCGGGCTTGTAATGCTAAATTGGAAAAGATAAACAACATGCTTTCCCGCTTCAAATCTGCTGCACGCATCCTGCTCAAGGGCGAGCCCAAAAAGAAAACTCGCAATCCCATCCCTGCCATCACTCCCGAAGAACTGGCGGAGATCAAGCAATTCTTCCCGCGCGAAAAATTCTTTATTCTCGGTCATGCCCGCTCCGGCACGACCCTGCTCATGCGTCTGTTGCGCCTGCATGATGAAGTCCACTGTAACTATCAGGCGCATTTTTTCTCACGCAAGCCCATGCTCAAATCGCTGGTGGATTCACCTGAAGCCGAGGAATGGCTCACGCGCAAATCCAACCGCTGGAATCAAGGGCGCGACCTTTCGCCGCTCATCCTGCGCGCCGCCGCCGACTTCATCATGGAGCGCGATGCCGCTCGCGAAGGCAAGCACATCGTCGGCGATAAGAGTCCCTCGTCCACGATCCACGGCGAGGTCGTGCGCGATACATATCTTCTGTATCCCGACGCGAAACTTATCTATATTGTGCGGGACGGACGTGACGTCCTGATCTCGGAACGCTTCCGCAATTTTGTGGAAGAATCGAAGTTTCTCACCTCCGAAGACAGGCGCATCATTTCTGACCTGAGAGCGGATGAGGCTCCATTCAGCGACGGGCGCCGTTCGATCTTTACCGAGGCGTCCATCCGTAACATTGCTCAACGCTGGGTGGATGACCTGCACGAGATCGACTCGGAGAGCAGACGACTTTACGACGGGAATTACATTTCCCTGCGATATGAAGACCTGCTCGCACAACCCTTTATCGAAATGTCCCGGCTGTGGAATTTCCTCGGTGTAAAGAAAATCAACAAATCTTTGGAAAAACAGCTTTTTGATGAAATGTCCTCCAACCCCGATGAAGAATGGCAGGCAAAACGAAATGAAGGCATTGCTTCGTTTTTACCGAAGGGACAGGCGGGCAACTGGCAAAGACTCTTCACTGCGAGGGATAAGGCATTGTTCAAGGAAATTGCGGGGGATGTATTGGTCAAGTGGGGATATGAGAAAGATTTGAATTGGTAAATATTTTGTAGGGGCGGGGTTACCCCGCCCCTACATTTCATAATAAGGATGGAAACATGAAATTTTTAATCGCTGGACTTGGCTCTGTCGGACGCCGCCACATGCGCAATCTGGTTGCGCTCGGCGAAACGGACATCGTCCTCTTTCGAACGCACAAAGCCACCCTGCCCGATGACGAATTGGCAGGCTATCCCGTCGAAACCGATCTGGCGGAGGCGCTGAAAAGGCACAAGCCCAATGCGGTCATTGTCTCGAACCCCACGTCCCTGCATTTGGATGTCGCCATTCCCGCCGCAGAAGCAGGTTGTGCCATTTTGTTGGAGAAGCCCATTGCTGCTTCAATGGAGCGGCTGGATGTCCTTCAGAAAGCCGTGCAGAAGAGCGGCTCAAAAGTGCTGGTGGCGTTCCAATTCCGCTTTCATCCGGGCATGGTCAAGATCCGTCAGTTGATCGAAGACGGCGAGATCGGACGTGTGATCTCTGCGAATGTCCATTTTGGCGAATACCTGCCCGCCTGGCATCCGTGGGAGGATTACCGCAAGGGCTATGCTGCACTCTCAAACATGGGCGGCGGTGTGGTGGCAACGCAATGTCACTCGCTCGATTATCTGCCATGGCTGGTGGGGAAGCGGGTAGAATCCGTTTGGGGCTTTGCGGCGAAGTTAAGCGATCTCGAAGTGGAAGCCGATGACACTGCCAAGGTCGCTCTGCGCTTCGAAGGCGGCGCGCTGGGAAGTTTGCACCTCGACTACAACCAACAGCCGCCGGAGCATGAATTCCGCATCATTGGCACGAACGGCACCATCAAGTGGAATCTCGTCGATGGCGCGGCTCGAATATATCGAACCGAGAAGAAAGAATGGGATGTCTTCCCACTGCCCGAAGGCTGGGAACGCAATGTTATGTTCCAGGTGCAGACGAAGCACTTTGTGGATATCGTCAACGGCAAAGCCGAGCCATCTTGTCCGTTGGAAGCTGGAATTCAGGTGCAGAAGATCATTACCTCTGTGCATGAGTCACAGAAGACTGGGAAGCTAATTTCTTTATAGATGGAAGCGGCGGATCTCCCGCCGCTTTTTATTGGATTCGGTGTCAAACTGGCAAAATGCCGATGGGTGGCACCAGCTGACGGTCCAGAAAGAAGCGGATGAGTTCCAAAATTCATTCGCTGAATTTTGGAGTATAATTAGCGCTTGTTCAAATCGGTAAGGGCACGGCGAGTCAAACCAGCCTGTTTCATTCTTCGCTGTTCCCCTGCTTTCAAATAAAATGGAGAAACAATGGCTAAAGCAAATCTAATTACCCCCTACGGTGGAAAACTTGTTGACCTGGTCGTGAAAGGCGCTGAACGCGAAGAATTGATCGCACGCGCTTCCAAACTGCCTTCCATCAAGATCACCATGCGCAACCTGTGCGACCTTGAATTGATCGCCACCGGCGGTTTTTCACCGTTGAATACTTTCATGGGCAAGGCGGACTACGAGCGTGTTCTCAAGGAAATGCGCCTTGCGGATGGCACACTCTTCCCGCTTCCCATCACCTTGACGGCTGAACCGAAGGAACTGCCGACCGTGGGTGAGGAGGTCGTCCTGCGCAATGCGAACAACGACCTGATCGCGGTCATGACTCTCGATGAGATCTATCACTGGGATGCCGAGACCGAAGCCGCGCTGGCGTACGGCTCGACTGATACAAAGCACCCGATGGTCTCCGAGATGGGACGCTGGAATAAGGTCTGCATCTCAGGACCGTTAAAGGTCATCAACCTGCCCAAGTATTATGACTTTGTGAACCTGCGCTTTACACCGGCTCAGGTGCGCGAAATGCTCGAAGCAATGGGACACGACAATGTCGTCGCATTCCAGACCCGCAACCCCCTGCACCGCATTCATGAAGAACTGACCAAGCGCGCCGCCGCCCAGGTGAACGGCTCGCTCATTGTCCACCCGGTGGTCGGTATGACCAAGCCCGGCGACGTGGATCACTACACCCGCGTCCGCACGTACAAGGCATTGGTGGACAATCACTACGACAAGAAGCGCACCATGCTCAGCCTGCTTCCGCTGGCGATGCGCATGGCGGGACCGAAGGAAGCATTGCTTCATGCCATTATTCGCCGCAATCACGGCGCGAATCATTTTATCGTTGGGCGCGATCATGCGGGTCCGGGCAATGACTCGACCGGCAAACCGTTCTACGGTCCGTACGATGCGCAGGAATTGATGAAGCAGTACGAGCACGAACTCGGCGTCAAGATGGTTCCGTTCGAAATGCTCGTTTATCTTCCCGACGAAGAGCGCTACGTGGAAGAGAAGGATGTGCCGAAGGGTGCGAAGGTCGCCAACATCTCCGGTACGCAGGTACGCGACGAATTTCTCGCAAAGGGCAAACTGCTCCCCGAGTGGTTCACCCGCCCCGAGACGGCTGAAATTTTGCGCGAGATGTATCCGCCGCGTCACAAGCAGGGTTTCTGCATTTGGTTCACCGGCTTGAGCGGCTCGGGCAAATCTGCCACCACGCAAGTGCTCACGACCCTGCTGCTCGAACGCGGACGTGAGACCGCCATCCTCGACGGCGATGTGGTGCGCACGCACCTCTCCAAGGGTCTCGGCTTCAGCAAGGAAGACCGCGATACCAACATCATCCGCATCGGCTTTGTGGCGGGTGAGATCGTCCATGCCGGCGGGGCAGTCGTTTGTGCTGCCATCAGCCCGTACCGCGCCACCCGTGAAGAAGCCCGCAAGATGGTCGGTGAGAATTTCATCGAGATCTACATGGATACGCCCGTGGAAGTCTGCGAACAGCGTGACGTGAAGGGTCTATACGCCAAGGCGCGCCAGGCGATGGTGGACGGCAAGCCGATGGGCTTCACCGGCGTTGATGACCCCTACGAGCAGCCCATCAAGCCGGAGATCGCGCTCAAGGGGTACGAAGCTTCGCCTGAAGATAATGCCCGCATCATCGTGAAGTATTTGGAAGATCAGGGTTTCCTGCTTCCTGTGAAGTAGTTTTTCGTCATTGCCTGCACCGTGCGCAGGCACGCGTGCGAGGAGGGTGTTTTCCCCGACGAAGCAATCTCCTGATAGTCGAGGGGATTGCTTCGGGCTGACGCCCTCGCAATGACGGTAATATTTTTTATGACCGCTCGACAATCACCCCTCGCTTCAATTCTGACCCTTGTCCTGCTGGCTGTTTCAGGAACATTTCTCGTCCTTTATGCGACTCCGCAAGGGCTGGGACTTTCCGATGATTCCATCGCGTATATCGCGGGAGCACGTAGTATTCTGGCGGGGGAGGGCTACCGTGAAGCATGGCTGGCTTCGAATCAACCTGTCACGCATTTTCCACCCGGCTTTTCATCTGTGCTGGCTCTCGTCGGCATCAGCGGACTTGACCCGCTGCGCGGTACACGCTTTGTAAATTCCCTTATTTTTGGCGCGAATATTTTCCTGCTCGGTCTTATCGGCTGGCGCATGACCAGGTCGCGGATCGCTGGCATCATGCTGGCGATTCTTTTTTTGATCAATGGTTCGTTGTTCCGAGTCCATACCACGGCGATGAGCGAACCGCTGTATATCTTTTTTACGCTGGCGGCATTTTTGGCTTTTTGGCATTATTTTTCGCATGAAAGCAGGAGCGAATTAACCGCGAAGAGCGCGAGGGACGCTAAGAAAGAAAAAAAACTTGGCGGTCTTGGCGGGCTAAGCCCTCAGCATGAGGGTCACGGTTCAAACGGTTTTCTGCTTGCGACTGCAATTTTTACCGCATTCGCCTACTTGACCCGTTACGCCGGGCTGGCTTTACTCGCAACCTTTCTCTTTTCCCTCCTCATTCTTCACGACACGTGGAAGAAACGCCTCACCAGCGCGGGCATCTTCCTTGCCGGATTCCTTCCCTTCGCCCTTGCGTGGGGCATCCGCAACCGCCTGCTGACGGATAATGCTACTAATCGCCAGCTTGTTTATCATCCCATTACTGCCGAAAATATAGAAACCGGCATCTTCAACGTCTCGTTGTTTTTGATGCCGTTCGAAGAGTGGCGGCGCATCATCGTCCGCACGCCAAATATGTTTTGGATCATCCTTGGCTTTATCGTTTTGACGTTGCTCGTCTGGGTCGTTACCAAAGGTTTGAAGAAGTTCTTTCAGCCAGCGACAGAAACACCCGACGTTCTATCCTTTATCAGTGTGATGTATTTCTTTGGTTATATGGCATCCATCCTTTCTTCAATGATGCTCTTCGACGCCAGCACAAAATTCCAACTCCGCATTCTTTCACCGGTATATGTCAGCCTGCTCATCATGCTGGTCTATCTACTCTGGCGGCTTTGGGATCAAAAAAGTACGCCTTCGCGTTTTAGGTTTTACGTATCACGTATAATATTTTTCACCCTCGTAATTATTATTTCTTTAACATCCATCTACAGCCTCACCGATGCGCTAACCCAACTCCGCAAAGGCGGGCAGGGCTATGCCTCGTTCCGCTGGTTCGACTCGGAAGCTATGGGTTTTCTGAGCGAACTTCCTGATGGAACGCGCATTTATTCGAATCAGGTCGGACCCGTTTATTTGTATACCGGCCGTCCCGGCTATGTTCTGCCCGACCTTGTAGACCCGGTCACCGGTCTGCCGCGTGAAGGCTACACCGAAGGCGTCGCCGCACTTCAAGCCGACGTGCTTTCCGGTGAAGCCGCTCTGGCTCTTTTCAAGTTCGGCTCGCAGGATGAAGATGTACAATCAGTCTATCTAACCCTCGCCGATGGTTTGTACCCCGCATTTGACCGACAAGGCGATAAAATCTATACAGCACTCCCGTAGCGTGACAGACAATGTCGCGCTACAAAAAAGGAAACAATATGACTATCTTCGATAAATTCAGTTTGAAAGGCCGCGTAGCCATTGTCACCGGCGGCGGCGGACAATTGGGGTCGGAATTTTGCAAAACCCTTGCCGAGGCGGGCGCATCGGTTGTTGTTGCCGACCTGTTGATGGAACATGCTGTGCGCGCTAATAAGGTTCTGGCGGATGCGGGATACGCTTCGTTCCCCTTCCAATTGGACATTACCAGCCCCGATTCGATCGCGGCGATGGTCAATGAAACGATCAAGCAATTTGGGCGCATCGACATTCTGGTCAACTGCGCGGCATTGGACCCGAAGTTCGACCCCGATGCGGCAGCGCGCGGGATCACCCCCGGCTCCTTCGAGGATTATCCGCTCGAACAGTGGAACGCGGCGCTCAACGTCAACCTGACCGGGATGTTCCTTGTCACGCAGGCATGTGTCAGGCAGATGATCGCGCAGGGCAAAAAGGGCAGCATCATCAACATCTGCTCGACCTATGGTTTGAACGGACCTGACCAGCGTTTGTATATCAAGGATGGCAAACGCGTGGCATTCAAGCCGGTGTATTACACCACCACCAAAGCAGGCGTGATGGGTTTTACAAAATATCTTGCCGCCTACTACGCCGAGACCGAGATCCGCGTCAACGCGCTGACACCGGGCGGTGTGTATAACAACCATGAAGAATATTTCGTCAAGAACTACTCCGCCAAGACCATCCTCGGTCGCATGGCGAAGAAGGACGAAATGAACGGCGCGCTGCTCTTCCTCGCTTCCGAAGCCTCCTCCTACATGACCGGCAACAACGTTATCGTGGATGGCGGCTGGACGGCGTGGTAAACCCAACGACGGTCGATAGACGATGGACAATGGTCTATCGTCCACGGTTAACGGTCTGATTATGACAAACATCCTCGCAATCATCCCCGCGCGCGGCGGCTCGAAGGGAATTCCGCGTAAGAATATCCGCCTATTCGCTGGCTATCCGCTGATCGCATGGAGCATTGCCGCGGCGAAAAAGTCTGGATTGGTGACGCGCGTCATCGTCTCGACGGATGACCCGGAGATCGCGGAAGTCGCCCGGGAATGGGGCGCGGAAACACCTTTCCTGCGTCCCGCCGAGCTGGCTCAAGACAATACGACCGATATGCCGGTCTTTGTCCATGCGTTGAAGTGGCTGGAGGATGTGGAAGCCTATCGTCCCGAGATCGTTGTGCAATTGCGTCCCACATCGCCGATCCGCCCGGAGGGGTTGGTGGACAACGCCATCCAAACCCTGCTCGATCACCACGATGCGGACTGCGTGCGCGGGATTGTCCCTGCCGGGCAGAATCCCTATAAGATGTGGCGGTTCTTCGGCGAGAACAAGCCTTTGGAGCAACTGCTTGAAGTGGAGGGTCTCCGTGAACCGTATAATGCGCCGCGCCAGATCCTGCCGACGGTCTATTGGCAAACGGGACATATCGACGCGATCCGCGTTGCCACGATCGCGGAAAAGGATTCGCTGACGGGTGATGTCATTTATCCGCTGGTGATCGACCCGAAATACACCGTGGATATTGACAATCTGTCGGATTGGGCGAAGTATGAAGCGGTGATCTACGGCGGGTTGCAAGTGGTCTCGCCTGGAAAGGCTCACCGCTCCATGCCTGCGAACGTGAAGATGATCATCTGCGATTTCGACGGCGTGGTGACGGATAACCTGGTGCTGACCGATGAGAACGGCAAGGAGACCGTTTCCGCGTCACGCAGTGACAGCATGCACATCAAGGCGCTGCGCGAAAAAGGCGTGGAGGTAATGATCCTATCCTCGGAGCCGAATCCGGTCGTTAAGGCGCGGGCGAAAAAGATGGGGGTGGAGGCAATTCATGGGGTGGGGATGAAGGATAAGGGGAGAGTGATGCGCGAGATCCTGGATGAAAAAGAGCTCTCGGCGGAGGATGTCATCTATATTGGCAATGACCTCAATGACCTTCCCTGCTTTGAGATTGCAGGCTGGTCGGTCGCAGTCGCGGATGCGTATCCTGAAGTTCTGCGCTCGGCGGATTATGTGCTGAACAAACCCGGCGGACATGGGGCTGTGCGCGAGTTGTGTGAAATGGTAATGAAACAATTATCTCTAAAGGAGAAATAGAATGGCTCGTGAATTTAAAATGGGAAGGCGAATGGTTGGAGATGGTCATCCTGCGTATGTGATCGCGGAGATCGGCATCAATCATAACGGCGACCTTGATATTGCAAAGAAGATCATCGACGGAGCGGTCCATGCCGGTGCGGATGCTGTGAAGTTCCAGAAACGCACGCCGGAAGTCTGCACGCCGCCCGACCAGC
This sequence comes from uncultured Anaerolinea sp., assembly GCA_964372045.1. Lineage (GTDB taxonomy): Bacteria > Chloroflexota > Anaerolineae > Anaerolineales > Villigracilaceae > Villigracilis. Next base: position 27,197 of record CAYJPO010000035.1, read on the forward strand.
AGAAACAGATGCGCGAAACCCCCTGGGGCTATATCACTTATTTGGATTATCGTTACAAAGTTGAGTTCAACGAAGAACAGTATCGTGAGATCGATCGTTACTGCAAGGAAAAAGGGATCGACTGGATGGTTTCGGTGTGGGATGAACCTTCGGTGGATTTCATGGAGAAGTTCGACACGCCTGCATACAAAGTTCCGTCTGCTTCTTTGACGGATCATACCCTGTTGAAGTATGTGCGCAAGACGGGCAAGCCGGTCATCATCTCGACGGGCATGTCCACGATGGAGCAGATCCACAAAGGCGTGAATGCGGTCGGTGAAGACAACCTGCTTATCATGCACTGCACCAGCACGTATCCGTGTGAGCCGGAGGAATTGAATCTCCGAATGATCGAAACGCTGCGCAAGGAATTTCCGAAGAACCCCATCGGATATTCCGGTCACGAAGTGGGGCTTGTCCCTTCGGCGGTGGCAGTGGCGTTGGGAGCCTGCTCGGTGGAACGTCACATGACATTGGACCGCGCCATGTGGGGGAGTGACCAGGCGGCATCTGTGGAGCCGGGCGGATTCGAACGGCTTGTCAAATACATCCGTGTGACCGAAGCGGGACTCGGAGACGGCGTGAAGCGGGTCTACGATTCCGAAAAAGGTTCGATGAAGAAACTGCGCCGCGTGGGGAATGAATAAGATCAGTTACAAGTTGCAGGTCACAGGTTGGAAAGTTGATCGACCTGTAACCTGCAACCTGAACCAATGAAAACTCTTCGCCATACACTCCGCCCTTATGGGAAAACCGCCCAAGCCATCTTGCGATGGAAGCGTTTGTCTTTCAATGACGCGCCGCCGGTCTTTGGCAACTCCAAGCCGAAGAGCGGATCGCATCTGCTGCTGCAAGTTTTGAACGGCTTCACGCAGATCATGCCGTATAAGTATGTGGATGCGGACCCGATACGCACGATCAAAAAAGACGGTGGACGGCGGGCTGTGGACGATGTAGCGGCTGATCTAAAGAGGGTCCCGCAAGGTGTGATCGGTTGGGGCTATGTGGAGGCATCGCCTGAAAATGTGGCGGTGCTGTGCCAGCCAGAGCGCGCGAACTATTTCATCTATCGCGACCCGCGTGACATGCTTGTCTCACAGGTGTTCTTTGCGACCGACATGCACGAGGAACATGGGATGCACGCGTATTACAACTTACTTCCTGATTTTGCCGCGCGGCTGAAGGTTGCCATTACCGGCATCGAGAAAGACGGCTTGAAAATGGTCAGCGTAAGACAGAGATACGAAGGTGTCTTCGAATGGCTGAGGCAAAAACATGTGATGTGCCTGCGCTTCGAGGACCTCATCAACAACCGTGATGCGACTCTCATGTCCATGTTGGATGAAATCGAAAAGACCGGCTACAAAATTCCCACTCCGCGTGAAAAAGCACTTGCTGTTTTGGTGGATGCCATCCGGCCGAAGAAAAGTCATACCTTCCGCTCTGGCAAGACCGGTGGCTGGACTCAACATTTCACCGATGACCACAAGAAATTATTCAAAGATGTAGCGGGAGATCTATTGATGCGGTTGGGATATGAAAAAAATAACGACTGGTAATTTGCAACTAAAAAGTGGAGCAGGTGCCTGCTCCACTTTTTAGTTATTCCACGGCGATCTTCAGCACGATCTTTCTTACACGAGTTGGCTCACCAAGTTCCATGCCGGGCATGTGTGCATCTTCTGGAAATAGCAGCACGAAACATCCGCTTCGCAATGTGACTTGATCTGCATCCCCAAAGAGCGGTAGAAAATCCTTTTCAGGGATGTATTCTCCTTGCTTAAGGTGATGGATATTGGCATAGCCCATCCCTTCTGCACCTTGTACGACATACTGGAGATCGATATAGCGGCGATGCGCCTCCCACTTGCCTTCTTCCTGGCGCTTTGTGGTGTATTCCTGAACCAGCGCATAAAGGGAATCACCGTCCACTGCATAGCGCCCAATGGGGATGGAATGAATGTCGATCTGATCGATGTGATCAAATGCCTGTTTGATTCGCGGATGAAGCGAATGATAGAGGGATGCGTTTTGAATCCGGTCAATGATCATTTCCTTCTCCGTGACGTTTATTTCAAGGCATTAATTAGATTTTCCATTTGTGGAATGCTCTTAACACCCAGGATCAAAGACAGAACCATCGGCTTATCCAACAAGCCTTTCAGCGCATGTTGTAGGAGCGTGCGACCGCATTTCTTGGCATCTGCCTCGATGGCGTCAAGTTTATCAAAAGTTTCATCATTGAGCGGCATGGTCCATTCGGGCTTCTCGGTCTGGCGTGACCCGGCTGGGGCAGATTCACCTCGGCGATATTTGCCGGTCAACATGCCGCCCTGCAAAACTTGATAGGGGAAGACGGCGATGCTCTCCTTTTGACACAAGGGCAGTACATCCGCTTCGATATCCGTTTTGAGCAGGCTGTACGCAGGCTGAAGCGCCACAGGACGCTGCCAACCATTGTCATCGCAGAGCTGCAACAAGGCCGCGATCTGCTCGGCACTGAAGTTGGAGATGCCCCAGTGACGGATCTTCCCGGCTTGGATAAGTTCGTTGAATGTCTGCACGGATACTTCCAAAGGCGTGATGGGATCGGGCTTGTGCATGTAATACAGGTCGATCGTCTCGCATTGCAGGCGCGCCAGGGAGCGGTCCACTTCGCGCAGAATGTGGGTGCGGCTGAGTCCCTGGTCATCATCGCCGGGACCGATCTTCATCCCCACCTTGGTGGCAATGACCGCCTTGTCCCGTTTGCCCTTCAATGCTTTGCCGAGGATATCCTCCGCCACGCCGCCCGGTGAGCCGACATAGCGTTTGTAGCCTTCGTACATGTTGGCAGTGTCGATGAAGTTTACGCCGAGATCCATTGCATGGTGCGTGATGCGAATGGCATCCGCTTCCTCCACGGGGGTGCCGAAGGTCATTGTTCCCAGACAAAACGGGGAGACGCTGATAGTGGTGTTGGGGATCGTGTTGAGTTTCATGCTAGCGGCTCTTTAGCGCGGCGACTCCCGCTTTGAGAGAATCGACAAGATAGTCCAATGTCTCATCGGGCATTCCGATCCACCACGGCAGGCTGAAGGAGTTGTCCCACCAGTCATCGAGGACCGGCGTATCGTGCGCGCCCGCGCCGAGTTTCTGGAAAAGCGGATATCGGTACAGCGGGTAATATTGCACAATAGCGCGGACAGCCGCTTCGGTGGTCAGGAAATCCAACAGGTCGTTGCGGTTCTTGCCAAAGGCGGATCCGTTGAAGTGAATGACGAATTGATGATAGATGTGGCGCACACCGGCAGGGACTTCCGCCACCGTGAATTCGGGAACATCCGCAAGCGCGGCGCGCAGTTTGGCGGCTTGGGCAATGGTCGTGTCGGTGGAAGAGTCCAATGTTTTCAACAGTTCGCTTGCCAGCGCGCATTGCGCTTCGCCAATGGAAAAATTGTTGGGCCAGATATTCTCCATGTCAATATCCACGTTGGACATGGCGGGCACCCAATAGCGTTCGCGTCCTGCCGGGAAGGGGCGGATGCCGTTATGACGCAGACCGGGTAACAGCGCCGCATCTTCATCCGATTTGACGGTGATCGCGCCGCCCTCTCCCAGCGTGGTGATGTTCTTTGCCCCGTGGAAGCTGAAACAGCCAAAGTCGCCGAAAGAACCGACTTTCTTCCCATCGATGGATGCGGCGGGAGCCTGGGCGCAGTCTTCGATCACGCGCAGGTTATGCTTCTTTGCGATCTCCATGATGACTGGCATATCGGCGGGCATCCCCAAAAGGTGGACGACAATGACCGCCTTGGTGTGCGGTGTGATCTTCTTTTCGATATCCTTCGGGTCGATGGTCCAGCGCTTTGGGTCGATATCGGCAAAGACCAGCTTGACTCCGGTCATGCCGAAGGGAATGGCAGTGGCGGAAAAGGTGTAACCGGGCACAATGACTTCATCGCCTTTTTCGAACCGACAAAGGATCGCCGCGAGGCGCAGGGCATTCGTGGCGTTATCCACCGCAAAGGCATGGTTGGCGCCGATGTACGCTTTGAAATCCGCTTCGAACTTGCGCTGATAATCGCCCTGTGTCTGCACTTCGGCGTTGCGCATCACGTTGACAACGGCTTCGATCTCCGCTTCGGTATAGACACGCATACGGGCGGGGAAGTTGACGCGATACCCGGCTACCGATCCGCGCCCCGAGGCGTCACCGGATTTTGTGGTTTGGGTTAAGTTGGACATGTAATTTCTCCTTGAAGATTGTGTTGATAATCTGCATCAACTCTGAATGAACTCAGGCGCAGATCTGCAAATATCGATCGCGCGCTGTGTGTTTTCGAGGACCCATGCCGGAGCCTCCCCATCGTGCTCCAGCAAAATATTCTTGCAGACTCCGCGTTGTGTGACCGCGTAATTGAGCAGGTGAAAGAGCGTGGATGATTCCGGTCTGCGCTCGATGGTTTCCTTGATCAGAGCGATGACCTTGCTGATCTCCGCCTGGATAAGATCGGCGGTCTGATAATCCCCGGCGCGAGCCGCTTTGTATAAATTAATGAATGGTGCGGGTTCCAGATGAATAAGGCTGACAATGAATCCCGAAGCCCCAATGTGCAGTGAATCAGCGAGGAAGTTTTCCTTGCCCTGCATCAGGTAAAAATCTTCAAAGGGTTGCAGGGCATCTGCCAGTAGTTTGAAGCGCTCGAAATCCGCGCTCGAGTCCTTGAAGCCGATGATGTTCTCATGGCTGGCGAGTCGCAGCAGCATGGAATTACCGAACTTCACATTGGTGAATTCAGGGATGTCGTACACGATCACCGGCAGGGGGCTGGCGTCGGCAAATTTCAAATAAATGGTTTCGATCTCAGACTGGTTGTAGTGAAAATATCCCGGCACCGTGGCAACCACGATCTGCGCCCCGGCATCTGCCATGGCTCGGGCATTATCCAGCATGCGCGGCAAGCCAGAGGCTGTGCAGCCTGCCACCAATGTTGCGCGCCTGTTGATCTGGTTGGATGCAAAGCGGCATAGTTTTTGCAGCTCCGATGGGTTGAACCACGGTCCGCGCCCGGTGCTGCCTGCAATAAAAATTCCAGTACAACCGGCATCCAACATTTCGTTACATACGCCGGAAAACCCGCCAAAGTCCAATTCGCCGTTCGGCTTGCATGGCGTCACAATGGGGACAACAGGTCCAAAGTCTTTCATTTTTCAACCTCGATTAATTTTGATGTTTCGATCATGGCGATCTGAATTTGAGTGGGCAGTAACATTCCGATCAACCACGCCGGATCCCTGCCCGGATCGTTGGTGTAATAACTGATGAATACTTTGTCGTTCACGACAGCCGCGCCCGGGTAGGATGTATCTCCTGAACTGGGCAAGTCTGTTAGATGAATCAACTCCCCGTCTTTTTCGCGGATGAGGAAGAGCGCGCTTCTTTTCTGACCGATGGCTGATCCCTGCCATCGGAGCGGACCTGCCGCCTTGACCTGTCTTCGCCCGACCGCGTAAAGATGAGCGCCGTGAGTGAACAAAACGGGACCATCGAGCCGCGTGATTTTGCTGCGTGCGAGAGATGTCCACTCGCTGTAGGGCGCCTGCGCGCTGGAAATTTGCGTGCCCGCATCGGGATGACCGAAGATCCCGCCGCCCGCTTCAATCCGAGTGACAGAAATCATTGTTCCATCAGGCAGCAATTGAATGGCGGTTTCATCGGCGCGGTCACCAACGTGGATGGCGGCATGCATCTCCCATGCGATCCCATCCGTGGAGCGCAGCAGAACGGCAGAGCCGTGGTCAATGCGATGGGCGGGGGCGAAGTAGGTCTTGTCATCGGGTGAGACGGGGCGACCTAACAACCAGCCTTGCGGAGTGACATTTTCAAAGGCAGACCAGATCACGCCATCGTCGCTGTGTGTGACGATGGTCTTGTACGGTTCTGCATCGAACTTTTTGTTGAGCAATGCGAACAGAAATAATTGCCCGTGAATGATGCCAAGTTTTGGGTCGCGGATGTCTTCGCCGTCCCCGCTGAATTGGGCGGCTTGCTGCCATTGCTTTGCATCTGTTGAGCGCAGAAGCACCACATGGCTGTGTTTGCTGGCAAAATGCGAAGGCGATGAAATGTACGCCAGCCAAAACTCGCCCCGCCAGAACAGCAGGTCTGTGAAGGCATTGTGTTTGCCGTCATTCACAACAGTCCATGTTTGCATGGGGAGGGCGGGGATAGGGTGGCGCATCAGTTCTCGGGTGGAAAAAACTCAAAGAAAACAGGATCAGGTTTCAGGTCCGGTGTGAAGCGGGTTTATTTTTGTCGCTCCGCCAGTTGGGCGCGGATCTGTGCATAGCGGCTGCGAGTCAACGGGTAGAGCGTCGCAAAGATAATTCCAGCAATGACCAGCACTGCGGGGATGGGTCCGATCAACGCCTGAATGCCGATGATGGCGCTGCGCGGCTGGGTTTCGGCGTTGGCAACATAACCGGTCCATTCGAGGATCAGCAGCACGAGCGGCAGGGAAAGCGACGCGGCAATTTTGCGGAAGAGCGTGACGAGGCTGTAATACATGCCTTCGTGACGGTGACCCGTTTGCAGTTCATCCCATTCAACGGTGTCGGGGATCATTGACCAGGTGAGCACCTGGATCGCGCCGAGCCCAATGCCCGCCAGCGCGCCCAAAACGAGAACGGGAGTCAGCCCCCATTCGGGTTTCAGAAACCCAAGCCCGGTAACGGAGGCGGCGAAAAAGACCATGCCACCGATGTAGGCTTTTTGTTTATCCCAGCGGCGCGCAGACCATTCCCACACGGGGAGCGAGAAGAGCGCGGCAACGAAGAGCAGACCGAAGACAAGGTCGCCCTGTTCGGCGAGGTTCATGCGGTGTTTGAGGTAGTACAACAGCGTGGTTTGCACGATGTCGAGCGCCGCCCAGGTGAGCAGGAAAATGCCCATCGCGTAGACGAAGGGACGGTTCTTGAACGCGGCGGAGATGGATTCTTTGAGCGCGGGTTGTTCCTGCGCCTGAAGCTCGGGTCGCTCGCGCGTGCCGAAAAATACAGCCACCATCGGCAGGACACTGACGATGGCAACGCCCACGCCAACCGCGATGATGGTGTTCAGGTTTTCGGGAATCATCGCGCCGATGATGGCAAGCGGACCGACATAGGCGATCATGGCGCCGGTGATGGAGAATGCCATGCGATAGGTCGTGAGCGTGGTGCGCTCGTCGTAGTCGGAGGTCAGTTCGGGGGTCAGCGCAAAGTAGGGCATGTAGAGGAAGGTCGCCGCCGTGTCATAGAGTACGAAGGCGAAACCGTAATAAATTGCCAGACCGACCTGTGACTCGATCGGCGGCAGCCACCAAAGCAGGGAGTAGGCTAATGCAAAGGGAATCGCGCCGAGCAAAAGGAAGGGACGCCTGCGTCCCCAGCGGGTACGGGTGCGGTCGGAGATGTAGCCGATCAGCGGGTCGTTCAGGTAGTCGGAGGAACGCCCGATGAAGACCGCCAGCGCCGCCAGACCGGGGCGCAGTCCGATCACGTCGGTGAGGAAGATGGCGAAGAGCAGACCGACCATGGTGTCTGCCATGTTGATGCCCGCATCCCCGACCCCATACATCAGTTTTGTGCGAAGAGAAAGTTTTTCGGTACCGGTGGCTGTGCTCATGATTCTCCTATCCTTTGACGGCTCCAAATGTGATGCCTTTGATGAAGTATTGCTGGAAGGCGATGAAGAAGACGATCATGAAGACCGCGCCGAAGGTTCCGCCTGCCATGCTCAAGCCAATATCGGTGATCGATTTTCCGAAGGCGGGAGTGCGCGCGATGTACGACACGCCGACCGGAATGGTGTACTGGGATTTGTCTGTGGCGATGATCATGTGCCACATGAAGAAGTTCCATGCCTGGTTGAAGGTGAAGATGGAAAGCGCCGCCAGCGCGGGCTTGAGCAGCGGCATGACGATATCGGTGAAGACCTTCCACTCGGATGCGCCGTCGATGCGGGCGGCATCCAGTAGTTCGTCGGGAATGGTGCTGCAAAATTGTTTGATGAGGAAGACGCCGAAGGGCGAGGAGATCATCGGGAGCGCCATCGCAAAATAGGTGCCGATGATCGTGTCGGTGAGATGCAGGGCGCGCACCATCAGGAAGAGCGGGATCAACATCACCTGACTCGGCAAGAACATGGTGGCGAGCAGGATGAAGAAGAGCGCGTTCGAGCCGGGGAATTTTTTCTTGCCAAAGCCATAACCGGTGAGCGAGCTGATGGCGAGTACCAGCACCACGGTCAGCATGGAGACGGCGATGCTGTTGACCACCCAGCGCCAGACGGGCCAGGGACCGTCGAAGAGGCGCATCCAGTTTTCGAGGGTCGGGTTCGTCGGAATGAATTCGGGCGGAACCGCCATCGTCACGGTTTGCAGTTTGAAGGAGCCGGTGAGCATCCAGTACATGGGCATCAGGAAACTTGCCGCCGCGATGATGAGGAAGACGATTCCCATCAGCTTGACCAGTTTTTCCATCGCCCGGCGGTAGTTCTCGAATTGATCGTTGGACATTGTTCTCATTACTCCTGACATCTGCCGTTAAACATCGGTGTCTTTCCAAAGTCTGAGTTGGATGAAGGTGAAGAAAAGGATGATGATGAGCAGTACAACGCCGATGGCGGAGGCTTTACCATACTTGGCGCTCATGAAGGCGGTTTGGAAGATCAGGAAGACCAGCGAGTTGCTCGTGTTGTAAGGTCCGCCGTTGGTCAACATGTAGATGACCTCCCATAATTGAAAGACCTGAATGGTCTGGGTGGCGAGCACAAAAAGCATCACAGGGCGCAGCAAGGGCAGGCGCACGAAGAATGTCTTTTGTAAATTACTGGCTCCATCCACCGTGGCGGCATCGAGGATATCCTGCGGAATGCTTGCCAGCCCTGCCAGAAAGAGAATGATGGGCTGCCCGACGGTGAAGGTCAGCACCACGGCGCAGACCGCCCAAAAACTAAGCGGCGCAGTCGCCAGCCATGTGGCTGGTTCGATCCCGAAAATGCCTAGTATGAAATTGAGTAATCCGTAGGTGGGGTTGAAGATCCACAGCCAGACGACGGAGAGCACCACTCCACCGGCCACACCGGGGATGTAGAACGCGCCGCGGAAGAATGCCTGTGACCTCATGCCAAGCGGATCGATCAGCAGAGCCAGGATCATGGATATGACCACGGTTGCAGGAACAATGACGAGCGTGTACTTGACCGTGTTGAGCAGGGTCTTGACGAAGACCGGGTCCTTGAATAATTTGACGTACTGACCGAATCCGACAAATTCACGGGCGCTGATATCAAAGGATGATTCGTAGAACGACAGGCTGATGGCAAACAAGAGCGGGACCAGCATAAAGGCGATAAAGGCGATATACCCCGGGGCAATGAAAAGATACCCTGTCCACCCTTTTCTTATCTCATGAGCGAGAGTTCTGAGTTTTATCACGAAGCCATTCTCCTGTCCTGGTTCGGGAGGGGAGGTCAGGCTCCAGAACGGAGCCTGACCTCTTGATTTCAAATACTTTTCAGGTTTGCGACTGTTATGGGCATTCAGCGACGATGCCGTTGGCGCGCGCAACAAATTCATCGAGCACAGCTTGAATGTCAGCGCCATTTTGCCAGAACGCCTGGCGGGCTTCCGCCCAAGCCTGACGGACATCATTGTAGTTGCATGCCACGCCGTTCACAAAGTACGGATCGTACGAACCGAACTTGCGCGCGGCTTCGAGCGGGGCGGCGACGGCGGGGTCTTCGCTTGAGAAGTCCGCGTCTGAACGGACCGGGATCTTGCCCCAGCCCACGGCGATCTGGGAGGCGATCTCAGGTCGCTGCATGTACTGGATCAGGTCATAGACCGCCTGCATCTTATCGGGATCATCCTGCTGGAACGCGCCCCACACATCCGGGTTGGACATGCCGACCGGAGTGACAGGAGCCGCCGGTTCATTGGGGAACTGCACGAACATGTATTCGAACGGTTCGATCGTGCCTTCACCGATGGATTTCTTGGTGATGCTGTCATACCAGTTGCCCTGACCGAGCATTGCCACTTGTTGATTCAGCCAGTACGGGTCTGTGGTATCGTCGATGAGACCGGCTGCGCCGGGAACCATCAAGCCTTCATCGTAGATGGTGTGCAGGAAGGTGAAGGCTTCTACACAAGCGGGGCTGTTGACGGTGTATTGCTTTGCTTCCTGATCATAGTATTCGCATTCCGGGAAGCCTGCCAGCCACTGGTTGGTGGCAGAGTCCATGGACGGGCTGCCAGCAAAGAAGGCGGTGCAGTAGACGCCATTGTCGGGATCGTTGATCGCGCGGCAGGCGGTCATGAATTCTTCGGTTGTCCAGGAGTAGTCAGGGGCTTTGGGCAGAAGGTCGGAGAGACCGGCTTTTTCGAACATGCTGGTATTGACGATAAAGTTCCAGTAGCCGCCGCTGGCGGGAATGCTCCAAACCATGTCGCCATCTTTGGAACCGGCGAACACAGCCTGGTCGTAGGCGGCGAGGTCTTCAGCGGTCAGGGCGGGGGCGAGGTCTGCCAGCAATCCGGCGTCGAAATACTTCTTGACGCGGAACTTAGTGTCAAAATAGATATCCGGCGGGGTGCCCGCAGCCACGGCTGTATCAATGAAGAGGGTGGTGCCGCTCGCATCGTATCCCTTGACCGAGAAATCGATCGTTACGTTGGGGTGTTCCGCCTTGTATTCCTCGAAAACACCGGCGTACCAGTCGGTCCAAAGTTCGCCGCTTTCATTCATGGCGGCGCCTTCACTGCCGAACGCCCAGTAGGTGATGGTGACTTCCTTGGCGGGTTCGGCAGCGGCTTCCTCGGTGGCGGCGGGCTCTTCTGCAGTAGTTTCTTCAGCGGCGGCGGGTTCTTCTGCCTCAGGGGTGGCGGCTACCTGTGGCTGGCAGGATGCCAGCAGAAGGCTCAAGATCGCAAGTGCAACGAACAAAAATGAGATTTTCTTCATGGTTTACTCCTTTGAGAATGAAGGTGACAGTACTTGCTTTATGAGAAGCGGTTTGAAAAAAACTGCCGAAAAACCTCCTTTCGGGTTGCTTTTGGTTTGACTATGGGTGAGAACGGCGCTAAAATAGGAGAGAATAGCAACCTAGATGATGTCAGATATCAGACATCTTACATTAACCAACATTATACAAACTTGACATTGGCTTGTCAACAGGAAATTTTCGAAATCTGCAAACTGACCTGGAACCATGAATGTTCCTTGAAGTTGAAGAAGAATTATTGGAGAATTACATGAAGCAATCGTTGCGAGGTCCCGCCCTATACACGTCAATTCGTGACTATATCAAGGAGTACATCCTTGAGCATGATCTAAAGCCCGGTGATTCGCTTCCCCCTGAGGGACAGTTGGTCGAGGAACTGGGAGTGGGGCGCAGTTCTGTGCGTGAGGCGGTCAAATCCCTGCAATCTGTGGGCATCGTGGATGTCCGTCAGGGGAACGGTTTATACGTCCGCGAGTTGAATTTCGACCCCATGCTGGAAACATTTCTATTCGGGATGAAATTCGATCCGCATACCCTGGCAGAACTGCTTCAGATCCGCATCTGGCTGGAAGTGGCGGTGATCGGTGATGCGGTGGAACATATCGGAGCGCAAGAGATCTCAAAACTTGAGGGCATCCTGCTGGTGTGGGAGCGGCGTGTTCGCGCAGGCGAGGAATATTCCGACCTCGATGAAGAATTCCATGAGATCATCTACGGCGTTTTGGATAACCAATCCCTGATGAAGTTGTTCTCGGTATTCTGGGTTTCATTTACCAGCCTGGAAAACGAGGTCACCCGCGATGCCGACCCCGAAAAAGTGATCGAGTTCCACAAGTCGATCGTGGACGCCATCAAAACCCGTGACTCAAGCCTGGTTCGCAGACAACTGTTGCAGCATTTCGACCACATCAAGGAACGTATCGACCAGTATATTGCTTCCATTGATGCAGTGAAGTAGATCGAAACCGGAACTACAAAAAGCATCCGAATTCAACCTTCGGATGTTTTTTTGTCCCTCTGATACAATTAAGCTCCATGAAAGAATTCTTCACTCAACGCATCAAACGCGGACTCGTCCGCAGACTCACTCTTCTTAAGGTCGCATCGGTCGCGCGTGAAGTGGCTCGCAAAGAACCGCAGCCCAACGGCGCGCCTGTGATCTTCTTCAAAGCCTCCACCGGCATTGATGACCTGTCGTGGAACAGCGCTTTCCATTTGCTGACTTCATGGGCGTTCCGCTTGCAGGGCATCCCCGTGGCGTACTTTGCCTGCAACGCAGGCATGAGCAAGTGTGTGCTCGGTACGAATCGCGATCTTCCGCAAAAGGCGATGCCGTGTAAGTCGTGTGTCATGCAGTCGAAGGCGTTGTATACGGGAGTGCAAGTAGACAAGGAAACAGGTACACAAGTAAATTGGTTTGACTTTCATAGAAATACTGAAATTCAAAATGCCATCCGTGATCTGGATGTCGATCAATTATCACGTTTCACGCATCACAACATCCCGCTCGGCGCACTCTGCCTGCCCGGTCTTCGCTGGGTTCTCCGTATCCACCACCTGAATGACGACGAGAATACACGCTATCTTTTGCGCGAATATATCTTGTCCGCGTGGAATGTGGCGCGGGAGTTTACCGACTTTCTCGATCAGACTCAGCCGAGAGCGGTTCTGGTTTTCAATGGGCAGTTCTTCCCCGAAGCGACGGCGCGCTATATCGCCCAAAAACGCGGACTGCGAGTCATCACACATGAGGTTGGTCTGGAACCGGCGACCGCCTACTTCACCGAAGGCGAAGCGACCGCTTATCCGATCCGCATCCCCGATGAATTCGAGTTGAACGAGGCGCAGAATAAACGTCTCGATACCTATCTCTCCAAACGTTCACAGGGCGACTTCACGATGGCGGGTGTCAAGTTTTGGTCGGGCATGAAGGGTCTCGACGAGGCGTTCCTGACCAGGGCGGCGGGCTTCAAACAGATCGTACCCATCTTTACCAACGTCATCTTTGACACCAGCCAGCCGCACGCCAACACCGTCTTCAAGGATATGTTCGACTGGCTCGATATGGCGCTGGAGGTCATCAAAGAGCATCCGGAGACGTTGTTCGTCATCCGCGCCCATCCTGACGAATTGCGAGTCCGCAAAGCCAGCCGTGAGACGGTTGGTGGTTGGGTGGAAGCGCGTAACGTGACCGACCTGCCCAACGTGATCTTCATTCCACCGAACGAGACGCTCAGTTCGTACGAGTTGATCTTGAGATCCAAGTTCGTGATGGTCTATAACTCGACCATCGGTTTGGAAGCGTCCATTATGGGCGCGGCAGTTTTGTGCGCAGGCAAGGCGAGGTTTACGCAATATCCCACTGTCTTCTTCCCGCAGACGGCGGATGAAGTCAGACGAACGATGGATGAATTTCTGGTGGCAGAGAAGATCGAAGTCCCCGAGGAATTCAAACGCAATGCGCGGCGATTCTTGTATTACCAGTTGTATCGCACATCCCTGCCGTTCGGTGACTTTCTCGAAAGTTCCGTGCGTGTAACGCAGACGAAATTAAAGTCATTCGAGTTGGATGACTTGTTGAAGTCCGAAACCTTGCAGGTCATCAAGGAAGGCGTTTTGGAAGATGGCGATTTTCTGCTAAGAGAGTGACTATCACTCCCGGGAGCTTGTGCGAGATACCGTTACTTGTCCCGTATCGTACCCAGATCAACGATCGCGGAATTTGTCCCAAGCGGCTCCATGGACTCGGGATAGTAACTGTACATGGCATGCATTGTCTTCGGATACCCAAGCAGCACGATCTTTGAGAGGGTCGTGTTTTGTTTTATGTAGCTCTCGAACTCGGCGATATCCTCCCCATCGACCTCATGATAAAGCACGGAGATATTTTTTCCTTGCGCATCGCCATACCTGCGTTCCAGGAAAAAGCTGCTCGTGTCCATATGGTCAGACGGGTCTGACGTTTGAAATCCCATGGCGTAGAGCATGTCGAGATAATAATCGGGAGACCAGCTTGTGGTAACGATCGGAATGCCGAGTTGCAAGGCGGTGTCGAGCGCCTTTTGCCTTTCATCGGCTCTGCTGAGAGTAAAGCGTTTCCATTCGGCGAACAGGACATGCGCATGACCGAACAACGGCCTGGTGCTTTCCGGTGTGGGGAAGGCTGTTCCCGGTCCGAACGTGATGCCGATGGCGGTGCCATCCGCTTCCACGTAATCAAATCGACGAAGCTCAAACCCCGGTCCCCAGGCGGTCCCTTCGCGCTGAATACGGACGCCGATCAGCCAGGGGGCTATCAATGCCAGGAACAAGACCGCATATGCCAGCGATCTGTTGCGTTGTTTGTCGATGAACCCGATGACTTCATTTAATCCGACGACGAAGGTCAGGACAAATAAAGGCAGGGAGGTAATGATGAATTTGGGCACACCGGAGCCGATCCACGGAAGGATGCTGAGGATGCCCGCCAGAATTACAACCATGAGCGGACTGCGTTCTTTGATCAACTTGATGACGCCAACGACAAATACTAGCGCAAAAGCGGGGGTGAACAATGGCGTAAGCGTCAGGACCGTGCGTAACAATGATTCAACGGTTGTTGCCTCGCTATCCGGGCTTAATGTTCCGGCTTGGTTGAACACATACAGGATCGTCTCGAACGCCCCGGCAAATGCTTCGACCCCAATGCCGCTGAGTGCGATCATTAAGAACGAGGATACCAATGCCAATACTCCCCATTTGATGGGCAACCCGAGGCGGGCGCGGATCGGGCTATTTTCCCGGCTCTGGCTCAGGAAGAGGTCCGCGGCAATGACAATTCCATAGGCGGCGGTGTTCCAGCGGAATGCCGCTCCGAATCCAAAAAGGATCAGGGAGAAGCCATAAATCACTAGGCGCTGACGAGGTGTGGCATCTACCCGGCGGTTGAGACTGCGGAGCAACAAATGGGCAGACAGGATGAAACTCATCGCTATGAACGTCGGCGCATACACCAGCCCAAAATAGAAAAACTCAGGAGCTGCGATCAAGGTGATGACAACAACAAATACATGCCATGCTGGCGTATGCTTCGCGGATGTGTTCAGCCAATCGTACACAAGGGCAAAAATGAGGATCATCATCAGGATGGCTGCCAGCCGGGTCACTCCGAACGCGGTGACCCGAACGAGTTCCTCCTGCGCTGGGAGGAAGCTCAAGACCCTGTCCATCATCCCGTGATACGGCGAGTAGGGAAGCTGCATCGACTTGACTCTGCCCATGACATGATAGGCGATCGAAGTGGCATCATCGCCGTCGACATAAACGAACGTCCCCGATATTTGGTAGACGATGCCGAATAAAATAATTACGATAAAGACCCAGGCGTACTTTCTAAAGACATTATTGTTCATATCCGGTTTCTCCGAGTTGATTGCCTGCCTCACGGATTCGACACGTACTTTCGTTCGACTGGATTTCAAAGAAGGTGCGGTGACGCCCCAGTCTTATGAGTATTGGAAAGATTATAAAATATGTAGACCTCGTTTGTCTACAAAGGTCCCCGAACTTCATGGCTGTTATAACGTCCACGGAAAAAACAAATGCGCGAATGGTCTGCAGCATTGCCTCATTCGCGCATTTCTTTATGCTCTGGTTCGACCTGCAACGGCTCAAACTTCCAGCGTAATGTATTTTTTCCTGGGGTTGATCCCCGAAAGTCCCTTGAATGCATCCAGGATCGCTTTCATATCGGCTTCGATGTCTTCCGTAAGGTGAAAGACTTCGCCCACACACATGGCTTTCTTTTTGCCGTCTACCTTTGCCATCACCAGCGGGATCCCCGCGCCTTTGGCAATGTGATAAAAACCGCGCTTCCATTCTTTCACACCGTGGCGCGTGCCTTCGGGGGCAATAGTCAGGATGAACTTCTCCGACTGGTTGCAAGCTTCGACCATTTGTTCCACCAAGCCCGTGGATTTTGACCGGTCAACGGGAATGCCGCCGCACCAGTAGAAGAACCAACCGAACGGGCTGCGGAACAACTCCGCTTTGCCCATGTAGCGCACATCCGCTTTCAGGCGAAAGATAACCCCCAGAAACAGGAGAAAATCCCAGTTCGAGGTATGAGGCGCACCGATGATAAGATATTTGGGAAAGTCTGGCAGTTTCCCTTCCACGCGCCAGCCGACAAGACGCATGATCGAATTGCTGATCAATCGGAAGATCGGGCTGATAATGGGGGTGTTGAAAATGGTTAGTTTCAATGGATTTTCCTCGACGTATAAAACCCTAAATTGTCGTCCAGGTCGCGCGGGCGAAATTGTGGTTAAATACTCGCATGTTAAAATCGTTCCTTCGCTCCACAGTCTATCACACTGAAAAGGGATTGCAACGCCTGCGTTTTGTTTCCGCGCCTGCCGCCCTGCCCGCCCTGCTGGGCATTTCCTTCCCTAAAAGCGGCACACATCTGCTCGACCAAATTTTGCTGGGTTTTGCGAACGTCGCGCCATACGCCAAACGCGTACATTCTTTTTACGCCGAGTACGAAGGTGAAAGCGGAAAGAAGCGCGAGCCCGAACAAGCGCTGGCATGGCTCGATTCGCTTCGCCCGCGTGACATTGCCTCCGCGCATCTCTTTGCCCGCCCCGAAGCCGTTGCCCGCGTATGTACGCCGAAATTCGCGCCTTACTTCATCTTCCGCGACCCGCGTGATGTGGTCATCTCGCACGTCTTCTACGTCACCGACATGGAAGCGCGGCACGTGCATCACGGTTATTACCAATCCTTGCCCGATTTTAACGCGCGACTCAAGGTCAGCATTCTTGGAAGACCCGATGCCGGGATCGAATTCCCGAACATCGCCGATCGCTTCGAACCATATCTTGGCTGGCTCGACCGGAAAGATGTTTTGACCATTCACTTCGAGGACTTGATCCACGCCCGGGCTGCGACTCTCACCTCGATCATGAATCACCTCCTCAGCCGTGTTCCGCTTCAAGCCCCCCGACAGTTGATCCTCGACTCTCTCGAAGCCTCCATCAACCCGACAAAGTCCCCGACCTTCCGCTCCGGCAAGACGGGGGAATGGAAGAAGCATTTCACCGAGGAGCATAAGAAGATATTTAAAGAAGTGGCGGGTGATCTGCTGGTGAAGTTGGGGTATGAGAAGGGAAGAGAATGGTAATTGGTAAATAGTAATTACCAATTACCATTTACTAATTATGAACTGCTCCATCGTCATCCGCGCCTATAACGAAGCCCAGTATCTTGGACGTCTGCTCGAAGGTATCAAACAGCAGACCGTCAAAGATGTCGAAATTATAGTAGTTGATTCCGGCTCCACCGACGCGACCGTCGCCATCGCAGAATCGTTCGGCGCGAGAGTCGTCCACATCCCGTCGGCGGAGTTTACGTTTGGGCGTTCGCTCAACTTCGGGGTCCGCGCCGCGATGCGTGAGTATGTCGTCATCGCCAGCGCGCACGTCTATCCCGTTTATCCTGACTGGCTGGAGACACTGCTACGTCCCTTTCAAGATGAACAAGTTGCACTCGCTTACGGCAAACAGCGCGGATACGAAGGCTCGAAATATTCCGAGCATCAAATTTTTCATCAGTGGTATCCCGATGTAAGTAACTTGGATCAAATCACCGCGTTCTGCAACAACGCCAACGCTGCCATCCGCAAAAGCCTGTGGGATGCGCATCCCTACGACGAAACACTGACCGGACTCGAAGACCTCGAATGGGGCAAATGGGCGCAGGGACAGGGGTTCAAAATTGCCTACGTTGCCGAAGCGGAGATCGTCCATATCCACAACGAAACCCCGCGCGGAGTCTACAACCGCTATCGCCGCGAAGCGATGGCTCTGCGCCGTATCTACCCCGAGGCGCATTTCAACCTTTACGATTTCCTGCGCCTGACCACGACCAATATATTGAGCGATCTCTGGCACGCCGCGCGTGAGCGAGTGCTATTGAAAAGCAGCGCTTCCATTTTCTGGTTTCGTTATATGCAGTTTCAGGGAACCCGCATTGGGCACCGCGAGACGAGTCTGGTCACACCGCAGTTAAGAGAGACGTTCTATTATGCAAGGGAAAGAAAGAAGAAAGATGAAAGAAAACGGGATGTGGAGCCGATTCGGTATAATGGTG
>CAYJPO010000036.1:0-7838 GCA_964372045.1 uncultured Anaerolinea sp.
GCTTGCACATGTCTGATATCGGTCACCTCATGCAAGTCATCAACCGCCTCGTGGACACAGGCAACACGGTTGTCGTCATCGAACATAATTTGCATGTCATCAAGAACGCCGACTGGATCATTGACATGGGACCCGAAGGCGGAAGCAAAGGCGGTAAGGTCATGTTCGAAGGCACGCCGAAAGAATTATTGAAAGCGAAGCAGTCTCTTACCAGTACATATTTGAAAAATTAAAAGACGATCATTTTGACCTTTAGCGAATTTGGAGACTTTAATAATATGACGACTCACAAAATACTTCCCCCATCCGTTTCAGAATTGAGAGCCCTTTTCAATGGCAAAGTCATTGCACCCGATGACCCGCGTTATGAAGAAGCGCGTACTCCATTTTACGGCGGTGTAGATAAACATCCCGCAGCCATTATCCGCGCGGCAGATGCAGGCGATGTATCGCGCCTGGTTTCATTGGCACGCGAACATGGCTTTGAACTCGCCGTTCGCAGCGGCGGTCACAGCAACGCTGGTCACAGCACCAGCGAAGGCGGCATTGTGCTTGACCTCTCTGCGATGAAAAATTTGGAGATCGATCATGAAAATCAAACCGCCTGGGTTGAAGCCGGAATGACCGCTGGCGAATACACAACTGCCGTCGGCGCGTATGGATTTGTCACCGGCTTTGGCGATACCGGCTCGGTAGGTTTGGGCGGCATCACGCTTGGCGGCGGCGTTGGGTATCTCGTCCGAAAATACGGGTTGACCATTGATAACCTGCTCGCAGCGGAAGTGGTCACAGCCGATGGTCAATTTCTTCATGTGGATGAAAATTCTCATGCCGATCTCTTCTGGGCGATCCGCGGTGGAGGCGGTAACTTCGGCGTGGCAACTCGCTTCAAGTTCAAGCTTCATAAATTGGATCAAGGTTACGGAGGGATGTTAGTCCTGCCTGCCACAGCAGACGCTATCGCATCTTTCTTAGCCGAAGCTGACTCAGCTCCCGATGAACTTTCCACCATCTTGAACATTATGACTGCGCCGCCCATGCCTTTCCTTCCAGAAGAGGTGCATGGCAAATTGATCTTGATGGCGATGATGTTCTACGCCGGTGACGCAGAAGCGGGGGAGCGGGTCATGTCCAAGTTCCGCGCCATTGCCACGCCCCATGCGGATATGCTGCGCCCATTGGCGTACCCCGAAATGTTCCCACCCGAAGAAAGCGGCAGCTATCACCCCGTTGCTGCGGGGCGCACAATGTTCCTCGACCATGTGGATCATTCCGTGGCTCAGTTCATTGTTGATACCTTAGCCAAGTCCACAGCCATGATGGCAGTCACTCAACTGCGCGTACTCGGCGGTGCAATGGGACGTGTTCCCGCAGATGCGACGGCATTCGCACATCGCGGATCCAAGATCATGGCGAACCTCGCTGCCTTATACAACAACCCTGAAGAAAAAGACCATCACGAAACCTGGATTTCCAATTACGAAAAGAAATTGCGTCAAAACGACAAAGGCGCCTACGTCAACTTCCTTGGCGAGGTGGATCAAAAACAAGTCCGTGCGGCGTACCCCGGCGACACCTGGAAGAAACTGGGTCAGATCAAAAAGAAATACGACCCGACCAATCTGTTTCGCTTAAATCAAAATATTCCTCCCATATAGGAATCGACCCTTTGAATAAATTGAACAAGAGTCGATCCAACTGGAAAAGATGGATGTTATGAAAACTTCCGTAAGAACCCATCTAAAATTTCGAGTCTTCAAGTAGAGGTCAGGAAATCATGACAAAAGTCGTTTTGGATATGTCGATGTCACTGGATGGTTTTATCGCAGGTGCGAATGTAAGTAAAGAATATCCCATGGGCATGAATGGCGAGGACCTTCACACTTGGATATTCAGCACACCCAAAGATAAAGTGGACGCTGATGTGGAACGCGAGATGTTCGCGAAAACGGGAGCGGTTATCTTGGGGAACCGTACCTTCAAAATCGGTGTGGATTTGTGGGGAGATGTTCCTTTTCCTGTGCCGTCTTTTGTGCTTACCCACAAGAACCGCGAAACGTTAATAAAGAAAAGCGGAACCTTTACATTTGTAACCGACGGCATCGAAAGCGCACTTCAACAGGCTCAAGCTGTTGCAGGCGATAAAGATGTTCGCTTAATGGGCGCTGATATTGCTCAACAATTTCTCAGCGCAGGGCTGATCGATGAGATACAAATTAACCATGTGCCGATCCTTCTCGGTGAGGGCGTGCGATTGTTCGAACATTTGGGTATAAAAAATAGTCGGCTCGAAAAGGACAGAGTACTTGACTCTCCGCATGCAACCCATATTCACTATCGTGTCTTAAAGTAGTTGTTTCGTTAAGGAAAAAAATTGTGAAAACCTTTTATCAAATATTAGGGAATACTGTTCTAGCCAACGTGACGAATATGACGGTTTGGTTTGCGCTGATCTTTTTTGTGTATCTCGAAACGAAATCTGTCACCGCGACTTCGATCATTTCAGGCATTTATCTTGTTATGACGGCTAGCTTGGGCATTTGGTTCGGCAGCCTGGTGGACCACAACAAGAAAAAGAAAGTGATGATCCTTTCGGGCGTGATCTCATTGAGCATTTACATTATTGGCTTCATCATTTACTTGATCTATCCCGCCGAAACCTGGAAAAGCCCCACCAGTGTCACATTGTGGATCTTTATCCCGCTTTTGTTGGTCGGAGTTATCGCGGGTAACATCCGTTCGATCGCTGTGCCAACCTTGGTCACCATTTTGATTCCTGAAGATGACCGTGCCAAAGCAAATGGACTCACTGGCACCGCCTTTGGTATCGCTTTCTTGATCTGCTCTGCCATCAGCGGTATTTTGGTGGGCATGGGCGGCATGTTCTATGTGTTGATCCTTGGCATTGCCATGATGATCCTTTCGATCCTGCATCTTTGGTTTTTGGTCATTCCCGAAAAAGAGATCGTACATCTTGAGCATCAACCCAAAGTGGACCTGCGTGGCACCTTTGCCGTGGTCGCGGCGATTCCCGGCTTGCTGGCGTTGATCCTTTTCACCACCATCAACAACTTTTTAGGCGGTACCTTCATGGGTCTTATGGATGCCTATGGTTTATCGCTTGTTTCAGTGGAAGTGTGGGGCTTGCTCTTTGCAGTGATCAGTTGTGGTTTCATTGTTGGCGGGCTTTTCATTGCTAAATATGGTTTGGGTAAAAACCCGCTTTTTGCGATGTTTGCCGCCAATATTGTGATTTGGATCATCTCGGCGGTCTTTACCATTCAACCATCCATCATTTTGCTTTTCGTTGGTATGTTAATTTACATAAGCGTTGTGCCGTTTATTGAAGCCGCTGAGCATACGATTCTTCAAAAGGTCGTTCCGCACGAGAGACAGGGACGTGTGTTTGGATTCGCTCAAAGCGTGGAACAATCCGCTTCGCCTCTGACGACGTTTTTGATTGGTCCTATTGCTGAGACCTTTTTTATCCCGTTTATGACGAATGGCGCAGGGGTTGGTCTCATTGGCAGTTGGTTCGGCACTGGGGCAGATAGAGGTATTGCTTTGGTATTCACGGTCACCGGAATCATTGGTTTGATCCTGACAGTGATCGCCATGAACACAAAATATTATCGATTGCTTTCTAATCGATATATGAACGATGTATCTGAAACCTTGCCTGAAGGCGAGATGGCATAAGGAGTATGTATGACGGATTCTAATTTTCCCAAGATCGGTGCCCCCGCTACGCGTGCTTTGGAGGAGGCGGGTTATACCAATCTCAAACAGTTGACGAAACTCACCGAAGCGGAGTTGAGTCAACTGCACGGTATGGGCCCCAAAGCGCTCGGCATCCTGCGCGAAACGCTTCAAGCGCAAGGGTTGTCTTTTAAACCAGGCAAAGGGGGAGAACCGCCGAAAAAGAAGAAAGGCTCGCCTGTCAGCCGCACGGATGCGGTGGATGAATTTCTCAGGGAACTGAGTCACCCGCTCACGGCGGAGGTGGAGGCGGTGCGGTCCATCATCAAAGGCGTGAATAAGGACATCAATGAAGAAATTAAGTGGAAGGCTCCATCTTTCAATTACAAAGGCGAGTATCTGGTGACGTTCAATTTATGGGAGACGAAACGGATCCACCTGGTATTTCACAACCCGATGATCTCCAAAGTGAAGAGCGATCTGTTGGAAGGGGAGTATAAGGAACGCCGCATGCTGTATCTTGCGGACATGAAAGATATAAAGGCGAAGAAGTCGGCTTTGGAAAAAATATTGAAGGACCTTATCAAGTTGCAGTAAAGGAGAAGACGATGTCCGAATTAACACCGTCTCAAAAAATAGATAACCACATCAAGGAATTGAAAGATTGGCGCGGACAAATGCTTGCGCGTTTGCGAAAGTTGATCCTTGCAGCCTCGCCCGAACTCGTTGAAGATTGGAAATGGGAGACGCCTGTGTGGGCTTGTAAAGGGAATGTGGTGGCAGGCGGCATATTCAAGGAACATGTGAAATTGAATTTCTTCAAAGGCGCGTCGCTGCCCGATTCGAAGAAGTTATTCAATGCCGGGTTGGATGCCAAAGCTTCGCGCGGAATTGATTTTCATGAAAATGACAGGATAGACGAGTCTGCTCTGAAGGAACTAATCCGCGCGGCGGTGGCATTGAATTTGGCTGGAAAAAAGAAATAACGAGTCAGGAGAATTCGATGGATAAAACCATTCGTACCCACCTGGATAACATCCGCTCAGAGGATGGGCAATTGCAAAGCAAGGCGTATTTCGCGCTGATGGAAAAGACCGAGAAGCCTGTTGATTGGGCATACGAAGCCTGGGATGAACTCATCGAAGGTTTGACCCACAAGGATAACCATGTCCGCGCGATAACTTCGCAACTGCTGGCGAACCTTGCAAAAAGCGACCCGAAGGGCAGGATGCTTAAGGATTTCGATAAATTGATCAATGTGACCAGGGATGAACGCTTTGTGACCGCGCGACACTGCCTGCAAGCATTGTGGAAGGTGGGACTGGCTGGCAGGAAACAGCAGGAATTGGTCGTTCATGGATTGGAGAAACGCTATGAAGAATGTGTCACCGAGAAGAACTGCACGCTTATCCGCTCGGACATCATTCAGGATCTGCGAAATCTCTACGGCGCGGTCAACGATGAAGCCATAAAAGAAAAGGCACTAGCGCTGATCGAGACCGAAGCAGACTTGAAGTATCATAAGAAGTATGCGGCTATCTGGAGAAAATAACAGCCAGATGCTTTCATAAAATGGTTGACTCATTTCACATTTCGAGTAGAATACCGCCCAATATGTACAACACAACTGTCTTTTGCTTTGAGACCAAGCGCAAGCCCATCTCCGGAACCCCGTTCTCGGATGTTTGGGCTTTTCTGACATAAGCAGAGTACAGTAAGCGATCGAACGTACCTTTTGTCATCCCAACACGCTCTCCGAAACGGAGGGCGTGTTTTTATTTTGCCAATAAAGGAGAAACCTGTGAATACAATTCGAATCGGCTTTTTATACACCCGTCTGCGCGCGGAGGAGAAATTTCTTTTGGAGGAATTGGAGAAACACCAAAACGTGGAGATCGTCCGCATCAACGACGCGCATCACTTCTTCGATATTTCCAGTGTCCCTGAAAAAGTGGATGTGCTCTTCGAGCGCTCGGTCTCGTACTCGCGCGGATTGTACATCTCGAAAATTTACGAAGCCAACGGGACCAATGTGGTCAATTCCACGCAGGTGGCGGAGCGCTGCGGCGACAAATACGTCACCAGCCAGTTGCTTGTGCAGAACGGGATCCCAACTCCCAGAGTGCTGATGGCTTTCGACGAAGAATCCGCTCTGGCGGCGGTGGATGCGATGGGCTATCCCTGCGTGCTGAAACCCGTCGTCGGTTCGTGGGGACGCCTGCTTGCCAAAGTGGACAATCGTCACATGGCTGAGTCGCTGATCGAGCACAAAGCCACGCTGGGAGTCAATCATCAGGTTTTCTACGTTCAGGAATATATCAACAAACCCGGGCGGGACATCCGCGCCTTCGTGGTGGGGGAGGAACCCATCGCGGCGATCTATCGCACGTCCGAGAATTGGATCACGAACACGGCGCGCGGCGGAGTCGCTTCGAATTGCTCGTTGACCCCGGAGTTGAGCGAAATCTGCCAGCGGACCGCCCGTGCCATCGGCGGCGGTTTGCTCGCCATTGATGTCTTTGAAACCGATAATGGATTCACAGTAAATGAAGTCAATCACACCATGGAGTTCCGCAACAGTATCACGACCACGGGAGTCAACATCCCCGCCTTGATGGTGGACTATGTTTTGGAGCAAGCCATGGAACGGGTGTAATTTTCAAACGGACGATGGGAAATTGGTAATGCAAAACCATTGACTCATTTCGCATCGGTAGTAGAATTGCGCGAAATGTTCACCCTGTTTGCACTGCCTCGTACCCGTCGTCCGCAACCCACTTCCCAGAGAAGGTTGGGAGCTTTTCGTTTGGATGACGCGAACACGAGCGTGCGATAACTCACACGCATAAGTCAACCAAAACAGCCCTCCTTCTCGGAGGGCTGTTTTTTTTATTCAGTCCATTCACCGCAAAGAGCGCGACACTTGCACCACACGCAAGTGCAGGTGAGAGCGCGAAGAAAAGAAAAAAAAGAATTTCTTAGCGACCTTAGCGAGCTTCGTGGTTCAAAAAACTCAAGGAGTAAAAAATGAGTCCAAAGTCGAAACCGCAAGTCAAGAAAGTGGTATTAGCCTACTCGGGCGGGTTGGATACTTCCGTCATCGTGCCGTGGTTGAAGGAACACTACGGCTGTGAAGTCATCTGTTTTTGCGCCGACGTGGGGCAGGGCGATGAAGACCTCGCGAAATTGGAAGATAAAGCCATAAAGAGCGGCGCGAGCGGCTTCGTCATCCACGACATGAAGGAAGAGTTCGTCAGCGAGTATCTTTTCCCAATGCTCAAAGCGGGGGCGGTATATGAGCACAAGTATTTATTGGGCACCTCGGTTGCCCGTCCATTAATTGCAAAACATCTCGTGGAAGTGGCGCACGAAACCGGCGCGGATGCCATTGCGCACGGCGCGACCGGCAAAGGCAATGACCAAGTCCGCTTTGAACTCACTGTGATGGCGCTCGACCCGCGCCTCAAGATCATCGCGCCGTGGCGTGAATGGGAGATCCGCTCCCGCGAAGATGCGCTCAATTATGCCGCGAAGCACAACGTCCCTGTGACCGCGACCATCAAATCTATTTATTCCCGCGACTCAAATCTCTGGCATCTTTCTCACGAAGGCGGTCTGCTCGAAGACCCATGGAACGAGCCCGAAGAAGTGATGTACCAAATGTCCACGTCGCCGGAGAACGCGCCCGAAGAAGGCGAGTATGTCGAGATCGAATTCGAAAGCGGCAACCCGGTGGCGGTCAACGGTGAAAAACTTTCGCCTGCGAAGATCGTCTCCACGCTCAACGCCATCGGCGGCAATCACGGTATTGGTCGCGTTGACCTCGTCGAGAATCGTCTCGTGGGTATGAAGTCGCATGGTGTGTATGAAACTCCCGGCGGCGCAATCCTGCTCTTTGCCCACCGCGAACTTGAGTCGCTCATCCTTGACCGCGAGACCATGCACTACAAGCAAGTCATCGCCGTCAAATATGCCGAGATCACCTACAACGGTTTGTGGTTCACGCCGCTGCGCGAAGCGCTGGACGCATTTGTTAACTCCACGCAGGGACCAGTCACCGGCATGGTGCGCCTCAAGCTTTACAAAGGCAACATCATCAGCGCCGGGCGCAAATCTCCGTTCAGCCTCTATCGCGAAGA
>CAYJPO010000036.1:7938-45046 GCA_964372045.1 uncultured Anaerolinea sp.
AAGGCAACATCATCAGCGCCGGGCGCAAATCTCCGTTCAGCCTCTATCGCGAAGACTTCGCCACTTTCGGTCAGGAAGATGTTTACGACCAGAGCCATGCCGAAGGTTTCATCCGCTTATTCGGTCTCAGCATGAAAGTCCGCGCGCTCAACGGTCTGCCCGTCTCGGGTATCGACATGCCGAAGCCGGATTATTCGAAGTTCAAACGCGATTGAAAGCGTAGGGGCACAGCGAAATCTTCAAGATCAATGCCAACAGTCAACTCGCTGTGCGCCTACAAAGAAAGGAGACCACATGACCCTTTGGGGCGGACGCTTTTCCCAAAAATTAGATGACCTCGCATGGGCACTCAATTCCTCCCTGCCTGTCGATCAACGCATGGCGATCCAGGATGTGGATGGAAGCATTGCCTGGGCGGCTGCGATTCACAAAGCAGGCATTCTTTCGGATGAAGAACACGCCTCGATCGCGCTCGGGCTGGATACTGTCCGAAAAGAATTCGCTTCGGGTGAGTTTATCTTCGTCCCCTCCGACGAAGACATCCACACCGCAGTAGAGCGAAGACTCAACGAGTTGATCGGTGCCGCCGCTGGCAAACTCCACACGGGACGCAGCCGCAACGATCAGGTGGCGACTGATTTCAGATTATGGATGCTGCAAGCCATTCCTGAATTAAATTCTGCATTCAACAATTTGCAATCTGCATTGGTCGAGCAAGCTGAACTCGCAGGCGAGACCATCATGCCGGGCTACACCCATTTGCAGAGAGCGCAGCCGATTCTGTTGGGACATTGGTGGCTGAGTCACTACTGGGCATTGAAACGTGATGTGGAACGCTTGGGTGATTTGATTAAACGCGTTTCTGTCTTGCCGCTCGGTTCTGGTGCGTTGGCTGGCGCTCCCTTCGCCGTTGACCGCGATGCGTTGGCGAAATTCCTCGGCTTTGCAGAAGTCTCACAGAACAGCCTCGATGCTGTCTCTGATAGAGATTTTGCGGCGGAGTATTTATTCGTCTGTTCGATGGCAGCGATTCATTTGAGCAGACTGGCTGAGCAGGTTGTCTTGTACACCACCGCTGAGTTTGGCTTCTTCGAACTCTCCGATGCTTTCTCAACCGGTTCAAGCCTGATGCCGCAAAAGAAGAATCCCGATGTCTTTGAATTGACGCGCGGTAAGGCTGGCACGCTGATCGGTCTGCTGACGGGGTTGATGTCCACGCTAAAAGGGTTGCCGTCCACGTATGACAAGGATTTGCAGGAAGATAAAGCGCCCGTCTTCCAAGCCACGGATACCCTGCTCTCGATTCTGCCGGTGATGGCGGCTGCACTGCGGACGATCACGGTCAAGCCGGAACGAATGAGAAGCGCGATCGACTCGACGATGATGGCGACAGATTTGGCAGATTATCTCGTGGAGAAAGGCGTACCGTTCAGAGAAGCGCACACGCTGGCGGGGAAAGTTGTCCGCGCGGCTGACGAGAAAAAGGTTCGGATGGAGGAAATGCCTCTCGAAGCGTATCAGGCTGTCGGCGCCGCCCTGAGCGTGTCGAAGGGTCCAGTTTTCGAGGCGGATGTGTATCAGGTTTTCGATCCGCTGGAATCGATCAATAAAAGAAATACGGTTGGCGGCACGAGCTTTCAATCGGTCAAAAATCAGATTAAAAAAATCAAAGGAGAATAAATCATGTCTACTATTGTGTGCCCCGAATGTGAAGCCCAGGTTGAGTTGGCGGCTGGAACCGAAGCCGGTGAGATCATCGTCTGCTCGGATTGCGGCGTGGATCTGGAAGTGACCTCGATCGACCCTGCCGCAGTCCAGCTCGCGCCGATGGAACAGGAAGATTGGGGGGAATAGACGGTGGACGATTGACCATGGACGATGGATGGTCTATGGTCAATCGTCTATCGTCGGTTTGGTGACATTATGCAAAGACGACTCAAGATTGGCGTTCTGTATTCCCGCGTGCGAGTTGAGGAGAAATGGATCTTCGGTGCGATGGAAAAACGCGGCATTGATTATGACCGGCTCGATGACCGGGCGATCCATTTTGATCTCGATAAACCCGAGAAATGGAAACAATACGACGCAGTCCTGGAGCGCAGTATCAGCTACAACAGCGGATTGTATGCGCTGCGATTGTTGAACGCGTTTGGCGTGCCGACCGTCAATACGGCGACAGTGGCGGAAGTGTGCGGCGACAAGCTGATGACCAGTGCTGTGCTCGCGCGTGACGGTGTGCCCCAGCCGCATAACTTAACCGCGTTCACACCCGAAGCCGCTCTCGAAGCGATTGAAGCGTTTGGCTATCCCGTGGTGTTGAAGCCTGTTGTCGGTTCGTGGGGACGGCTGCTGGCGAAGGTCAATGACCGAGATGCAGCCGAGGCGGTGCTGGAACACAAAGCCACTTTAGGTTCCGTTCAACATTCGGTGTTCTACATTCAGGAATACATCGAAAAGCCCGGGCGTGACATCCGCGCGATTGTCATCGGTGACCGTGTATTGACGGCGATGTATCGCAAATCCGAGCATTGGATCACGAACACGGCGCGCGGCGGCGAAGGAGAGTTGTGTCCCATCACGCCGGAGATCGAAGACATCTGTTTGCGCGCGGCAAAGTCGGTGGGCGGCGGCGTGCTGGCAATTGACCTGGTCGAACATCCACAAAAGGGACTCGTGGTCAACGAGATCAATCACACCATGGAGTTCCACACCATGCAGCCTGTCAGCGGAATCGATATTGCAGGCGAGATCGTGGAGTATGTGGTGAAGGTGGCGAAGGACAGTGAACAGTAGGCAGTAATCAGTGAATGACCTAAAAGTTGAGCGACTGATAACTGGTCACTGATTACTGAAAACTGAAGAGGAGCAATTATTAATGACGACAGTATCTATCATCGGTGGTTCGGGGTATGGCGGTGGCGAATTGATTCGTTTGCTGTTGGGTCATCCCAATGTGGAGATCAAACAGGTGACGTCACGCTCACGGGTGGGGGAGTATGTGTATCAGACCCATCCGAATCTGCGCAAGCGCACGCAGTTGAAGTTCAGTGACCCTTCTCAGTTGGAGCCGGTGGATATTCTCTTCCTCGCCCAGCCGCATGGACAGGCGCAGAAGAATATCGATGCGTATGCCAAGCTCGGCACAAAGATCATTGACCTCGCGGCAGACTTCCGTCTGCGGGACGCGGATTTTTACGAGAAGTGGTACGGTGAAAAACATTCCGCGCCGGAGTGGTTGAGCAAGTTCGTGTATGGCTTGCCTGAACTACATCGCGCAGAGATGGCAGGCGCAAGTTACATCAGCGGAGTGGGATGCAACGCCACGGCGAGCAACCTCGCATTGCTGCCGCTGGTCAAAGCAGATTTGATCGATCTGTCTGCTCCTGTAATTATCGAAATTAAAGTCGGTTCCTCTGAGGGTGGTGCGGAAGGGAATTCCGGTTCGCTTCATGCGGAACGGGCGAATGTTATCCGTACCTTTTCGGCGTTCGGTCATCGTCACACGGCGGAAGTGATCCAGGAAATGGGCGTCAAGGATGTTTCACTCACCATGACCGCCGTGGATTTGGTGCGCGGTGTGCTGGCGACGGCTCATGCCAAAGTCAAGCCGGGTGTGGCGACAAAGGATCTGTGGAAAGCTTATCGCGCGGTGGCAAATGAAAATCCGTTCGTGCGCGTGGTGCATGAACAGCGCGGAATTTACCGCGTGCCGGAGCCGAAGATATTGGCTGGCTCGAACTACGCGGATCTGGGGTTTGAACTGGACGAAAGCAACGGTCACATTGTGGCGATGTGTGCGATCGATAATCTCATGAAGGGCGCATCTGGCACGGCGGTGCAGTGTATGAATTTGATGATGGGCTGGGATGAGACGCTGGGGCTGGAGTTCATGGGGTTGCATCCGATTTAAGAAGTACACCGATGGTCGAGTAGGCGGCGTGTTTGTCGCCGCCATATCGAAACCAGCTATAAAAAGTAAAGCAGAAATTGCAAGATGTGGTCTTGATACGCCGCGAAGAATAAGAGCGCGGCTACTCGACCACCGAATGGAATGGAGAACTTATGGCTGAATCAATTACTGTAGTCAAACTCGGCGGCACCGAAGGCGTGGATTTTTCCGCGATCTGTGCCGACGCTGTGGAATTATTAAAGCAAGGCAAAAAACTGGTCTTTGTACATGGCGGTTCAGCGGAAGCGAATGCGCTTGGTGAAGGACTTGGGACTCCGCCGAAGATGATCACTTCGCCTTCGGGATACACATCTCGATATACTGACCGCAAGACGTTGGAAATCTTTTTGATGGCGGTGAATGGGAAAGTTAATTCATTGCTCACTGAGCAGTTGCAAATGATGGGCATCAATGCCTTTGGTCTGTGCGGGTTGGACGGTAAGTTGATGCAAGCCATACGCAAAGAGTCGGTGCAGAGCATTGAGAACGGAAAGCGCAAGATCATCCGCGACGATTACACGGGGACGATAGACAAAGTGAACAGAGAATTGCTAACGATGCTGTTAAACGCGGGCTATATGCCTGTGATCGCGCCGGTGGCTGTCAGTGAAAAAGGCGAGGCGCTGAATGTGGATGCAGACCGCGCTGCGGCGATGGTGGCATCCGCGCTCAAGGCGGAGAATCTGCTGTTGCTCACTGCGGTTCCCGGCTTGATGAAAAACTTCCCGGACGAGTCCACGCTCATTCGGCTACTGCCGATGAGTCAACTTCCGGCGGCGAGTGAAGCTGCGCAAGGGCGTATGAAGAAGAAAGTTCTCGGCGCGGAGGAAGCGCTCAAGGGCGGCGTGAAGCGCGTCATCATTGCCGATGGAAGAATCCAGGATCCGATCTCGAATGCGCTGGCTGGTAACGGAACGGTCATCGAGTAGATTGACGCGTTTTTTTGCAAAGGTGAAACGATGAACTCTTCATTGAAATTGCGATATGGCACAAACCCTCAGCAAGCACCTGCGAGTGTTTCGATGGCGTCCGGCGCGGACTTGCCCATCTCGGTCTTGAACGGCTCGCCGGGGTATATCAATTTGCTCGACGCGCTCAACTCATGGCAATTGGTGCGCGAGTTGAAATCAGCGCTGGGCTTGCCGTCTGCGGCATCATTCAAACACGTCAGCCCGGCGGGAGTTGGTGTGGGCGTTCCGCTTTCGCATGATTTGAAGCGAGCGTATTTTGTGGATGATCTTGAACTCTCGCCGCTTGCCACGGCATATGCGCGCGCACGCGGCGCGGACCGGCTGTGTTCGTTCGGCGATTTCATCGCGCTCTCCGACACTGTGGATGTGCCAACTGCCAAACTCATTGCGCGCGAAGTTTCGGACGGCGTCATCGCTCTGGCGTATGAACCTGCCGCGCTTGAAATTCTCAAAGCGAAGAAGCAGGGCAAATATGCGGTCATCCAAATTGACCCGGCGTATGAGCCGTCATCGTCGCAGGAGATGCGCGAAGTCTTCGGCATCCGTTTTGAACAGCGGCGGCATGATCGACTTGTATCGCGGTCCGATTTTTCTAATATCGTCACCACGAAAAAAGATCTGCCTGAGTCTGTCATGCGTGACCTCACGCTTGCGTGGATCACGCTCAAATATACTCAATCGAATTCCGTTTGCTTCGTGAAAGACGGTCAGACCATCGGCGTGGGCGCGGGTCAGCAGTCGCGCATTCATTGCGTGCGCCTCGCCGGTCAAAAAGCGGATCTGTGGTGGCTGCGTCAGCATCCCGTTATTTTGAGTTTGCCATTCAAACCAAACATCAAACGCCCAGATCGAGACAACGCCATCGACCAGTTCCTGCGTGACGACGTTACCCCCAATGAGAAATCTACCTGGGATGAGATCTTCGCTCAGACTCCGCCGCAGTTGTCTCTCTCAGAAAAACAGGAGTGGCTCTCGAAGCTAGATGCCGCCACTCTCGGCTCCGACGCCTTCTTCCCATTCCGCGATTCGATTGATCGCGCCGCCGTCAGCGGCGTGAAATATGTCCTCGAACCCGGCGGCTCGGCACGCGACGATGCTGTCATCCAAGCCGCGAACGAATACGGCATGACGATGGTCTTTTCGGGAGTGCGGTTGTTCCATCATTGATCGGTCAAAGGTCAAAGGTTGAAAGTCAAATGACCTTCGACTTTTGACCTTTGACAAAGGATTTTTATGCCCAAAGCGATACTCTCTGTTCACGATAAAACCGGCATTGTGGATTTTGCCAAAAGTCTCGTCGCCTTGAATTGGACTCTGCTCGCTTCCGGCGGGACCGCCAAACTCCTGCGTGAGAACGGTTTGCCCGTCACCGAAGTTGCGGACTATACCCAATCCCCTGAAATTCTCGGCGGGCGGGTCAAGACTTTGCATCCCGCCATCCACGGCGGATTGCTTGCCCGCCCCACCGAAGCCGACCACCAGCAATTGCTCGACCTCGGCTGGGATTTCATTGATCTTGTCGTGGTCAATCTCTATCCGTTCGAAGCCACGATAGCAAAGCCGAACGTCACATACGAAGAAATTATCGAGAACATCGACATTGGCGGTGTGACACTCATCCGCGCGGCGGCGAAGAATCATGAACGAGTCACGCTTGTCTGCGACCCGGCGGATTATGGGATGGTAGTATCGAAATTGAATGAAGGCGAAATGCCTTTTGTGATGCGCCAACAACTTGCGGTCAAGGGATTCCAAGTCACTGCGCGTTATGACGCCATGATCGCCGCTTATTTGGAAAAGGTAGAACGTTGATTTCACTCCGGCAAATCCAAAGTCTGGAGACTTTGGATTCCGTACAAATATTGGAGACATCTTGAACATCGTTGAGACTGAAAATAAACACACTTCCGGTGTGTACGCCAAACAAACGCTGACCATCGTCCGCGGACAAGGCGCGTCTTTGTTCGATGAGAACGGCATTGAGTATTTGGATTGTTCGTCGGGACACGGTGTTGCCAATCTCGGTCACGCCCACCCGAAAATTGCGGAGGCGCTCTATAAGCAGGCGAATACGCTGATAACGCTTTTTGAGTCCTTCCCGAATGACCAGCGTGCGATGCTGATGGAAAAGATCACAGCGCTCGTTCCCGGCTTGGATCGAGTCTTCTTCTGCAACTCCGGCACCGAGGCGGTGGAGGCAGCGTTCAAGTTTGCGCGTATTTCCACCGGACGCAAGAATTTCATCGCCGCCATGCGCGCTTTTCACGGACGAACCTACGGTGCGCTTTCGGCGACGTTCAACAAAAAATATCGCGAAGGTTTCGAGCCGCTTCTGCCCGGCGTTTCGCATGTCTCGTACAACAATATCGAAACCTTTGATAAAGCTGTCAACGAAGAAACCGCTGCTGTGATTTTGGAAGTGGTGCAGGGCGAAGGCGGCGTATACCCCGCGAGTTTGGAATACATCCAAGCCGCTCGTAAGATCTGTGACGAGCGCGGAGCTTTGCTGATCTTGGATGAGATCCAGACCGGGTTTGGTCGCACCGGCAAGATGTTTGCCATCGAGCACTTCGGCATCACACCGGACCTGTTGACTTGTGCCAAATCCCTGGCTGGGGGCGTGCCGATGGGCGCAGTCCTGATCGGGCAGAAGGTCAAGAACCTTGTACCCGGAGTCCACGGCTCGACCTTCGGCGGGAATCCGCTTTCGTGCGCGGCGGCAAATGCAGCCCTGGATGTAATAAAGGAAGAAGACCTGCCCGGTCAAGCCGCGGCGAAGGGCGCGTATTTGATGGAAAAATTGAAGAAGGTCGAGTCACCAAATATCCGTGACATCCGCGGACTAGGTTTGATGGTTGGCATCGAAATGAAACAGAAGGTCACACCGTATATCAAGACTCTGCAAGAGAAAAAGATCATTGCCTTGAACGCCGGGCTGACAGTCATCCGGCTTTTGCCGCCGCTGGTGATTACGTATGAACAGATCGATCATTTGGTTGGTGTGTTGACGGAAGTGCTAACTCAGACGGTGGACGATGGGCAATAGACGGTAGAAGATGTTTTACGGTCCACCGTCCATGGTCTATGGTCGAGGCAACTATGACTGAAACTTTAATCGGACTCGTCTCCCAATACAGCCCCTCAGGACAGGAACGCGGCGCAGTCGAATGGCTGGTGGCGCGGATGAAGTCGCTTGGCTATGACGACGCTTTCATCGATGAAGCGGGCAATGCAGTCGGTGTGATGGGGCAGGGGACGAAGCAGGTTGTGTTACTCGGTCACATCGATACGGTGCCGGGTGAAATCAAGGTAGAGCAAGTCGGCGACTTGCTTTACGGGCGCGGCTCGGTGGATGCAAAAGGTCCATTGGCTTCGTTTACGGATGCAGTGGCGAAAGTCGGCGTGAAAGAAGGCTGGCAGTTCGTGGTCATTGGCGCGGTGGAAGAGGAGCGCGACTCGGAAGGTGCGCGGTTCGTTGCCACACAATACAAGCCAGATTTTGCGATCATCGGCGAGCCGAATCAATGGGATCGGATGGCGCTTGGATATAAAGGAAGCGCTTGGGCTCATATTACGGTCAAACGCGGACAGGTGCATACAGCCAGCGGAGAAGAGACAGCTGCCGAAGCCGCTATCGAAACGTGGCTGAAGGTCAAAGCCTATGTTGATTCCTATAACGCAGATAAGCAAAAAATATTCGATAAACTCCTGCCGACCTTACGTGGAATGGAATCGGATTCAAATGATTTCGAACAATGGGCAAAATTGAAGGTGGGAGTCCGCTTGCCGGTGGAAGTCTCGCCGGAAGATTGGTATTTGAAGTTAAGTGTGTTAATAAGTGACAGTCACCTTCAAGGTGACTGTCACTTCGAGGTTGAACGTATCGGCTTCCCCGTCCCGGCGTGGAAATGTGAGAAGAACTCACAACTTGTACGAGCCTTCTTGAGCGGAATCCGCTCACAGGGTGGCGAGCCGCGCTTCGTTTACAAAACGGGCACCGCTGACTTGAACATCGCCGCCCCCGTTTGGCAATGTCCCGCTGTGGTATATGGTCCCGGTGACTCGGCGCTTGATCATACGCCGAATGAGCATATCAATTTGGAAGATTATCGTAAGGCTGTGGACGTGTTAAGCGCGGCGCTGGAAAAGTTATCTGCTGTTTCAAGCTAGTTTCCACATGGAGACTCGCGTCCCTTCATCATGCAGGGTAAAGCCGTTTTTCTGTAAAACTTTTTTTGACGCAAGATTGTGATTTGCCACTTCCGCAAACAGCGGGCGGATCTTGACCAGTGTTAAAAACTCTGCAACTGCCGCGCTGGCAATGCCGCGCCGCCAAAATTCTTTTCCGATCCAATAGCCGATTCGCTGCTCGAACTTTCCCTCTTTCCAACAAATGATGTGCCCCGCAATCTTCTCTTTATAAAGAATGGTTCGCGCGGTCACGTTTTTATTTTTCAAAATCCCTTCCCAATGCCGCATGAACTCGCCTTTATCTTTCGATGGGTAAGCAGACATGGCAATAGCTTCGGGCACAAGCTGCTGCACGAACAAGATCGGCAGGTCACTTTCAACGACGGGGCGCAGGAGAATTTTCGTCACGTGCTTTCCTTGGTGCGTGATATGATTCAACGGATCGAGTATAGCATCGCAATGGGTGAATTCACCTCATGCATTCCCAAATAATAATATGAAACGACTCTATTACACCTCCCTTTTCTTGCTGACGTTCCTCGCCTCCTGCTCGCCCCGGAACCTTTCGACTGTTCCTGAAAGCTCTCTGCCGCTGGAAGATTGTTCGCTCACTTCGCCAGCCGGTAATCAAGTGGATGCGCGCTGCGGCACATTGACCGTTCCCGAAGACCGCGCCAATCCCGATGGTCGGCAGGTCGAGTTGAACATCGCGGTCATTCCCGCCATCAAACGTAACCCCGAACCAGACCCGCTCTTCCTGCTCGCGGGCGGACCCGGTCAATCGGCTATTGAAACCTTCCCCGTCATGATCCCGCTGATGTATCAGGTTCACGAAGATCGCGACATCGTGTTGATCGATCAGCGCGGGACGGGCGAATCGAATCCGCTGAAATGTCTCAGCACCGAAGATGACGAGTTGACCGATGAGCAGGTGCTGGCGAAACTCAAAGCCTGCCCTGAAACGCTCGACGCCGACCTGCGTTTTTATACCACCGAGATCGCCATGACCGATCTGGATGAAGTCCGCGCCGCGTTGGGATACGAGACCATCAATCTATATGGCGCATCCTACGGGACCCGCGCTGCGTTGACCTACCTGCGCATGTTCCCGGAGCGTGTCCGCACCGTAACGCTCGACTCGGTGGTGGACCCCGGCTTCATCATGTTCATGGATGCGGCGGAGGATGGGCAGTCGGCGTTGGATAAATTCTTCGCGCGCTGCGAAGCGGATGAGGCATGCAAAGCCGAGTTCCCCAAATTGCGAAGCGAGTTCAATGGCTTGCTGGCGCGCCTGGATGAATCGTCGGTTGATATCACCATCCCGCATCCGTTGACGCATGAGCCGCTCGACCTGACCGTGACACGGCAGATGGTCACCGGCATGGTTTTCAACACGCTGTATGTGCCAGACCTGGTTGCCACACTGCCGCTGTCCATTCACTCGGCGTATGCGGATGAAGATTATGTCCCGCTCATCTCGCAGGCGTTTCTCGTGGACGCGGGCTTGTACGACGGCATGTTCTACGCTGTCACCTGCACCGAAGACTCGCCGCTCATCACTGCGGATGAAGCGGCTGAACGAAGCGAGGGGAGTGTCTTCGGCGACCGAACCGTGGACTTTGTCGATATTTGCAGCCAATGGCAAAAAGGTGAAGTCTCGTCGGAGTTCCGTGAGCCGGTCGTGTCGGATGTGCCTGTGCTGATCCTCTCCGGTGAAGCGGATCCCATCACCCCGCCCTGGCACGCGGAAAAAGTTGCTGAAAGCCTGACGAATGAATTGCATTTGGTTTTCTCCGACATGGGGCATGGCAACCTCTCCAGCCGATGCAGTACCAATCTGTTCAAGTCGTTTATCGAAAGCGCTTCCATTATTGGGTTGGATACATCCTGTGTGGAAGGCATCGAGCCGCCGCCGTTCTTCGTCGATTTCAGCGGACCGCGCCCGTAGGAATCAGCAAGTTCTACTTGCGTGGTTCCAGAAGTAGAACTTCTGGAGTCCAAATAATAGGTAACAACGATGATACAAGTACAAGGTCTTTCAAAATCATTTGGCAAGGTAAAAGCTGTACAGAACGTTTCCTTCTCCGCGGCGAATGGACAGATCACAGGCTTGCTCGGTCCGAATGGCGCGGGCAAAAGCACGACATTGCGCATGCTCTATACATTGCTCAAGCCTGAAAGCGGAACTGCAAAGATCGACGGATTCGATGTCTGTGAGAATCCGCTCGAAGTGCAGAAGCGGATCGGGGTCCTGGCAGATGCGCGGGGTTTGTATCCACGCCTGACGAGCCGGGAGAATATCCGCTACTTTGGAAAGTTGCACGGTTTGGAAGGGGAGCCGCTCGAAAAGCAGATCGGCTCGCTTTTGTCCCTGCTCGATATGCAGTCCATCGCAGACCGCAAGACCGAAGGCTTTTCGACGGGTGAAAAACTAAAGGTTGCCATTGCCCGCACGCTGGTGCATAACCCGCAAAATGTTTTGCTCGATGAGCCCACGAATGGATTGGATGTGATGAGCACGCGCGCGATGCGGCAATTCATTCAACGACTGCGCGATGAAGGAAAGTGTGTCGTGTTCACCAGTCACATCATGCAGGAGGTCGCGGCATTGTGCGACCAGATCGTCATCATCTCACGCGGAGAAGTCTCTGCCACGGGCAGTCCCGATGACCTGCGCAAACAGACTGGCAAAGAAAATCTCGAAGATGCCTTTGTCGCCGCCATTGGCTCGGAAGAGGGGCTGGAACGATGAAAAAGATATTTGTGATTTTCCAAAAAGAAATGCTCGACAACATGCGGGATTATCGCAGTTGGGTGACCGGTTTATTCTGGGCGCTCTTTGGTCCATTACTGCTCGGCGGGATGATCATGCTGCTCGGTAACACCATCCGTGAGAATGTGGAAGAGGCGTTGGTTCTGCCGGTCGCAGGCGCGGAAAATGCCCCCAGTCTGATCGCGTTCCTTGAACAGCAGGATGTCATCATCCAACCCGCGCCCGCAGACCCCGAAGCGGCTGTCATTGCAGGGGATATCAATGTGGCGCTCATCATCCCCGAAGAGTACGGCGACGATTTCTCAGCGGGTGAAACCGCCAGTGTGAAGCTCGTCTTTGATAGCACACGTCAATCCGCAATGGCGGATATCAACCGCGCACAAAACCTGCTGGAAAGTTACAGCAATTACATCGGGCTGCTGCGTTTGAGTCTGCGCGGAGTCAGCCCGGAGGTGACCCGCGTGGTTCAGGTGGAGGAAGTGGATACGGCCACGCCGCAGAGTCAGGCGTTGATCTTCCTTTCGATGCTGCCGTATTTCATTATCTTTGCGATCTTCAATGGTGCGTCCCCGGTCATCATCGACGCCACGGCAGGGGAGCGGGAACGCGGCTCGCTCGAACCGCTGTTGATCAATCCGCTGCCGCGCGGCTGGGTTGCCATCGGCAAGATGATCTCCGCCATGCCGTTCGCCATTTTCAACTTGATCATCACGCTGGCTGGGTTTGCCGCTGTGTTTCGCTTCCTGCCGATGGAAGAACTGCTTGGTGTTCAGATCGGCTTTGACTTGGGCGCGCTAACGGCGGTGTTCCTGGTCTGTCTGCCGATCGTCCTGCTTGCCTGTGCCATTCAGACCCTGATCGCGTCGTTTGCCAAGACAACGAAGGAAGCCGGAACCTACCTGCCCTTTATCGGATTGATCCCCTCGCTGCCGGGTCTTGCGCTCGCATTTTTACCGGTCAAACCGGACCTGTGGACGATGCTCATCCCGACATTTGGTCAACAGATCCTGATCAATCAGTTCATGCGCGCCGAACCGATCTCAGGGATGAATGTCCTCGTCTCGGCGGTGTTGACGATCCTGCTTTCGGTGGTCATCACCTTCATCGCCGTCAAGCTCTACGAAGGCGAACGCATCATTTCCGGACGATAAACCCATGATCGAAAAATTGTCTTCACGTTTTTACGGACGGGTGGGATATTTACTGCTTCTGGTCGCCGCCTTGAATTTTGGGTATCCGCTCACGCTGTATGCGCGCGGATTGGGGAACCTGCTCTTCGTACTGGCGTATGCGCTGATGTTCGTCATCGGCGTGTTGGTGACCAGTGTGGATACGAAACACTTCCGTCAGACCAGCGTGGCGGCATTCGTTTGGTTGGTCAGTGCGGTGATTTCGTTTATCGCTCCATCGTCCGGGTCTGTGACGATCATCTCGCAGCTTGCCATCATCCCCGCGCAGTTGTTGATGACCATTGCCCTGGTGCGTTATATCTATACATCCAAAGTCGTTAACTTGAATGTGATGATGACCGCCATCACGATCTACATCTTTATCGGCTCGATGTTCACGCCGTTGTATGTCATCATCAGCAAACTGGATGCAAGCGCGTTCATCGATAACGGATTGGGAGTCGCGCCACAGTGGCAGCAGTTGGTCTATTTCAGTTTCGTCACACTTGCCACACTCGGCTATGGAGATGTCCTGCCGCTCAACGCGTGGGCTCGGTCACTGGCGACGGTGGAGGGAATGGTGGGCGTTCTGTATATCGCCCTCATCATGGGACGTTTGATCGGTGTGTATTCGCAGGAAAAATCGTAGGGATACGCCTTGCACGTATCCCCGTAAATTATTTTGGAATTTCATTCGGGTCGAACGGCGTGACCTGATAGACATAATAATTCAACCAGTTCGCGTATAACAAATTGGCATGTCCACGCCAGCGGACATCCGGTGTTTGTGTGGGGTCATTCCCGGGGTAATAGTTGTTGGGGACATGAATGGGCAAACCCTTGTTAACGTCGCGGTCGTATTCACCTTTGAGCGTCAACGGATCATATTCCGAGTGACCCGTGATGAAGAGATGTCGTCCATCCTTCGAGCCGACGATGTAAACGCCCGCCTCATCCGACTCGGCGAGGATCTGTAAGTCGGGGTGTTTTTCGATGTCTGCGCGGCGGATCTCGGTGTGACGGGAGTGTGGAGCGTAGAAAATGTCATCGAATCCGCGCATCAGGCTTTCGGTCCGGTTTAAGAGGCGGTGCTCAAAGACGCCGAACATCTTGTGCGGCAGGTCAAATTTGGGAATGCCGTAGTAGTGATACAGTCCCGCCTGAGCGCCCCAGCAAATATAAAACGTGGACTCGGTGTTCGTCTTCGCCCAATCCATGATCTGCGTGAGTTCCTTCCAATAATCCACTTCCTCGAAAGACATTTGCTCCACGGGCGCGCCGGTGATGATGAGACCGTCGAATTTTTCGTTCTTGATCTCATCGAAGGTGGCGTAGTGATTCAACAGATGTTCCGCGTCTGTGTTCTTGGATTCGTGGGTGGCGGTGTGCAGGAGTGTGATCTCCACCTGAAGCGGAGAGTTGGAAAGCAGCCGCAGGATCTGCGTTTCGGTGGCGATCTTGGTCGGCATGAGGTTCAGGATCGCAACACGCAGGGCGCGGATGTCCTGATGCAGCGCACGGTCTTCGTCCATGACGAAGATATTTTCGTACTCGAGGGTTTCCCGGGCGGGAAGGGTGGAAGGGATTTTTACAGGCATGTTAGAAGTGATGAAGGCGGAAGGATGAAGGATGAATTTTCATTCAACACTTTCATCCTTCCGCCCTCATCTTTTATCCTTATGAATTTAATGCCTGATCCAGATCCCAGAGAATATCATCGATATCTTCGAGACCGACGGAGAGGCGCACAAAATCAGGGCTGACTCCAGCGGTGACCTGCTGTTCCTCGGTCAACTGGCTGTGGGTGGTGGAGCCGGGGTGAATGGCGAGACTGCGCGCATCACCGACATTGGCGAGGTGGCTGAACAGTTGCAGGCTTTCGATGAACTTCCTGCCCGCTTCCAATCCGCCTTTGACGCCGAAGCCGAGGATCGCGCCTGCGCCCTTGGGTAGATATTTTTTGGCGCGTTCGTGGTCGGGATGACTCTTCAAGCTGGGATGTTTGACCCATCTAACCTTCGGGTGCTTCTCAAGGAATTCAGCCACAGCTTGCGCGTTCTGCACGTGACGGTCCATGCGCAGGTTGAGGGTTTCGATGCCAAGCAAGGTCTGCCAGGAGTTGAACGGAGACTGGCAGGCGCCGATGTCGCGCAGCACATGCACACGCGCTTTGATCGCAAACGGGGGAAGTCCCGCCGCGGCGATGGAGGAGTACACCAGTCCGTGATAGGAAGGATCGGGCGTGTTGAAACTCTCGAACTTCTCGCTAGTCCAGTCATAATTGCCGCCGTCCACAATGATGCCGCCGATGGACGTGCCGTTGCCCGTGATGAACTTGGTGGTGGAGTGGGTGATCACATGCGCGCCCCATTCGAACGGGCGGAAGAGATACGGCGTGGCGAAGGTGTTGTCAATGAACAAGATGAGATTATGCTTCTTCGCGATCTCCGCCACTTCTTCGAACGGGAAGACGGAAATATCGGGGTTGCCGAGAGTCTCTCCGTAAATAATTTTTGTATTCGGCTGGATCGCCGCTTCGAAATTCTTCGGGTCGCATGGATCAACGAACGTGACCTGAATGCCCAGCTTGGGCAAGGTGTATTTGAACTGGCTGTAGGTTCCGCCATACAAACGCGACGAAGTCACGATATGGTCACCGGCATTGCACAGCGTGAAGATCGCCTGTGCCTGCGCGGCATGACCGGAACTCGCCGCCAACGCAGCCACTCCACCTTCGAGCGATGCGATGCGCTGTTCAAGCACATCGGTGGTCGGGTTCATCAAACGCGTATAGATATTCCCCAACTCTTTGAGCGCGAACAAATTTGCGGCATGTTCGGTGCTCTTGAACTGATAACTGGTGGTCTGATACAACGGCACGGCGCGGCTGCCGGTGGCGGCATCCGGTGAATAGCCCGCGTGAAGCTGGCGGGTGGCGAAACCTAACGTACGATCTTTTGTGGACATTTTGAAACTCTCCTCTTGAATAATGTTTATCCGCCCGTCAGAAGAGATAATTTTGTCAGGCTGTCATCCTGAGCGAAGCGGCTCAGAATGAAAGTGCGCACGACTTAAAAAAATTACCTCTTCTGAAAGTACAAGAAGAGGTATACGTCTACACCGTCCTCTCATCTTCCAGATACGAATGACATGTTGCTGTCATTCCTATTTGCCGAATTTGGCACCTGAACTTTCGTTTGGTTGCCGAAGCTTCAAAGGGTCGGTCCCTCAGCTTCTCTGGATAAGAGCGAATATTTTATTTCGCGCGGTTATATCAGGTGAACCGCTGCTTGTCAAGTACAATTTTGATATTGGCTTCAAGATTACCCATTAGGGTCACTTGGGCTTTGGTAGCCGCAGGGTAGATGCGACACAGGAAAGACTTTTTCGGACTAGGACTATATTCCCCTTGCCAGCTATATGATACAGCTATATAGTTCTCGAACTTTATTGGTGTAGGCGTGTTAATAGAAAAATCAGTTGTTTGCCCAGTACTTATCGGACGAGAGAACGATCTTCAACTTTTAGACCGTTTGATGAGTCGCGCAATGGAAGGCAGGGGGCAGATCGCGCTGATATCGGGCGAGGCGGGGATAGGTAAATCAAGATTGGTCAAAGAGATCAAATCCAAGACACCGAATGGCAGAATGATTTTAGAAGGGTTTTGTTCTCAAACTGAATCTGCGCAACCGTATGCCCCTCTCCTGGATCTGCTTCGATACTTTCTCTCCTCGCATACCGATCAGGAGATCGCCCAAGCCTTGAATTCTTCTGCGCCGCAATTGATAAAGTTGTTGCCTGAATTATCGCTTTATTTGCCAGATTTGGCATCAACCACAAGCCCCGATGCAGACCTCAAACAAGAAAAACTTCGCACCTTCCATGCCCTGGCGCGGACCTTTACAGACCTTGCCCAATCCCAGCCGTTGGTGCTCATCATAGAAGACTTGCATTGGAGCGATTCGACCAGCTATGAATTCTTATTGCTGCTGGCACGTCGTATCGTATCCCTTCCCATTTTTTTGATCTTCACCTATCGCAGCGACGAGACCACACCGGAGCTGACCCACTTCCTCGCCGAATTGGATCGGGGACGCCTCGGCACCGAACTGACCTTGAAACGGATGAGCCCTCCCGAAGTGGATTCCATGCTGCGGGCGATCCTGGACTTAAACGCCCCCATCAGCCAGGAATTTTTGGATGTCATTTTCCCGCTTACCGAGGGGAATCCGTTCTTCATCGAGGAGATCCTGAAAGCTCTCATGGCAGACGGCGATATTTTTTATGCCGATGGCACGTGGGACCGCAAGGATATCGATCAACTTCGCATTCCCCGCACGATTCAAGATGCGGTTCAACGGCGCACACAGAAACTGGATGAAAGAACGCTTCGGGCTCTAACGCTGGCTGCGGTGCTGGGTCGACGGTTTAACTTTCGCCTCTTGCAGGAATTGCTTGAGACCGATGAAGAAGACCTGATGAACCGTCTCAAGCAACTGGTCAGCGCCCAACTCATCGTTGAAGAAGCCGCGGACTTGTTCGCCTTCCGCCATGCATTGACTCGCGAAGCGGCATATTCGACCCTGTTATTGCGCGAACGCCAAACCTTGCATCGTCTTGTCGGTGAAACGATGGAGCGGTTATTTGCGGCATCGCTAAATTCGCATCTTGCAGACTTGTCCTATCACTATTTCACGGCGGGTGAGTGGCAGAAGGCGATGGACTATTCGCACCGGGCTGGCGACCAGGCTTGCTTGTTGTATGCCCAACGCGAAGCGATCGTTTTTTATTCCCGCGTGTTGGTAGCCACCCGTGAACTCAACCTGCCAACAGACCCAGACCTACTTACCGTTCGCGGAAATGCTTATGAAATATTGGGCGACTTTAAGTCCGCGCTCGATGATTATGAGCAGGCGCGTACACTTGCCCAGCATGCCGATCAGGGTCAGACTGAGTGGCAGACCTTGATCAAATTAGGCGCGCTTTGGTCGGGTCGTGATTACCAACGAACCGGGGAATATTATCGTCATGCAGAGAAGCTGGCGGAGAGGCTTCAAAACCCAAAACTTCAGGCACAAAGCCTAAACCGATTGGGAAATTGGTCAGTCAACATCGGGCAGACCGGGCAGGGACTGGACCTGCATCGCCGTGCGTTGAAGATTTACGAACAGGATCAGGATGAAACAGGCATGGCAGAAACCCATGACCTGCTGGGTATGGCGATCATGCAGCATGGCAACCTGGTTGAATCATTCGGAGAATATCAACAAGCCATTCGTCTCTTCCGAAAGTTGGATGACAAACACGGTCTCATCTCTGCGTTGACTGGCGCCTGCAATAGTCTCAAC
Organism: uncultured Anaerolinea sp.; assembly: GCA_964372045.1. Classification (GTDB taxonomy): domain Bacteria; phylum Chloroflexota; class Anaerolineae; order Anaerolineales; family Villigracilaceae; genus Villigracilis. The sequence goes on from CAYJPO010000036.1 coordinate 26,340, forward strand.
TGGAACGAAGCTGTTTTTGTTCCCGATTTATCGCCTTTGGAGAACCATCGCATCTCCATGGAGGCGCTTGAATTGACGAGACAAACCGGCTGGGCTGCGGGTGAGGCGTTCATCGAATGGACGATCGCCTATAACCTAGCCAACCGCGGACTATTTGGGGATGCTATTCACCACGCTTCTGAATCGCTTCGGATCGCAGAGGAGATCGAACACCGTCAGTGGATGGTCGGAGCCCGCTATGTGCTTGGGCACATTTATACGTTGATGCTGCAAAGTGCCCAAGCCATTCAACATCTCGAATTGGCGCTGACGCATGCCAGAGAATTGGGCTCCGCATGGTGGATCGGAAATATAACAGCGTCTCTTGTAATTGCGTATATCCAAAACCGAGATATTGAAAAGGCAAGTTCCTTGCTGGATTCAACCCTGTCGGAGAAGCTCGAAGAACCGACCATGGTAGAGCGGCGAATGTTGTGGGCGAAGTCATACCTTTTATTGGCGGTGAACGATCCAAAGGGAGCGTTGAAGATCACCGACCTGTTGCTCGATACCTTAACCGGGGAATATCAAACACGTTCCGCTCCTCATCTGTTGAAACTAAGAGGACAGGCTTTAATTGCGTTGAAGCAGAATAAGAAGGCTGTTGAAATTTTAAAGCAGGCGAAACAGGATGCAATTTCACATGAAGCATTGTCTTTGTTATTGCAGATCCAAGCCGTATTGGGCGGGCTTTATAAGAGCCAGAAAGAGACCGAAAAAAGCGAGCTGGAATTTGCCGAGGCACACCAAGTCTATCAGACATTGGAAACCTATATTGCAGATGAGGATTTGCGGCAGGCTTTTAACCGTCAGGCATTGGAACGATTGCCGAAGAAGAGATCCGTATCAAACCGTCAGCGGGAGGCGGAAAAATACGGTGGGTTGACCCCGCGCGAGCGCGAAGTGATGCGGTTTTTGTCGCAGGGCAGATCCAACCGTGAGATCGCCGAGGCGCTCTTCCTGAGCGAACGCACGGTGGAGAATCATGTCGCCAATATCCTGAAAAAATTAAGCATGGATTCGCGCTCGCAAGCCGCTGTTTGGGCAGTGGAAAAAGGGCTGGGAGACAAAAACTAGGTACTCCAAAAACTTAAATCTAGGTACTTTCCACGATGGCATGCCATCGTGTTTTTGATTTAATGCGACCATCGACGCAGGGTATGCCTGCGGGATCAATTTCAAATAGGAGAAATACAATGAGCGTTACAACTTTAGAAAAGACTGGTGAGATGACCCCTGAAATGGCGGCGCTCAAGACCCGTCTGAAAGCCACATGGGAGTCGGGAGATTACGGTCACTTTGCGACCTATCTCGAACCGGGCGCGTTGGAATTTTTATCGCGTATCAAAGTGGAGCCTGGGGCTCGCATCCTCGATGTGGCATGTGGGGCAGGGCAGACCGCCATTCCGATGGCGCGTGCCGGAGCGAAAGTCACCGGTATTGACCTTGCATCAAATCTGATTGCGCAGGCACGTGTGCGCGCCAAGGCGGAAAATCTGGATGCCACCTTCGATGAAGGCGATGCGGAGGATCTTCCGTATGAAGATAACTCCTTTGATGTGGTCATCAGTTTGATCGGTGCCATGTTCGCCCCGCGGGCTGCATTGGTCGCCGCCGAACTTAAGCGCGTTTGCAAACCCGGCGGAAAGATCATCATGGGCAATTGGACGCCGAACGGTTTCGTTGGGCAAATGTTCAAGACCATTGGCAAACATGTTCCGCCTTCGCCTCTCATGGATTCACCTGTGAAATGGGGTGATGAAGATACGGTCCGCGAACGCTTCAAGGAGGGAGCTTCACGCCTCATTCTTAGCCGACGCCTGTATCCGTTCAACTATCCTTTCTCGCCCTCAGAGGTGGTTGAATTCTTCCGCACCTATTACGGACCTGCCTTCAAAGCCTTTGCTGCGCTGGATGTTGAAAAGCAGGCTGCCCTGCGCCAGGACCTGGACCATTTGTGGTTGCAGCATAACACTGCCGATCCGGGACATACTTCGATCTCGGCGGAATATCTCGAAGTCATTGCGATCAAGAAGTAAATGACCTGCCAACTATGAATTGGGCTGTTCATAGAGAGATGAATATCCCCATTCATACAGAGGAGAATCATGCATATCAAGACCTACCTCACAGGACAGAATAAAAACCTCAATGGAGTTCTACATCATCTTGCAGGCGATATCAGCGCAGAAGAATGGTTGTCGCGTCCGGGTCCGGGACAGAATACGGTTGGATATACGGTTTGGCACATACCGCGTACGCAAGATCATTTTCTACAAATGTGGATCCGCAATGAAGCCGAAGTCCTAACGAATGGTCATTGGTCTCATTGGCAGCATCTTAAACCCGCTGGCATTGGCGTTGGCATCACGATGGAACAATCGGATGAGATCGCTCGAACCGTCACCCTTGCCGATACGTTGGCATATGCGGATGAAGTTCATCAAACGCTGTTGGCATGGCTGGAAGGAATCGACGGGAGTACGTTGGAATTTGTACCCCAAGTCAAAGAACGTCTTCAGGTGTATCCCGAATATCAAACGCCGGGCTATCTTGAGGAGGTCACCGATCTTTTTGGGTTGCCGGTCTGGGGTCTGTTGATCAGACCCTGCATGGGGCACCTCCATCGTCACCTGGGTGAACTTGAAATAACAAAGGATGTATTGCGAAAGGCAAAGCAAATAGCTTCCTTGAAACTTGTTTGAGAAAGAGGCAAGAATGGATTACGACGTAATTATCGTTGGCGGGCGTGTGGCAGGGGCGATCCTCGCGACCCGTTTGAGTGGATTGGGACATCGCATCTTGGTGTTGGAGAAAGCAGATTTTCCAAGCGATACGCTTTCCACATCTTTTTTCCGTGCGCCCGCCATGCGGGTGTTCGAAAAGATCGGCGTGCTGGAAAAGGTCAAAGCTGTGACGCCGCCGATGGCGACCTTATGGAACAATATTGACGGGCAGATCCTCAGGGAACCGGTGGAAGCGCCGGAAGAACACTTGCGTTTCTTCCTTTGCGAACGCCGCATCACAATGGATTGGATCCTTTACAAACGTCTCAGGCGTGAGCCGAACGTTGAAATTCGACTTCATGCGAAGGTCAAAGAATTGATCTGGCAGGATGGGCAGGTGAAAGGCGTCCGCTGGAACGAAAAGGACGAGGTCCACGAAGCAAGTGCAAAGGTCGTCGTTGGCGCCGATGGTTTTTATTCCACTGTCGCCAAATTGGTGGAACCCATCTATGAAAATTTCCTCCCGGTGCAGCGCTTTACCTACTACACCTTCTTCCACGGTTTGGACCCCATCGAACCGTTGACGGCTGAACACCATTTCATCGGGAATTCGCTCACATATATTTTCCCCGCCGATGGAGATCTGACCATGGCTGCCATTAGCATGCCTATCGACGGATTCGCTTCGTTCAAAAAAGACCCGCTCAAGAACATGATGGCGCACCTTGAGTCATTGCCATTGCTTGTTCCGCGCCTTCGCAAAGCGGAAATGGCTACTGAACTTTATGGCGCAGGGAATATTTCCAGTTATCAGCGCATGCCTTATGGAGCCGGTTGGGTGTTGGTGGGCGATGCTCACCAGACCCTGGATCCGTGGAGCGGGATGGGCATTGACCATGCCACCACCCATGCCGATATGCTGGCAGATGCACTTCATCGCTGGCTCGATGAAAAAACTGATTGGAAGACAGCGATGCATGAATATCACATGGCGATCCGCGCATGGAGCAAGAAAACTTATCGCCGAACCACCACGTATGCCGCAGATTTTCGTCCCATGACGCAGGCGGCGCTTGAAAAAAGAGGCTTGAGTCTCATCAAAACATTTTAGTAGTTACACTCAATTTAGAAAAAGGAAATAAGAATGAATACTTTTACCCATAGAATCAAAATTTTATTAATTGTCACGGTCGTGTTGTTGCAGGCATGTGGTGCTCTGCCCGGGCTGGGCGAAGACCCTGTGGTTGAGCAGCCCATTGCTGAACAACCTGTTGCTGCACAGCCGACACCGGTCGCAACTGAAGAAATCGAAGAAGAAGTGCCAGCCCCGCCTGTCCCTCAAAACGATGTGGTTCCTGTGAGCCTTCCCGAAGCCATGAACGGACATGCAAGCGATCAGATCTCTGCCTTGGGCAAGGCGATCTCCGGTGGTGATCGTTTCACCTATGGTCAGTTCGAACGCCCGTTCAATTCCGAAAGCATGGATGTGTATTTCCCGAGCCTCGATATCGTGGACACAGTCGTTCATCAGGATGAAACCTGGATCTATGGCACGATACAGCTCAACGCATTGGACAGTGCGGATGTCGTCGCCGATAAATACGCCCTCGAACTCGATACCGACCGCAATGGCAAAGGAGACTGGCTCATCGTCGCCGCGAATCCCGCAACCACAGAGTGGACCGTCCTCGGTGTACAGATTTACAAAGATACGAATCGAGATGTCGGTGGTCTCTCGCCCATGTTCACCGACGCGAGCACGGTCGGAGATGGATTTGAAAGCCTCATTTTCGATCAGGGTGCAGGCGCAGACCCGGAAAGTGCATGGGTTCGGATCTCCCCCGATGCCTCGAATGTGATTCAGATCGCCGTCAAACGTGCCGCGATCGGGAATCCACAAAGCTACATGATCAACATGTGGGCGGGGCATTCCCTGCTCGACCCTGCACTCTTCGACCTGAACGATGCGTATTCCCATGAACAGGCTGGTGCGGCAAACCCCGGCTTTGAGCTGTTCTACCCGATCAAATCCGTCTTTGAACTGGATAATACATGCCGTCTCGCGGTGGGTTTCCAACCCACAGGTACAGAGCCCGGGTTATGTAATACGTATCAACCATTGGTCGATGGCGCTGAAGGGGAGCCTGTGTATAACCAGCCTGTCTGTCCTCCATGCCCTCCTGGGACAAGCCTTGTGAAGGATTATCCCGATTGTGTATGTGTCGGATAACACTCGCTCCTTGCAGATAGATTTTCAAACCATAAAAAAAGAACCCCAAACGATCTTTTGTTTGGGGTTCTTTTTGTTCGCATTACAGAAGATTCTCGTTTACTAGAAGTTCAGCATTATAGATCGACGCGCCCGCGGCACCTCGAATGGTGTTGTGAGATAACACCACGAACTTAAGATCGAGGATGGGATCCCGCCTCACACGGCCGACGACGGTGGTCATGCCTTTGCCTGTCATGCGGTCGAGTCTTGGCTGGGGACGATCCGCTTCATCTTTGACCTCGATAACTGGTCGCGGCGCCGAAGGCAGTTCCCTCGCTGATGGCTTCGCCTTGAAATCGCGCAGCGCTTGAATGGCGACTTCGGGCTCCACGGGCTTGTCCAATGCCACACTTGCACACACGGTATGACCGTCGATGACTGCCACACGATTGGTGTGTGCGCTGAATGTGATGTCTGCCATATCGATCTTGCCGTCATTGAACTTGCCGAGCATCTTGCGCGGTTCCCACTCCACTTTTTCTTCCTCACCGCCATTGCCCACATTGGGGATGATGTTGTCCATAATGTCGAGTGAAGGGACTCCGGGATAACCCGCGCCCGAAAGTGCCTGCAACGAAACCATGAAGACTTTCTTCACGCCAAAGGCTTCGTCCAGAGCTTTGAGCGCGATCGTGAGCCCAGTGCTCGTGCAGTTGGGATTTGTCACGATGCATCCGCTCCAGCCTTTGTTCTTGCGCTGCTGTTTCACCAGTTGAATATGCTCTGCGTTGATCTCGGGCAAAAGCAGCGGCACATCTTCGCCTCTGCGGTATGACGAAGCATTCGAGCAGACCGCCGCGCCAGCTTTTGCGAAGGCAGGTTCAAGTTCGTTGGCAATTTCCGTGTGCAAAGCGGAGAATACGATCTTCGCCTGCACCGCCTCTGTGGACGCGGGCACGACGATCATGTCACGCGCATAGGCGGGCATCGGGTCATCCAACACCCAGCGCGCGGCTTTGGAATACGGCTGCCCGACGGACCGGTCCGATGCGGCGAGGGCAACGACCTTGAACCACGGATGATTATCCAACAACGAAATGAACCGCTGACCGACAGACCCTGTCGCGCCGAGAATGGCTACGGGGATTTGAGATTGGGACATGAGAGGCTCCTGAATGATGAATATTGAATTGGTAAACATGTATACAAGTACACAAGTAAGAACGTGTCTACCTGTCTACTTGTTTACTTTCCTACGATCAACTCATGCAGCGTCCTCACCGCGTTCTCCGTATCCGCCGCATCGACGACGAGCGAGATGGAGACTTCGGATGAACCCTGCGCAATGGCGAGCACGTTCACGCCGTCATTGCCGAGCTTGCTGAAGACATGCCCGGAAACGCCGGGTGTGTGCCGCATCCCTGCGCCGACGACGGTGATGATGGAAACATCTTCGGTTGCCCAAACGCGGTCAATGTCATCGTCAGTGATCTCGGCGGCGAATGCTTTTTCAAGGGATGAGAGCACGCCGGGCGCAAGTTCGGAAGGCACGGCAAAACAAATGGACTGTTCGGATGATGCCTGCGTAATAAGCGGGACGCTCGTGCCCGTGGATGCCACTGCGCCGAATGCGCGCGCCGCCACGCCGGGGACGCCCAGCATACCGCGTCCTTCGATGGTGATGAGTCTTTGCTTGCGGATGGCGGTTACAGCTTTGATGACTTTACCGTCCACCTTGCCATTGGTTTTGGGGCTGGCTATCAGCCGCGTGCCGGGGTGACTGGGATTGAACGTGTTGCAAATCCGCAAGCCAATGCCCGCATCCAACACCGGGCGGATGGTCTTGGGGTGCAGAACTTTCGCACCGTAATAAGCAAGTTCCGCGATTTCGCTGTAATTGATCTCCGGCAGTGTGACTGCTTCAGGCACGATGCGCGGATCGGTGGTCATCACGCCGTCTACGTCGGTCCAGATCCAGACATCGTCAGCGGGGAGCACGGCGCCAATGATGGCCGCGGAATAATCCGAGCCGCCGCGTCCCAAAGTTGTAATTGCGCCTTCGGGTGTCGCGCCGATAAAACCGGTTGTAATGGGAACAATACCTGCATCCATCAAAGGATTCAATAGCCCCCGTGTCTTTTCGGTGGTGACTTTGAAATCGGGATGCGCATTTTGGTAATGCGCGTTGGTGATGACGAACTCGGTCGACTCAATGGCTTGAGCTTTGATGCCTGCGCTTTCCACCACGGCTGCCAGCAAGCGGATACTCATCCGTTCGCCGAGAGATGCCACCGCATCCATCGCACGCGGACTGGCTTCGCCGAGCACGGCGATGGCTTTGCATAAATCCACGAGCGAGAGGATGAGCGCGTTGATCTCGGCTTTCGTCTGCTCGCGGAGTTTTGCGTCTGCGATCAAGGCATCGGCGGCGGCGAAGTGTTTTTCTCTCAGCGAAGATTCTGCCGCTGGAAGTGAATCCACTTTCCCGTGCGAAGCTGAGGCGGCCGAGTCCAATAGCAGGTTCGTCACGCCGGACATGGCGGATGTTACGACGACGACTCTTCCCCAATCCTTCTTCGCATCGCGGATGATCTCCGTGGCGCTTTTCAACGCATCGGCAGACCCGACGGATGTTCCTCCGAATTTCATGACAAGCGTTTTTGACATATTCTCTCCTTGAGACCTGACAGGTTTTCCCGCTTCGGGGACTTCGTAAAACCTGTCAGGTCTGTAATGGGGTAATAAAAAACGCCCCGCGTTTCCGCGAGGCGTTGTGTGTTTTGATTAACCTTTGTTCGGTTACTTCATCCCATGCACAAATGCCTCGCGGCGGTTGCCGGAGGTAGTGGTCATGGTCATGGTACCCAAGCCGTGCTTGGTGTTCGTCGAAAGGTTATCCATAATTGGGCGGTATTCTATGGCAGTGGCGCGGATGTGTCAAGGTGCAAAATGACCGTGTTATTTGAATCCGTCGAAAGTGTAGCGGGCATATTCGTCGATGGTAATCGTTCCCGAGTTCGCACCGATGGAAAAAGTCCAGGTAACGCCGCTTGAACTCTCGTCCATTTTTTCGAAATCGAATGCGTACACTTGGGCAGCCGGGTCTTCTGCATCCTGAATGAACGCTTTGAGCTGTCCGTCAAAACCCGCAAGGATCGCCAGCCAGTAATCATGCTCCGGTTGGATTTGGGTGGAGATGTCCTGGGGCAGGCTGACAAAATTGGAACCGATCGTTTCGAAAAGCTTGACTTCTTCGAAGGGGAAATATAGACCTGCTTCCCGGTATGTCTCATCACCCCATTGTCCCCCATATGAAAGATAAATGCTGAACTCCGACTCTTTCGTTGTCCGGATGCGAGTCAGCATGCCTTGACCCGTTTCGATGCTGCCGGGGAAGGTCACATACGCCGACCAATTTTCTTTTCCCGTCAAGATGTAGGCTCCGTTCTCAATGGGTACGTCTGTTTGGTTGGGGAACCATTGTCTGTTCGTGCAATCATCGTCGAAGGATGAGCTGGTGAGCACCTTTGGGTTTTCTACAAATTGACCGAAAAAATCCGGAAGGGTATATGTCTGCGTGTTTTGTGGAGAAGTATCTATGGCTTGAGCATCATAAGTGAAATAATTGAACTGGATACCGATGGGGGAGTGATCTGAAAGTGGAGTCTTTGGACGCTCGAACCACGGCTGCGATTTCCACGGTGCGGAATCGGCTGGGACCCATAGGTGGTCGCGATTGAGGGTCTTGTCTTGAAGAACCAGTTTATATCCAGCTTCTTCTAGGTAGACCGTTTCAGGCGAGTCGTATCCGGAAATATCCTTAATGGTGAAATTGAAATCGCCCAGGAGGATGGTTCGTTCCTGCTTATAAGGACCGACAGCAGATGTCAACTGATCGAGCTGGCAAAGCCGGATCGCCTCACTGAAAGGATCGAGGTGGATAACAAATACGTTCAATGGATTTCCATCCGGTGTTTGCAGACGCGTACGCAGAATGCTTGGGTCGCCAAGTTCCTCGAACAGGGACTCCGCTTCCAGAATTTCATAACGGGTCAGAATGGCTGTATCATGGTCAGATGCAGATGGTGCTACGTAATAGTTCGGGAGTCCGATCTCCTGTGCGGCTGTCGCAATGAAAGGCGGCGTCGTATCATCCCATCCGTACGCTTCCTGCAGTGCGACCACATCCGCATCCAGTTGACTCAGGTATTCGAATAGTTCTGGTGTGCGGTCTCGATGCAGTTTTTTATCGGCTACATGCTCGTACCACTCTGGCAGGAATCCTCCCCCGAAAAGGATGTTGTACGACATGATCTTCACTGAAACTTCTGGAGATGAGGTAGAGGTGGGAGAAGGTATGGAAGTCGGTCCAACTTGTGGGGTCGTTGTGATGACTTGTGGTTTGCAGGAAATCGTTGAAGTGAAAACCAGAATCAGCAGAACAAACCGGAATGATCTCATGTTGTGCTCCCATTTGCAGAATATAAATGATTATAGGCATCTGGAAGGTCCTTGTCATTTGTGTTATGTAATTTATATAAGGGTTGAAAGTCAACTATCTTGCTGCGATAGGCGTTCTTTCGAGATGGACAAATGTAATCGTTATTTTTGTCCGATTCGGAAGTAATTGCCCTTGACGAATTGCCGTTTCCGCCTATAATCGGGCGAAATCAACAGCCCATGTATACATTGTTTGTGCTCTCGCTTATTGTCGTCCTTGTAGCGGTCCTTATTATTAGGGATCTACTTTCGGTTAGGATGGCAACGGTGAGAGTGAAATAAATCACTGAGTGAGAACGAGAGCCGCCCTAACCACGGGCGGCTTTTTTTATTCTTCGGCACGGCCTCCAAAGTCTCCAGACTTTGGAGGCAAGTCCAAAATCTGGAATTTTTGGACGCCGAAACTACAAGGAGCACCATGCGTTCAGATACAGTCAAGAAAGGGTACGAAAAAGCGCCACACCGTGCATTGCTGCGTGCCACTGGTTTGAAGGATGAAGATTTCAACAAGCCTTTCGTTGCCATTGTTAATTCTTATGTCGATGTCGTGCCGGGTCATGTGCATTTGCAGGAGTTCGGCAAGCTGGTGAAGGATGCTGTCCGCGCGGCGGGCGGTGTGCCGTTCGAGTTCAATACCATTGGCGTGGATGACGGCATTGCGATGGGTCACCTGGGGATGAAGTACTCGCTTCCTTCCCGTGAGTTGATCGCCGACTGCGTGGAGACGATGATCGAAGCCCATCGATTCGATGCGATGGTCTGCATCCCCAACTGCGACAAGATCGTGCCGGGCATGTTACTCGCCGCGATGCGCGTGAACGTGCCGACCATCTTTGTTTCCGGCGGCGCGATGAAGGCGGGCATGACCCCCGAAGGTGAAACGCTGGATTTAATCTCGGTCTTTGAAGGCGTTGGCGCATACTCCGCGGGCAAGATCGACGAAAAACGCCTCACTCTGCTGGAGAAGTTTGCCTGCCCATCCTGCGGATCCTGTTCCGGGATGTTTACCGCCAACTCGATGAACTGCTTGATGGAAGTGATCGGATTGGCGCTGCCATATAACGGCTCTGCGTTGGCGAAGACTCCCGAACGTGAAGCATTGGCGAAACAAGCCGCGGCTCAGGTGATGACCTTGATCGAGCGCGACATCAAACCGCGTGACATCGTCACCGCCGATGCCATCGACGATGCTTTTGCATTGGATATGGCGATGGGCGGTTCGTCCAACACGGTGCTGCACACGCTGGCATTGGCGAACGAAGCCGGTGTGGACTATCCGCTGGAGCGCATCAACTCTGTGGCTGACAAGGTGCCGCACATTTGCAAGGTGAGTCCCGCTGGCAAATGGCATATGGAAGATGTTCATCGCGCGGGCGGTATCCCCGCCATTTTGAACGAAGTTCAGCGCGGGACGGGCATGCTGCATTTAGACCGAGTGACGGTCACCGGCAAGACCTTGGGGGAATCGATTCAAGGCAAAGATATTCAAGATGAAGAAGTGATTCGACGGTATGAAAACGCCCACTCCAAACGCGGCGGATTGGCGATCTTGTTCGGCAACCTGGCTCCCAAAGGTGCAGTGGTCAAAGTTGGCGGCGTGAGTGAGGCGATGATGAAGTTCGAGGGTCCGGCGGTCATCTTCGAGTCACAGGATGAGGCGATGGCGGGAATCCTGGCCGGTAAGGTCAAGGCTGGCGATTGCGTTGTGGTGCGTTACGAAGGCCCCAAAGGTGGACCGGGTATGCAGGAAATGCTTTCGCCCACATCCGCCATCATGGGGCAGGGACTCGGTGACAAGGTGGCGCTCATCACAGATGGACGTTTCAGCGGTGGGACGCGCGGCGCGTGTATCGGTCACGTCTCGCCGGAAGCTGCGGCGCGCGGTCCGATCGCGGCGCTCAAGGCTGGGGACATCGTCCAAATTGACCTGGTGGCACGCAGCCTCAACGTCAAGTTGAGCGAGGCGGAGATCCAGAGTCGGCTCGCAGCGCTGCCTCCATTTCAATCCAATATCACATCCAAGTGGTTGAAGCGCTATTCGCATTTCGTCACAAGTGCGGATACAGGTGCGGTGTTAAGTACTGACGGTGGACGATAGACAATCGACGAGTAACCATGGTCGATTGTCTATCGTCCATGGTCGAAATTCAAGGAGATCGAATGAAAAAGACTGGTGCAGAAATTGTTTGGGAATGTTTGGTGCGTGAGGGTGTGGAAGTGGTGTTTGGATATCCCGGCGGTTCGAATATGCCGATCTATGATGCCATGCTGAGCTATCCCGTCCATCATGTGCTGGTTCGGCATGAGCAGGGTGGGGCGCACATGGCGGATGGATTCGCGCGCGCTTCGGGGAAGGTCGGTGTGGCGATGGCGACATCCGGTCCCGGTGCGACGAATCTGGTGACGGGCATCGCCACTGCGATGATGGACTCTGTTCCGGTGGTTTTCATCACCGGGCAGGTGGCGGCGCATCTCATCGGCGGTGACGCGTTTCAGGAAACCGATGTGACGGGCATCACGCTGCCCATCACCAAACACAACTATCTCGTCACCCGCGCAGATGAGATCGCTGGAACCATCCGCGAGGCGTTCTACATTGCCCGCAGTGGGCGTCCGGGTCCGGTGCTGATCGATATTTGCAAGAATGCGCAAATCGAGTCCTGCGAATTCGAATATCCCGCAGAGGTAAAACTGCCGGGTTACCAGCCGGTGATGCACGCGCCGCGTCCGTCGTTGGATGATGCGGTGAAGTTGATCGAAAAGGCAAAGAAGCCGATCATCCTGTGCGGACATGGAGTGATCATGTCCAAAGCGGAGGAGGAATTACTGCAATTTGCAGTGAAGACGCAAACGCCTGTGGCGAGCACGCTGCTTGGCTTGGGCGCATTCCCGTCCTCGCATGAACTGAGCCTCGGCATGATGGGTATGCATGGCGAAGTCCACACGAATATGGCGATCCAAAACTCGGACTTGATCCTTGCCTTCGGTATGCGCTTCGATGACCGTGTGACCGGTACGCTTAAGACCTATGCGCCGCGCGCGAAGAAGATCCACATTGAGATCGACCCGTCTGAATTGCACAAGAACGTCTATGCCGATGTGCCATTGGTCGGTGATCTGAAGACCGTCCTGCGCGACCTCGTCCCCCTGGTGGATGAATACGACCACGAGGATTGGAAATCCGAGATCAACGGCTGGAAGTCCGAAGCGGACAAGCGCAGCATCATGAACTGGGATGAAGACGGCAAGCTGTACGTGGCGCATCTCGTCGCGGATATTTGGAAGGCGACCGGCGGCGGCGCGATCGTGACCACGGATGTGGGTCAGCACCAGATGTGGACGGCGCAGTATTACCAGCTCGACAAACCGAATCGCTGGATCACTTCCGGCGGCGCAGGCACGATGGGTTTTGGTCTGCCCTCCGCCATCGGTGCGTGGTTCGCGGCGAAAGATCAGGAAATTTGGGCGGTGGCAGGCGATGGCGGTTTCCAGATGACCGCCGCCGAATTGACCACAGCCGTTCAGGAGGGTGCAAACGTGAAAGTTGCCATCATGAACAACAACTTCCTCGGCATGGTGCGTCAGTGGCAGGAGTTCTTCTTCGAGAAGCGTTACTCTGCTGTGAACATGGTTACGCCTGATTTTGTCAAACTTGCAGAGGCGCATGGTGTTCCGGCGCGGCGTGTGACCAAACGCGAAGAAGTGGATGAAGCTATCGCCTGGGCGCGCAGTATCAAGGGTCCGACCGTGATCGAATTCAAGGTCGAGCGCGAAGACGCGGTCTACCCGATGGTCCCCGCCGGTGCGGCGCTGCACGACATGATCCAGAGACCGGCAAAAGCATAATCAAAAGAGAATAGAGAATGGAGAATAGTGAGTAGTGGTTTGTCACTAATCATCTAATCACTACCTCTGACCTTGGAGAAAACATGAATTACACCTTCATCGCATTAGTTGAAAACAAACCCGGTGTCCTTAACCGTGTATCGTCGTTGTTTCGCCGCCGCAATTTCAATATCGAATCCCTCGCGGTGGGACGCACCGAGAATCCCGAAGTGTCGCGCATGACCATTGTGGTGGATTGCCCCAATGGGGATATGGACGCGCACAAGCTCGAAGCGAACCTGTACAAACTGGTCAACGTGATCGACGTGCAGGATGTCACGCGCCAGCCGTCCGTGACCCGTGACATGGCGCTCATCAAAGTGCGCGTTGGTCCCGAGCGCCGCGCCGAAGTGAACGGGCTGGCGGATATTTTCCGCGCTCACATCGTGGACGTTGCGCCTGACTCTGTGATCGTGGAGATCACCGGCACCGAAGACAAGATCGAAGGCATGATCGAATTGCTGCGCCCGATCGGCATCATGGAAATGGTGCGCACCGGTCAAATATCCATGACACGCGGCAACAACGACGGCATCCGCCGTATGCCCGGTCTGGATGGGCGCCGCTACGAAGACGTGATGGACATGGCGGTCATGACGCCATAAATCGGTAAGCACGAATGCAAGTAGACAGGTAGACACGGAACCTGTGTACCTGTCTACATAACTACCTGTCTACATAACTACCAGGCACTTATCTGAATTCCAAAAACAAATTAGGAGAACAACAAACATGGCGAAGATCAATTTTGGCGGCACGGAAGAAGAAGTGGTAACCCGCGATGAATTTCCGCTCGAAAAGGCGCGTGAGGTTTTGAAGAATGAAGTGGTGGCTGTGCTCGGCTACGGTGTGCAGGGACCTGCACAGGCGATGAACATGCGCGACAACGGTATCAAGGTCATCGTTGGTCAGCGCAAGGGGACAGCCAATTGGGATAAAGCCATCGCCGATGGCTGGGTTCCCGGCGAGACGCTGTTTGAGGTGGAAGAAGCCGCTGAAAAAGGAACGGTCATTCAGTACCTGTTATCCGATGCCGGTCAGCGTTCGCAGTGGCCCCGCATTGTGGAACATCTCAACGAAGGCGATATGCTTTACTTCTCGCACGGATTCGCCGTCACGTTCAAGGATGATACCGGCGTGATCCCGCCTCCGCATGTGGACGTGGCGCTGGTTGCCCCCAAGGGATCCGGGCGCAGTGTGAGAATCAACTTCCTCGAAGGCTCCGGCATCAATGCCAGCTTCGCCATCCATCAGGATGCGACCGGTCGCGCTCAGGAGCGTACGATTGCACTCGGTATTGCCATCGGCGCGGGCTATCTCTTCCCGACCACCTTCGAAAAGGAAGTGTACTCCGACCTGACCGGGGAACGCGGCATCCTCATGGGTGCGTTGGCGGGTGTGATGGAAGCTCAATACAACGAACTTCGCAAACACGGACATTCCCCCTCTGAGGCTTTCAACGAAACCGTGGAAGAACTCACGCAGTCGCTTATCCGTCTTGTCGGTCAGAACGGCATGGATTGGATGTACGCCAACTGCTCCACCACCGCCCAGCGCGGCGCGTTGGATTGGAAGGACAAATTCCGCGACGCCACTGCCCCTGTCTTCAAAGACCTGTATGAAAGCGTCTTTACCGGCAACGAAGCCCGCATCACGCTCGAAGCCAACAGCAAGGATGATTATCGCGCCAAGTTGGAAGTGGAACTCGCCGCCATCCGCGACTCGGAAATGTGGCGCGCCGGTGCGGCGGTACGCTCGCTGAGACCGGAAAATTGGAAGAAGTAAAAAAAGAGATTAGTAAATGGTAATTACCAATCTCTAATTACCATTTACCTCTTTAGGAGTTCGTATGCCAAATAATTATGTGAAAATCTTCGACACAACATTAAGAGACGGCGAACAATCTCCCGGCGCAACGATGACTTCCGCCGAGAAATTGGAAGTGGCGCACAATCTCGCCCGCCTCGGCGTGGACATCATCGAGGCCGGGTTCCCAGCCGCTTCACCCGACGACCTCGAAGCCGTCAGACGCATCGCGCTCGAAGTGGGCAATCCGCCTGCGGGTAGTCCCGATGCGAAAGTGCCGGTCATCACAGGGCTTGCGCGCGCAAATAAACCCGACATTGATAAGGCGTGGGAAGCGGTCCAAGGTGCAAAGAAGCCGCGCATTCATACATTCCTTGCCACGTCGCCGATCCACATGAAGCATAAGTTGAAAATGGACCCGGAAGATGTCATTCAGCGTGTGAGCGAGATGGTGACGTACGCGCGCTCGCTGTGCGCTGATGTGGAATTTTCACCCGAAGATGCAGGGCGCTCCGAACCGGAATTTTTGTACGTTGTGTTGGGCGAAGCCATCAAAGCGGGCGCAACCACCTTGAACATCCCCGACACGGTGGGATACACCACTCCCGATGAATTTTTTAATTTGATCGACGGCATCATCAAGAATACACCGGGGATGCACGAAGGCATCACGGTCTCTGTGCATTGCCACGATGATTTGGGAATGGCTACTGCGAATACGCTGGCGGGCATCCGCGCGGGCGCGCGGCAGGCAGAAGTGACCATCAACGGCATTGGTGAACGCGCGGGCAACACCTCGCTCGAAGAAGTTGTCATGACGTTGAAGACCCGTCATCCTATTTTCAATCTCGAGACCGGCATCGAAACGCCGCAGATCTCGCGTATCAGCAAACTGGTCAGTAACTACACCGGCATTGTTGTTCAACCGAATAAAGCCATTGTTGGTTCGAATGCCTTTGCGCATGAAGCGGGCATCCATCAGGATGGGATGCTCAAGCATCAAACCACCTACGAGATCATGCGTCCCGAAGATGTGGGTGTGAACCAGACTACGTTGGTGCTCGGCAAACATTCGGGTCGCGCCGCGCTGAGAAACCGCTTGGCAGAGATGGGACATTCACTCGACGACGTTGAGCTCGATAAAGCCTTTGCGCGTTTCAAGGAACTCGCCGACCGCAAGAAGGTCATCACCGATCTCGACCTCGAAGCCTTGATCGCAGATGAATTCTACAAACCGCGCGATGTGTATCTGTTGAACGGAATGCAGGTCACCTGCGGCACGATGGGTATGCCCACTGCCAGCATTCGCCTGCGCGGACCGGATGGAGTCATCCATACCCAAGCCGCCATTGGCACCGGTCCCGTGGATGCGACTTACAAAGCGATCAACCAGATCGTCAACGTGCCATGCACCCTGCTGGAATTCAGCGTTCACGCCGTTACAGAAGGTATCGACGCGCTGGGCGAAGTGACCGTCCGCATTCAAAGCGAAACCAGTTCCACCACGATGGACGCACAAAGTGAAGTGGAATACATGCGCGTTTATGGCGGTCACGGCGCAGACTCAGACATCATCGTCGCCAGCGCCAAGGCTTACATCAACGCCTTGAATAAACTCATCATTGCTCAAACTGAAGGCTCCGAAAAAGTGAAGAACGATTTCGGTGTCATGTTAGGGTAAATGACCACAGACGATGGACGACAGACCATCTGCACTATTTTTCGAAAATAGGAGAAAACCATGAATACCCAGAATGAAAATGCCAATTATGACTATCAGTCCTTTGACCATCACCCGACTGCCCCCATGTATCCTGCTGGATGGGACTTGAGCGCGTATCTTTCCGACCCGAAAGTTGAGCCTGCTTCGGAAAGCGATGACTCCGCCGAGAGCGAGTCGTGCTGATCGGAAAAAGTAGATAAGTAGACAAGGAAACAGGTAAATATGCCGACAGGAAGATTTGCCTTGTGTACATGTTTCCCTGTGTACTTTACTGTATCCGTGTAAAGGCGAAATATCATATATGAAACAAACCTTATTTGACAAAATTTGGAAATCCCACATCGTCACCGAACAGGAAGGCGCACCTGCCGTCCTCTACATTGACCTGCACCTCGTCCACGAAGTGACCTCGCCGCAAGCCTTCACCGGTCTGCGTCAGCGCGGATTGAAAGTCCGCCGCCCCGATAAGACCTTGGCGACGATGGATCATTCCATCCCAACCACGCCCATCGACGTTCCAATTGCAGACGCGATGGCTGCGGCGCAGATCAAGCAGATGGAAACCAACGCCGCTGAATTCGGCATCACCCTGCACGGCATGACCAGCCCGCATCGCGGCATCGTCCACGTCATCGGACCGGAACTCGGTCGCACCCAGCCCGGCATGACCATCGTCTGCGGTGACAGTCACACCGCCACGCATGGCGCGTTCGGCGCACTCGCTTTCGGCATCGGTACATCCGAAGTGGAGCATGTTCTCGCGACTCAATGTCTCTTGCAGAATAAACCCAAGACCTATGAAGTCCGCGTGGATGGCAAACTCCCCGCTGGTGTTTCAGCCAAAGACATCATCCTCGCGCTCATCGCCAGGATCGGCGTGGGTGGGGGGACGGGTCACGTCTTCGAGTACACCGGCGAAGCCATCCGCGGCTTGACGATGGAACAGCGCATGACCATCTGCAACATGTCCATTGAAGGCGGCGCGCGCGCTGGCATGATTGCTCCAGACGAAATCACCTTTGAATATCTTAAGGGACGCGAGTTCGCTCCGCAAGGCGCCGACTGGGACAAAGCCGTCGCCTATTGGAAAACATTGCCCAGTGACGAAGGCGCCGTCTACGACAAGTCCATCACGCTCAACGCCGCCGACCTCGAACCGATGATCACCTATGGCACGAATCCCGGCATGGGCATGAAGATCACCGACCGCGTTCCCACCGTCGATTCATTCAGCGAACCTTCGCAAAAAGCCGCGTTTGAAAAAGCCTTGAATTACATGGGACTCCAACCCGGTCAATCCCTGCTCGGTCAAAAAGTGGACGTGGTCTTCATCGGCTCCTGCACCAATTCCCGCATCTCAGACTTACGTCTCGCCGCCGCCATGCTCAAAGGTCACAAGGTTTCTAAATCGACCCGCGTGATGGTTGTGCCCGGTTCACAAGATGTCAAGAAACAAGCCGAACAAGAAGGCTTGGATAAGGTCTTCAAAGAAGCCGGTGCCGAATGGCGTGAAGCAGGCTGCTCGATGTGTATTGCCATGAACGGTGACAACTTATTGCCTGGTCAATACGCTGTGTCCACGAGCAACCGTAATTTTGAAGGACGCCAAGGCAAAGGCGGACGCACTTTCCTTGCCAGTCCCATCACTGCGGCGGCAACTGCTATCCATGGCGTTGTGACAGATCCAAGAACGGTATTGTCGTAAACAAGAAAACAAGTACACACGTATTTACCTGTCTACTTGTCTACCTGCCTACACACCAATCGTCAATCCAAAATCGTAAATCGGAAATCATATGGCTCAATTCACATCCTT
>CAYJPO010000037.1:0-44076 GCA_964372045.1 uncultured Anaerolinea sp.
CATTCGAAGCTTGCACACCCGCGAAGACGATATTCGGCGACATGCCTTTGATCGCCTCTGACAGCCACTTGGCTTGCGTGTGCGAATCTGCGGCGGGATCATCACCCGTGATCTTGACGGCTTTATCTGCGCCCTTGGCAAGCGCCAGATGAAGCACCGCGTCCAATTCCCCGATCATATCCACCCCGACCACGGTCACCGTCCCACCGACAGCTTCCTTCACCAGCACAGCCTGCTCAATGGACTGCTCATCGAATTCGTTGAGCACGAAATCCACTGAGTCAAAATCCACATTATTGCCTTTGACGGGCAAGTCATCGGCAGTGCTGGGGATGTGTTTGATTGCTACTACGATATTCATTCAGTTCTCCTGTGTTTCAGGTTTCAAGTGTCAGGTCGAAGGTCAAAAGTCACTTGACCTTTGACTTTTGACCTTCGACGAATTGATTATTCACCACGCATGGACTTATCTAAAAGTTCCAAAATATCCAACACATCCACATGCTCATTGCCCGTGGACTTGACCGCGTCGGTGAAGCGCGAGACTTCGAAGGGGCAAGCCACTGCCAGCACGTTCGCGCCTGTAGACGCGGCTTCCATCGCGCGTTTTTCGGAGAGGCGCATGGTGGTGTGCTTGGCGGTGAATGAGTCCATCCACATGCCCCCGCCGCCACCGCCGCAGCAGTAACCGTTCTCGCGGTTGCGCTGCATTTCGACCAACTCCACGCCAGGGATGGCTTCGAGCAGTTTGCGCGGCGCTTCGTACTCGCCGTTGTGACGTCCGAGATAGCAGGGATCGTGATAGGTGATCTTCTTATTGACGGGGTGCTTGAGCAACGGCTTGAGTTGGTCAAGGTAACGTGCAAGGAAGGTGCTGTAATGAACGACAGGGCGTTCAAAGCCGTACTTCGGGTACACGTTTTTGAAGGCGTTCAACTCATGCGGACCTGTGACAACCATCTCGTCCCATTCATATTTATTGAAGGTCTCGATGTTTTGCTCGGTCATCATCTCGAACAGACCCTTCTCACCAGCCAGACGCTGAGAGTCGGCGTCGTCTTTTTCTTCCTTGCCGAGAATGGCAAAGTCAATACCGAGCGCGTTGAAGATTCGCGCCGCCGCAGCCGCCGCGTCAATGCCGCGTGGGTGGTAGGACGGATACGAGCCGACATACCAAAGCACGCTCACTTTGCGACCCAAGTCTTTGATGATCGGCACAGGCACGCCCGCGGACTGAATCCACGCGTCGCGTTTGCGCTGAGGCTGACCGAGTGGGTTGCCGCTCTTGGCAGTGTTCTCGAATGCCTGTTGCAATTCCGCGGGGACAAACTTGCCTTGCAGAATCGCTTCTTCGCGAGCGGCGGGCATGATCTTGACCATGTTCACTTCTTTGGGGCACACCCGCAGACAGTTGGCGCAGGTGGTGCAAAGCCACAACTCGGGGGCTTCGGTCAAGTCCATGCCTGTTTGGGCGTAGCGATACAACTTGCGCGGACCGTAATTCCCGACCACATCCACGGGGCAGACGGCGACGCACTTGGCGCACTGATAACAATTCGCAAATGATTCCGCGTTCGGCAGGTCTGCAATTTTCTCGATCAGTTCGGGCGTGTACTCGGTAATGACCCGCTGTTCGAACATGCGGTTCCAGTGACCCGAAACGTCCACGCCATCTACGACAGCATGTTCTTTTTCGATTGCTTTTGCTTTTTCAAACTTAGGTGCCATGAAGGATGGTCTCCTGTTTTGTGTTCAACTCGGTGGTCGAGTGGCCGCGTTCTTTTCGGCGTATCGAGACCACCTGGAATTGAAAATACTCTTATAAAGTGATGGTCTCGGTACGTCCCGCGAAAACCATGCGGGACTACTCGACCATCGGGGTATTTATGAACCGCTTTTCTTCAAGCCTAACAACCGTCTCGCCATGTTCGGCAATGTGGGTAACAAACCGTTGAACTCTCGGCTTAATCGCCAACTGGTTGTGCCATACAAATACACGCTGTAAGCACATGCCAAAAATGCACTGTTGGCAAACGGCGCTCGTTTCTCGTTACTCGTTAACTCACTAACAAACAGCCCTGTCCCTTCGCCGAACTTGACGCTCATGGCAGTGACCACGCCGACTCTCGCATACCCATCCGCGAGATTGTCGGCAGTGAGGTTGTGGGTGCTGCCCGCCAGCAACGGCAGAATGCCCGTGCCGACGGTCGGATCCCACAGCCAGCGAGTCCACAGCCAGTGTTGGGTGGGGAAGGTGTTGTGTAAAAGTCCAGTAGCGAGTTCGAGAGCGAGACGCGTATCGAGTGCGTTCAACTTTTCTACGAAGACAGCCACGCGCACAGGTGCAGGCGCTTCGCCTTCGAGTAAATCGCGAATTAATTTGTAGTCGCCTTGCGCGAAGTAATTTACTAAAGTGCGAGCGTTCGCTTTGGTGTGCGCGACAGCGGAAGCGATATCAGTGAAGGAAGAGGATAGAGAAACTGAATCAGTTTTCAGATTAAGAAAGAGGCGGGCGTGACGTTCCGCCAATTCATCTGCTATCGCGATCACATCCTCAGGCGCAACTTGTCCCAACGCTTCCTGCAAATTGGTTTGCAGTTCGGGGTCATCGGGTCCCGTCTTTTGCTTGATGATGTGACTCTGTCGCTGTGGGAGCATAGGTATCCGTAGGGGCGAGATATTATCTCGCCTTACGCCAAAACCTTGCGGGTCAACGCAACTGCACGCGCCGCGGCGAGACCTGCTTCGGAGATTGAGTCATCGAGGTCAGCCGGACCAGAAGCCGCGCCTGCAACATAAACACCTTCCATCGAAGTTGCAACGGGGTCGAGACCGCCTGCGCCGCCTGCTTCGATGAAGCCGTATTTATTTTGTTGCACGCCTGTGAGTTGAGCGATGGCACGTGTGCCTGCGCTCGGCTCCATGCCGACCGACAGCACGACCATATCCATCGTCACTTCCATCGGGCGGGACATCGTGGTGTCTTCACCGCGGATCAAAAGTTGGTCACCCTTTTTGAGCACTTCACTGATGACGCCCTTCACATAGTTGACTTTATATTTTTCCTGCGCGGGCCAGTAGATTTCATTTTCCCAATAACCATACATGCGCATGTCGATGTAGAAGATCATCACTTTGCTGTCGGGCAACTGCTCGCGCAATTCAATCGCTTGCTTGCTGGCAATGCCGCAACAAACCTTCGAGCAATATTCGTTGCCGATCTGCCGATCACGCGAACCCACGCATTGAATGAACGCGATCTTCT
Source organism: uncultured Anaerolinea sp. (assembly GCA_964372045.1). GTDB lineage: Bacteria > Chloroflexota > Anaerolineae > Anaerolineales > Villigracilaceae > Villigracilis. The sequence goes on from CAYJPO010000037.1 coordinate 3,266, forward strand.
TCGGCGCTTGTCCGTTCGACGGGCGCACGACGTTATGTTCCTTCAACATCTTCTCGAGATCTGTCAACGTGATGACATCGGGGAACGAGTAGTAGTTGTAGTATTGCGTGGCGCGACCTGGATCAAAATGCTGGAAGCCCGTAGCGATGATGACCGCGCCCACATTGAGGGATTCGGCTACGCCGCCCGCTTCAATTTCAACCGTGAAGTTGCCAGCGCTCCCAGACATTCCCTTCACTTCGGCTTGATACTTCACTTGCACATTGGCGTTGCTCGTGACGGCATTGCTGAGTTCCGCCATCGCTTCAGACGCGTCGCGCCAGTGATGGGTGAGTTTGGCGTAACTCTCACGGTCAGGCGTGCCGCCGAGACGTTCACGCTTTTCGATGAGAATGACTTCCCCGCCGAGTTCAGCCGCAGACCGAGCCGCTTCCAATCCCGCAGGTCCGCCGCCGATGACTAGAATTTTGTTTGACATGTAAGGTCTCCTGTTTCAGGATGTTGTATCAAGATAGTCGAAAGTCAAAGGTCGAAGGTCGCGTGACTATAGACCTTCGACTTTTGACTCTTAATAAACTACTGGCTTGTCTGCGTCTTCCCACGTAATGCCCGATTTCGTCCCCGCGCGGATCGCATCCAGGTCGCCCTGGAATTCGTCCCAGTATTTCTGCCAGTTGATGCCCAGCTTATCAAGGAAGGGACGCCAATCGGTTGAGTGCCAATGGAACTGCACCACGCGGAATGGATGCGCTCCCATCGCCAGCGCCGCAACCTGCGCGTCAGACAGAACGGGGATTCCCACTTTGCGGTCATGCGCCTTCGCCGCGAATTGACTCTTATCCAGTGTGGTCACACAGCCTGTGTCGTGGGTCACGGTCAGGTCGGGGTTGACTTCGTTCTTCATCGTTTCGATTTTGCGAAGCACCGAGAATGAGCGGGTGAAGTCACGCTGAACCAGCACATGACGGAAGCCGAAGCCGCAGCAATCGAACCAGGTCGAGTAATCAGCAACATTGATGCCCAATTTTTCAAGAGTGGCAGTGACGGTCGCAGTGCGCTGTCCGCCGTAGATTTCGGGATCATAGATCGCATCTTCGGCGACGATCTTGTAGTAATGGCAGGCAGGGTGGACGGTGGCGGTGATCATGCTCATGTCCACGGTTTGTTTTTCCGCAAACTTGCTGCGCATCACATGCACCCATTCACTATAGTGGACGAGTTCTTCAGGGATGACAAGCGGCTTGCCGAGTTTGTCCAAAATGCGGCGGACCTCATCGCGCAGTCCCTTGTGGTGGACGAGTTGCTCGCGAATCTCTTTGTAATGTCCGTATGATGTTCCGCAGTGGATGGTGGGGAAGTAACCCGTCTCATACGCTGCGGCAAAGTTACGGCTCATCACTGCGGCTTGCGCGGCGGCATTGGATGTCGCCGAAGCGTAATAGTTCCAGCCCGTGCAGGAGGTCTGGTCGGTGGGGTCGAGATAATCCAAATTGAATTGGCGATGCAGCCAAAAGATGGACGAGGTGTAGCCAGGGATGTGTCCGCACTGACCGCAGGACTTATGATGCCAGGTATGGTCAATGGGAATCTTCTTTGTGCGTCCGTATTTCGTGGTCACTTCCACATAATTCTCAGGCACACGCTGGACGATGATCTCGCCCTTGGCTTCAAGTTCGAATAAGGCTTCGCGGATATCGTGAGTCGGCGCAACTTCAGGGTCACGTGTCACGGCATGAGATTTTCGTTCAAGGATTTCTTCTACGGTTGTGGTCATGGGTTCTCCAGTAAGGTCGAAGGTCAAAAGTCAAAGGTCGGCAGGTTGACCTTCGACGTTCGACTTTTGACGCTCTTTATCCTTCTTCCAATTCTTCCTGCATCACATCTGCCAATAAATCGTGCAAACCTTCGTCAATTTCCTTGATGATCTCCATATTGCCTGTCTCGAACCAGATGGTGTAGAGCTCAAGCAGGGTCTTGCGGTTGGTCTTCCACGCCGCATCCGTGACGCCGCGCAGGGTATCCACGGGAATTGCTTTGCGCCAGACGGGCATGTTCGCGGAGAACTCTCCCACCCACGGACCCCAGTCGGGGAAGAAGTCGGGCTGAAGCATATCGGGCGAGACCTGGTTGCCTTTGAGCATGACCTTGTAGATCACGCGGCTGTAGCCTTGTAGAACGTCCTTGGTTTCCTGCAAGCCGTTCTTGACCGCCACTTCGCGCAGCAGGGTGACAAGTCCGCCTGGGTTATTTCCACGTGGACAGCGCAAGCACGAGAAACACTGCGCGCAATTCCAAATGTCTTCGGAAATAATGTCATAAACGCGCTCGATATCTTCGCGCGCCATCGCCTGAGCGATCACCCGCGGAGAGTAGTCATAGAAGCGCGCCGAAGGGCAGGTCGAAACGCAAATGCCGCACTCATAACATCCATAAAGGAAGTCTTCGTAGCGCGGGTCATTTTTCACTTCGAGAAAGAGTTTCTCCTTCTCGTCGTATGTCACTTCGGGGTGGCGATCCTGTGCCTTGCCAGGATTCCAATTTTCTTGTGTGGTAGGCATTGTGCCTCCTATCCATTAACCGCTAAGCACGCGAAGGTCGCTAAGGAAATCTTTTAATTCTTTGCGTTCTTTGCGCTCTTAGCGGTTAAAAAAGGTCTTAGAAACCAATCACCGCGTCAGCATCGCACGCCATGTCGTTGAACGCTGCGCCGCCTATCATTTCGACGCCTTCGATCATGTCGTCCATGGTGTAGCCGTGCAGGTCAAGCGAAGGCTGGCAGACGAGGAAGCGCACACCGATCTCCTGCGCCTGTTCGATGAAGAACTTCAATTCCTTGCCGCCGCCGCCCTTGCGCGGAATGATGATCGTATCGCCATTGCCTTTCGCCACGCACTGCGGACCATTCATCGTGAAGTAAATACAAACTTCGTTGTCCATCGCCGCTCCCGCGGTGGCGAGGAAGAACGGTGTTGCTGTTCGTTCAGGGTCTTTTTCCCCATGGGTTTGAACGTACAAAATTCGTTTTGTTTCCTGGTCGTTCGTCTTCCAAACGCTCATAGTGCCCTCTCCTATTACTCGTTTTTTAGAAACCTGCAACCGCTTCGTTGACCGAAGGGTACATCTTCAACATTTCCATCATGCCGACGGTGCGGAGGATGGTCTCGACTTGCTCTGACGCGCGAGCCAGTTTGACTCCGCCGCCTGCCGCCTGTGCGGCTTGTAACGCCTTGACGATGGCACGCAGCCCCGCCGAGGATAAATATTCCACGCCATTCAACTCGAGAACGATCTTGTTCTTCGTGCCGAGGAGTTTCGTCAGCTCGGCATCGAGGCTGGGCGAAGTCTCTGAGTCAAATCTTCCGGCGGCAGTAACGATCGCAACATCTCCACTGGTATCGCTCTGGATGGAAAAATTATCCATTGCTATCTCTCCTTATTAAAGCTGGTCACACGAATATTTATAAAATAGGTCACGCTTGTGTGCTCCCGAATCGGGAAAGCGTGACCTGCAAGATAAAACTGCTAAACGAACAACTGCACGTCCGCGTCCGCTGCATACTCAAGGAAGGTGGCGGCGCCGCCGATCTCGCATTCCTTGATGAAATCCTCGCGTTTGAAACCGAAGACATCCATCGTCATCTGGCAGCCGATCATGCGGACATCCAGTTCCACGCACATGTCGCGCAGTTCTTCAATGGACGCCACACCTTTGTTCTTGAAGGTCTGCTTCATCAAACCGGTGGCAATGTTCTCGAAACCGGGCAGGTTTGCCATCACCAGGTTCGGCATGGGCCAGTTGATATTTTGAAAGCTTTCGGGACCGAAGGGCATCTTCATCGGCATGGCCGGGTTGCCAAGCGCCGAGACCATGGTCTCCAATTTGGGCTTGAGCAGGGGTAAGCCAAAAAAGGTGAAAAAGATGCCTACCTCCCATCCCATTGCGGCGGCGGCGCTGGCGAGGATGAACGGGGGATAAGCCCAGTCGAGTGTTCCTTTGCTTGCGATGAGCGCAAGTCTCTTTGGTGCGTTCGGGTCAGTTTTTGACATAGGATCCTCTTATTAAAATTAGAACGTAAAAATTATTTCCGACGGATGAAGAAGATGAATTTCCCATCTTCCGTCATCGAACGCAATAACTCGTTCCCCGTCTGGCGGCTCCAGGCCTCCATATCCGGCGGCGCACCCGGGTCGGTGGCGATCATCTTCAGCACCTGACCCGACTCCATCGTTTTGATCGCCTTGGTGGCTTTCACCACGGGCATGGGACACAACATTCCGGAACAATCCAGTACCTGGTCTTCCTTGATCACGTCAGCCATTTATCTCTCCTTATTAACGAACCTTGGTTTTGAGTTCATCCCTACTAAAAAAAGAATTATGTTATATAGTTGTTGCGTCACCCAAACCAATAAATTAGCTTCCCATGCACAGGGCAAATAATAGCAATTTGGGTGTTTGAATGCCATCCCATGCGCGGGTGAATTTTTCCCTCCCCCGCGCGGGGGAGGGAAAAATTCTAGTGTTCGTGCCCACAGTCACAAATCAAGCTTTTCCTCCCCCAAAAAGCGCAATTTATGACCGCAATGGGTATAATCATTGTCGTACGTATGTCTCACGAGCCTGGATTCGCTGCATGCTCAAATCCCTCGAATCAGTTTTTCACACAAATCGCATCTTTTTATTTCTGGTTTTTTATCGCTGGGCATCTCTGCTCCCGGCGGTGTTTGCATGGAACAGCGTTAATCCCTACTTGCTCGATCCCATCTTCACACTTTCGCTCGCCTTATTGGCGAACCTGGTGGTTTCCCTTTCCAATCGCCAACTGAATAAGCTGGTCATTGAACGTCCCATTGTATTGGGAGTTGATATCCTGTTTTCCGGTTTGATCCTTTCTGTAAGCGGCGGCATGGGGAGTCCGTATTACCTCTATGCACTCAGCCCTCTGCTTGCCGGGGCATTCTTCCTTCAAATGCGCGGCGCATTGAGCGTTTCGGCGTTCTTTACACCGGTGTTATTGTTGGCGAACTATATTTCCGGGTCGTTGCCGAGTTCAACCGTATTTGCCATTGAGCTTGCCGGGGTATGGCTTTTCCCAATTTTGTACGCTTTTCCATCGTCGCTCTTGCAGGAAAATACACGGGCGCGTGAAGACCTTGCCCATGCGCGTGATGAACTTGCCCAGAAGCATGAAAACCTCGCCACCGCCCATCGTCAACTCGAGATCATCCATGATCTGACAGTTCTCTTGCAAGCCGCTCCCGATCTCATTTCCGTGCAGGAACGTGTGCTCGGTGCGGTCACAACCGGGCTGGGATTTTCGAAAGCCGTCGTTGCGATGGTGGATCCAGCTCATGAGGAATTGGGTGGCTGGCTCGTCTACCCGCCTGAGAGATCATTCCCCAAAGTCAAACCGCTTCCACTGAAATCTGAAAATGGTGAGATCATCAAGGCACTGCACAATCGCCTAAACTTTGTTTCGAACCATCAAACCCTGATACAAGACGCGCAATTGAACGATTGGCTTGCTCAAAATCAATGGTTTGTTGTTCCGCTTTATTTGCGGGAACACCCCGTCGGCATTTTGCTTGTCGAAGAATCTGGACTCACCCCCGAGCGGGAATCTACGCTGATGACGGTCGCGAATCAAGCCGCCCTCGCGCTTGGGACTACGATCCTGTGCATTGACCGTGCCCGACGCCTCGCCGTCGAGACCGAACGGAACCGCATCGCCCGCGACATCCACGACACAGTTGCCCAATCGCTCTTTGGCATCGTCTACAGTCTGGATGCCTGCATCACCATGCTCCCCCCGGAAGCGGACAACGTAAAGAATGAGCTCATTGAGTTGCGCGCACTTGCGAACGGCGCACATGATGAGGTCCGCCGCTCCATCTTTGACCTGTGGCCCTCCGCGTTGAACATAGAACTTTTTATGGCAGACCTGACCAATTATGTCAGCGGGTGTTGCCGCCCTCGTTCTTTCAGCATCGTCTTTACCAACAACGGCGATTTCAATTCCCTATCGCCCGGCATGAGACGCACGGTCTACCGCATGGCGCAGGAGGCGTTGGCGAATTCCGCTCGTCATTCCGGCGCGCAGACCGCTCGCCTGTGCCTGACCGTGACAGACAAGGAAGTCTTCCTTGATATTTCCGATGAAGGCAAAGGCTTCGACCCCGAAATTGCGCTGTCCCGTAGCCAGAACCGGGAACATTTCGGGTTGCTCGGCATCATGGAGCGGGCGCGTTCGATCGGCGGCGAATGTGAGATCGCCAGCCAGCCCGGTATGGGTACCCGCATCATGATCAATCTCCCCAAACATGGACAAAGCCAGCATGACTGACCCAATTCGCATTTTGATCGTGGATGACCACGCTGTAGTCCGCAAAGGGTTGGCGATGGTCCTTCGTCTGGAATCAGATATTGAGGTCGTAGGAGAGGCGGAAAATGGACGTCTCGGTCTGGAGGTGGCGAAAAAGCTCAACCCGAATGTCGTCCTCATTGACCTGATCATGCCAGAAATGGATGGACAGGAAACCGCGCTTGCGTTACGGAAGTCCAACCCAAATATAAAGATCATGATTCTGACTGGAACAGAGGTGGATGACCGGGTCTTCGAGTTGATCGCGGCAGGGATCGAAGGGTACGTCTTGAAGAATATCGAGCCGGGAGAATTGGTACGTGCCCTGCGCGCCATCGCGAATGGAGAAGCCTACCTTCACCCCGATGTGATGAAAAAAGTGGTCGGCAGGATGCAGCCGCAAAGCGTCCATTCCGTTTCGCTCACTCCGCGCGAGATGGAGATCCTCGAGTACATGTCCACGCCGAATACCTACCGGCAGATCGCAAATCAATTATCCATTGGCGAAGAGACCGTCCGCAGCCATGCAAAGAGTATTCTGGAAAAATTGAAGCAGCCCAACCGCACCCAGGCGGTGCTGGCGGCGATGAAAATGGGGTTGGTGAAATTAATTCAGGAATAGTAATTTCATCGTATTTGTCTGCTTAACTTCCTGAAAACTGACATAAAAAATAGCAAGTTTCCATAATTTGGGAGTGAAGCAAGTGAACCAGCGTGTTTGTAAGTCCCTTCCTTTTGTGCTATCATGTACAAAAATTTTTTTGAATTATTTGCGAGAGTGACATAATGGGAAAAAAGATACTATTGATCGACGATGATCCAGATGTGGGCAGGTTGGTTGAAGCAATTTTAAGCCCAATGGATATCACTATCTATCAGTCTTATTCAGGACTCGATGGATTAAAGATGTCTTATGAGATCCATCCTGATCTTGTCATCCTCGACATCATGATGCCGGGATTGAGTGGATTTGACGTCTGTATGCGTTTGCGTGAAATGTCCAGTGTGCCTATATTGATGTTGACAGCTTATTCAAACGAGAAAGAAATGCTGCGCGGGTTTACTGTGGGGGTGGATGATTTTGTAAGAAAGCCTTTCAATAAAAATGAATTTGAGGCACGTGTTCGGGCATTACTTCGAAGGTCTAATGACCAGAAATCCACTTCTGTTCCGTATATCCATTCCTATGCAGATTCTGTTTTGACCGTTGATTTGTCTTCTCAAACTGTCAGGATCAATGGAAACATCATAGAACTCACACCGCGAGAATATAACTTGCTGGCATATCTGGTTCGTGAACAGGGAAAAATTGTATCCAAACGTGAACTGTCCCGGGAAGTGTGGGGGGATCAGACTTCTTCAGGCAGTATGAACACGTCGCTTTATGTTTTTTACTTGCGAAAAAAATTACAAGATGGCATGTACGGTGGTCACCATTATATTCAAACCTTGTGGGGACGTGGATATTGGTTTGAGCCTCGAAAAGAGTGACTATTGAGATTATGGGGTAAATATAAATCAAAAAACTTTCAAATAATTTAAAAGATCTTATAAGCTAATATGAGAAAGCTTCATTAGCTTCGGTGCGGGTATTCCCGTTTTAGGCGGGTTGCCAGGAGAATAGACACTGTGGATCTTAAATATTATTTTTCTGTCATCTGGCGGAGAAAATGGGTTATTTTTGTTGTTCTTGCCACTGCATTTGTTATTACGGTGGTAGGGCAAAGAAATACAGCGCCAGTATATAACGCAACCACAACCATTCGTGTAGCTATATCCCTGGGGATGACACAAAACTCCCAATTGTACACATACAATTCTCAACTAATTAACACATTTGTGGCTTTGTCCACCAGCCGTCCTGTCATGAAAGAACTGGCAGAACGTTTACATATCCAAAGATTGCCTATTATTCAGGTGGCAGTGGTTCCAAATACAGAGCTGATCAGAATCACATCGTCAGCATCGGACCCGGCGCTTGCCGCCTCGACAAGCAATGCGCTTGCCCAAATTCTTATTGAACAAAATGTTGAATTATTTGCAGGCGGGGGCTTGGCATCTTCGGAGATTTTGAGCAAACAAGTGGAAGCAGCCCGACTCGAATTGAACAAGGTTCGAGCCCAATATCAATTGCTCCTTCTACGGACCCCCATTCCTCCTGGTTCGACACCCACCGCTCCCACGCAGCCACCTGCTGCTCCTGATGAGATGACGGTAACCAATCTCTTATTGCAAGAAAAACAAAGGACTTATGAGGCTTTGCTTCGCGAATATGAAGAGGCGCAATACAAAGAAGCATTGTCTGCTAGCATGATTACAGTTGTAGAAGAGGCTATAGCTCCACGGGTACCGTCCGAACCGCGAGTTGCGCTTAACATCACTCTTGGCTTACTTTCAGGGTTGTTTGCCGGGTTAATGCTGGCATTCATCTTTGAAAATACAGATCAACACCTGCACAATGATCGTGAGATTGAAGAAACTGTACAACGTCGTGCTATTGCAAAACTCCCCAGAGCAACCAGGAAGCAACTTTTTATTTACAAAAATCCGTCAACAGTTTATGCGGAATCTGTACGACTGCTAGCTGCTCACGCTCATTTTGGAGAGCTAAATTTTAAACATAACGTGCTTACCCTAGCCGGAGCTGATTTCCGACAAGGTACGTCTACGATCATTGCAAATTTTGGGTTTGCCTTGGCTGAACAGGGTAAGAGCATTGTCATTGTAGATTTTAACGGACGTAATCCATGTTTGCATACTATATTTGACCTTCCATTGGGCCAGGGGATAACAGAGGTTGTCGCAGGAGAATTGGATATTATGGATGCGCTTCAAAAAGTCGGAAGCGGGAATCTCTCTTTGCTTTCCTTTGGGGCAAAAGCCGCTGCGCCTTTTCAAACTTTAGATGTCAATGGCATGGCAGAAACCTTCAAAACCCTTCGGCAAAAATTCGATCTAGTATTAGTAGACGCTCCTCCCCTTGTCGTTGCAGATGTTGTATCCATTGCACCTCATACCGATGAAATAATTATGGTTGCTCGTTGTAATCATATAAAAGGCCATACCCTTCGATCAGCAAGTGAATTTCTATCTAGATTTAAAGATAATAAATTTAATTTAATTATTAACGAAGCGAAGATAAATTAACTTTTTTCAATGGTTTGCCAACAAGGATGGTCGATATGCAAAATCAAATTAATCTAAACCGCGTGCAAGATACTCCTTCAGTGTTAACGGGATCGATTCTTGAGGGGAGGAAGCCATATTTTTTCGTTAAACGGGTGATGGATGTTCTACTGGCAGGAAGCCTATTAATACTGTTGATGCCGGTCATGGCTTTAATTTCCCTCGCGATTTATTTTTATTCACCAGGTCCAATTTTCTATAAGCAGGAAAGGGTTGGGGCGAAAAGAATAAGTCGTGGCAATAATTATTACTGGAAGAGGGAAAACTTCACGTTATATAAGTTTAGAACCATGAAAGTGGATGGGGATCCTTCCCGGCATAAAGCCTATGTTCAGGCATTGATCCTAAATGATCATAAAAGAATCAATGAAGTGCAGGGTCAGCAGACTCAGGTACGAAAGCTGATGGATGATCCGCGAATTATCCTTCCGGGTAAATTTCTTCGGAAATTCAGTCTGGATGAGTTGCCGCAATTTTGGAATGTGTTACGCGGCGACATGAGCATGATCGGACCCCGCCCAGCCTTGCCCTATGAGATCGAAGTTTATAATCCATGGCATATGTTGAGATTGGAAGCCCAACCGGGCATTTCTGGTTTGCAACAGGTTACCGCCCGCTGTTCTGCGGACTTTGATGAGCAAGTTAAGTTCGATATTGAGTATATCAATAGCCAGTCAATCTGGTTGGACTTAAAGATTGCACTGAAGACCCCTTTGATGATTTTATCTACCAAAGGGGCGGGATAATAATATTGAGGAGGCTGGTCAATGAAAACACTAAGGATAGGCGTAATAGGATATGGATATTGGGGGCCGAATCTAGCTCGAAATTTTTTTGATCTGCCATCGGTGGAATTGGTGGCTATTGCTGACGTCAAGGATGACCGGTTACAGCGTGCTCATTCCCTCTATCCAGAGGCGCAGACCACACAGGACTATACGGATTTATTCAATATGGGGCTCGATGCGGTAGTTATTTCAGTTCCGCCGGTTTTGCATTATCCGGTAGCGAAAAAATGCATGGAAAACGGTTTACATGTATTAATTGAAAAACCGATGACCCAGAACAGCCGACACGCGGAGGAGCTGATCCAGTTGGCAGAGGCGAAAGGTCTTACCTTGATGGTGGGACATACTTTTACTTACAACTCTGCGGTGGTTGCCCTCAAGAAGTATATCGAAAGCGGCGAACTTGGGGAAATACATTATATCGATACGGCAAGATTGAATCTCGGCTTGTTTCAGCGTGAATCCAATGTGCTTTGGGATCTTGCACCCCATGACATCTCCATTCTTCTATACCTGCTTGGTCAAAATCCGATCTCGGTTACAGCGCAGGGTGCTTCCTGTGTCTTCGATAATATTTATGATGTGGCATATTTAAACTTGATTTTCCCAAATCAAGTTCCTGCGTATATTCATGTCTCGTGGCTCGACCCCTGCAAGGTTCGGCGGATTACAGTAGTGGGAAGTAAAAAAATGATCGTCTTTAACGATATGGAAAATGAACAAAAAATCAAGATCTATGACAAAGGGGTGGATGCTCCGGAATATACCGATAGCTATGGCGAGTTTCATTGCAATTATCGCTCTGGCGATATCATCATCCCGAATATTCGCGTTATTGAGCCCTTACGCCAGGAGTGCCAGCATTTTGTCGATAGCATTCAGAATAATACCCAACCGTATAGTAATGGATATAGTGGGTTAAACGTAGTGAAAATTCTTGAAACGGCAGAGTATTCCATGAAGAATGATTCATCGAAGGAGGTAATTGCATGGCAACCCCTGAGTATGCCCGCATAGCGCCTGATGTAAAACTTGGACGCGATGTAAAGATCTATGCTTTTGTTAATCTTTACGGCTGTGAAATCGGAGACGATAGCCGAATTGGGACTTTCGTGGAAGTCCAGAAAGGTGCAAAGATCGGAAGGAGTGTTAAAGTCTCGAGCCATTCGTTTATCTGTGAGGGTGTCACGATTGAGGATGAAGTTTTCATCGGACATGGCGTAATGTTCATAAATGATAAGTATCCACGCGCTACTACCGAAGATGGAGCCTCCCAAACAGAAGCAGATTGGGACTGTGTACCAACCCTGATCAAAAAACGCGCATCTATCGGAAGCAATGTCACCATCCTGTGTGGAGTGACAATTGGAGAGGGGGCGTTGGTAGGAGCAGGTAGCGTTGTGACTCATGATGTACCGGCGGGTGCAGTTGTTGCAGGCAATCCAGCCCGCCTTATTCCAGTAAAGCAATCGAAAAGCGAGGAACAATGAATATTCCACTAATTGAACTTTCAACCCAGCACAAACAATTACGTAATGAAATCAACAGCGCGATTCAAGGTGTTCTAGATCGGGGAGATTTCATCCTTGGGCAGGATGTTACAAAGCTCGAGGAAGAATTTGCAGCATATTGTGGTGTCAAATACGCCATCGGTGTCGATAATGGACTTTCGGCCCTCGAGTTGAGTCTACGTGCGTTTGGTATTGGACCCGGGCATGAGGTTATTTTACCGGCCCATACCTTTACAGCAACAGCAGCTGCCATCAGTTTTACCGGGGCGACCCCTGTTTTTGTAGATGTGGACCCGGAGACTTGGACCATTGATGTCGGCAAAGTCGAAGAGGCAATTACGTCCAGGACAAAAGCAATTCTTCCGGTCCATTTATATGGCTTGCCTGCAGATATGCACATGATCTTGGGTATAGCTGAAAAATACAATTTGGTTGTGGTTGAGGATGCCTGCCAGGCGCACGGCGCAATATACAAAGGACACAAGGTTGGCAGTTTTGGCAATGCCTCCGGCTTTAGCTTTTACCCAACCAAAAACCTTGGCGCCTGTGGCGATGCGGGAATGGTCACCACTAATGATGCAAGCGCAGCCGAAACTATCCGCGCATTGCGTAATTGCGGGCAGCGGACAAAAAACGTCCATGAACTGGATCCATTCAATCACCGTTTGGATAGCATTCAGGCGGCGATCCTCCGGGTGAAGCTGAAATATCTCGATGAATGGATTGCCTCGCGACGTCGACTTGCGGCGGTATATAACACCCTGTTGACCGACTCCGGTGTGACAAAACCGGCTGAATTGCCAGGTTATCAGCACGTCTATCATCTCTATGTGATCCGTACGCAGAATCGCGACGCCTTGCAAAACCTTTTGAAGGAGCGCGGCATTGGGACTGCGATCCATTACCCCAACCCTGTCCACCTTCAACCCTATTACCTGAAAGATGGAAAGCCGCAATATTCCTGCCCTGTGGCTGAAAAACTTTGTGGCGAGATCCTTTCCCTGCCCATGTACCCTGAATTATCTGAGGAACAGGTCGCGTTCGTTGCTTCAGAAATCAAGGCGATATCGGTCAAGGAAGTTTAGTAATCGCAACGTGTCCCGGGCGCTGACCAATTATCCTATGAATAACTCACATTCCACGGTTCGATCTGTTGCCAGGTCATTTGTCATCAATGTCCAGCGGAATTTTGGCTTCTTTCCGCATGATGTCTGCCTGATCACAGGGGCTCCCCGTTCGGGGACCTCTGCATTGGTTAAATGGCTTGGCGAGCAGAAGGAAATTTCGGCATTTCCCGAATCCCGGATTTTGATCAGCGCTCACGGCTTTCTGCAGGAAGCATATCGATTCAATAATCTGGAAAAAGAAAGTGCCAGGATCGAAAGCCTGGCGCGCCAGATGGTATACGATTATTACATTGGTTCCAGACTCACGGTTGGACGGCGTCTGATCGTTGATAAGGAGCCTCTTGAGCCAATCGCTTTTCCATCCAAAGAGTATGGAAATTTTCTGACTAACGTCAGAAAATTGCTTCCCTCCTCAAAACTGCTTTTTGCGCTTAGAGATCCCATCGCTACAATCTGGTCGATGTCAAGGCGTGCCTGGGGCGAGTCTTTGACACAGGTTACGAACCAACGGTTTACATTGGATGAGTATATTGAAAATTGGCAGGCAATCGTAGAGCTGGTTATACAGTATCAATCTGAGCCGAATACGTACATTGTCCAGTTTGGCAGGTTAATTAAGAATCCTGTGAAAGAATCCAAACGGATATTTGAATTTCTGAACATTCACAATGGCATTCCTTTTCAACCTCGAGAAACAAACGAGATCCATTTTAGTTCGAGCGAACAGGAACATATTCTTACATCTGTCCGCCCTCAGCTTGAAAAACTGGCAACAATGGGTATTCGTGATTTGTCATAATTTATATGGCTCTTTTTGAATTAAGAAAAAGTAATTTTCGTGGGTATCTGCCCAGGACGCTTTTGCGCAAGTCCCATTTGCCCCATGCTTGTTCTGTCTGAACAAAAAAATATTGTTGTCGTGCCCGCTTGTTGAAAGCGGCAAGGTTTTGTTTGATTTTATTGAGAGATACGTTTGGATAACATGCTGAACCAACGCATTAAGATTCTATTGCAACCAAATTCGCTCCTTATCCAACTATTAATTGGATGTGGAGTGGGCATTGCTTTGGGACTCGCCGGACAGCGTTTCTCTTCCCTGGTGATTCTGGAAGGACTGGTTGCCACCTCCCTGATCTACGCCACACTTCGAAGACCTGAACTGGCATTGATCGGCATCCTTGTGGCGACCTCCAGCATCTTGTTCGAAGACCAAATGCCGAGGATTTCCTTTGGGATCAGCGTCCACTTGTCAGATATATTACTCCTGGTATTAATGGGGATGATTATTGTCCGTGCCGTGGTTGAATCGAATTTTAAGATCGTAAGAACTCCCGTTGATTGGCCGTTGTTCCTGTTTTTGCTCGTCACAGTTGTCTCCACCTTGATTGCAGTCTATCAATCTGCAGTGGAGGCGGAGCTTGCCCGAAGATCGATCCGTGTTCTCGCCTATTATCTGACTTTTTTTGCCGTTACCAATTTGATTCGTGACCCAAAGCAATTAAATTTCTTTCTGGGATGCATATTGCTGATCGCAATCGTAGTGGCAGGCGCAATGGTATTGCAATTCATCCTTGGAGATTCGGTCCAACTCCTGCCTGGGAGGGTCGAAGCCTTGGTAACCCAGGATGCCTTATATGAGGATATTACAAGAATTCTCCCACCTGGGTGGTCAACGGTCATGCTGTCCTTTGTAGTACTCCTTTGTGTTTTTGTATTGGAACGATCTCAACTGATGAAATGGTTTTCCCTTGCCCTGCTGTTTCTGTTGGGGTTGGCGCTCGTATTGACCTTTCTCCGCAGTTATTGGGCAGCTTTGATCGCTGTATGTTCACTTTTAGTCTATCTTTTCAGGGGACAGGACAGGGTTCGTTTCCTGAGCGGCCTTTTAACGATATTATTTTTTGGCGCGCTTGTGATGTTGATCGTGTACATCGACCCGGAGTCTCGTGCAGCGCGATTGGTAAATGCGTCTGCGGACCGGTTAGGCACCTTGGGAGAATCTGAAACCTTTGAAGGACAGGATAGTTCCCTAAACTGGCGCATCATCGAAAATGAATATGCTTATACGGCAATCGCTGAAAACCCCTTGATTGGACTTGGAATGGGTACACCGTACCGCCCATTGGACTCCAGGCTAGACTATAGAAATGCCGATGGTACAACCACTGATGGCCGAAGTTTTATTCACAATGGGCATCTGCGTATTCTGCTGCAATCAGGGTTTCTTGGGTATTTATGTCTGATATGGATATCACTCCACTTTCTGTCCCGCGGTTTCAAATATTGGCGGGATGTTACGAATGATCGGATGAAAGCAGTCGTATTGGGATCCCTGCTCGTATATTTGACCATCATCATTGCTGCGTATGCAAACTCCACCTTTATGCAATGGCGTTGGACGCCGCTTTTGGGAATCATGTTCGGAGTGAACGAAGTTATTTATCGGCTGTATTCTGTAAAGGATATTTCAAAGGAAATGATAAAAGCGGGGTGAATACCCCTGAGGAGAAGCACAATGGTAGCCGCTAGCTCATTACTTCAACGATTTCGTCGAGGATTGCCACTCAATGCCCAAATAAGTTATCGATGGCTTAAGTACAAGTTCTCGCAGCATCCGCTTTGGGACCACCCTGAATTTGTCCGTTATTTGAAATGGCTTGAAGAAACCCAATGGTGGTCCAAACAGGAGTATGAGGCCTATCAACTGGAAAAACTTCAGAACTTGGTAAGACATGCCTACGAAAATGTCCCATATTATAGGCGGGTGTATGACCAGCACAAGGTGAGACCGGACGATATCGTCACCCTTGATGATATTCAAAAACTGCCCTTGTTGACCAAAGATGATGTCAGGAACAATGTCGAAGACCTGATTGCCAGAAATATTGACCGATCCACTCTGACATATCGTACAACAAGCGGGTCCACGGGAATCCCTTTGGGTGTATTTCAGGATAAGGATTTTTCCTATCTGCACGAGTTGGGATATGTCTATCGACAAAGGCGCTGGGCTGGATGGGAGTTCGGCGACCGCTATTTTGTCCTGCGAGGGAATGCTCCTCCGGAAGCCGGAACAAAAGGACGAGGCAATTGGTATTCTTACGGGCTTCGTGATAATGCGCTCTTTTTGTCATCCTATGATATGACGGAAGAGAACATGTTCCGTTATCAACAGAAAATTGAGGAATTCAAACCAAAATTTGTCCATGGCGATTCTTCCTCAATGGAGATCCTCTCCCGTTTCATGAGGAGAAACGGGATTGAGAATAAATCGGTCAAAGCTATATTCCTTGGCTCCCAGACCATTTTCCCGTATCAAAGAAGTTTTATATCTGAGACATTTAAATGCCCAGTGTATGCCAGATATGGCATGACCGAAAAAGCCGCCGATGCAGTCGAATGTGACCAGCATCAAGGCTATCATGTCGGCATGGAATATGGAGTATTCGAACTTCTTGACCAAAATAACGAGCCTGTAACCCAGTCCGGAGTTCCCGGCAGAGTTGCTGGAACTGGTTTTGATACGTATTCCATGCCTCTAATTCGATATGTGACGGATGATATTGCCGAATACGCGCCAAATGATTGCGCCTGCAAACGCCAATCGACTTTGGTCTCGGATTTTAAAGGGCGCCTGGGTGAGTTGGTCTTTTCAAAAAGCGGGTATATCGTCCCGCTTTCGCCGGTATATGCCAGTATTCATGGAAACGTTGTTGCCAAGATCAGGGAAATGAAGTTCATCCAGGAGCGCGAAGGGGAACTATTGGTTCGGATCGCAAAAGCGCCTGCGTTTACGGAAGAGGAAGTGGAGCGAGAATACCTCGCTGAAGTTTTTACAAAGTTGAATGAAAAAGAATTCGCCGTGACCGTTGAATTCGTGGACTATATCCCACGCACGGGGCGTGGAAAGTTGGGCCTGCTGGATCAACGATTGCCTGTCAAGCTTGAATATCTGGATTCTTTTGGTGATGCACCTGGTACAGGAACTGTAACGAAATAGTATGTGGTTATAAAAATAGGAATGAGCAAAACAGAATGATTAAATCTTTCGCCAAAGATATGTTAACGTACTTGCCGACCAAGCTTCTGCCTGCGTTGACTGGTCTTATCACAACACCTATTCTTACCCGGCTTTTTCTGCCCAATGAATACGGCGATTGGGCGCTTGCGGTGGGCGTATCGGACTTTTTATTTGCATTTGCAATATCGGGAATAGCCACGGCTACTCTTCGGTTTTATCCTGCCTATAAAGCAAAATCTGATTTAGGATCCTTTTTCACGAACATCCTGATGATGACAGGCCTTATTGTTGGCGTGGTTGGTGTCCTAAGTTTGATGGTATTGATCCTGTTGCGCGGAATGTACTCGCCAAGCCTTTTTCCATTGATGCTGATCAGCATTCTGACCTTTGTATTTCATAGCTTTTACGCTATTTTTAGCGAAGTGCTGCGGGTGCAGAACAAAAGCGGCTTATATACGCGGATCAACCTGTTCAACTACTATGGCGGACTCGCCATCGGTCTGGCAATGGTGTTTGCCTTTAGCATGCGAGTGGAGGCGCTGATGTACGGCGCGCTTCTGGTCGAGGTCATCGCACTGCCGCTGTTGATCAATTCGACCATGAAGGGGACAAGCCTTGACGCAAAATTAATACAAACGACGAATGTATTAACGATCTGGTCTTTTGCATGGCCGCTTGCTTTTGGAAATACGGCATTCTGGGGACTTCGGCTTTCGGATCGCTATGTGATCGAGCTGTTCCGGCCAGGAATCGAAGTTGGCTTGTACTCAGCTGTCTACAATATTTCGGATAAAACGATCAACCTGCTCGTTACTCTTTTCCTAATGAGCATGGGACCGATGGTCGCGAATCATTGGGAAACTCATGGTCGTGAAAATACGGAAAGACTGGTCAGCAGACTTACCCGCATGTACCTGATCCTTTGCCTTCCTGTAACTGTCGGGCTAAGCATTCTGGCGCTTCCTTTTGTGAAAATTCTTACCGGTGAAGCATATCATGAAGGATATCGGATCGTTGGGTACGTGGCGTTTTCCACGTTCGCGTGGGGACTTTCCCGGATCGCCTGCTGGGGTCTGATCCTAAATAATAAAACATTGCGATTCGCATCGAATCAACTGTTGGCGGGCGCCATCAATATTGGTCTTAACCTATTGTTGGTGCCTGTTTATGGATATGTTGTTGCCGCGATCACTACCTTGATCGGATATGTGATTCTGCTCCTGTTGCAGGCTTACACCTCCCGTTCTTACCTGACGTGGAGAATCCCGGGCTTGACCCTGGCCAAGGTGACAGGCGCGGCAGTGTTAATGGGATTAGTTGTGTTTGGGATGGATGTTTTGCAGGGACAAACCGCTTCTTCGATCATCAACGTGTTGATAAAGATTGCTATGGGGGCGGCTGTCTACGGCGCTGCGCTTTGGTTCCTGAATGAAATCAACGATGAAGAAAAGAAAACGGCGAAGCGGTTTTTATCCAATCTCTTTAGGCGGGCAGCATGAAAAGTCCGCAGTATTACGCTAAACGGGTCGCAGAGATCGGAATCTCGGGCGCACTGCAAAATCTCTTTTTGGGATTGCGTTTTAAGTTCACGGTTGTATGGCAATCCTTCTGGTGGGGCCGATTGGCCCGCCGGGAAATGGCCGACACTGAACTTTTATCTCACACAATCGGGCAGTGGCGGTCTGTGGGTGATTTGCTCGAACATCTGGCTGCCCGTCAGGCGTCTTCTTATCTGCTTCCACATGATTCGCAGCCGGAGACCGTCGCCTTACTCCGCGGACGTTATCCACAGTATGTCAACAAGGTGATTTCATCTGCGGAAGCCATTTGCAGAAATGAAATACATCTTCTCGGCCATGTGTACTCATATCCCGGCGGTGTGGATTGGCACAGGGAACCTGTTTCCGGTTTGCGCTGGCCTCTCTGGCACAGAAGCCGGATAGGCCAGTATTTGTATTCTCCAAAACGCCCGGCAGACCTTATTGTTTACTGGGAACTTAACCGTCATCAGTTCTTTATCACTCTGGGAATCGCATACTGGCTGACGAATGACCAGAAATATGTCGACACGTTCATTTCGCTGGTGCGGAATTGGATTTCCACGAACCCGCTTCAACATGGATTGAATTGGTATTATCCGTTGGAAGTTGCAATTCGCCTCATTTCCTGGACTGTCGCTTTTCAATTTTTCCGAGGCTCTTCCGTGTTTCGGGAAGAACTCGGTGCCGAATTCTTGAAAAGCCTGTGGCAGCAGGCGGATTTCCTCAACGGGCACCTGCAAACTTCACGGACCAGAAATGACGTTCCGAACAACCACCTGATGGCAGAATTGACCGGACTGATCCTTGTTGGCTCGGCGTTCCCGGAATTTCAACACGCACGAACATGGTGTGAAAAAGGATTGAGCAAAATTTCCGAACAGGCACAGGTTCAAACCCATTCGGATGGAGTCCACAAAGAGCAGGCGATTGGATATCATCGTTTTGTTATGGAGTTATTGCTGTTGGTGTACATCCGTAACCAGCGCGAGACCTCTCAAAGCAAGCCGGCGCTAAAGACCGTTCTGAACCGGATGTTCGATTACCTGCTTTATAGTATGACTCCCGATGGAACAGTGCCGACTTGGGGCGACTCCGATTATGGAAAAGCTCTTGGTATGGGGTTGGATAAGGACTTTTGGGATGTCCGCCCTCTATTGTCTTTGGGAGCAATATTATTTGAGCGGCCCGACCTGAAATTTGCGGCTGGTGCTCTCGACGTTGAAGCTTTCTGGTTACTCGGAACAAATTCGCTCGGGTCCTGGCATGCCATGGAATCTAGCGCGCCCCAACAGCCTTCGCAAGGATTTTCTAAAGGCGGGGTATACATCATTCGTGATGACTGGAAAGCAGACACGGATGTTGCTTATTTTCGTTCTGGTCCGTTTGGATTGGGTGGGGCAGGGTATTGCGCACACGCTCATTGTGACCTGCTTTCGGTGATTCTTTGGGTTGAGGGCCAGCCCTTGCTTGTGGATTCTGGCACCTATGCGTATTCCGGATCCTGGAGACAGCATTTCCGCCTGACAAAATCCCATAACACCGTTTTGATCGACGGGCATGAGCAAGGAGACCCGAAGCATTATTTTGGCTGGAAGCGCGTTTCCGATGCTGAATGTACTCATTGGTCCGAAAAAAATGTCTCCGGAACCTTGTCGCAGACAAATAATGTCAAATGGATTCGTGACCTCTCACATTCAGCCCCGGGTGACTGGGAGATAAACGATAAATTTGCTGGCTCAAAAAACGGCGATCATCGTTTGGAATGGTTCTTTCATTTCGCGCCTGATATTGAACTCCGATCCCATGATGAAAAAATTGAGGTTTTCAAAGATGGGAGACACTTTGGAAATATTTCCATTCCCTGCGATGGCTTAAAAGTCGAAGTGAGAAATTCCTGGTTTTCCTATGATTACGGTGTGAAGGTACAAAACCAGGAGATGTATGCAGTTTGGGAAGGCCGATTGACAGAAGCTGAGACCATGTTTAAGTGGCATTTCCAATTCGATGCTGAAGTGCCTGATACAACAAGAGGTTAGCATGCAGAACTCATCTGAATCGAAAACAAAAAAAGTCCTGATGGTCGCGAGAGCATTCCCTCCCTTCTCACCGGTGGGGTACTCGATTCGTGTTGTTAAATTCATCAAATACCTTCCCAAATTGGGATGGCTTCCTGTGGTGCTCACCGTGGACGATCTCAAGGATTACGGAACCCTTCGGCGGGTGGGCAGCGAAACTCTCCTTGTGGAGATTCCGTCAGAAGTAAAAATAAACCGCACCCACCCGGGTGAACCGTCTTCCGAATATTTGGAAAAGGAACATCGGTTTGGTCAGCGGAATCGCCTAGCCTCCATCCTCGTGAAATTGATCGGCGGCGCCCGGCGTTGGATTTTTCGAACGCTTCTATTACCGGACCGTCAAGTGGCCTGGCTGCCGGTTGCTGTTCGTCGCGGACGGCGGATCATAAAAGACGAAGGTGTCGACCTCATTTTTGCAACCTGTCCGCCATTTTCCGACTCGTTGATCGGTGCCGTCCTCAAAATATTGACCGGAAAACCTCTGGTCCTGGATTTTCGAGATGATTGGATCGAAACGCCCTGGTATTATTCCAAACCGTTCATCCCCCGGACCATCGAGAGTCTGATGGAACGTTGGGCGGTGAGTCTGGCTGACAAAGTGATCCTGGTAACGGAATGGAGTCGGAAGGCTTTTATAGCCCGCTACCCCTCCCAGCCCAGGGAAAAGTTCATCCTGATCCCCAATGGCTGCGATCTCGGTGAATTCGAAGTGTTAAAGACAATGGGAACTGAACCGACGAAGAACAAGTTTAAGATCGTGCATGCAGGCTCGTTGAATGACTCCAAACTATGGTCAAGAAGCCCATTCCCGTTCTTCCAGGCAGTCCGTAATATTTTGCAAAAGAACCCGGATGCCGCCGACAGGATTTCTCTCGAATTTGCCGGTGATTTCACGAACAACCACCGGGAACTGGCACAGGAGATCGGCGTATCTCATCTTATAAAAGAACATGGACACCTAAAGCATCATGATGTCCTGAAACTGATCAAATCAGCCGACCTTCTTCTGGCTATCAATTACGAAGATTTTGCCACCCTGATCCCCGGAAAAATTTACGAATATTGGGCAGTTGGGAATGCCCCGATCTTGTTCCTGAGCTGCAATGGCGCTGCACAGGAATTGATCGAGGAAAAACGACTCGGCGTAACTGTCTCTCCGACCGATGTATCTGCGATCGAGCAGGCGACCTGGGCGGTATATAGCAAATATGCCGCCGGGAATCCTGTGAAGATAAGTTCGGCAGGTATCGAGGAATTTGACCGTAAGGCATTATCTGAGAAATTAGCTCAGACCTTGTCTAGTGTGCCTCTTTAGGATTTGAAGGATAGTGCAGCAGCGGCTGATTGGCGGCCCGGGCTGTACCTTTCAATAAGAAAAGGATGATCGGATGAACGAGAACCAAAAAGAAATTCTTCCCAATTTTTTGATCATAGGAGCATTCAAATCCGGAACAAATTCGCTCTATAACTACCTGGAGCCTCACCCCCAAGTTTTTATGAGTCCGGCAATTGAGCCAAGTTTCTTTGCGTTTGAAGGGCAAAAAGTGGATGGCGGACGCTGGGCAGACGGCGTAATAACAAATTTTGAAGAGTACAAGAAATTATTTATAAACGCGAAAGGGAAGATAGCGATTGGAGAAGCTTCCCCAACATACCTCGTGAGCGATGATGCACCGGCGCGGATCAAACATTATTTGCCGGGCGTCAAGCTGATTGTAATTCTGCGCCATCCAGTTGACCGGGCCTATTCACAATGGCAGATGGAATTTCGTCAGGGGAACGAAAAGATAGAGGATTTCGCTAGGGCTATCCAGATCAAGAAGGTTGTTACGGATGGGTCCGTCCGCCAGCGATTTGTGTATGGAAGTAAATATTATTCACTTCTGCGCAGATATTATGATTTGTTTGACCGCTCGCAGATCTGTGTCCTTTTGTTCGACCATCTTACGACTGACAGAAGCGGGCTCATTCAGAAAATGTATCGTTTTTTGAATGTGGACCCATCCTTTGTGCCTTCGAACATCTCTGTAAAGTTCAACGAGGGCGGCGGTGTGCCGCGCAATAAAGCGACCGGCTTTTTCCTCCAAAAAGTATTGCCTTATCTCTCTGAACTAAAATCCGCTCTGCCTCAGGGAATCCGAGAGCGGGTGGTGGATAGGTCCAGGACGCTGCGAAAGCAAATGTTGGCAAAACCGCCCGAACTTTCGGCAGAGATGCGTTCAGAACTATCCCTGTTGTTCAAAGATGAGATCCTGAGCCTTCAAGACCTCATCCAGGAAGACCTCTCCATCTGGCATTAGGATAACAAAACAAAGGATTATTCAGCAGGTTCACATAGACCGAGAATAAAGATAAACATGCAGATCTTATTGATCACCAACAACGTTCCATATCCGCCCAATTCCGGGTTCCCTTTGCGTGTTTACAACCTGTTATATCGGATCGCGAAAAAACATAAGGTCTGGCTGGCAACGTTCTCCGAAGGCGAAGAGGATTCGACCGACCTTGACCATTTGCGGAAGATTTGCAGCGGGGTGGAGACTGTGATCTTTCAAAATGCCGGAGCGTTGGCGCATCCCTTGCAAGCTGTGGATTACATATGGCGCGGAATTCCGCCCACCCTGCGGATGTACGAATCGTCCGGGATGGTGGAAAAGATCAAACGGCTGACCTCCGAGGTCGATTTCGATATCGTTCAGATCGAAGACTCTCACATGAGTACGTATCTCGATCTTCTGCCGGATTCTGTTATTCCCAGAACCGTGTTGACCTTTCACGATGTCAACTTTGACAAGTATGAGAGGATCAGCCGCCTTGAACCCAAACCCACCCGCAAAATCCGCTCCTGGCTGCATAGCCGCATGATGCGCCGCTGGGAACCGTATCACGCGGAAAAATTTGGACGCTGCATAGTTATGTCAAATTCAGACCGAGACTTGCTTGCGGCAGCCAACCCCAAATTAAAGATCAGTGTCATCCCCAATGGCGTGGATACAAAATTGTATCCTCAATTGCCCTTCCCTCAAAATACATTTCGAATCTTATTTGTGGGGAACATGGCATATCGTCCGAATATTGATGCGGTAACTTTTTTCTGCGAAGACATCTATCCGCGCATCAAAATGGAATTTCCAAAGATCGAATTTTGGATCGTCGGGAAGGATCCCTCCCCTGAGGTATTGCGTTTGAAAGGCAACGGCATAAAAGTTACCGGGCAGGTCGACGATCTGACTCCCTATTACATGGACAGTGCTGTGTGTGTGGCTCCGTTACGGGCTGGTGGTGGGACGCGATTAAAGATCCTTGAAGCCATGGCGTTGGGACGTCCTGTCGTCACCACATCGATCGGCTGTGAAGGCTTGGAAGTGAAACATGGTACTCACTTGTTCATTGCCGATCAGCCGGAACAATTTGCGGAATATACGCTCCAGCTTCTTAAAGATAAACAACAATGGCTGGAGTTGACGAAACAAGCCCGCGCTCTGGCGGGGAAATATTACGATTGGGATGTGATCGCACAATCCCACTTGAACTTATATGAAGAAATCCATAATGCTCATGAAGGATAAGGAAATTTGATGAACTCTTCAAAAAGAAAATTGCTGTGGGTGACCACAGGCCATCTAGAGAAAAGCCTGGACTCTGCCACCTGGCTGGATACGAGCAGGGAATTGGACCAGTTTGGGTGGGAGGTGACCCTCATCGTCGTTGGAAATGATGCGCCGATGATCGTTCGCGGCGCCCGGGTTCACAGCATTCCCCGACCGGAGATCTATCTTTTGCGCCAGTTCATTTTTCACGCGCGGGTGCTTGCTTACGTTATGCGCCAATTAGACAGCCTCGATGTGATCCTGTTCCATTCGATATCCGCGCCCTGGATGCTGCCGCTCTTTTTGTTAAGGCGTTTTCAAAAACGCAGCCGGCCTGTGCTTGTGATGGATACAAGAACGTTGGAAATGGCTCATGAAGGCAATGAAAGTTGGAAGGATCGCATCCGCCGTGCTTATCACAACTTTGTTGAAAACAGAATTAACCAGTGGGTCGACGGCCGCCTTGCGATCACACACAGGATGGCCGATGCGGTGAATATTCCGCACGAAAAATTGTGGGGCGTCTGGCCGTCTGGCGTGAATCAACAATTATTTGCTCCGGCGCTCACTGCCAGAAAATGGCCCATGTGGGGAGAACCCATCCAGCTGGTCTATGTCGGTGTGCTGAACTATGAGCGTAATCTGCTGACATTTTGTCGGGCTGTCGAACGCGCAAATTCGCAGGGAATGAATTTCAAGTTCTCCATGATCGGAGACGGCACGCAACGAACCGATCTTGAAAATTTTGCAGCCCAAACGGAAGGCCGCATCTGTGTAATGCCTCCTGTAAATCATACCCAGGTGCCTGAAATCCTCGGCAATGCTCACATTGGCGTGCTCCCGTTCCCGGATGAAGAAAAATTCCGGGTGAGCAGCCCCATTAAATTGTTCGAATACATGGCTGCCGGGCTCCCGATCCTTGCCACTCGGATATCCTGCCACACCGATGTGATCGAAAACGGTGACTATGCATTCTGGGCAGAGAACTCGGATGAGGAAAGCCTGACGCATGCGCTCTCCCTGGCCTGGCAGAGATCGGAATGTTTATCCGAGATGGGTCAACGGTCTTTCAGCGCCTCGATCAATTGGACCTGGCGCGAATCGGCAAACAAGCTTAAATCTGCCCTTGAGCTCGGAATCAAAAACCTGGCAAATGGTTGACTCGATGCGTAGTTTAAAAGAAAAACAAGGTTATTTTCTTTTTTCTCTGGATACAGAACTGGCCTGGGGATATTACGACCAGTTCGATGAAAAGAATTTTTCCAGGAATGGCGAAAGGGAACGAAAAGCAGTTCTCCGCCTACTGGAGATATTCGATGAATTCAACATTACTGCCACCTGGGCGGTCGTGGGGCATATGTTCTATGAGAAGTGTGAAAAATGTGAGATCTGCCCGGTTTTGGAATGGAAGGATAAATACCGCAGTTTTGATCGCATTTATGAAACCGACGATCAGTTGTGGTATGGACTGGATGTGATCGAGCTATTGCAAACCCGGGGAGCGCGGCATGAGATCGGATTTCATGGGTATACCCATCGTGTCTTCAGCGAAAACCAGATGACGGAAAAGGACGCTAGGCTCGAGATTAGCGAATGGCAGCGGCTGGCAGACCGAAAGAAGATCACGCCTTATTCAGTGGTTTTTCCGCGCAACCGGTCAGGCCACCTGAGAGCTTTCAAAGAGGCGGGATACATCTGTTATCGCGGCGATGAATTGCATCCCAGAGATTACCAGATCCCCGTCCTGGGAAAAGTGCTCAATATTATCGACCTGTTCCTGCAATTCAGGACACCGCAAGTCTATGACCCGGTCATGGATGATTCAGGACTGGTCAACCTGCCATCCTCACGCTGGTTGTTCGGCATGAATCGAAAACTTGAACGCCTATTGGATGCGCTGGGTCTGCCCTTCCTTCGTATTCGCAGGATGATCTCGGGGATCAGAAAAGCCGCCCGGCAGGGAAAGATTGTTCATATCTGGGCGCATCCTGAGGAGTTCAAAACGGATGCGGATTTTGAAAAATTAAGATTTCTGTTGAAGAGCGTATCCGAGGAAATGAGGAAAGGCTCAATTCGATCAGTTGGAATGGCAGAACTCGCAAGGACCGTTGGTGAACCGTCCTTAAAAGGTGTCTAATGGCTTTGGAAAAGCAGACTCGACATTGTGTGTTGGTGA
Organism: uncultured Anaerolinea sp.; assembly: GCA_964372045.1. Classification (GTDB taxonomy): domain Bacteria; phylum Chloroflexota; class Anaerolineae; order Anaerolineales; family Villigracilaceae; genus Villigracilis. Next base: position 29,642 of record CAYJPO010000037.1, read on the forward strand.
TTGGACCCGGCTTGAAACAGGTCGGTGGTGTATCCACATTTGTTGAGATTCTGTTCACTTCGCCTGTAATGAATGAGCGCTATCGAATGATCCGGCTGGATACGACCAGGGCGGCCGATGATCTGGGTTTGGAGAACCGGCTTTCCTTGAAGAATTTGGGTTATTTTGTAAGACAGGTTTTTCAGTTTATTGGGATCATTTTTCGGGAACGTCCAAAATTGGTCCATATTCAAGTGACCTCAGGTCTGGCATTCTGGAAGAATTCGATTTTTATTTTGCTGGGCAAACTTTTTGGACTGAAAACGGTGGCTCATTTACACGGTGGTATGTTCGATCAATTCTATGAAAAAAGTGGGTCTCTGGCGAAAACAATGATTGGCGGCATATTCCGTGCGGCAGATATTGTCATTGCCCTTTCGCAAAAGTGGTTGAACTTCCTGCTGAAAGATGTGAATCCGAAGATCCATGTGGCGGTTGTGCGGAACACCGTGGACTTGTTGTTTGCAGAGCATATTGAGAATGGCGGCAAGCCATCTTCGGTGAACGGAAAGACGGTCCTCTTTTTGGGCAGCCTGGGACAGCGAAAAGGTGTTTTCGATATCCTGCAAGCGGCGCCGTGGATATTTGAAAAACACCCTGATGCCCGCATCCTTTTGGCTGGCGCAGAGGAAAGCCGCGGTGAAAAACAACGCATCGACCAGATGTGCGAAGAGAAGAAGATTTCAGATAGGATCCAATTTTTGGGTGTGGTCACAGGACCATCAAAATTGAAGTTGTATCAAAGTGCATCAATTTATCTCCTGCCATCCTACGGGGAGAACCTGCCGTTCTCATTATTGGAAGCCATGGCGGCGGGACTGCCAGTCATTACCACCCCGGTGGGCGCAATCCCTGAGATTGTTGAGGATGGGCATAATGGATTTTTGATCGAGCCCGGCGATGTTCAGGCGCTGGCACGCCGGATCGACCAGTTGTTGAGCGATGACGAATTACGCAGTTCGATGTCATCAGCCAATGTTTCAAGGATCAAAACGGATTTCATGCCCGAAACTTCCATGAAACTAATGGACATGATCTACACCCGGCTTCTTTCGGGTGCGCAACCATCATAAAAATATGAAATCAAAAATGTTCAGATTCATTCGTTATTTTTTAGGAGACCAGCCATGAACTTATCTTACCGAAACCGAAACCTACTTCAACTTTATTATAGGCTTCCCCAGTTCATCCGGGAGATCTTTGCGTCGCTGTATTCCTTGAAGGTGCGGAACCGGCGTTTTGGAAAGGCATTCTTTGACCAGATTGAGATGTTAAAGGTCAATTCGAATTTATCCCCGGATACCCGCGCCCAAAAACAGATTGCCGATTTGAGGGCTATGCTGGTCTATGCTCACGAAAATGTTCCTTATTACAGGGATTTGTTCGATAAGGTCGGTTTCAATCCAAAGAAGGTTTGTTCGTTGGATGATCTGCGATCCATCCCGTTGCTCGAAAGGGATATTTTGCGGGCTCAAAATGAAAATTTGCATGCGAAGTCATTTGAAGGTGGCAAATTCATCCATTCGACCAGCGGAACCACAGGCACGGCGCTAAAATTTACTCTTAGTGAAGAGACCAATCAACGTCATTACGGATGCGTGTGGTACCACTACGGCTGGGCAGGTGTGAAGCGCGGAGACCGTATCGCCACCTTTGGTGCTCATCCTCTTGTCCATCCTGATCGTAAAAAACCTCCATTTTGGCTGTATGACTCGGTTGAGAACGAATTGTATTTTTCAATTCAACATATTTCTCCCAAGACTGCGTCATACTATGCAGAGAAGTTAATGAAGTTCAAACCTGTAATGGTGAGAGGGATCCCGTCTTTTCTTAATTTGATCGCCCAATATATGCTGGAAAAAGGCATCTCCTATACACCAAAGGCGGTCTTTACCTACAGCGAGACCTTGTTAGACCGCCAGCGAAAAGCCATGGAGCAGGCTTTTAATTGCCCTGTTTATAATTTCTACAGCAATGGGGAGCGGACGGGACACATCCTCCAATGCCAGCATGGCAGTTTGCACGTATTGTCAGAAACGAGCGTTGTCGAAGTTGTGCGCCCGGATGGTTCTCCGGCGGCGGTTGGGGAAGTCGGTGAGTTGGTCATTACAAATCTGATCAACAAAGCCATGCCGTTGATCCGTTATCGCATTGGGGATACCGGTGTCGTTGCTGAGAGCGGCTGCCCATGCGGGCGTCAAACCCCTATTCTGAGAAACCTGACAGGGCGCACGAACGATTTTCTGGTAACTGGGGATGGGTTGCGCCTGCGACCGGTTGGGGTATTTGCGAATACCCCGAACGTAAAAGTGGCTCAATTCATTCAGGAGGAAGTTGGCTCCGTGATTGTAAAGATTGTCCCCCGAGATGGATACGGTCCGGCGGATGAAAAACACATCATGGAGGAATTGAGATGGGAGTTGGGAAAAATGACCAACATCCAGATCCAGCTTGTGGATGGTATTTCGTTTGGCTCGAACGGTAAATTCCAGCACATTATTTCGAAGGTTCCTGCATAAAGGGAATGGGCTCCACCTCAGAATCTGACCCGGAGAATATCACTGGAGAAACATGGTGAGTAGACGAAAAAAGCATGTCTTGATGCTGATCGAAAATAACCCCTTACGGCGGGATGTTCGCGTCCGGCAGGAAGCGGAGGCATTAATTCAGGCTGGGTATCACGTGTCCGTGATCTCCCCCGGCATACCCGGTCAGGGTTTTCACGAAACATTCAACGGGATCGACTTGTATTCCTATCCTTCCCCGTATCAGGGTCGCGGGTTTGTGGGATATGCGTACGAATACGGTTATTCCCTGGCGGTGATGTTTGCGCTGACAACGTTTCTATTCTTTCGAAGGGGTTTTGATGTCATCCATGCGGCCAACCCGCCCGATATTTCCGTGTTTATCGGAATGTTTTTCAAGCTCTTTGGGAAGAAGTACGTATTCGATCACCACGACCTCTCCCCTGAGATATTCAAGGTCCGTTTTGGGACTGAAAAACGGATCACTCTGCTGGTCTATCGGATCTTGCTGTTTCTGGAACGATTGTCCTGCCGGGTCGCGGACCGCGTGGTGGCGACCAACCAATCCTATAAATCGATTGAAATGAACCGCACCGGGATACCGGCGGAAAAAATAGCCGTCGTCCGCAATGGACCCGCATTGGAAAGGCTGAAACCGGTTGAACCTTCTCCAGGTTTGCAGCGGGCGGGAAAAACGACGCTGGTCTATCTTGGGATCATGGGATTCCAGGATGGGGTGGATCATCTGTTGGATGCGCTCCATCTCCTCGTCCAGGAATTGAAGCGAATGGATTTCTTCTGTGTGATTGCGGGTGGCGGGGATGCGCTTCCCAGCTTGAAAGAGCAGACATCCCGGCTTGGCCTGGATGAATTTGTGATATTTACAGGATTCGTGGAACCGGATCAGGTGGCTGCTTATATCTCTGCCGCTGATATTTGTGTGGCTCCTGAAACCTCGAGCCCATTGAACGACCACTCCACCATCATAAAGATCCTGGAGTATATGGCGTTGGGAAAACCCATTGTCGCCTATGATCTTCCGGAGCACCGCATTTCCGCGCAGGGTGCCGCCTTGTTCGCTCCCTCAGGCAATGATCTTGATTTCGCCCGCAAGATCGCCGCACTAATGGATGACCCCATCCAACGGGACAGGATCGGCAGAGTTGGACGGGAACGGATCGAAAAGGAACTGGCATGGACGCATCAAGCCAGACACCTTGTTGCCACATACGCGGACATGATCGGACCCGCGGGTTCTTGATCTTAGGGTATTTCTAATGCAATCAGTTTATCAAGGAGAGAGGTGTATTATGCTTTTGGACGACGAGATCATCGAGTTTCATCCGATTATAGGAAAACGCCTGCGGCCGGGGATTAGGCAGGTCTTAAGGCATCCCGAATGGGGCGAGTATGTCTTGCAGTCGAATAATTTTGGTTTTCGCTCCAATCACGATTACACCCCGTCCAGGCCGAACGGCGTGAAACGTATTTTGATCTTTGGCGATTCGAATGTCTTTGGGAATGGGGTATCCAACGAAGAGCGTTTTCCCGATGAATTGGAAAAAATATTTCCGGGCGTCGAGATCTACAATTTCGCCATGGAAGGTTTTGCGCTGGACCAGCAATATCTGTGCTATCAGGAATTCGGGGTCCAGTTCGAACATGACCTTGTGATAATTGCCCCGGCGATCGAGACGATCCGAAAATTGACAACCCATTATGAGGTAACTCTCGATGAGAAACAAGTTCAACGATGTTACGCTCGGCCTTATTTCGAGATCGTGGATGGAAAATTGGTCCGCGGAAATATTCCGCTTCAGGATGGATACCTAGATCCCGAAAGCCTGCCAGAGACCGAAAAAGAAAAAGTCCATCGCGGTGGGACATTTGCAAAGATCGGTGATATGCTCCAGAAGGTCAACCTCAAGGATGCTGTTCTGAGGAGCATTCGATATCAGCCGTTCCCCGAATATGACAATCCAAACACGCCCGCCTGGCAGATCATGCGCGCGATCTTCACAGACTGGGTACTCCACAGCAGGACGCCGGTCCTGATCATCCCGCTGCCGCGTTTCATTTACGTGAAGGAACAGACCAGCCCGGAATATTACCGCTTGCGATTCCGCGAACTGGTTTCGGAGGTCAAATGTCGTTTGTACGATCCACTCACTGACCTGCTGACGATCCCCATGGAGGAGCGCAGGAAAATGTACTATCTGGAGGGGCATTTGACTTCGCATGGTCACTTGAATATGGCAAATTTCATTGCCCCCCATATACAGAAGATTCTGGAAATTTAATGTCGGGAAAATCGGTACTCCCGAAAAAATCAAAATATCATGAGGTGCTTATGTCTGAAGTAGAGAACAAAATCCGCAAGTTTCTGGCCGAGAATTTCGTTCTTAGCGACCAAGTGGACCAGTTGGGCTCATCCGACTCGTTTCTGGAAAATGGAATCATAGATTCCACCGGCATTCTGGAACTTGTCTTTTTTGTGGAGGATCAATTTGGTATTCAGATCGATACCTCCGAGGTCATCCCGGAAAATTTCGATTCGATCGATTATCTGTCAGCCTATATACGTAGAAAGCAGGGATCCTGATAGGTTGACGGTCCTTAAAGGCGGCTGTTATGTGTGGAATTGCTGGTAAGGTAAATCTTGCTCCCGTCGAGCCGGTGGAACCCGGGTTGATCCATCGAATGCTGGATGCGATCCATCATCGCGGACCGGATGAGAACGGTGTGTATTCCAATGATCAGGTTGGTCTGGGCAGTGCGCGTCTATCCATCATTGACGTTGCCGGGGGGCACCAGCCGATCGGCAACGAAGACGGCTCGGTGTGGATCGTGTTCAACGGTGAGATCTACAACTATCTCGAATTGCGCCCGGAACTGGAAGCCGCCGGTCATGTGTTTCGCACGCACAGCGATACGGAAGTTCTCGTTCATTTGTATGAGGAACATGAAAGTGACTGGCTGTTGAAATTGAACGGTCAGTTTGCGATCGCCCTTTGGGATCAGAAAAAGCGGAGATTGATCCTAGCCAGAGACCGATTGGGGGTCCGTCCGATTTTTTATACCGTCAGCGGGAAATCGCTCTTATTTGCATCCGAGATGAAATCCTTGTTTGCGCATCCCGGTGTGGACCCGCAGCTGGATCCCATTGCGCTGGCGCAGATTTTTACCTTTTGGACCACCCTTGGGACTCGCACCAGCTACCGGAATATCATGAGCGTCCTTCCAGGGCATTTCGTCGCCATCCAGGATGGGCAGGTCAAAGAACAGTGTTACTGGAAGTTGGATATGGGTGTACCCCATGATCCGAATCTTTCCTTTGAAGAAGCTGCGGAACATTTGCGCTGGCTGCTTAAGGATGCGGTACGCCTGCGTCTGCGTTCCGATGTCCCGGTGGGGACGTATCTCAGCGGCGGTCTGGATTCATCGAGCATCACCGCTCTGACGAATCAGCATTCTGATACCCGGCTGAAGACCTTTAGCATTGCGTTCAACGATCAGGCATTCGACGAATCGCAATACCAGCAGCGTACCAATGAGTTTCTAGGTGTCGATAATGACGCGGTGCGGTGTACCCATAAAGACATTGGAGAAGCGTTCCCACTGGCGGTGCGCCATGCCGAAATGCCCCTGCTTCGTACAGCCCCGGTTCCAATGTTTCTCCTTTCCAGAATGGTTCATGAGCATGGATTCAAGGTCGTGTTGACGGGAGAGGGTGCCGATGAAATGCTTGGCGGCTATGATATTTTCAAAGAGGCGAAGATCCGCCGTTTCTGGGCGCGCCAGCCGGATTCCACCCTGCGGCCATTGTTATTGCGCAGGCTTTATCCGTATATCAATGCCTTATCCACCGGCAGCGATTCCTATCTGAAAATGTTCTTTGCGAAGAATCTTACCGAGACGGAAGATCCCTTCTATTCGCATCGCTTGCGGTGGCGGAATACCGCCCGGTGCTGGCGCTTTTTCTCTCCCGAGGTTCAGGAAGAGATCAAGGGGTACGATCCTTTGGCGGAGCTTGCCGAAATGCTTCCCTCCGAATTCATGAGCTGGGATCCGTTCGCGCAGGCCCAGTACCTGGAGATCACCATCTTTCTTTCGGGATATTTGCTTTCCTCACAGGGAGATCGGATGGGAATGGCCAATTCGGTCGAGGGGCGCTTCCCCTTTCTGGACCCGCGAATTGTCGAATACTCGATCAGCCTTCCAGCCCGCTATAAGATGTATGGAGTGCGCGAGAAGGCTGTGCTAAAAAAGGCGATGGCCGGGTTGCTTCCGCCGGAAACAATTGACCGAACAAAACAGCCGTATCGAGCGCCAATTCGCGCGGTATTCTTTGGCAGTGACAGCCCGGCGTATGTGAACGAGGTCATGGCTTCGGGTCCATTAAAAGAGGCTGGGTATTTTAATCCCGAACTGGTGGCGGGGTTACGAGCAAAATATGAACGCGGCGGAAACGTCAGCGAAACAGAGGAAATGGCTCTGACAGGGATCCTTTCCGTCCAATTATTAAATTCAATGTGGAGGTCGTAATGTCAATTCTTTCAGATGCAATACAAGTGCCGGTGGAAGCGGAAGTATCGAGAATTTCAGAATGGATCAAGCACAATGTAATTCATGAGTTCAAACGCCGTGGAGGCGTGGTTGGCGTAAGCGGCGGCATCGATTCGGCCGTGGTGCTGGGATTATGCGCCCGCATCTTTGGCAGCGCCAATGTGGTCGCCCTGTTCATGCCGGAAAAAGACTCCAGCCCCGATAGCCAGGTTCTGGCGGCGGAAGTTGCTGAACGCTTCGGTGTGAAGATGGTGGTGGACGAGATCTCGTCTGCCCTGACCGCGCTGGGTTGTTACGACCAGTTGACACAGTCGATCCGCGATACCTTTCCGGACTTTGACTCGGCCGTGGACAAGGTCAAGCTGGTCCTGCCTGATAATTTACTGGATAAACCGGGCTTGAACGTATTTTCGCTGGTATTGATCCGAAGCGGCCAGCCGGAGCAGCGAAAGATTCTCTCGCCGAAAGCATATCTGGGGATCGTGGCCGCCTCGAACATGAAACAGCGCACCCGCATGCTCAGTTTGTATTTCCATGCCGAAAGCCGGAATTATGCAGTGATCGGCACTTCGAATAAGAACGAGCATGACCAGGGATTTTTCGTCAAGTATGGTGACGGCGGTGTTGACCTTCAACCCATCCGTCATCTTTACAAAACGCAGGTTTATCAGTTGGCGAAATATCTGGGCGTTCCGAAGGGAATTATCGAGCGTACTCCCACAACAGATACCTACAGCGCGGGGAGCACTCAGGAGGAGTTTTACTTCCGTGTGCCGTTCGAGCAGCTCGATAAGATCTGGCTAGGCATGGAACGCGGCATGGATGCCGCCGCCATCGCAAAGGACCTTGGTCTGACGGAGGAGCAGGTCAGCCGGGTAACTGCTGATATCGCCCAGAAAAAGCGGACGACCGAATATCTTCGCATGCTCCCCTTGCATTTGGAAGCCTGACCGTTCCTGTGTGAAGATCCGGAAGTTAATCCCTTTTGCGCGGCAAAAAAGAGTCTCTGTGCTTTGGGCGATAAACCATCAGCCGGAGACTCTTTTTGAACCGTTTTTACGAAATTTTATTCAGGATTGCCTTGCAATATTCCAGGCTTAAGAGGATTTGTTGCTGGGGAATCCTTCGTTGTTATAGTACCCATCCAGGTTGAACATTTTGAGAATTTCCTGCGTCCGGGTGATTTCCTGTTCAGACACATCCTTCTTCCAGCTTTGGATGAGGGCTTCGGAAGGTGATGAAAACAGGATCTTGTTGTAGTTGGTCTTGGACGGCATTTTCACTTTCTGGCTGATCTGCTGAAAATTAAAGGGTTTTTTTAGATAGGAAAATACACGTTTGAATTCGTTTTCCGGATCCAGTAAAAGGTTTTCATAGTACACGAAAAGATAATCCTGTGGGTTCATTTCCTTCAACGGGAGGTAATAAAAAACACACCACATGAAGATCAATTGTTCAAAGTAACTGTCCTTGTCTATCCGGGTGAGATTTTCAGCGATCAATGGATGGTCAGTGAAGAGTGGGGTTTGTTTGACGATCTCATCGAAATCTCCGACGCCGAACTCGGATCCGACGCCCCATTCTAACTTTTTCCACGAATTGTAGATGGATAGCGGATGCCGGATCAGTAAAAGGATCGGCATTTCCGGACGCAGTTCATGAAGCCACCGGAGCATCAGGTTGGTCCGAACATCCTTGATGATCCTTTTTGTAGCTATGAACTTCCGATTGCTCCAATCGGTCCAGCGGTTTCGGACCCGCCCGGAGAGGATCTTTTTTGCACTGTCAACGAAATAGGGATCGCGCTCCCCGGGGCGGATGTATTGATGGAGCCTGTATCTGCCGACCAGTTCTACCTTGAAAGGCAGGAACGGCTCGAAAATATCCCGGTAGGAATTGTCGCGGTTAATGACCTCCGACAACCAGGTGGTTCCGCTTCTGGCGATTCCGGTGATGAGAATGGTGGAACCGCCCTGATCGAGATCAAGGTCAATAAATAATTTTCGAGCCAGTTTACGCCAAGATTGCAACATCGGTGATTCCTGATCGGTCGGATGTATGCATCAACGGGAATTCTTCCATTGATGGTAAAAGGAATTCAGGACGGGGATGAATTCTCCAGTTGCTTTCAGATTGCCAGCTTTGTTGGTGTGGTCATCCTGGGTGGGATACGCGAGTAGATTAAAGCGGGCATCTGCCTGATGTTGAACTGCTCCATCCCAAATTCGATGGTGATTACCGGATGCCTGTCCCAGGTCGGACGTGCTTCTATCGCCGCCATTCGTGGTGAGGACGTTGTAAAAATCATAGACCGCCACATTTTTCAGCGGGTAATCGGCCAGCCATTCCTTCATCAGCCACAGGTTGAAGGCGCGTGTGTTTGATGCGAACGGCAAATATCTTAGCGGGGGAGCGGTAAGCACGATGAAAAGTTTATCGGGATGCTCACGAAAGCTCTTCAAAAGTTCGATATAAATGCCTTTTGCATTTGCAACTGTGTATGCCTCTTCGTTCTTTGCCCTGCCCAGGATACGTTTTGCCATTGATTTCAATCCGCCGATCAGGTAACGCACAAGGTCATTCGGATTGGGCGGCACGGTGGGAGCTTTATGTCCGCGGATAGGGTTTTTCTCAATGGGCGGTGTCGGTGCGTCCGGGTTGCCCCTCAACGTGGAATTCGGGAAGCAAGATTTGAAGAGGATGACCTCATTCTCTCCGGGCGGCGGATTCAATGGACGCGTGTACGATGCGCATTGTCCGCCGTCGTTGAACACTGCCTGCAAATATATGGGGCTTTTCTTCGGGTCACAGAACCAGTTCCACCAATGTCCGATATCGGTGCGGCTGCCGATCTGGTCCGGTCCCCAGCCGTAGTTAGTGTCGCTGACAAAATAATTGTTCTCGCCCAGCGCTTTTCCCAGGCTGCCATTGGCATCGGCCAGCCAGTTTGCCCCGGTCGAATGATGAATAAAAATCAGGCGGGTGCTTTGTTTCGGGGCGGATGGATCGATCACGCTCATTTCACTTTTCCTTTCTCAATTCGGATTTAATGACCTTGCCGTGCTGGTTCGTAGGCAGGCTTTGGATGAAGATGACATCCCGTGGAACCATATATCTTGCCAGGCGCTGCATGCAATGAGTGATAATATCATTTTCGGTGACCGCGGCTTTTGCCCGCAGGACGACAAATGCGCGGATCGCCTCTCCCCGGACCGGGTCGGGTACGCCCACTGTGGCGGCGGCCACCACATCCTTGATCTCCATGATACACGCCTCGACCTCCTGACTGCTGACGCGGTTCCCATAGGATTTGATGAAATCACTTTTCCGGTCGACGATATAAATGAATCCATCTTCGTCAACGGTCGCCATGTCACCGGTGTACAGCGCGCCATCAATGAACTTTTGGGCATTGACTTCGGGCTCGTTAAAATATCCGGGGGAAATATTCCTGCCGCGCGCGATGATCTCCCCGACCTCGTTCGGTTTGACCGATTCGCCTGCTTCATTCAGCACCGACAGTGTAACTCCCGGGATTCCTCGTCCGATGGAACCAAGTTTGGTCTGCAGAAGTTCCGGCGGCAGGTACGAGAGGCGGGCGGTGCCTTCTGTCTGCCCGTACATGATGAAAATCCTGGTTTGCGGGCGGCATTGGGTGAGTTCCTCGATCAAAATGGGGGATAACTTCCCACCAGCTTGCTGGATCTGCCTCAATGCCGGAAGTTTCCGTTGGGGGAAGGTTGAATTGCGAAGATACATTTGAAAAGTGGTGGGCACGCCTGCAAACCCGGTACAGGATTTCTGCTCCATGATGTCCAGTACTTTTTCGGGGAATCCCATCGAATCTCCAAGAACCAGCGACCCGCCTACCCGTAAGTGCGTGTGCAGCAGGGATGTCCCAAAACAATAATAGAACGGCAGAACGGACATGATCCTGTCGCTGCGAGTTAAACCCAAATATTGGATGATCGAGTCGGTGTTGGCCTGAATGTTGGCATGAGTGATCCGTGTCACCCTTGGCTTGGCGGTGGTGCCGGACGTGAGCATCCATGCCGCATCCTGATTTATGTGAAAGCCTCGCTCGAATACTTCCCAATCCACATCGCCGGGGTGAGACAATGTACCTTCGCTGAATTTGCAAAGGTCGTTGGGCAAGGCAGGCGAGTATTTTTTGTCGAGTCTGTCATCCACACATATGGCTTTGCACCCAATCTGTTCGATTTGACCTGCAAGCTCATGCTGCGGTAACTTCGTTGCGAAGGGGATCGCGATCGCCCCGATTTTCATAGCCGCCAGGTAACTTGCCGCCCAAAATAGTGAATTACTGCCGAGGATGCCGATTCGATCCCCAATGCTGATTTCTGTGGCTTTGAATGCACTGAGCATTGAACGAACGGAATTCTCCAGATCCCGGTAGGTGTATTCCGCTTTTGGCGTGATTAACGCAATGTCGTCTTTATGTGAGTTTTGAAGCAAATAGTCGGTTGTGTTCATATTAGCCACTATAGACCACCAGGGTTTGTTAGGGTTTTATTTTGTTCGATCATGGAGAATCTTTCATGGATTAAGGACTGAGTTTTCAAGAAAAATATTGCTGTCTAGTTGAACTGGCTGCATAATCCACGCTGCTTCGAAACCGGTAATAACATTTTTTCGGATCTGGTTGTTCTTGGAATGACAGTCGTGCGGGTAGTAATATGAATGTTCGGGATGAGCCAGGTTATCAGGCGGAGAAATGGAGTCTGGCTCATTACACGGCCAACCAGTTCTGTCATTATACGATGCCACAATTACACCCGCCCTGGGGGCGTCCGTTGTGGCGATAATTTCGTTATTTTGTATGATGTTCCCATCACCTCCCTGGATGGATATTCCCACCGGTACATCACTAATAATGTTTTCCTCGATAAGATTTAGATCTGCCAGGTCCCACTCGAACATGATGCCGATACAATTTGCGCTGCTGCCCAGGCGGCTTAATATATTTCCGCGGACAATATTATTATTCCCCAACAGGTTCAATAACTGGCAACCGAATGGGGTATCCAATCGATCGCTCACTTTGTAGATCTCATTGTTCTCGATCAAGTTGAAACTACCATTGAATTGCATTCCGGATTCACGATAGTAAATATACACACGGTTGTCGTGAACATTCCAATAATCGGGACTGTGTTCCTCCATCGTTCTTAGATTATTCTTTTTGGTGGATATTCCGTAAGCGACTTCGATGAAATCAACCCCTGCTACCTCCCAATAGTCGCAGTCAGCCGCCAGGATCGCAGGCGATTGTTCCCCCTCAATGCCTTGCATCACGATCCCTTTTGGGCTTTCGACGCCATTTGAAAGGCGGCGGGGAGTCACGTTGGTGCCGATGATGTGAATATGATCGGCTTTTGTAGTTTGCCCGCTTTCAGGATATGCAGGGTTTACTGAACACCTGAAGATATAACGATCCTCATGTTCAGCGGTTAGTATCTTGAAGACCACTTGTTCACCAGGGTAGTTTGTTATTGTGATTGGCTGAGATGCGGTACCGGAATATTCAAAGCTCCATCCGGTTATGACCCCGTCGTATTGACCGCCGCGAACGAAAAGTGTATCCCCAGGCATCAAGGTATCGACCGCCTTTTGCATTGTACGCCAGGGATCTTCCAAAGTTCCTGGGGCAGTATCGTTGCCGGAAGGGCTGATGTAATAAGCATTGGAGACGGGGATCGGTGTAACGGGGGCAGGGGTTCTTGTTGAGATATCAGGCGGAAGTGTTACTGCTGGAGGTGTGGGCGCAGTTATAGAGCACCTGGTATTTAGCATTCCTGACAATAAAATAATAAATACTCTAAAGTATATTTTTCTCTGATCCATGCTCACTTGAGCTCCTCACGAATTCAGCATGGTTATTTTAATCCATTTTTCCATATGTCACATCCAGAGAAATGAAAAGTAGGGCGTGAGTTGTGGAAATTAGTGAAACCAGGCCATAAAATCGAACAGTATTTCAATGGATACCAAAGGCAGACAGTATCCCTTCATACGCCTGCCTGCAATCGACGATGGCTTTTTCGCGCCATTTGATTTCAGACGGCAGGAAGAGTTCTGCGTATTCGGCAAGGACTTCTTTTTCCGCCTGCGGGCTGACCGCGCCGTGATGCCGGAGTTGATTTTCCAGGATGGTCATTTTTAAACTTCGCAGCAGGGCGGGCAATGAGTCGCCGAAGGTGCCGAACTCGAAGCCGCAGGCAAAGACGTTCTTCCCCGGAAATTCGGCATCGCGCAAACGATAGACATATTCGCCCATGTCACCGCTGATGGCGTAGAACTCGTTCACATCTATTTTTTGCACCAGCGGATAATTGAACTTCCGCGTCGCTTCGGACGAGGGAGTTGGGTCGAGCGGCGGGACGATGACCGACATCTGATAGCGCGGACCGTAGCCGGTGTGAATGTCCACCTGAATGAAATTTTGGTACTCTGCCACAGCTTTGCGGTACAAGTCCATGAGGACGGCGGTTTCCTCCTGAAGTTCAGTTCCGCCGTAGTAAAGACCTTGCGAATGACGATACTGTCCAAGCAATGATGCCTCATGCACCTTTGCCTTGCCGGGTGAGATCATGTAGCGGATGCCGTTCACATAAAAAGGAAGCGCTTCCGCGCTCAAGGTGCGGACGGGGCGTTGGGGGCATAGAAAATCCCTGAGCGTATCATAGGCGGGGTTGATCTCCGGGTCGAAGTTCCCATCGTAGACGAAGTTGCGGTTTAGGTCGACGTGATTGGCGGTGACGCGCTTGCGGTTCTTCATGCCCCACGGGTTGATGGCATGGACGAGCAGCAACCCCGTATTTTCACGGTTGATGCGTGGCGCGAACTCGTCGATGAAAAGTTTTTGCATTGCCGAGCCGACAATGCCTTCGACACCATGCTCGCCGATGGAGACCAGCACGATGTTTTCCTTTTTGCGCGGCTCCGCCCACAGCCAATCAATGCCCAGGTCGGGGAAGTTCTTGAGCGGATGAGTTTCCAGACGGGATGAAGCCCACATGGGGCCAAGCCGCTCACAGTCCCGCATGAAGCGCGCACGGGAGATTTCGTAGGATTCGGGGAAGAGAGTATCCATAATGTTTGAACCGCAAAGAGCGCAAAGTTCGCAAAGAAAAAAATAAATCTTCGCGTCCTTAGCGTGCTTCGCGGTAATGAACTAGAACGGTCCGAAGTTGATCGCCACCGCGATGCCCAAAAATGCGACCGTGGCGAGGATGACCCACAGCCAGAGTTTGGCAGTCCAGCGCAGCCATTTGGGGTAGCTGA